>JACKIM010000001.1:0-600000 GCA_020638465.1 Geminicoccaceae bacterium
CCTTGATGAACCCGCGGGTCGTCTCGACCCCGACCACTTGGTCGCCGTCGCGGCGGATGCCAGTCACTTCGCAATTCTGGATGATATCGACACCGAGACTGTCGGCGGCCCGAGCATATCCCCAGGCCACGGCATCATGCCGTGCGGTACCGCCGCGCCGCTGCAAGGCCGCCCCCACGACCGGGTAGCGCGCATCGCGACGGATATCGAGCGGCGGGCAGTAGGACTTCGCCTCCTCGGGGGAGAGCCACTCATTGTCCACGCCGTTCAGCCGGTTGGCATGGATATGCCGCTTGAACACCTGCACATCGTGGACATTGTGCGCCAGCATCATCACACCGCGCGGACTGTACATGGTGTTGTAGTTGAGCTCCTGCGACAGCCCCTCCCACAACTTCACCGCATGATCGTAGAGCCCGGCGCTCTCGTCATAGAGATAGTTCGAGCGGATGATGGTGGTGTTGCGGCCGGTATTGCCGCCACCCAGCCAGCCCTTCTCCAGCACTGCGACATTCGTCAGCCCGTGCTCCCTCGCCAGGTAATAGGCCGTGCCCAAGCCGTGACCGCCGCCACCGACGATAACAGCGTCATAGGCGGGCTGAGGCTCGGGACTGCGCCATGCGCGCTGCCAGTTGCGATGGCCGGTCAGCGCATTGCGGGCAATCGAGAATATCGAATATCGCTGCATGGTGGGCGTATTCTCCACTGCGAATTTCCGGCCTTTCAACTAAAGCAGAAGGCCGGAAACTCTTTTGTCGTCGCGACGCCCTCCTTTGCAGGCACGCCGCCGTTACATCACCGCGCCGATCTGCCACGGGATGAACTCGTGGTCGCCGATGCCGAGCGCCTCGGACTTGCTCTTTTCTCCCGATGCCACCCGCAGCAGCGTGTCGAGGATCTCACGGCCCTTGCTCTCGATAGTCGCTCCACCAGTGAGGATATCACCACAGTTGATGTCCATGTCCTCCTCCATGCGCTCGTACATGGCGGTGTTGGTGGCGAGCTTGATCGATGGCGCGGGCTTGTAGCCGAAGCACGAGCCGCGACCGGTCGTGAACGCGACGATGTTCGCCCCCGACGCCACCTGCCCCGTGACCGAGGCCGGATCGTAGCCGGGACTGTCCATGAACAGGAAACCGCGCTCGGTGGCCGGTTCCGCATATTTGAGCACCTGGTTGAGATTGGTCGTGCCCCCCTTGGCCGCGGCTCCGAGGCTCTTTTCCAGGATGGTGGTGAGCCCGCCCGCCTTGTTGCCCGGCGAGGGATTGTTGTTCATCTCGCCGCCATTGGATGCGGTGTAATGCTCCCACCACCTGATCCGCTCGATCAGCTTTTCCGCGACCTCCGGCTTCGCGGCTCGACGGGTGAGGAGATGCTCGGCACCGTAGATCTCCGGCGTCTCGGCAAGGATGCCCGTACCGCCCTGAGCCGCGAGAAGATCGGTCGCATAGCCCAGTGCGGGATTGGCGGTGATGCCCGAATAGGCATCCGAGCCGCCGCATTGCAGCGCCACCGACAGCTCGCTCGCCGATACGCGCTCACGCTTCGCCTGCGCCGCATGCGGCAGCATCTCGCGGATCATGCCGACCGCGCGCTCGACGGTCTTGCGCGTGCCGCCCGTCTCCTGCATCGTCATGTGCTGGAACAGCTCGCCACGCTTGATGCCGTAGGCTTCGAGCAGGAAGTCGATCTGGTTGACCTCGCAGCCCAGCCCGATCATCAGGATGCCGGCGAAATTCGGATGCCGCGCATACCCCCAGAGCGTGCGTTGCAACGCGGAGAAGCCCTCGCCGCGGTCGGCCATGCCGCAGCCGGTCGAATGGGTGAGCGCCACCACGCCGTCGACCCCCGGGAAATCCTTGAGCACGTCTTCCGGAAAGGTCTGCTGGATGAACTTGCACACCGATGCCGAACAGTTCACCGACGAGAGGATGCCTATATAGTTGCGCGTCCCGACCTTGCCCGACGGCCGCACGAAACCCTCGAACGTGTCCCGGTCGGCCTCGGCCACCATCGCCAGCGGCTTCGCGTCCTGCCCGATGGCATAGTCGCGCTCGAAGTCCTGCATCTCGACATTCTGCACATGGACGTGATCGCCCGGCAGGATGTCGCTGCTGGCAAAGCCGATGATCTGGCCGTAGCGGCGTACCGGCGCGCCCCTGTCGATCTTGCCGGTTGCAATCTTGTGACCAGCGGCAATCTTCTCCGTGGTGGTGACACCCTCGCCGGCGAGGGCGATTCCCTTGTCAATCGCCGTGCGGGCGATGACGACATTGTCGGAATCGTTCAGGCGTACTGTCTGCGGCAGCGAACTCATGACCTTTCTCCCCGTCTGAGCATCGTCTTTGCCCGGTTGAATAGCGCCGGCGGGCGCCCGTGGCCACTGCAATCGCCGGGAGAACACCGATCCGGCGCCATGCGGCCGGAATCCTCACGGCATCTTCCGGCCGCGCAGCAGGGCGAGCGGCAGGGCGCGCAGGAGCGCCAGCAGCAGCAGATAGGCCGTTCCGCCGATCGACAGCCCGGCGAACCAGTGCATGCCCAGGGCCGTACACGCCTGCATCGACAGCCAGCCGCCGGCTGCCGCCACCAGGATCCACCCGGCCCGCGACTGCGCGAACCCGGCCCTGCCCGTCGCGATGGCGGTCCGGGCGAGACCGATGGCGAGCCCCGTCTCGATGGTCGCCGTCGCAAGGGCGGCGCCGATGAAGGACAGCCAGGGGATCAGCAGGCCGTAGGTCGGGATGGCCATGGCCAGCAGCACGATGTCGACCCGCATCGCCCGGACCTGAAGGTCCACGGCCATCAGGAAATGACGGAAGATCTGGCCGCATGCATTGGCGGCGACCGCGACACCGATCAGGCACAGCGCCGGATAGGCATCGACGAATTCCGGTCCGGCCAGCAGCGCGAGGATGTCCCTGCCGAAACCGAGAAAGGCGATGACCGTGCCCGCTCCGAAGATCAGCATCGTGTCGAAGGAATCGGTCACCAGCCTGTTCGTGTGGCTGTCGTCGCCCCGGGCCATCGACGTCACGAGCATCGGCATCAGCATGCCGCCGAAGAGAGCCGCGATCCCGGCAAGGATCTCGAAGATCTTGCTGGGCACGCCATAGAGCCCGACAGCACTTGCGCTGCCCAGCAGCGAGAGCATCAGGATATCGCCGCGCAGGATGGCCATCAGCGCCAGCCTCGAACCGGCGATGGGCAATCCGTCCCTAAGGAGTCCGCGCCACTCGCGCGGAGCCAGCCGGGGACGGAACGGTTCGAGACGTGCGGCCAGCGTCCAGACCACGAGCAGTTGCACGATGCCGCCCGCGACCATGGCCATGACCATGGCGATGACGCCCGCCTCCGCACGCGCGGCCAGGTAGATCCCGCCGAGCATGACCAGGCCGCCCAGCGTCTCGGCCAGCATCTGCAGGTCCTGGCGCAGGTGCTTCTGGAAGACGCCCTGCAACAGCATGCAGGTCTGGAAGAGCACGTAATAGGGAGCGGCGACCAGCACGCCGGTCCAGACGACCGGCTCGTAGGGCAGCAGGTCGACGGCGATCGCCACGATCGCCATGATGGCCGTGGAAGCCACCAGCCGCAGCATCACGCCCGCACCGAGTATGAGGGAACTGTCGGCCGCAGGATCGGAAATGCGGCGCAGGACGATGAATTGCAGTCCCAGGTCGCCCAGCACGGCGCCGATCCCCGCCAGCGTCAGGATCGTGCGGTAGTGGCCGTAGCCCTCCTGGCCGAGGTGACGCGTCAGCAGGGCGATGGAAGCGAAGCCGATGACGATCGTGAAGACCCGGCCGACGAGAACCGCGACCATGTTGGTCGCAAGCCCCGATGACATGCCCGTTCGGCCGGTCATGGAACGCCTGCGGCCAGGCCGCTGTGGACCCGCTTTCCTGGCATGTCATGCATGTCGGGATTTCCCCACTTGCGAATTGACGGCGGAATGCCTCCGGGGCCGGCCCGAACGATAAAGGCTCTAGTGATAGCCGAGACGCGCCATCCCGTCGCCCATCACATCATGGAAATGCGCGGAGATCCTGTCGGTGAAATGATTGCGCCAGTCGCCGGCGACACCCTTGCGGTTGTGGGCGTGGATGTCCTCGTCCCCCTGCTCGCGCGGCCCGGTCAGCGTCTGGAAATTGTTGCGCGCATAGAGCGTCTCGAATGCCTCCGACGACATCGGCACCTTGAGGTAGTCGAGCAGCATGGCGAGAAAGGCGCGGTTGTCGGCGGCGAGATCCTCGTAGCGCATCAGGCGGACATGCCGGTCGCCATCGGCCTCCATCCACGAGAGCTGCGCTGTGAACGTTCCGTATTCGTGCAGCTTGTCGATCAGGAAGATCATGCCGTCCTCGAATTCGAGGGACTCCAGCCGGGGCCTGAGTTCATCGACCGGCCTCACCAGCGGATGCGAGTAACGCGCCGAGAAGTACCAGGAAACGATCAGGTCCCGGGGATCGCGCATGACGAAGAAGGTGCGGTAGCTTTCGGGCTTGGGAATGGCCCTGTAGGTTGGGTAGTCGATATACAGGTGGGTTCCGATGGTTCCCCTGTCGAGCGGTTCGTCGATCCGGGCATCCGCGAGGCCGAGGTCGATGAAGGGCACCGAAACCAGGCCGGTGTGGTCTGTGAACAGCGGATCGGCGAAGACACCGCGAAACCACTGGCTTGCCGTCTTCTGCGTGCAGCAGTGGTAGATATTATCGAAAGGTGAATATTCCTTGGTACGCAGGGACCGGTAGTTACGCCAGATCGGTGCGATCAGGGGTGCCCTGTTCGCGAATTCCACGATCTTCGTCCGCAAGGTTTTTGCTGCCAAGGTCTGTCTTCCCTTTGAGCCGCTGGAACAGACACCGTCCATGGCGCCCCGGAGCCATGGACGGTGGTCACCACGCTGCCAAGCCGGGGGGATGAAACCATCGGTCTTGCAGGTCGACTTCGATTTCATATCCGAAGTATTACAGGTCACGGCAGTAACTAAACGATACAGCCACCAGCCGTCCAGAGTCGAAGTGTAGAATCGGCGAAAACCATGGAGATCCGCACGGAGTACAGGGTACGGGTCGAAGCTTGCTTGTTATTAGGAAAATATACCTTGACAGACCATCGCACCATGTTGCATGCTTGATGCATGGTCACATCGAACGCTCATATGTCGACGCCGTCGGAGCGGCAGTCGCGCGGGATCCTGGAACGGCTGGCGGGTTTCTGCCTGCAGCTCGCCCGCAGGACCCGGGAGCGCGTGATGGCGGGCCACGATCGCCCGAATGCCGACAATGGCGCGGGCGCACCGGACGGTAGCCGCCGGAAGGGCGGTGTGTCCGGATCGGACGATGGCGCGAACCGCCGGGTCGGCGGCAGTCCGGATACCGACATGGGCGCGCGGATCCTGATGGCGCGCAAGCTGATCCCGTCGGCGCGATATTTCATCGAGGCCATGCACGGGCATTGCGGGCTCACCGGAAACCGCACCCTGCTGCTCGGCCGCATGTGGCTCGACGCCATGGCCCTCATGGAGCCGGACGAGGCGCTGAGGCGGCTGCTGTGCCGGGTCCTGCCGGGCCATGACGGCAGCGCGGCCGGGACCGCGGAGTTCCTCGGGCTGCTGATCGATGGCGGCGCGGACATCGCACCGGGCAATGCCGCCTCCCGGCAACCATCCCCGGATCCGGACCTTGCCCGCGGCGAGCGCATCGTCGCGCGGTGGTTCGTCCGCTTTTTCCTGAGCGAAATCGTCGGACTGGAGGAATATTCCCGCCGGGCCCGCCGCATCCGGCGGCGGATGGCGGGACGGGAGCGTGCCGGCGGGCTTGCAGATATCCGCACCCGTCCGGCCGGCGGTCGGTGGCTGCATTCTTGCAGCCCGCATCGGCATGGCCGTCGCGGGACGGTGTTGCCCCGAAGGCCGGACGTCCGTTCCGGGATGCACGGCCGCGGCATCGGTGGACGAGGTCCCCCGCCCGGTTCTCCGGGCGCGTTCTCGCGCGCCTCGCCGCATGTTTCCTTCCGGCGGGTCCCGGCCCGGCCGGCAACGTCCCGCATCCAATTTTCCTACACCTGAAGATAATCCCGAACAGGCGTCAGACGGGCGATGAAACTGTCCGGGTGACCGGCCCCGCCGGGCGACCGCCGCACCGGTCTGCCGCGGCACCGGGACTGAGCCTTTGCGCCAGCACGAGGATGCCCATCGCCAGCATCGCCGGGATGATCGCCACCGGGCTGCCATACTGCACCAGTCCGGCCGTGCCCGCCCAGGCGATCGTGGCCCCGGCCTCGCACAACGCGGCGATGCGCGAGGTGGTCTGGCGGTGGCGGAAGTGGCTGCGCCTGGCCTGCCCCCGGAACCAGAGCTGGATCGCCGTCGCCGAGGCGCAGGCGATCGTGACCGACACCAGGCCCACGAGTGCGGCGCGGGGCGAATGAAGGGCGAGCAGGCCGATGACCGGAAGGGCGAAGAGCGCGACCGCCCCCACCACGGCCTCGATCTTGGCGCGCAGGACACGACCCGGCTCGACGGGCGCGCTGGCCACCAGATCGGGGGCATCCTCGCCCGACACCGTGAGCCAGGCGAGCCCGCCGGCGAGCTGGCCCGCGGCCATCACCAGCACCGGCAGCACCACGACGTCGACATGCGACGACGAGCCGAACTGGAGCCACAGCAGGACAGCCGGCGGAATGAGGTAGAAGATCTGCATCAGCGATTGCGACACCAGCCACGGATCGCGGCGCAGCAGCAGCCACTCCTTCTGCCTCAGGGTGCGCGAGGGGCTGTCGGTGGCAAAGCGGTGACGCCGCGGCGGACGGGTGCTACGCGCCATCGATACCGCGCTGGCGTGAAGCACCAGCGGCCCGAACCGGTCGCGCAGGGCGTGAATGACGGCAAGGAGCATGGCCACGCAGACCGAGGCCAGCACCAGCAGCGGCAACGGATCGCCGGCAAGGGCGCGGATCGGCAGCCACAGCTCGCTGCCGGCATCGGGCATCGACCGCATCACCGCATCCGAGCCGAAGAAGGCGAAACGGGAATATCCCTGGAAGGAGATGATGGCCGCGAGATTGACGCCGACGATGAACACCGCGCCGATCACCGCCGAGACGATCTGCGCGGCAAGCCGCGTGCGCCGCGCACCCAGCCAGCGGAACAGCAGCAGCGTCACGACCACCGCCAGCGCCGTCGCCGCGGCGGCAAGGGCCGGGATGACGGCATAGCCGCACAGCCAGCCCCACCCCTGCAGCACGGCCATGACGTTGATGAACGGGCCCGCCGCCATCGCCGTCATCGCGCCGGAGGTGATGGCGATGGTGCCGATGCGCACCGCCGAGACGACGCCCGCATCCAGCGGCGAGGACAGCAGCAGGTCGAGATCGCCCCGGGCATAGAACACCCTCGTCACCTGCTCGATCGCCTGCGAGAGCATCATCATGAAGGAAAGCAGCAGCGTGCCGGCCAGGGGCACGAGCAACGCCTTGTCGGACAGCACGTCGCGACCCGCCAGCGACGAGAGCATGCCATAGGCGACGAGGTGCAGGAACGCGACACAGGCCAATGCCCACAGCACCACGGTGCGGCCCTTCCACCGTCGCCGGGCCGTCATCATCGAATGGAAGTCGCGCCAGGCCAGCCGGAGTTCGTGGCGGGCGATGAGCGCCAGATCCGACCGCCCGCTCAAGCCACCGGCTCCGGCTCGTCGACGAGTTTCAGGAATACTTCCTCAAGCGACGAGCCGCCATGCCCCGAGCGGTGGCGGAGATCCTCCAGTGTTCCCTCGGCCAGCAGCCGTCCGTCTCGGATCATGCCGATGCGTTCGGCCATGCGCTCGGCCACCTCGAGAATATGCGTGGTCAGAATCACCGTTGCCCCGCCGCGCACCCTCTCCAGCAGCACATCCTTCACCCGCCGCGCGGCACGGGCATCGAGCCCGGTGAGCGGTTCGTCGAGGATGATGAGCCTGGGATCGTGGATGAGCGCGCCGGCGAGCGCCACCTTCTGGCGCATGCCCTTGGAGAAGCTCTCGCAACGTTCATGGGCCTGCTCCCGCAACTCCAGCGTCTCGATCAGATCCCGCGCCGAACGTTCGGCAGCAGCGGCATCCAGCTTCCACAACCCCGCCACCAGTTCGAGATATTCCAGAGGCGTGAGGCGATCGTAGATCATCGGCTCGTCGGGCACCCAGGCCGTGATCCTCTTGGCCGCGACAGGATCGGCCAGCGCGTCGATCCCGAAGATGCGCACCGATCCGGCATCCGGAGGCAGCAGTCCCGCGACCATGCGCAGGGTCGTCGTCTTGCCCGCACCGTTGGGACCGAGCAATGCGTAGAACTCCCCGGGCGACACATCGAGATCGAGACGGTCGACGGCAGGCTTGTCATAGACCCTGGTCAGACCCCGGAGTTCCAGGGCAGGAGAATTCGAAGGCATGGCGGTATGGCAACCTCGCGTGCACCGGCGGAAAAATCCATGGCTACATCATCACGCCTAAGGAAGTGTGAAAATACGCCGGAAGTGATGCCCAATCCGATGCAAACAGGACGCAGCGGAAATTTGATCTTGCAAAAACGGCTATTATTCCTATAAATCCTCGTATCGAACATTCCCGCCGACAAGGCCTTGTTGACGGGCCACCGTCTTTGGGCAAATGACCAGCGGCACAATCAAATCAGAAGAAGATTTCTGGAAGGCCCGCGTCGCCAATGGGACAGAGGTGAAGGAATGTGGACGATATCGGTACCGGTCACGTCGAACTCGACCATGGCGGAATTTCGGCCATGAGCAGCAGGATGTCGAGAACAGCCTCCGCGGTCATCCGCGCCGCACTCCTGTGCCTGGGGGTCTTCGCAGCCGCCAACGGTCCGGCACGGGCCGCCGACCCGGTTTACGACTATCCGATCGACGATCCGTTCGCGGCCACGGTCGTCGGCACGCCGACCAGCCAGCAGGCGCCGCTGAACGTCCCCTCCTCGATCGGCGAGAACTACCTCGACGCCCGGCCGGACAGGGATTATCCGGACATCTTCTGGTATACCAGGAAGATGCGCTATCTGGTGGCGCTGCAGGATCATCCCGCACCGCTGGCCTTCGTGATCTCGGGAACCGGCAGCAATCACAAGTCCATCAGTACGGTGGCGCTGGCCTTCGCACTCTTCGACCAGGGCGCTCATGTGGTCACGCTGCCCTCGCCGACCCACCCCAATTTCATCGTCGCCGCCTCGCGCTATTCACGTCCCGGATCGACCGATGACGATGTCAGCGACCTCCTCGACGTGATGACGCAGATCCGCGACGAGCTCGTCGACGACGGTGCCCGGATCGACGGCTACCTGATCACCGGCTACAGCATGGGTGCCTTCCATGCCGCCGTGGTGGCGGAGGCGGATTCGCGGCTTCACAGGTTCGATTTCGACAAGGTGATGCTCGTCAATCCGCCGGTCAGCCTCTACGAATCGGCAAAGCGGCTGGATGCGATGCTGCTCGAAGGTATTCCCGGCGGAATGCTGCACTTCAACGAATTCTACAGCAAGTTCATGCAGGGATTTGCCGATGTCTATGTGGAGGCCAGGGACATCGACCTTACCGGCGACTTTCTCTACGACATCTACAAGGAGCGCGAGATCAAGGGCGAGGACATTGACTTCAAGGCCCTTATCGGTCTCAGTTTCCGGCTGAGCGCCGCCAACCTGATCTTCACGACCGATGTCATGAATCGTGCCGACTACGTGGTGCCGGCCAATGTCGAACTGGGAACCAGCACGTCGCTGACCGACTATTTCAAGGTCTGCGCGCAACTGGACTTCAACGACTACATCACCGAACTGTTCCTCCCGCTGGTCAAGAAGCAGAAGCCTCCCGGAATTCTCGAACAGCTGGTCGACAAGGCCAGCCTCCGCTCGATCGAGCCATACCTGCGCAATTCCCCGAATGTCGCGTTGATGACGAATGCGGATGACGTGATCCTCGGCGATGGCGACATCCAGTGGTTCGAGGATGTGTTCGGCGACCGCGCGAAGATATGGCCGAACGGCGGTCATCTGGGCAATCTCCGCCACCATTCGTTCATCGACTATTTCAAGGGTTTCTTCACCATCGGCGGGGAGGGCAAGTGATGAATGCGAAGACCCTGCGCGTCATGCTGGCCGCGTCCTTCCTCGGCGGTTGCGCCTCCACGTCCGAAGTCGTGACGGGCGGAACGGCGCCACAAAGGCCGATGCACAGCGCCGCGGACTACAACTTTCGCGACGATGGCCCCGCGGATATCTACGACCCGTTCGAGTCGGTCAACCGCACGATCTACACGTTCAATGCGCGTTTCGATGAATATGTCTTCCTGCCGATAGTCTACGCCTACGAAGCCGTCATGCCGGATCCCCTTGAAGACAGGATCAGCGATTTCTTCTCCAACCTGTCGGAAATTCCGACCTTCGCCAATTCCCTGCTGCAAGGCAACATGGACCATGCCGGCAGGGCGCTGCACCGGTTCGCCATCAACACCACGGTCGGCCTGCTCGGCTTCGTCGACATCGCGTCGGCCGCGGGCGTGCCCCAGGAGCGCGAGGATTTCGGCCAGACGCTGGGCGTATGGGGAATGGACAACGGTCCCTACATCGTCCTGCCGATCCTGGGCCCGTCCAATCTGCGCGATACAACCGGGCTGGCGGTGACGACACTCGCGACCATGACGGCGATCCCCGGCGATACCCAGGACACGACGGCGTACAAGGCCGCCAATTACGGGCTGCGGCCGGTGAATGTCCGGCGCAATATCGGCTTTCGCTACTACAATACATCTTCACCGTTCGAATACGATCTCGTCCGGTTGCTTTATACGCAGAAGCGGGAACTCGACATTGAGCGATAAGGGACGAAAGCACCGCGCATATCACACAACGACAAAAATTCCTTTTGAAGAGAACTTTTCAGAAAATCGGCGTGCCGGGGGCGAATTTCATCCCCCGAGAGCGTCAGGCTTGCCAAGACCGGACAGTGCCGGCAGTTTTGCGGTGCCATGACATGTCACAATGAGGAATCGCCCATGCTCATCAGCCGTCGTCTCCTCCTGCAATCCGCGGCCATGGCCGGGCTGGCGTCCGCGCCGGTACTGGCACAGGAGCCCCTGAAGATCGGGTTCGTCTATGTCGGCCCCATCGGCGACCATGGCTGGAGCTACCAGCATGAGCAGGGACGTCTCGCGGTCCAGGATCATTTCGGCGACAAGGTCAAGACCACCTATGTCGAGAATGTCTCCGAGGGACCGGACGCCGAACGGGTCATCCGCCAGCTTGCCAGCAGCGGCCACGACCTTGTCTTCACGACCTCCTTCGGTTTCATGAACGCCACCGACAAGGTCGCCCGACAGTTCCCCAAGGTGACATTCGAGCACGCCACCGGCTACAAGCAGCGCGCCAACCTGGCGACCTATCTGACCACCACCTATCAGGGCCGCTACGTTTCCGGTTTTCTCGGTGGAAAACTGTCGAAGACCGGCAAGATCGGTTACATCGCCTCGTTCCCCATCCCCGAGGTGGTTCGCGACATCAATGCCGTGCAGCTTGGCCTGCAGCGTGCCCGCGACGACGGCGAAATCGTCATCATCTGGGTCAACAGCTGGTACGATCCGGCCAAGGAAGGCGACGCCGCACGCGTGATGATGAACCAGGGCGTGGACTTCATCATCCAGCATACCGACAGCCCGGCGGCCATGCAGGTGGCGAACGAGAAGGGCATCTGGGCGGTGGGACAGGCCTCCGACATGAGCAAGTTCGGCCCCAAGGCGCAGGTGACGGCCGTCATCGACGACTGGGCTCCCTACTACATCCGCCGCACCCAGGAGGTGATGGACGGCACCTGGAAGACCGGCGACCACTGGGGCGGCCTGCAGGACGGCATGCTGAAGCTGTCGCCGATCAATCCGGCCGTTCCCCAGGAGATCGCGGACGAGGCGATGAAGATCGCCGGTTCCATCGCCGACGGCAGCTTCCACCCGTTCACCGGCCCGATCCGCAACCAGGCGGGCGAGGTCAAGGTCGCCGAAGGCACGGAGATGACGCACGAGGAACTGGCCGGCATGAACTGGTATGTCGAGGGAGTGAAGGGCGAACTGCCCCAGTAACCGGCCGGCATCGGAAGGATGCCTGAATAACAGCATTAAAACCGTGGAATCCGGTCGTCAGTATTTGCCGGGTTCCCTTGACGGGCGGTCCGTATCTCCGGGCCGCCCGGTCCAGCAACAGGGGAAGCCGGGCATGAACGATCCGGTCATATGGAACCAGTGGCATGTCGTCGGCATCGACAGCGAATTGAAGCCGTCGGCGAGATTGCGGACGCGGCTGCTCGACCGGCAACTGACGCTGGAGCGGGACTCCGGCGGCCAGCCATCCGCAACACTGGAAGATGATCGCAAACTGCCGACTTTCGCCCGTTACGGATTCATC
The DNA here is from genome assembly GCA_020638465.1 of Geminicoccaceae bacterium. NCBI lineage: Bacteria > Pseudomonadati > Pseudomonadota > Alphaproteobacteria > Geminicoccales > Geminicoccaceae > Geminicoccaceae bacterium. The sequence goes on from JACKIM010000001.1 coordinate 12,436, forward strand.
TGGACGACGCTCGGCGAGCCCGTGGCGCCCTTGTTTCCCGTGCCGGAAGTGGACGAACCCGATCGCGTCAATGTCGTCACCGGCTCGGTAGCAGTACGCGCCTCAGCTCCGCGCTGTATCGAGAATTTCCTCGACATGGGACATTTCCCCTTTGTCCATACGGGGCTGCTCGGCGAGGAACCGCATACCGAGGTCAAGGACTACAAGGTCGAGATCGACGAGACCCGCGACGAGGTGATCGCGACCGAATGCCAGTTCTACCAGCCGCGCGCGGCTGCGGCGTCCAGCGGCGGTGCGCGGGTCGAGTACATCTACCGCGTGCCGCACCCCTATTGCAGCGTGCTCTACAAGTCCTGTCCCTTCGATGCCGCCCGCTTCGACATCGTCGCCATATTCGCCCAGCCGATGAGCGAGGAGCACACCTTCGCCCACACGCTGATGTCCATCGTCGACGACCGCAGCAGTCGCACCGACATCCGGCATTTCCAGCTCAGCATCTTCGGTCAGGACAAGCCCATTCTCGAAAACCAGCGGCCACGCCGCCTGCCCCTCGATCCGCGCGCCGAAACGCCGATCCGCGCGGACCGTTCGTCGATCTTCTACCGCCGCTGGCTGCGGGCGAAGAACGTCGCCTATGGCACCATCCCGGCCGGAACATGAACATGAACACACGCGATCCACGCCGGGACGGGTGGCATCCGGTGGCGAGTTCGGCGGACCTCGTCCGGCGCCACATCTTTCACGGCCGCCTGTGGGGGCAGGAACTCGCCATCTGGCGGGCCGACGACGGCAACGTCAATGTCTGGGAAAACCGCTGCCTGCATCGCGGCGTGCGACTGACCATCGGCGTCAACCTCGGCCACGAGCTGATGTGCCAGTACCATGGCTGGCGCTATGCCAACCGTTCCGCCGGCTGCACCTACATCCCGGCCCATCCCGCCGATGCGCCGGCACGCACGGTGTGCAACCGGACCTTCGCCGCCATCGAGTGCCACGGCCTTGTCTGGGCCTGTCTGGACAGCGGAAGCGAAGCTGCATCCCTCCCCGAAGTGCCGGAAGGCAGTTCCCTGCTGCGCGCCGTCAGTATCGACGCCCCCGCCGACGACGTCGCGGATGCGCTCAGGGAACGGGGAGCGCGGCAGGAAGATACTTTCCGTTTGTGGGACGAGGAATGCAAGGTTCGCTTCATCCTCCAGCCAGCCGATGCCGGGGTCACGATCGTGCGCGGCATTCTCGCCCCGGATGCCGCCTCCGGCCTCGACGATCTGCGGGCCCTCGATCATCGGCTCTGCCTGCTGCGTGACACGGTCGAAGCTGGCGTGCGCAAGCCCGTGGTCGCCATCGAACCCGAATTCTCCAGGGTCCCGGCCGAACTGGCGACCATGCCGGAGCGTGCGCCACGCAGTGCTGTCCATCGCATGCTGGTCGAGCGCAAGTGGCCGGTGGCCGGGGACGTCATGGCCTTCCGCCTGTCGCCGCTGGACGGGATGCTGCCATCGTTCCAGCCGGGTGCGCACATCGACGTTCACCTGCCCAACGGCCTCATCCGCCAGTATTCGCTGACCAACGGCCCCGATGACACGACCGCCTTCGTCATCGGCGTCAAGCGCGAACCGGACGGCAAGGGCGGATCGGCAGCATTGCACGACCATGTCCGCGAGGGCGACGTTCTGGCCGTGGGTGAGCCACGCAACAATTTCCCGTTGCGCCGCGACCAGCTCCACACCCGCCTCATCGCCGGCGGCATCGGCGTCACCCCGCTGCTGGCGATGGCCCGCACGCTGGACCTGTCCGGCGTTTCCTTCAGGATGCATGTCCTCGCGCGGACGAAAGGGGCCCTGCCCTTCGCCGGCGAGCTGGAACGGTTCGGCGACCGCGTGCAATTCCATCTCGGCCTCGACCCCGAACAGAGCTCGGCGGCATTTCGTGCGATCCTCGCCGGGCAGGGCGAAAAGGAGGCGGTCTATGTCTGCGGCCCGCCGGCGATGCTCGATGCCGTGCGGCGGATCGCAGCGGAAAGCGGATGGGATGACGACCAGGTCCACTTCGAGTATTTCGCCAACGAGCACGACCTGGACAAATCCAGCGGGTTCGCCGTGGATCTCGCGCGTTCCGCGCTCACCCTCGATGTCCCGCCCGGGCGCAGTATCGTCGAGGTCCTGCGCGACAACGGCATCGACCTTCCCACCTCCTGCGAGAAGGGAGCCTGCGGCACCTGCCGGGTCGAGGTGATCGAGGGGGAGATCGACCACCAGGACGTCTATCTTACCGAAGCCGAGAAGGCCGACGGTCGGTGCATGATGGCATGTGTGTCGAGAGCCCGCGGCGACCGTCTGGTGCTCGACCTGTGAGACGACCATGATCACGCTCTACGACTACGAACTGTCGGGCAATTGCTACAAGATCCGGCTGATGCTGGGTTTTCTCGGCCTCGACTACACCACCCGCCATGTGGATTTCTATCCGGGCCTCGAACACCGCAGCGATGCCTTCAGGGCCATCAACCCGCTGGCACAACTGCCGGTGCTCGACCATGACGGTTTCATCGTCCGCGATGCCCAGGCGATCCTCACCTATCTCGCCAGCGCCTTCGACGACGATCGCAACTGGGGCTTCGGCCGGAGCGCCCGCCGTGACGGCGATATCGCCCAGTGGCTCGCCTTCGGCAACGAACTCACCGGCAGCATCGGTGCCGCCCGCCTGCATGATGCGTTCCTGTTCGAACTCGACGCCGATGCCGCCCGCAAGCGCGGCAGGCAACTCCTGCGGATCCTCGACCAGCACCTGTGGTTCATGGAGCGGCAGGAGCAGGACTGGGTCGTCGCCGGCGATCGCCCGTCCATCGCCGATATCGCCTGCTTCCCCTATGTGGCGCTCAGTGAGGACGCCGGTCTCCCGCGCGAGGAGTGCCCGGCCGTGCGGCGCTGGATCGACCGTTTCAAGCGCATCGAGGGATTTCGCGTGATGTCGGGTGTGTTTCCCGCACGCTGATCCACGGCCGCGGTCCGTACAAAGGTTGAAAGCCCGAGGATCGGCGTACAATGTGATGGAACATCACGACAAGGGGGAGAACATCACGTGGCAGAATTCGACGATCGTATCGCCCTGGTCACCGGAACCACCGGAATTGGCCGGGCATCGGCACTCCGGCTGCAATCGGCCGGTGGACAGGTGGTGGCCCTGGGGATCGACGAAGCGGCCAACGAGGCGCTTGCCCGCGAAGGCGTGACGGTCATCGGCACCGATGTCGCCGATGCTGGACAAGTCGAGAAGGTCTTCGAACGAATAAAGTCACTTCACGGCGGCCTCGATATCATCGTCAATTGCGCCGCCATCCACCCTTATGCCGACCTGGTCGATACCACACCCGAGACCTTCGCCCGTTGCATGGCGGTCAATGTCGGCTCGATCCACCTCACCGCCCGTTACGGAGTGCCGCTGATGCGCGGTCGCGGCCATGGCAGCATCGTCAATCTCGCCAGCGTCCAGGGACATGCCTGCCAGAAGGGCGTGGCGGCCTATGTCGCCAGCAAGGGGGCGATCCATGCCCTCACCCGCGCGATGGCCCTCGAACTCGCACCCGCCGGCATTCGCGTGAACTCGGTGAGCCCCGGATCGGTGCGCACGCCGATCCTCGAACTGGCAGCCCGCACCTTCGACGGCCCGGACGCCGATGTCGAGGAAGCCTTCCGCCGCTTCGGCGCCTCCCACCCGCTGGGGCGCATCGGCGAACCGGAAGAGGTCGCCGAGATGGTCGCCTTCCTCGCCAGCGACCGCAGCTTGTTTTGCACAGGTGGAGATTATCTCATAGATGGTGGCTTGACCGCCGGTATCGGTGTCAGCTGAGACCTTGCCCGACTGACCTTTGCCGGACGTTTGCACCACGTTGCGCGTGGACAACCGGACGGCAATCGGACCGCAAGCGATAACCCATTGGTCCATGCCGATAAAAAGCGTCGCATTCGAGACTATTTTCAGTCGAATTGACAGCGTATTGAGGAAACGCCGACGGTTGTCACGGCCAAGGGTATTCCGCCAATGCGTTGTTAGGAGTTGCAATTGCATTCCGGATAGTGCCTCCTTCCCGTAACGATCAGGCTGAAGGCAGGTGTTTTTTCGTTACAGGATAACTTGCCGAAGAACAGAGGATTCACGGATGGCAATCATCTCTAATCGTTTCATGAAATCGCTGCTGACCGCCACCATGCTGGCCGCCGGCGTGACGGCACCGGCAATGGCCAAGACTCTGGTGTATTGTTCGGAAGGCTCGCCCGAGGGATTCGACCCCGCCCTCTACACCGCCGGCACGACCTTCGATGCTTCGTCGCGTCCGGTCTACAACCGTCTGGTCGAGTTCAAGCAGGGCACCACCGAGCTCATTCCCGGTCTTGCCGAAAGCTGGGAGATTTCCGACGACGGGCTGGAAATGACGTTTCACCTGCGTTCCGGGGTGAAGTTCCAGACGACCGACTGGTTCACGCCGACGCGCGACTTCAACGCCGACGACGTCCTCTTCAGCTTCAATCGCCAATTGAAGAAGGATGATCCCTGGAACCAGTATGTCGCCGGTGCCGCCTGGGAATATTTCGATGGCATGGACATGCCCAATATTCTCAAGGAGGTCGTCAAGGTCGACGACATGACGGTGAAGTTCGTCCTCAACAAGCCCGAAGCGCCGATGCTGGCCAATCTCGGCATGGACTTCGCCTCGATCATGTCGGCCGAATACGCCGCCCAGCTCGAAGCCTCGGGCGCCAAGGACGATCTCAACCAGCAGCCCGTGGGCACCGGTCCCTTCCAGTTCATCGCCTACCAGAAGGATGCCGTGATCCGCTACAGGGCCAACCCTGACTACTGGAACGGCAAGCAGGCGATCGACGACCTCGTGTTCGCCATCACGCCCGACAGCTCGGTCCGGATCCAGAAGCTGGTGGCCGGCGAGTGTCAGGTCGCCCCCTACCCCAACCCCGCCGACCTCGACATGCTCAAGGCCGACGAGAACCTTCAGGTCATGGAGCAGGAAGGCCTCAATGTCGGCTATCTCGCCTACAACACCCAGCAGGAGCCGTTCAACGATGCGAGGGTGCGCAAGGCCCTGAACATGGCGATCAACAAGCAGGCCATCATCGACGCCGTGTTCCAGGGACAGGGCCGGATCGCCAAGAACCCGATCCCGCCGACCATGTGGTCCTACAATGACGCGATTCAGGACGATCCCTACGATCCGGATCAGGCCAAGGCCCTGCTGAAGGAAGCCAACATCAACGACCTGAAGATGAAGATCTGGGCCATGCCGGTGGCCCGTCCCTACAATCCGAACGCGCGGCGCATGGCCGAGCTGATCCAGGAGGATTTCGCCAAGGTCGGCGTCACGGCCGAGATCGTTTCCTATGAATGGGGCGAATATCTCAAGAAGTCCCGGGAAATCAGCCGTGATGGCGCCGTGCTGCTGGGATGGACCGGCGACAATGGCGATCCCGACAACTTCCTTGCCACCTTGCTCAGCTGTTCGGCAGTGGAGAACTCCAACCGGGCGCAGTGGTGCTACCAGCCCTATGAGGAGCTGATCCAGAAGGCCAAGCAGATCTCCGACCAGTCCGAGCGCACGAAGCTCTACGAACAGGCCCAGGTGATCTTCAAGGAACAGGCACCGTGGGCGACCATCGCCCATTCGGTCGTGTTCATGCCGATGTCCAAGAAGGTCAAGAACTACATCATGAATCCCCTCGGCTCGCACCGTTTCGACGGCGTCGATATCGAGGAGTAGCAATCCCGCGAAACGGGTGGTGGCCGGAAGGCTGCCACCCGGCTTCCCACAAAACGCCGGTCCCGTTGCGCAATGACATGAAGGCCCTCCGGAAGGACAAGCAGAGACCATGAGTGCCGATCGTCGTCTCGACAGTGCCTTTTCCATCATGGACGGACATGGGCTGGATGCACTGGCCCTCGTTCCGGGCGTCAACTTCCTCCGCCTGATCGGCCGCGACTTTCACCAGAACGAACGCCCGCTGGTCGTCGTGATCACCCGGTCCGGCAAGGTCGCCTCGATAGTCCCGCATCTGGAAATGGCTTCCTTCGCCACTCTCAACCTCGATGGGGACGTCTTCGACTGGCGCGATGAGACCGGCTACGAAGCCGCCTTCGAAGCGGCCGGCAAGGCGCTGGGCGCCGTCGGCAAGCTCGGCGTCGAAGGCCAGCGCATGCGGGTGTTCGACTTCCTCGCCCTGCAGCGGCATCTTGATGCCACCGCCATCGTCGACGCCCATGCCGCGATCTCCTCGCTCCGCCTGCACAAGAGCGAAAGCGAACTCGCCACCCTTCGCGAAGCCATCCGCATTTCCGAGGCGGCACTGGAAGCGACGTTGCAGCAGGTGCGCGTCGGCCTCACCGAAACCGGGATCGAGGCCATTCTCGTACGCGAACTGTTCGCCCACGGTGCACAGGGCCTCGCCTTCAATCCGATTGTCGCGGCCGGCGCCAATTCCGCGCAACCGCACGCCCATGCCCGCCCGGACTACAACATCCGCCCCGGCGATGCGCTGCTGTTCGACTTCGGCGCCTGCTACAACGGCTTCAATGCCGATATCACACGCACCTTCTTCGTCGGGCAGGCGAGCGATGAGGACCGGGCATTCTACGAGACGGTGCTCGCCGCCAATCGCAAGGGCCGCGAGACAGCGGGTCCGGGCACCACTGCCTCCGACCTCGACGATGCCGTCCAGAACGTGCTCGAAGCCTCGCCCTATGCCCGCTTTCGCCGCCACAAGACCGGCCATGGCCTCGGTCTCGACGTTCATGAGGCGCCACAGATCATGCGCGGAAACCCACAGGTGCTGGAACCGGGCATGGTGTTCACCATCGAACCCGGACTCTATCGACTGGGTGAAACCGGCGTGCGCATCGAGGATGACGTCGCCATCACGCAGGATGGTTGCGAGGTGCTCACCAGCTTTCCACGGGAGCTTCGACTGGTCGCATGCTAGCGTATCTGGCAAAACGTCTTGGCCTGATCCTGCCGACAGCCTTCGGCATCACGCTGGTGTCCTTCGGCTTCATCCGCATCCTGCCCGGCGACCCGGTGCTGCTGATGGCAGGCGAGCGCGGGCTCAGCGACGAGCGCTACAACGCGCTGCTCAAGCAGTTCGGTTACGACCAGCCCTTGTGGCAGCAGTATTACCACTATGTCATCAATCTCCTTTCGGGGGATTTTGGCACATCGATCGTCACCAAGAAGCCGGTACTGACCGAGTTCCTGACGCTGTTCCCGGCAACGCTCGAACTCTCCATCTGCGCGATGCTGTTCGCCATCCTGCTGGGCATCCCGGCGGGCATCCTCGCAGCGACCAAACGCGGTTCGTTCCTCGACCAGACCGTCATGGGCACGGCCCTTGTCGGTTATTCCATGCCGATCTTCTGGTGGGGCCTGCTGCTGATCATCGTCTTTTCCGGCTTTCTCCAGTGGACACCCGTTTCCGGGCGCATTTCCCTGATCTATTTCTTCGAACCGGTCACGGGTTTCATGCTGGTCGACAGCCTGCTCTCGGGCCAGAAGGGCGCATTCGCTTCAGCGGTGAGCCACCTGATCCTGCCCTCGGTGGCGCTCGGCACCATACCGCTGGCGGTCATCGCCCGGCAGACGCGCTCGGCCATGCTGGAAGTACTGGGCGAGGACTATGTCCGCACCGCAAGGGCCAAGGGGCTGTCGCCCCTTCGGGTGGTGGGCCTGCACGCGTTGCGCAATGCCATGATCCCGGTCATCACCGTCATCGGCCTCATGGTGGGAAGCCTGCTCGCCGGCGCAATTCTCACCGAGACGATTTTCTCCTGGCCGGGAATCGGCAAGTGGATGGTCGATTCGATCTTCCGCCGTGACTATCCGGCCGTGCAGGGCGGACTGCTGCTGATCGCCGCCGTCGTGATGGTGGTCAACCTGCTGGTCGATGTCATGTATGGCGTCATCAATCCACGGATCAGGCACAACTGAGATGGCGACGACGACCGACACCTCCATCGCCAGCCGCGACCGCCGGCGCCGCCTCGCCGAATTCTGGTATTATTTCTCGGAGAACAAGGGGGCCGTGGGCGGCCTCGCAGTCTTCGCCCTCCTGGTCGTCATCGCCCTGTTCGCGCCGGTCATCGCACCGTTCGATCCCAGCGAACAGTTCCGCGACGCACTGCTTGTCCCGCCGTACTGGGAGGAAGGGGGGCGGATCGAATACCTGCTGGGAACCGACGCCATCGGCCGCGACATGCTTTCGCGGCTCCTGTATGGCGCACGCTACTCGTTGTTCATCGGTTGCATCGTGGTTTCGCTGGCCCTGGCAGGTGGCATCACCATCGGGCTCATCGCCGGGTTCCTGCGAGGCTGGGTCGACACGGTGATCATGCGGGTCATGGACGTGATCCTGGCCTTTCCCTCGCTGCTGCTCGCCCTCGTGCTGGTCGCGGTCCTGGGGCCGGGCCTGATCAATGCGATGATCTCCATCGCCATCGTCCTGCAACCCCAGTTCGTGCGGTTGACACGTGCGGCCGTCCTGTCGGAATCCACGCGCGAATATGTCACCGCAGCGCGGGTGGTCGGCGCTTCGCCCCTCTACCTGATGACCCGCACCATCCTGCCCAACTGCCTGCCCCCGGTCATCGTGCAGGCAACCCTGTCATTTTCCGAGGCCATCCTGTCCGCCGCCGGGCTCGGCTTCCTCGGCATGGGTGCGCAGCCGCCGACACCGGAATGGGGAACGATGCTGGCCGAGGCGCGCGAGTTCATCCTGCGCGCCTGGTGGGTCGTCACCTTCCCCGGCCTGGCCATCCTGATCACCGTGCTCGCCATCAATCTCATCGGCGATGGCCTGCGCGATGCGCTCGACCCGAAGCTCAAGAGGTCCTGATGCCGCTTCTGGAAATCGATAATCTCAGCGTCGATTTCGCCACGGCAGGCGGATCGTTCCGTGCGGTCGACAGCGTTTCGTTGACCTGTGACGAGGGTGAAATTCTGGCAATCGTCGGGGAATCGGGCTCGGGCAAGTCGGTGTCGATGCTGGCGATGATGGGGCTCCTGCCCTGGACGGCGAAGGTGACCGCGCGCTCGATGCGCTTCGACGGCCAGGACCTGCAGGGCCTTTCCGGCCGCCAGCGGCGCAGGATCATCGGCAGGACCATGGCGATGATCTTCCAGGAGCCGATGTCGAGCCTCAATCCCTGTTTCACCGTCGGTTTCCAGATCGGCGAAAGCCTCAGGACCCATCTGGGGCTCGACCGCAGGGCCCGCCACAGGCGGAGCATCGAACTGCTCGAACAGGTGGGAATTCCCGCACCTGAAGACCGTCTTAAGGCCTACCCCCACCAGCTTTCGGGCGGCATGAGCCAGCGGGTGATGATCGCCATGGCGCTGGCCTGCAATCCCAAGCTGCTGATTGCCGATGAACCGACGACGGCACTTGACGTTACCATTCAGGCACAGATCCTCGACCTGTTGACGAGTTTGCAGAAGGATCACGGCATGGCGCTGGTGCTGATCACCCACGATATGGGTGTGGTTGCCGAGACCGCCCACCGGGTGCAGGTACAATATGCCGGACAGAAGGTCGAGGAGCAGGAGGTCCACGGGCTCTTCGCAGCGCCGCACCACCCCTACACTTCCGCCCTGCTCGCCGCCCTTCCCGAACGCGCCACCGAGCGCAGGCTGCCCTCCATTCCGGGCGTGGTACCGGGCCAGTTCGACCGGCCGCCCGGCTGCCTGTTCGAGCCGCGCTGCTCCCTCGCCCAGACTTCGTGCCGACAGGGTGCCAGGCGGCAGGATGCACGGCTGGGCCATGCGCTGTGCAACTTCCCCCTCCACGCGGAGGAGGTCGCGTCATGAGCGGACCGGTGATCGTTGCCGACAATCTCAAGCAGCACTACACGGTCAGCCGCGGCGCCTTCCAGGACAAGGCCACGGTCAAGGCGCTCGACGGGGTCAGCTTCACCGTCGATGCGGGTCGCACGCTGGCGATCGTTGGCGAATCCGGCTGCGGCAAGTCAACATTGGCCAGGCTCGTCACCATGATCGAGCAGCCAACCAGCGGCGAGTTGCGCATCGGCGGACTGCCGGTGAACAAGCCCACGGCCGAACTCCGCCGCAAGGTGCAGATCATCTTCCAGAACCCCTATGGTTCGCTCAATCCCCGCCACAAGATCGGCTTCATCCTCGAAGAACCGCTGGCGCTCAACACCAGGGACAGTGCCAGCGAGAGGCGGGCGAAGGCCGAGGCGATGATGCAACGGGTCGGCCTGCGCCCCGAGCACTATGACCGCTATCCGCACATGTTCTCCGGCGGGCAGCGCCAGCGCATCGCCATTGCGCGCGCACTGATGCTGAACCCCGAGATCCTCATCCTCGACGAGCCGGTCTCCGCCCTCGACGTCTCGATCCAGGCACAGATGATCAACATCCTGGTCGACCTTCAACAGGAGTTCGGCCTGACCTACCTGTTCATCAGCCACGACCTTTCCGTGGTCCGGCATCTGGCCGACGATGTGATGGTCATGTATCTGGGCCGGCCGGTGGAATATGGTCGCGCCGAGGAGATTTTCTCCCATCCGCGCCATCCCTATACGGCAGCCCTCCTGTCGGCAACGCCAATGGCCGATCCAGGCCGGGACAAGAAGCGCATCCGGCTCGACGGCGAACTCCCCTCGCCGCTCGACCCGCCCCCCGGCTGCGCCTTCAATCCGCGCTGCTGGCTGGCGCAGGCGGATTGCCGCCAGACCTCCCCGTCGCTGGAACTGGGACAGGGGCGCCACGCCTGCCTGCATCCGCTGGATGGCAGCGCTGCGACATGATGCCGCACGCGCACGGCCGTCCGCCCGAGGCCCGAGCTGCAAGGACGCAGGTCAGCGAAGATCCTTCCAGGGCGCCTCGCCGGCGACATCGACCAGCTCATAGCCCTGCTCGCCGACACAAGGTCCCAGGATGGCGACGATCTTCGCTTCGCCGGTACCGGCGTTGAAGGAAGCGTGGACCATGCCCGCGGGGACGAACGCCGCATCGCCGGGACCAAGGATGCGCTTTTCCCGGTCGACCCACTGTTCAACCTGACCCGCAACCACATAGAGGACTTCCTCCTGGTCGGGATGTTTATGGAAATCGTGGCCCTTGCCCGGGTCGAGGCTGACGTCGATGACGGTGAGCTGGCCGGCACCGGTCGTGGGCGGATGGCTCATCCAGCGCAGGCGCCCCCATTCCAGCGATTCCTGTGGCGTCTCCGCGGCCGGCACGAACTTTCCACGCATGTATCATCTCCCCAGATTGACAAAGTTTCTTGTCTGCTCGGTGAGCGCCTTTTCCGTAGGCAGGCGCTCCATCGAGCTGGCACCGTAGAATCCCTGGCACAGCCTGGTGTTGTCCAGCACGTAACGGGCGTCGTCCGGCATCGAGATCGGACCGCCATGACACAGCACGATGATGTCTTCGCGCACCGAGCGGGCGGCCTGCGCCCAGCTATCGATGAGAGCCGGACATTCCTCAAGCTTCAACGCGGTCCCGGCGCCAATGTCGCCGCCCGTGGTGAGCCCCATGTGCGCGACGATGATATCGGCCCCCGCGCCGGCCATGGCCCGCGCCTCGTCCTCGCTGAAGACATAGGGGGTGGTGAGCAGGTCAAGCTTTACCGCTTCAGCGATCATCTCGACTTCGAGATCATAGCCCATGCCAGTCTCTTCCAGATTGGCGCGGAACGTGCCGTCAATCAGTCCCACAGTCGGGAAGTTCTGCACACCGGCGAAACCCATCTCCTTGAGTTGCCGCAAAAACAGACCGCGCAGCATGAACGGATCGGTACCGTTGACCCCGGCAAGGACCGGCGTATGACGCACGACCGGCAACACCTCGCGGGCCATTTCCACCACGATCTCGTTGGCATTCCCGTAAGCGAGAATGCCGGCAAGCGAGCCTCTTCCCGCCATGCGGTAACGACCCGAATTGTAGATGACGATGAGGTCGATGCCGCCCGCCTCCTCGCACCTCGCCGAAAGCCCCGTCCCCGCACCGCCACCGACAATCGGCTCGCCACGTTCAATCTTGCCGCGCAGGCGCTTGAGGATTTCGGCCCGGGAGGGAGCGGTCATGGCATGATCCCGAGGAAATTCTCGACGAGGGCCTCGGCAAATTCCGCATCGTTGATGTTGCAGGGCAGACTGATGAGACGGCGGGAATCGGTGACCTTCACCTCGGCCCTGAGCGTATCGAACAGGGCCGCATCGGCCTCGGGATCGTGAAAAGGCTTGCCGGGAGTATCGAGCATCGAAACGCCGCCCTCGGGCAGGAGAAAGCGCACAGGCCCTTCCATCCGGTTCAGCCGCTTGGCAATCCAGCTGCCGAGCCGCCTGTTCTCGTCCGGCGAGGTGCGCATGAGCGTGACATTGGGGTTGTGTGCCACGAGGTTCCGGTGCTTGAAGTGACCGGGTACCGTGTCGAAATTCCCGTAATTGACCATGTCGAGAGCGCCGCATGATCCCACATAGGGGATCTTCGTGCGGATGATCGCACCCATCCGGTCCTCGGTCGCAGGCAGCGCACCCCGCATCAGCAGATCGGCAATTTCCGTCGTCGTGGTATCAATGACACCAGCGAACATTCCCGAATCGACAAGCTTCTCCATCGACCGGCCGCCGGTGCCGGTCGCATGGAACACCAGGCAATCGAAGCGGTCCTCAAGCAACGCCGTCACCTTCTGCACGCAGGGCGTGGTCACGCCGAACATCGTCAGGCCGATGGCCGGGCGCGCGGCACTTGCCGGAATGGCGTCGCGATGGCGGATCATGCCGGCGAGCGCATGGGCGGCGTTGCCCAGCACGGCACGGCTGATACGGTTGAGCCCCTGCACGTCAGTGACGGCATACATCATCATGATGTCCGCCGGACCGACATAGCTGGCGACATTGCCGGAAGCGACGGTGGAGACCATGATCTTGGGCACGCCCACGGGCAGCGCCTGCATGGCCGGCGTGACCATCGAGGTGCCGCCGGACCCGCCCGCGCCGATCATGCCGCCGATGTCGTCGCGCGAGCGGACCATGTGTTCGAAGGCCACGGCCATGGCACCCACCGCCTTGCCACGGTGATCCTGGTCGAGGACCGCCCCCGCACCGTCGGGATGATGGGCCGCAACCTCGTCCGGCTTGATATCGGCCTTCGAACCGTCGCTGCGGGTGCCGATGTCGACGCGCACGGTCTCCACACCGGCCGCCTTGAGCAGCCGGTCGATATAGCCGAGTTCGTCGGCCTTGGTATCGAAGGTGCCGACGACAAAAGCCTTGCTCATGACGCTTCCGCTGATTGATGGATCGGGATGGCCCCCTTCATCCCTTTCCTGTGGCCTCCTGTCAATTGCCACACCCCGTTCTTGCCGGTTCGACGCCGGCTGTGACATGTTCCCCGCAAGCAACTATGGGGAGGTAACCGATCATGGCCAGTCCGTCCGCCAAGCTGATCGGCATCGATGTCGGCACGTCGGGTTGCAAGACCATCGTCATCGACGCGCAAGGCCGGGTCCTTGCCCGCCATCTGGTCGAATATCCCCTCTCGACACCGAAACCCGGCTGGGCAGAACAGGACCCGGACCTCTGGTGGCGGGCAGCCCTGGACGGTCTGCGCGCCGTGGTCGGCGAGATCGGCGACCGCTCGTCGATCCTCGCCATCGGCCTTTCCGGGCAGATGCACGGGCTGGTTCCCCTCGACCGCGACGACAGGGTGATCCGCCCGGCCATCCTGTGGAACGACCAGCGCACGGCGGCGCAATGCCGGGCCATCACCGAGGCCGCGGGGGGACTCGACGGTCTGCTGGCGATGACCAACAACCAGATGCTGATCGGCTATACCGGCTCGAAGATCACCTGGCTGCGCGACGAGGAACCCGCCCATTTCGAGCGGCTGCGCTGTGTGATCAACCCCAAGGATCACATCCGCCTCGAACTCACGGGCGAGAAGGCCACCGACGTCTCCGACGCCTCGGGCACGGGCCTGTTCGATGTCCGCAACCGCCGATGGAGCTTCGAGCTCATCGACCGCATCGGGCTCGACCGTTCGCTGTTCCAGCGTGCCCACGAGAGCCATGCTGTCACGGGCAGGTTGCGGCCGTCGCTCTCGGCGGAACTGGGGCTGCCCGCCGGCCTGCCGGTGATGGCCGGCGGCGGCGACGCGGTGATCCAGACCACCGGCAGCGGTCTTATCGAGCCGGGCATCGTCCAGTCGATCATCGGCACGGCAGGCATCGCCGCCACCGCGCTGGCCGACTGTCCCGACAATCCCGACGGGCGGCTGCAGATCTTCTGCAACAACAGCCCCGACCGCTGGCACTGCATGGGCGTGTCGATGAATGCCGGTGGCGCCTTCAACTGGCTGCGCAACACGCTGTCCGCATTCGCCGGAAGGAAACTCGATTTCAACGCGCTCACGGCACTGGCCGAAGACGTGGCACCCGGCGCGGAGGGGCTGTTCTTCCTCCCATGGCTGCTGGGCGAGCGCTGCCCCCATCCGGACCCGAACGCCCGCGGCGGCTTCGTCGGGCTGACGCTTCGCCACGGTCCCGGCGAGATCATCCGCGCCGCCATGGAAGGCGTTGTCTACAGCATGCGCGACATGTTCGAGCTGATGCGGCCGCTGGGCGTCGATCCACGCGAGGTGCGCGCTTCGGGCGGCGGAGCGGCGAGCCTGCTGTGGCGACAGATGCAGGCCGACATCATCGGCGCGGAGGTGGTCACGGTCGCCGGTGCGGCGGAGGGCGGCGCGTACGGTGCGGCACTGGTGGCCGGCGTCGGTGCCGGAGTGTGGAGCGACCTGGAAAGCGCCTGCGCCATGGTCGAGGTGGAGACGCGGCTCGTCCCGGACACGGCCCGCAAGCCCGCCTACGACGCCGCATACGGCATCTACCACGATTTCTACGAACGCCTGAAACCCCAGTTCGACAGGATTGCGGAAATGGGGTGAGCCTGCCTGCCCCATCGGGACGGGAGTCGGCTGGACGGTCCGACGATGGGGAATTTACCGCAATGTGCCCAGGTACCAGACGTAGAGCTGAGCGGTGAGGATACCGAGGATGGCGGCCACCGCGAGGACGAGGAGGACGATGCCGACCACGTTCGCGAGCTTTCTGAACGGGACCCCCGGACGACAGAACGGGATGAGGTTGAAGGCAAGTGCACCCACCACCACGGTGACGCAGCCTATGGAGAACAGTTGCAACGAGAATGGCTGGAAGATGAGGACGATCGATCCTACGCACAGGAGGATGATCGCCCATTCGATAGCCTTGGCCTGAATTGCGCTCATGCTGCCCTCACCGCCTGGTCGTCACTGCCGAAAACATGCACGGCACCCGGCTGGAAACGGACATGAACCCGGTCTCCCTCGCCAAGCGGCGTGCGCCAGTCCGTGACCACGCGCAGATCGTGCATGCCGTCATTGAGGTGGGCCAGGGTCTCGGCCCCCATGGGTTCGATCATGTCGATCTTCGACGACAGGCCGTCGCTGACGTCCTCGTGGACAATCTCCAGGTTGCGCGGGCGGATGCCCAGCGTCACGTTCGTCCCCTGCCGCAATCGCGAAACCGCCGGATCGACCGTCAGATCCAGCGTCTGGCCGCCCTTCAGGGCGAATGTGGCGCCGGTTTCGCCCTCCATGCCGGCGAGCGTTGCCGGGATAAGGTTCATCTGCGGTGTGCCGATGAAGCCGGCGACGAACAGGTTGGACGGCTTTTGGAAGATCTCGTGCGGAGTGGCCACCTGTTCGATACGGCCGTCGCGCATGACGGAGATACGGTCGGCCATCGTCAGGGCTTCGAGCTGGTCGTGGGTCACGATGACGGTTGGCCGGTGGAGACCCTGCAGGACTTCCTTGACCTCGCCCCGCATCTCCTCGCGCAGTTGCACGTCAAGACGCGACAGCGGCTCGTCGAACAGGAAGCAGTTGGGATCGCGGATGATCGACCGGCCCACCGCGACGCGCTGCTTCTCGCCTTCGGCCAGTTCGCCGGGCTTGCGACCCAGGATCGAATCGAGCTGAAGGACCCGCGACGTCCCGGCGACCTTCTCGCGGATCTGCCTCGATGACAGCCCCTCGGCATGAAGCGGATAGGCGAGGTTCTCCGCGACCGTCAGGCTCGGATAGAGCGCATAAAACTGGAAGCTCATGGCGACGTTGCGCTCGCGGGCGGCCAGGTCGTTGACCCTTTGCCCGGCGAGCAGGATATCGCCCGATGAAGCCCATTCCAGCCCGGCGATCATCCTCAGCGTGGTCGTCTTGCCGCATCCTGAAGGTCCCAGAAGGCATAGCACCTCGCCCTCGCCCACATCGAGATCGATCGCATCGACGGCCGTCAGACTGCCGAACGTCTTGGTGAGTTGTTTCAGCTCGATGGTCATCTACTTCTTCACCGTGCCGAAGGTCACACCACGCAGCAGCTGGTTCTGCAGCAGGAACGTGACGAAGAAGATCGGGATGAGGAACAGCGTCACGATGGCCGCCAGCAGGCCGTAATCGACCCCGACCTCGCCGCCCAGCGTACGCGCCATGGCCACCGGAACCGTCCGGGTATCGACGCCGGTGAGCAGCAGGGCGAAGAGGAACTCGTTCCAGGTGAGGATCAGGCCGAAGACGAAGGTGGCGGCAAGCCCGGCCAGCACCTGGGGAATGCACATGCCGAAGAACACCCGCCCCTCCGTGGCACCGTCCATGCGCGCCGCATCCTCGATCTCGGGGTTGAGCTCGTCAAAGAAGCTCTTCACCAGCCACACCGAAAACGGGATGTTGAAGGCGGTGTAGAGCAGGATGATGCCCCAGTAGGAGCCGGCGAGGCCGGTCAGGCGGAACATCAGGAAGATGGGGATGATGACGACGATGGGTGGCATCATGCGGGTGGTGAGGATGACGAACAGGTAGGTATCGTTGCCTTTGAGCGGATGTCTTGAAAAGGCATAGGCTGCCAGGGTACCGACAATCAGCGCCAGAAGAACCGATGTCCCGGCAATGAAGATCGAATTGAAGAAATACAACAGGAAGTCGGTTTCCTGGCTGCCACCGCCGGCGATCGACTGGCGATAGAACACGCTCGTGAAGTTCTCCAGCGTCGGCGTGAAGAACAGCTTGGGCGGTATGGCCAGCGCATCCGTCCGGGTCTTGAAGGCGGTGAGGATGATCCACAGCACGGGCAGGAAGTACAAAAGGCTTATGATTGCGGTGATGGCTGTATAACCCCAGCCGGCCTTGCCGATCTCCCGACGTCTTGCAGCCATCAGCTGACCTCCTCGGCGCGCCGGTTGACGGCGTAGAGATAGAGATTGGTGAGCACGATCACCACGAACAGGACGATATAGGCCAGGGCCGCCGACTGGCTGGTACGGAAATTCTGGAACGCCAGCCGGTAGACATGCACCGCGATCGTCTCGGTGGCCGAACCCGGACCGCCTTCGGTGATGATGTAGACAATGTCGAACAGCTTGAACGTCTCGATGGTGCGGAACAGCACGGCCAGCAGCAGCAGGCTCTTGATGTACGGGAAGGTGATCGTCCAGAACCGGCGCCATGACGACGCCCGGTCGATCTCGGCAGCCTCGTAGAGGTATTTCGGCACCGAGACGAGGCCCGCCAGCACCAGGAGCATGACGAACGGCGACCACATCCAGGCGTCGGCGATGACGATGCCGACGATCGCGCCAAGCGGTGTGGCCAGTTGAACATAGGGTTCGCTGGTGAAGTGATTGACGATCCAGCTGACCATGCCGAAGGTCGGCTCGTAATACAGCTTGAAGAACACACCCACCGAGACGAAGGACAGCATCATCGGCGTCAGGACGAGCATCAGCAGGATGCGGCGCAGGGGGAAGGTCCTGGCGAACAGCAGCGCTAGCAGGAAGCCGATGACCAGTTGC
The DNA here is from genome assembly GCA_020638465.1 of Geminicoccaceae bacterium. Classification (NCBI taxonomy): domain Bacteria; kingdom Pseudomonadati; phylum Pseudomonadota; class Alphaproteobacteria; order Geminicoccales; family Geminicoccaceae; species Geminicoccaceae bacterium. Next base: position 30,340 of record JACKIM010000001.1, read on the forward strand.
AGCAGGACCGACGAGCCGACGAGCACCGCCGTCGTCTGGAAACGCTCCCATACCCTGTCGTCGGTGAGCACGCGCTCGAAGAAGCGCAGCCCCTGGAACTCCGGAACCGCCTGCCGGTTGGCGCGATAGTTGTAGAAGCTCAGGCCGAACGACCAGAGCAGCGGAAAGATGTTCATCACGAAGAGTATGGCAATGGCCGGTGCCACCAGGAGCGCACCGCGGCGCTCGGGTGACATCATCCAAGCCAGGAACCCGCCCTCTCCGGCTCCCTGTACTGCAGCTCTGTTGACCATCTCGCGCTATCCGCCCCCACGTCTTGCGAGTTCGCCGAACGGGGAGGATCCGGCCATTGCCCGGCACGGACCCTCCCCGACCGTTTCAGGTTACTCGATCAGCCCGGCATCCTCGAGCAGCTGCTGCTGGAACTCGGCCACCGAATCGAGCGCCTCCTTCGCGGAGATCTGCCCGGTGATCGCCTTGTCGAACTCTTCCTGCTGCTGGGTCAGCATCTCGAAGAAGTCCGGGATGTGCCAGACATCGCGCTGCCAGTCGATCATCTCGACATGCGCGCGGTTCCAGGGCCGCAGGCCGTCATATTCAGGCTCCGCCATGACCGACCGGAGACCCGACTGGCCGCCATTGGCGACGAATTCGCGCTGGGTCTCGGGCTTGAGCCACCACTTGACCACGTTGAGCGCTTCCTTGACCACCTCGTCGCTGTTCCAGGTGGTGAGCACGAAGGGCTGCCCGCCGATATTGCCCGTGCGGTCGATGTTGCCGTCATCCTGCCGCAGGCCCGGTGCCGGGCCGAAATCGGCCAGATCGGCGACTGTCGAGGTCTTCGGGTCGAGGACGGGCTCGCCAAGTCCGACCCAGTCGATGGTGCTCGCCACCTTGCCCTGCATGAACAGGTCCTGGATGACGAAGATGTCCATCTGCCCGGTCTGCGCCACCGGCGGCATGTAGGGCAGCAGGCTGAGATAGTGCTCGAATGCCTTGACCGCGACATCGGAATTGACGACGCCCTCGGCCTGTCCGTCAGGTGCCTTGGTCTCGTCCCAGATACCCCCGCCATACTGCCAGACGAAGGCATTCACCTCCATGGTCGAGAAGTCGTAACCCTTACCGGCCTGGTACGAAATGCCGTAGAAATCGTCCTCGGCGACGCCGTCACCCAGTGGCTCGCCCTTGGCGCGCTTGAAGAACTTGCCGATCTTCTCGTAGGTGCTCCAGTCGACGTCCTGCCAGTCCTCGTAGGTGCAGGGCAGCTTCTCGTCGAACTGCTGCTGGAAATTCGCCGCTTCCTTCTCGTTGCAGAACAGGTCCTTGCGGAAATAGGTCACGTAGGTGTCGGGGAACTGCGGGAAACCGTAATAGTGGGTGTCCGGGGCCGGCCACTCGCCCGCTTCCTCAAGCTGCTCGCGGGTCTTGTGCGGATAGGTCGAATAGGCGGAGACCAGGGCCGGATGCAGATCCTTCATGATCGCCGTCAGCTCGGGATCGGCCTTCATGTACTCGGTCAGGTCGAGATAATAGCCGCCCTCGACGAACGCGCCCAGCCACTGGCTGTCGGTGACGATCATCTGGTACTTCTGCTCGCCCGAGGTCAGCGAGGCGGCAACGCGCTCGTAGAAGCTCGGCCACGGTATGAAATCCATGTCGAGCTTGGTATTGTTGCCGTCCGGCGACTGATAGGTTTTGTCGAAATACTCTTTCATGAAACGGGTTGGCGGCCAGTCGGGCGCCGCCATGGTGATGGTGATGTCGGCGGCCCGCACCGAAGCCGTCCCCATGCAGGCCACGACCGCCAACGACGATGCTCCGAGGACGAGCCGCCGCCTTATCGATGAGCTCATGTTTGTGCCTCCCTTGATGCTCATGACTTCGCCCGGTGAACTGTCAACTAGACCAACCTCGCGCCCGTATCCCTGCCGAACAGGTGGATATCCGACACGCTGAAGGAAATCGGTATGTTCTGCCCCGCATCGAGCCCCGCTGCCGCCTCCTCGCGCAGGACCATCCTCAGTCCGCATCCGGGGGGAACGTCGAGGTCGAGGATGGTCACGTCGCCGAGAGGCTCGGTCAGGTGGATGCGGGCATCGAGCGCCACCGTTCCGGGCGCGCCATCGCCATGCCCGAGGGCGATATCGTGCGGACGGATGCCCACGGTGACGGAGCGCCCGCCGTCCGCCGGCAGTTCGCCGGCATCGAGTCTGGCAAACGGCAGTTCGACTTCCGGCCGTCCTCCACCGCCGCCGCGGATCTCGCCATCCACGAAGTTCATGGCCGGCGCGCCGACCATCCCGGCGACATAGGTGCTGCCGGGATCGCTGTAGAGGGCCTTGGGGGTGTCGATCTGCACGACCCTGCCGTCGCGGATGACCGCCACCCGCTGCCCCATGGTCAGCGCCTCAAGCTGGTCCGGCGTGGCATAGAGCATGGTCATGCCGAGTTCGCGATGCAGCCGCTTGAACTCCGCGCGCATGTCGTGGCGCAGCTTGGCGTCGAGATTGGTGAGCGGCTCGTCGAGCAGCAGCAGCCTCGGACGGCGGATGATGGCACGTCCGATGGCCACGCGCTGCTGTTCGCCGCCCGAAAGCGTCGGCGGCTTGCGGTCGAGCGTATGGGTCACCCGCAGCAGTTCGGCAATCTCCCCCACGCGCTTGCGGATCTCGGAGGAGGACATGCCGTCACGTTGAAGCGGATAGGAGAAATTCTTGCGGATGGTGAGATGGGGATAAAGGGCGAAGGTCTGGAAGATCATCGCCATGTCGCGGCCCTGCACCGGCGCATCGGTGATGTCGCGATCATCCATGACGATACGGCCGCCACGAAGCTTCTCAAGGCCCGCAATCGCGCGCAGGGTCGTCGTCTTGCCCGATGAACTGGGGCCGAGCACACAGAAGAACTCGCCATCCAGAACATCGAACGACATGCCGCGCAGGGCTTCCACCGGCCCGAAATGACGCTCGACATCGACAAGGCGCAAGCCTGCCAAATCGCCACCCTCCCCTTTTTCATCTTGGTTTCTTTTGTGCCGGGCCATGATCAAATGTGCAAGCAGGGAATGGCACGGCCCGAATCCGGTCGCCAAAGAGTATCCTTCGCGCAACCGGTTGACCGGCAACGGCTTTGTTCCCCGCGATTTTTTTCGCTCCGGACTTTACAAGACCGCCGCCCCGACGCCATAATGCGGCTTCAGCCTCAAGCTGAGCATGGGTTCCAGGACGACGAGATCGACAGGATGACTGTGATTGGCGCAAGCAGTGACGCGAAAGGGCCGCACCGGGCTCCGCAGCTGCATGTCCTGACCCCGGGTGGCATTTCCGCCGCCGCGTCCATTCTTTCGCTGGACCTCGCCCTTCGACTTACCGGCCCCTGAGCCAGCCGACCCGCGCATGCGGCAGCCCGCTCAGGGGACTGATCGAACATCCCGACTGCACACAGATCGAAGACGAGAGAACCAGACATGAGCGAGAATCCGTCCCATTCGGACCACATTGTCATTTTCGACACCACGTTGCGCGACGGCGAGCAGTCGCCCGGGGCGTCGATGAACACGGACGAGAAACTGCAGGTGGCAAGGGCACTTGAGGATCTGGGTGTCGATGTCATCGAGGCCGGTTTCCCGATCGCGTCCGAAGGCGATTTTCACGCCGTGCGTGAAATTGCCAAGATCGTGAAGAACAGTGTCGTCTGCGGGCTGGCGCGCGCCGCCAACGGCGACATCGACCGTTGTGCGGAGGCCATCGAACCCGCGGAACGCGGCCGCATCCACACCTTCATCTCCACCAGCCCGCTGCACATGAAGTTCAAGCTGCAGATGGAGCCGGAAGAGGTGCATGAGCGGGTGGTGTCCTCGGTGACCCGCGCGCGCGGCTATACCGACGATGTCGAATGGAGCTGCGAGGACGGTTCGCGTACCGAGCACGACTTCCTATTCCGCTGCATCGAGAGCGCTATCAGGGCCGGCGCGACCACCATCAATATTCCCGACACGGTGGGTTATTCATACCCTGAGGAATATGCCGACCTGATCCGTGCGGTGCGCAACAACGTGCCCAACATCGACAAGGCGATCATCTCGGTCCATTGCCACAATGACCTCGGCATGGCGGTGGCCAATTCCCTGCGCGCGGTTCAGGCCGGTGCCCGGCAGATCGAATGCACCATCAACGGCATCGGCGAGCGGGCCGGCAATGCGGCACTGGAAGAGCTGGTCATGGCGGTCAGGACCCGCCAGGACCTGCTGCCCTATGCGAGCCGCATCCGGACGCAGGAGATCATGCGCGCCTCGCGGATGGTCAGTGCGTTCACGGGCTTTGCCGTGCAGCCCAACAAGGCCATCGTCGGCGCCAACGCGTTCGCCCATGAAAGCGGCATCCATCAGGATGGCATGCTGAAGAACGCCGAGACCTACGAGATCATGAAGCCCGAGGATGTCGGGCTGGGCAAGTCGAACCTGGTCATGGGCAAGCATTCCGGCCGCCACGCCTTCAAGACCAAGCTGAAGGACCTGGGGTACGAACTGGGCGACAATGCGCTGAACGAAGCCTTCCAGCGCTTCAAGAACCTCGCGGACAAGAAGAAGGAGATCTTCGACGAGGACCTGGTCGCACTGGTCGATGACGAGATCGCCACCGAGAGTCAGGATGTGCGCTTCGTCGAATTGTATGTGCAGTGCGGTTCCAAGCTGCGGCCGACGGCCGAACTGGTGCTGGAGATTCACGGCGAGGACAAACGGGCGGTCGAGACCGGCGACGGTCCGGTGGACGCGACGTTCAACGCGATCAAGGCTCTGGTCCCGCATGCCGCGAAACTGCAGCTTTTCCAGATCCATGCGGTGACCGAGGGGACCGATGCCCAGGCCATCGTCACTGTTCGCCTTGAAGAGGATGGCCGCACGGTCAACGGCCAGTCGGCCGACACCGATACGCTGGTGGCGTCGGCGAGGGCCTATGTCGCCGCACTGAACAAACTGTTCACCAAACGTGGAAGATCGGCTCCTTCCGCAATTTCCGCTTGAAACATGTCGTTTGTCACATCTAAACCATTGCGTGCATGACAAGCGATGCGCTCGACGCTATAGAGCGCATAATCGATCTCGATAATCGCCTGAGGGGAGAGGCAAGGAGCCTCTCCCCTCATGTCGACGATCAAGCCCCGGAGCCGTTGCTGGTCATATGTTCGCCCGAATTTTAGGCCTCTTCTCCGCCGATCTCGCGATCGACCTGGGTACCGCCAACACCCTTGTCTACGTCAAGGGTCGAGGTATCGTTCTCAATGAACCATCGGTTGTAGCCATCCAGACACTGCGAGGACGAAAGCAGGTCCTTGCGGTGGGCAACGAAGCCAAGCAGATGGTCGGCCGCACCCCCGGGAACATCGAGGCCATCCGGCCGCTTCGCGACGGCGTGATCGCCGATTTCGAGGTGGCGGAGGAAATGATCAAGCATTTCATCCGCAAGGTGCACCAGCGGCGCGGCTTCGCCAGCCCGCAGGTCATCATCTGCGTGCCGTCGGGCTCCACCGCGGTCGAGCGCCGCGCCATCCAGGAAGCCGCCGAGGCGGCCGGTGCGAGGCGCGTGCACCTGATCGACGAACCCATGGCGGCTGCCATCGGCGCCGGCCTGCCCGTGACCGATCCGACAGGCTCCATGGTCGTCGACATCGGTGGCGGGACCACCGAGGTCGCGGTCATCTCGCTCGCCGGCATCGTCTATGCCCGCTCGATCCGGGTCGGCGGCAACAAGATGGACGAGGCCATCATCAACTACATCCGCCGCAACCACAGCCTCCTCATCGGCGAGGCGACGGCGGAAAACATCAAGAAGCTGATCGGTTCGGCCTGCCTGCCCGAGGACGGCAATGGCGAGGTGATGGAAATCAAAGGCCGCGACCTGATGAATGGCGTACCCAAGGAAATCGTCATCTCCGAGCGGCAGATTGCCGAAAGCCTCGCGGAGCCGGTCAACGCGATCATCGAGGCGGTCAAGGTCGCGCTCGAACATACAGCACCGGAGTTGTCGGCGGACATCGTCGACAAGGGCATCGTCATGACCGGCGGCGGTTCGCTGCTGGGCAATCTCGACTTCGTCCTGCGTCATTCAACGGGGTTGCCGGTGAGCCTGGCCGACGAGCCGCTGACCTGCGTGGCCCTGGGCACCGGTCGTTGCCTCGAAGAGATGAAGGCCCTCAAGCACGTCCTGCATACGGCCTATTGACGGCCTGCCTGCCAGGAGAGCCATCCCGACATCGTCCCCTCGCCGGGTGGAGGCCAGTTCCGCCCCGGGCCGGATGCCGCATTATTTTCGTCACATGGTTGAGAGAAACAAGACCGGGGGCTATTCCTGCACGGTCATACTCCCCATCTGACAGAATGTCGGGCCTTGGAGCTGAACACGCGCATTAGGCGCAGATCGGGCCTTTTAACTCGCCTATTTGGTGATATGATCGTTGTCATGAACAAACCCGAGGGTGCCCCCAGATGAGATCGGCCCTGCACCATCTGTCGGTCGCGGCGGTCCACATCCGTGCATCGACACAGCGCATGCTGCTGACGACGCTCATCTTCATTTCGGTGGCCGTTCTCGTTCTGGGCAAGGTTGACCTGCGGCTTATCCGAGCCACCTCGGACGGGATCGCCGATGGCAGCCTGTCGATTCTCTCGCTGCTGCGAAAGCCGATCGAACTCACCCGCGACACGGCCCAGACGTTCGGTGGCATTCTCGCGGTATTCGAGGAGAACCAGAGGTTGCGCGCCGAGAACGAGCGACTGCTGGCGGTCCAGTCCCGGGCAGTCCTTCTCGACGTGGAGAACGAAGGTCTCCGCGAACTGCTCAACGCTCCGCGCATTCCCCGCACGCGACACTTTACCAGTGCGGCAGTGGTCGCCGACAGTGCCAGTCCGTTCGTCCACACCATGCTCATCGATGCCGGCCGCAATCGCGGGCTGGAACCGGGAATGCCGGTGATCCGCCCCGAAGGCCTCGTCGGCCGCCTCCTCAGTGTCGGCAGCCGGACGGCACGGCTCATGCTGCTCACCGACTTCAACTCCCGCGTGCCCGTGGTGGTCAGCCCCTCCGGCGACCGGGCCATCCTCGAGGGAGACAACAGCGGCGAGCCCAAACTGCGTTTCCTGCCGCTGCAACCGCGTTTCTCGGTAGGGGACGAGGTCGTCACCTCGGGACAGGGCGGGCTGCTCCCCCCCGGAGTGGCCATCGGGCAGATCGTCCACATCGACGACCAGACCGTCTCGGTACGGCCCAACATCGACTGGACCCGACTGGACCAGGTTTCCGTCCTCCAGTTCCAGCCGATCACCCATGACGCGGGCATCGACGAGGAGGCGGACCAGCTTTTCTACGGCCCCCACCGGGTCTATCCCGAGCCGGCGGTCCAGAGGGAACAATCGCGGGCGACACCCGAATCTCCCACGGCACCGGCCGACGCCGGCGGAAGCGTCGAATGATCGAGGACTGGCTCTACAGTCATCCGGGGGACATCCTCGGCCGGCTGCTGCCGCCGCTGACCGCCATCGTCGCCCTGTTCATCGACCTGATGCCCCTGCCATCGGCCTCCCCCGAGGCGATCATGCCGTCGCTCCTCGTCTGCGTCGTGTTCTACTGGACGATCTCGCGGCCGGATCTGCTGGGAATCGTCTGGATCTTCGTGCTCGGCATGGTGATCGACGGCATCGGTGGAATGCCGCTGGGACTGACATCGCTCGTCTTCCTTGTCGCCCGCAACATGCTGATGCCGCGCGAACGGTTCCTTTCGACCACCTCGTTCATCGTCATATGGGCCAGCTTCGTCGTCGCCGCCACCGCCGTGCTCGGCATGCGCTGGGTGGTGGCCTGCATCTGGTACGGACAACTGTTCGAGCTGCGGCCCATGGTTCTCGAACTCGCACTGACCGTCGCGGTCTATCCGGTCGTGAGTTACAGTCTCGGCTCGATCCGCGAACTCTTGCCCAAGGCCAATCATGTATCAGGAAGCTGAACGCCTGCGCAGTTTCACCCGGCGGGCGATCTTCACCGGCGCCGCGCAAAGCGCCCTGTTCCTCGGCATCGGCGCACGGCTGTACTACCTTCAGGTCAGCAAGGCCGACGACTACGCACTGCTGGCCGAGGACAATCGCGTCAACCAGCGACTCCTCATCCCGCCTCGCGGGCGCATCTACGATATTGCGGGGCGCCCCATCGCGCGCAACGTCCCGACCTATCGCATCCGGGTGATCCGCGAGCGCACCCGCGACCTGCGCAGGACGCTGGAACGGCTGGCCACGCTGGTCGAGCTCAAGCCCGAGGCCATCGATGAAGTGGTCCGGCAGGCACAGGCCCGCCGGGCATTCGTCCCGGTGGATGTACGCGAGGGCCTCACCTGGGAGGAGGTATCGCGCATCGCCGTGCGCGCACCCGAACTGCCCGGCATCGTCGTCGATTCGAGCCTGCTTCGGGACTATCCCGATGCGGAGGTCCTCGCCCATGTGCTCGGATATGTCGGGCCGGTCAACGAGCGCGAGTTGAAGGACGATCCGGACCCGTTGCTCAAGATCCCCGAGTTCCGCATCGGCAAGAACGGGATCGAGAAGACCTACGATCACCTGCTGCGCGGCCGTGCCGGGTCGAGCCGGGTCGAGGTCAACGCCGTCGGCCGCGCCATTCGCGAGCTGGCACGGGACGAGGGCGATTCCGGCAAGGATCTCAACCTGTCGATCGACATCGAGCTGCAACAGTTCTGCTTCAACCGGCTGGCCGGCGAGAAGGCGGCCGGAGCCGTCGTGGTGGACGTGCACACCGGCGCTGTCCTGGCCATGGCCAGCATTCCCACCTTCGACCCCCGCGCGTTCAACAATGGCCTGAGCCAAACCGTATGGCGCGAATGGCGTGACAATCCGCAGCATCCGCTGGTCAACAAGTGCATTCGGGGCCAGTATCCACCGGGTTCGACCTTCAAGATGGTGACGGCCCTGGCCGCGCTGGAGTCCGGCGTGGTCACGCCAAATTACGAGGCATTCTGTCCCGGCTACATGCGCCTGGGGCGGGCACGCTTTCATTGCTGGAAACAATGGGGCCACGGGCGTATCGCCCTCAACCAGGCGCTGGCCCAGTCCTGCGATGTGTATTTCTACGACGTGGCGCGCCGGGCCGGTGTGGACGCGATCGCGGCGATGGCCAACAAGCTCGGCCTCGGTCACAAGCTCGACATCGACGTACCCGGCGAACGCGGGGGGCTCATCCCGACGCGGGAATGGAAACTCGAAAATATCGGCGAACCCTGGCAGAAGGGCGAGACACTGGTGGCGGGCATCGGCCAGGGCTTCGTCCTGGCAACGCCCCTGCAACTTGCCATCATGACGGCAAGGCTGTGCAATGGCGGCAAGGCGGTCAAGCCGTGGTTCGTTCGACCGACCGAGGTCGAGAATGTCGCGGCCATCGACATCTCGCAAGGATCGCTGCATGCGGTCCTGCGCGGCATGCACGAAGTCATCAACGGCAACCGCGGGACCGCCCGCGGTGCGCGTCTGGACATCCCCGGCATCACCATGGCGGGCAAGACCGGCACCTCGCAGGTACGCCGCATCACCCGCTCCGAACGCGCACAGGGCCTGCACAAGCTCAAGAACCGGCCATGGGAGGAACTCGACCACGCGCTGTTCGTCTGCTTCGCACCCTACGAAAATCCACGCTATGCCGTGTCGGTGATCGTCGAGCATGGCGAAAGCGGCAGCAAGACGGCAGCGCCGATCGCCAAGGACATCATGACCAGGGCGCTCGAACTCGATCCGATCGGTCGCGAGAAGAAGATGGCACGCGCATGAGGAAGATCCCCCGTTGAGCATGGCCACCCGCATCAAGCCGATGGAACTGCGTCTCTCGGAGAAGCTCTGGGGGGTGCACTGGCCACTGGTCGCCCTGATCATCGTGATCGGACTGGTGGGCTATGTCGTGCTCTATTCGGCGGGCGGGGGCAGCCATCAGCCCTGGGCCGCAAGACACGGGTTGCGGCTGGCCTTCGGCACGTTGGTGATGCTCTTGATCGCCCTCGTCGATGTGCGCGTCCTGTTCCGCTATGCCTATGCGATCTATGGAATCTGCCTTGCCCTGCTGGTGGCGGTGGAGATCATGGGCAGTCTGAGCAAGGGTGCCCAGCGCTGGATCGATCTGGGCATCGTCCAGTTGCAGCCATCGGAACTCATGAAGATCGCGCTGGCACTGGCACTGGCACGCTATTTCCATGCTTCCTATCTCGACGAGGTCAGGCGCCCGTCCCATCTGCTGCCCGCCCTGCTGCTGGCCGGCGTTCCGGCAGCACTGGTGCTCAAGCAACCCGATCTCGGAACGGCCGTCATGCTGATGGCCATGGCCATCGCCGTGCTCTTCCTTGCCGGTGTCCGCCTGTGGAAATTCGCCCTCGCCATCGGCGCGGTGGCAGCGGCCCTGCCCATCCTCTGGAGCCAGCTGCACGACTACCAGAAGGCCCGCGTGCTCACCTTCCTCGAACCCGAACGCGATCCGCTGGGCACCGGCTACCACATCATCCAGTCGAAGATCGCGCTGGGTTCCGGGGGACTGTGGGGCAAGGGCCTGCTCAACGGCACCCAGGCACAGCTGTCGTTCCTTCCCGAAAAACAGACCGATTTTGCCTTCACCATGCTGGCCGAAGCCACCGGCCTCGTCGGCGCGGCCGTTGTCCTGGCCCTGTGTCTCAGCGTGATCCTGCTGGTGATTTCCATTGCCCTGCGATCGGTCCATCAGTTCGGCCGGCTGCTCGCGATGGCCATCGCCGTCAATTTCTTTCTCTATGTCGTCATCAACGTCGCCATGGTCACGGGCCTGATCCCCGTCGTCGGCGTACCGCTGCCGCTGATTTCCTATGGCGGGACCGCCATGCTGACCACGCTCGTGGGTTTCGGTCTGGTCCTGAGCATCGATGTCCACCGCCATACCCCGATTCCGAGATTCCCCAGCGGGCGATGATCGCCCGTCGTGGCCAATGGGACATCAACGAAACACCGTCGAAGAAACGTGGAATCGATTGCACAACCTTCAGGCGAACCACCTCGCAGCGACAGATTTACCCATCCAGCAAAAATTCTTCAATTTCCCGGTCTTTGAACGGCATACCTATACATTTTTGGTTGGATTCGACCTAAATTTCCAGTTTCATTAACAGCAATCAATTGACTAAATTGGCTTGCAGCGTTTGTCTGTCATGCAACCTAGCGCGTAGTGGCCACCGATCTCATCGACCCGAGAATCGATCATCGCATTGGAATGAAAATGTTGGGCGATCAGCAGACACGTCTTTCTTATGAATCCACATCGACCTCGACGTCCTCATCGGCCCAGGTGGCCGCGACTGTCCTCCCCTCATCGACAAGTGTGTCCCTCGTGGTCTCGACCCTCGACGACGTGGTCGACGCCTCCGATGGCGTGCTCAGCCTGCGCGAAGCCGTGACACTGGCCAATACGCGAAGCGGGCACGATACCATCACGATCGCCGACGACATCAGGGGCGGAACGCTGCAGTTGAATGTCGGCAGGTCAGGCGGCACCCTTGAGGTCACTGACGACCTGGCCATCGATGGCGGCTCCGGGAGCGATCCGCGGACCTCGATCCGCAGCGAAGGGGAATATGGCTCGCTTTTCAGGTTCGAGGGGGTGAGCGGCCACATCGAGGACCTGACGCTGCTCGACCGCAGCGACTACGGCTCGCCGCTCGTTTCCGGCAGCGATGCGCAGATCGAACTGCAGCGGGTGGATATCAGCGGATATTCGGAGTTTTCGATGGGACTCGCCGCCAGTGGCGGCAGCCTCGCCATCATCGAAACCACGGTCGACGTTTCGGGACAGTCGCCGACGGGCATCAGTACCACCAACGGCACCAAGCTGGAGGTCATCGACAGCTACGTCACCATCGACGGTGAGGGTGCCACCGCAGTCGATGGCGACGGCACGGCCGTCGTGACCGGCTCGACGGTGGAGGCCCGGGGCAATTACAGCTCGCTCGGCATCGAGTTCAGCGGCGACGTGACGATGACGAATTCCACCATCGTCGCCGTGTCGCACAGCGCCTTCGAAAGCTACGCCTCCGCTTCGGACCGGGCCTTCGTGCTGAAGGACGGCGGCAGCGCCGCGCTCGATCACGTCACGATCATGGGCTCCGAACAGCCCATCTTCGCATCGGACGACCAGACAGGCTATCTCGCCATCGAGGTTCAGGGCGGCGCCAGCCTCGTCCTGGAGAACAGCCTCGTTGTCGGCGACCATGGCACATTGACCAGCACCGGCAACGTCACCGACGGTGGCGGGAACGTGCTGAGCGACCGGGACGGGGTGAGCATTGCCGACGTGTTCGCAACCGGCGAGCTCGCGGACAATGGCGGGCCGACGCCGACGCTGGCATTGCTGGACGGTTCCTCCAACCCGGCCGTCGGGGCCGCCGTGCCGTCGGGCGGCGACGAGGTGGACCAGCGCGGGTTCGCCCGCGACGTGGCTCCCGACGCGGGAGCGTTCGAGGCCGGGGCGGGATCGCCGCTGGCGTCACCCCTGCCCGAACTGCACGAGAAGGTCGCCGTCGCCGAAGCGGACATCAACGGGGCGGAGCGCTCGGACTTCGTCATCGGCGCGAGCGGCGATGCCATCGTCACCTTCATGGACGAATATGCCGGCTACCAGAGCACGCTCGGCGTCTATCTCGTCGGCGAGAATGACACCATCGGCGATGTGCGCATCGTCTTCGACCGCATCGAGCACGCGCAGGCCTCCGACGAAGCGTCGGCATCGGCCCGCCCCGGCGGCGGCCCGCTCGACACCGGCGACAGCGTGGCCCTGAGCGAACTGTACGACGCCGACCAATTGCAGGAAGGCACGGAGTTCGGCCTGTTCCTGATCTCCGACGGCACATCGCGCAACGACGCCTCGGTGTTCGACAGCGGGCATCTGGAGTTCCGCGACGGCGACGGAGCGGCAAGCCTGTCTTCCACCACGCCGGAACTCGTGCACGTCGCCGGCGACGGCAGCGAGACGGCGGTTTCCGGGTCGGTCATGCATTTCAGCGACGCCGACGACGACCTCGCCAATGTCCTCAATCCCGGCGGCGGCACACAGGTCATCTCCGGCCTGCTCGACACCGGCGAGACCGTGCTCGGCATCGAGGACAAGCCGCTGGCCCGCTCCGACGCCGACTTCAACGACATCATCATCGCCGTCGACACATCCCCCAGCCTCGACATTCTCGTCGCCGCGGAGACGGTGACCGCCTGAACGAACGGGCAGTCCGGCGGCGTTGCAAGGCCGGAAGTTTCCCGGTTTATCCGAAAATGCGACATATGGGAGGGGCAATCCGGATTGGGGGTTGCCCCTCTTCGTTTCTGCACAATAATGTCATCATTGATTGTCCTGCCGTTCTTCGGGGAGAGAAACGATGACATTGCCCTATTCCGGAATGTTCGACGAAGAGGCTTCACGCCTGGCCCTCGCATCGACGAACACCCCTCTCGTCGTCACGACCGTCGATGATATCGTCGATGCGTCCGACGGCGTGCTGAGCCTGCGCGAGGCGGTAACGCTGGCCAACGAGACGCAAGGACTCGATACCATTACGTTCTCCGATGACGTCATGGGCCGTACCGTTCATTTGACAGAAAGTGAAGGCAATCATAGCGATGGCATACGCATAACGGACGATATAATAATCAATGGCGGCGAGCCCGGGACAACTATTCAAACAGATTTCGGAGACTTAATAGACTCTAGTTTAATCCTTATTTTTGATGGTGTGGATGCCTACACACAAAATCTGAATTTGACGAATGATAATTCTTCCAGAGGTGCCTCAGCCATCTCTTCGAGAGATTCGAATGTCGTGATGGAGCATTCCGATATCAATGTTCACAACCAGTACTCATCTGGCATCAGTGTATTCGGAGGAAAATTTACCCTGATCGATAGTATCGTCGATGCCTCAGGCGACAGTCCTACTGGCATCGGGGTATCCGGAGGAAAATTTACCCTGATCGACAGCATCGTCGATACCTCAGGCGAGGGTCCTGGTAGTATACGGACCTTCAATGATGCTGTATTTCACATTATTGACAGTGAAATTTCTGGCTTCACACCCTATTCGGGAGCATATCCCATTGGTGGTAGCGGTTCGATGTTCATAACCGGCTCGACGATCGATGCATTCGGCAGTTACCGTTCCCTAGGAATAGAGTTTTCAGGACAACTGGAAATATCGAACTCTACCATCCTTTCCGTGTCGAAAGATAGCACCGGTAACGGTGATCCCGGGGACCGGGCAATCCGGCTGTATGGTGGAGAGGGCGTGCTCGATCACGTGACAATCCTTGGCCCCGACGAACCGGTTTACAATGTTCCCGGAGAGGGATGGGACTTCATCGCCCTTGAAACTCTCGGTGACGCAAGACTCACCCTTCAGAACAGCATTATTGCAGGGAAATACGATACCTCGACAGGTAAAGGCGATATCACCGATGGTGGCGGGAATGTGCTCAGCGACCGGGACGGGGTGAGCTTTTACGACGTGTTCGCGACCGGTGAGCTCGCGGACAATGGCGGGCCGACTCCAACATTGGCGTTGCTGGACGATCCCTCCAATCCGGCCATCGGTGCGGCCATACCGTCCGGTGGCGACGAGGTCGACCAGCGGGGATTCACCCGCGATGCGGCTCCCGACGCCGGCGCGTTCGAGGCCGGGGCCGGTACGCCGCCTCTCATCCCCCTGCCCGAGTTGCACGAGAAGGTTGCTGTCGCCGAAGACGATATCAACGGCATAGTCAATTCGAGCTTCATCATCGGCAAGGACGGCGATGCCGTCATCACCTTTCTGGACGAGTATGCCGGCTACCAGAACACGCTCGGCGTCTATCTCGTCGGCACGCGTAGCACCATCAGCGATGTCCGGATCGTCTTCGACCGCATCGAGCACGCACAGGCCTCCGACGAGGCGTCGGCATCGGCCCGCCCCGGCGGCGGCCCGCTCGACACCGGCGACAGCGTGGCGCTGAGCGAGTTGTACGACGAGGGCGAGCTGCACGAGGGCACGCAATTCGGCTTGTTCCTGATCTCCGACGGCGCATCGCGCAACGATGCCTCGGTGTTCCACAGCGGACACCTGGAGTTTCGCGATGGCGACGATGCGGCGACCATGTCATCCTATTATAGGCCGCCGGAACTCGTGCACGTCGCCGACGATGGCAGCGAGACGACGGTCGCGGGGCCGATCATGCATGTGGGCCAAGCTGGTACCACCCGCTATGGCAACGGGCTCAACCCGGACCGCGGGGTCCAGACCATCTCCGGCCTGTATGACCCGGAGAACAGACTCCTCGCCATCGAGGACAAGCCGGTCGCCCAGTCGGACGCCGACTTCAACGACCTCATCATCTCCGTCGACCTGGCTCCCGATAGCGGCACGCTGATCGCATAGGCGAACGGGCAGTCCGGCGGCGCTGCAAGGCCGGCGGAAGTCTCCCGGTTTATCCGAAAATGCGACATATGGGAGGGGCAATCCAGATTGGGGGTTGTCCCTCTTCGTTTCTGCATAATAATGTCATCATTGATTGTCCTGCCGTTCTTCGGGGAGAGAAACGATGACATTGCCCTATTCCGGAATGTTCGACGAAGAGGCTTCACGCCTGGCCCTCGCATCGACGAACACCCCCCTCGTCGTCACGACCGTCGATGATATCGTCGATGCGTCCGACGGCGTGCTGAGCCTGCGCGAGGCGGTAACGCTGGCCAACGAGACGCAAGGTCTCGATTCCATCACCTTCTCGGACGATATCGCCGGCGAGACCGTTACACTGCGATACATCGGAGATCCCTCCAATGCCCAGGTCGACCGTCTCACGATAACCGACGATATCGCCGTTTTCGGCGGGTCCGCACAGACCGAGACAACCTCCATCAATGGCGCGTTGTTCATGACCTCCGATGTAGGCATCGCCCATTTCGAGGACCTGGGAATTTCCGACAGAATCAGCATGTATTCTTCCGATCCGTTCATAAGCCGCGCCGCCCATAGCGAATTGGAAAATGTCTCGATAAGCGGAGGAGGCCAGATCGGTGGCAGCGCGATCTGGGGCGGATACGGCAGCCTCTCGATCAAGAACAGTGTCATCAGTTGGGGCGGAGAATATACCACCGGTATCAGTAGCGACGGACCCGTCGAGATCATCGACAGTACTATTTCCGCAAGCGGAACCTCCTACACAGAACTCCTGGATTCCAGCATGCATTTCGGGGGGGACCTGTTCATTTCCGGTTCGGCCCTGGATATGATTAACCTCTATGATATGATCGGCATGACCGTCGATGCGGACCTCGTGATTGAGAATTCCACGCTGCTCGCTCCAGGAGACCTTCCAGCCATCGTGCTGACCAATGCCGGCGAAGCCGTGCTTGACCATGTAACAATAGCCGGCATGTCTATTCCCAGCTTTTATTTTCCTGAACGGGGAGCCATGCTGATCACCGAGGAATCGTCACTCACCCTGAAGAACAGCCTCGTCACCGGCAGTTACGCTGATTACCCCACAACGGTAGACAGGATCAATTCTTACGATGATAGCAGGACATTCATTGAGGGCGGAGGCACGTTCATCGATGGCGGCGGCAATGTGCTCAGCGACCGGGATGGTGTTACAAACGCAGACGTTTACGTAAACCTGAGAGGCCCTTGGGGATTTCCCACACTGAAAGACTATGGCGGGCCGACGCCGACACTGGCATTGCTGGACGATCCCTCCAACCCGGCCATCGGTGCGGCCATACCATCGGGCGGCGACGAGGTGGACCAGCGGGGATTCACCCGCGATGCGGCTCCCGACGCCGGCGCGTTCGAGGCCGGGGCCGGTACGCCGCCTCTCATCCCCCTGCCCGAGTTGCACGAGAAGGTTGCCGTCGCCGAAGACGATATCAACGGCATAGTCAATTCGAACTTCATCATCGGCAAGGACGGCGATGCCGTCATCACCTTTCTGGACGAGTATGCCGGCTACCAGAACACGCTCGGCGTCTATCTCGTCGGCACGCGTAGCACCATCAGCGATGTCCGGATCGTCTTCGACCGCATCGAGCACGCACAGGCCTCCGACGAGGCGTCGGCATCGGCCCGCCCCGGCGGCGGCCCGCTCGACACCGGCGACAGCGTGGCGCTGAGCGAGTTGTACGACGAGGGCGAGCTGCACGAGGGCACGCAATTCGGCCTGTTCCTGATCTCCGACGGCGCATCGCGCAACGATGCCTCGGTGTTCCACAGCGGACACCTGGAGTTTCGCGATGGCGACGATGCGGCGACCATGTCATCCTATAGGCCGCCGGAACTCGTGCACGTCGCCGACGATGGCAGCGAGACGACGGTCGCGGGGCCGATCATGCATGTGGGCCAAGCTGGTACCACCCGCTATGGCAACGGGCTCAACCCGGACCGCGGGGTCCAGACCATCTCCGGCCTGTATGACCCGGAGAACAGACTCCTCGCCATCGAGGACAAGCCAGTCGCCCAGTCGGACGCCGACTTCAACGACCTCATCATCTCCGTCGACCTGGCTCCCGATAGCGGCACGCTGATCGCATAGGCGAGCGGGGCTTCCGACGTCCGGACAACTCCTCCCGCCCCGGCCTCAAACGGCGGGGGCGGGAAAATGCTCCCGCCAGAGGCGGGCGATGTCGATGCGCCGGGCGAACCATACACCCTCGTGCGACTGCGCATGGTCGATGAAGCGTTCCAGCGCCCTGAGCCGGCCGGGGCGGCCGACGAGGCGGCAGTGCAGTCCCACAGACATCATCCGCGGCGCCTGCGCCCCTTCCTCGTAGAGGACATCGAAGCTGTCGCGCAGATAGGCGAAGAACTGGTCGCCGGAATTGAAGCCCTGCGGCGTGGCGAAACGCATGTCGTTGGCATCGAGCGTGTAGGGAACGATCAGCTCGTGCCGATCCCCGACCTTCTCCCAGTAGGGAAGGTCATCGGCATAGGAATCCGCGTCATAGAGAAAGCCTCCATGCTCGCTGACCAGGCGGCGGGTGTTGGGGCTGACGCGGCCGGTATACCAGCCCAGCGGGCGGGTTCCGGCGACCCCGGTGAGGATCTCCACCGCCTCGGCGACATGGCGGCGCTCGGTCTCCTCGCCGACATACTGGTAGTCGATCCAGCGCAGGCCGTGGCTGGCGATCTCGTGCCCGGCATCGACCATTGCCCGGATGACGTCCGGGTTCCGGGCGGCAGCCATGGCCACCGCGTAGCAGGTCATGGGCACGCCCTTTTTCTCCAGCAGGCGGAGAATGCGCCACACACCGGCCCGCGAACCGTATTCGTAGAGCGATTCCATGGCGATGTTGCGCACGCCCATGAGCGGCGATGCCCCGACCATCTCGGAGAGGAACGCCTCGCTGTGGGCGTCGCCGTGGAGGATGCAGTTCTCCCCGCCCTCCTCGTAGTTCAGCACGAGCTGCACGGCTATTCGCGCATCGCCCGGCCATGGCGCGCGGGGTGGGGTACGGCCGTAGCCGACGAGATCGCGGGGATAGGTCATGTGGATGTGTGGCTCCTTGCCGTCGTTGTGCCCATGGCATCCTCGCGATGGCCGGCACCCCAGACGGACCGGGCCAGTTCGAGCATGTTCAGGCCCATGATCCGCCGCCGGTCGCTGTCGCCGTAGCCGCGCCGGTCGAGCCCTTCGAGGATTTCGGGGATCTGCTCGGGCCGGGCACAGCGCACGCCCTGCAACCCTCCCGCACCATAGCCGAAGGCCGATGGCCACCAGTAGCCCCGGTCGACCCCGAAGGGAAAGTCGTCGAAACCGGCGCCCGGATAGGAATAGTCCAGCCCCAGCCCGACGTGAAGCGGCCCGATGCGGTCGGCAAGGTAGTCGATGCAGTCGAGAATGGCCGGCGTCCCGGCGGCAACGTCGGTGAGGAAGCGGCCGATGCCGTTGACGCAGACGACCCCGCCGCGGGCGGCACAGGCATCGATCTGCTCGTCCGTGACGTTGCGCCTGTCATCTCGGATCGCCCGGGGATTGGCATGGCTGAAGAAGGCCGGCGAGGAGGAGCATTCGATGATGTCGAGGCTGGAACGATGGCCGGTATGCGAGCAGTCCATGAGCATTCCCGCCTCGTTGACCGCACGCACGACCTGCCGCCCGAGCGCGGACAACGGCACGTCCTCGTCGTAGCAGCCGCCACAGGCATTGTTGTTGCGGTTGTAGGCAAGGTGGATCTGGCGCACGCCCAGGTCGTGGAACATCCGTACCATGTCGGGACGGTCCAGGAGCGGCATCGCCCCTTCGATGTCGAGCCCCACCGCCAGCCGTCCCGTCCGGCGGGCATTCTCGACATCGCCCGTGCCACGGGCGAGCACATAGCGGTCGGGCATCGCCGCGATCTGCCGCCGCCAGCTCGCGATCAGCGGCAGGATCTGCTCGACCGGGTTCATGTCCATGCCGACATTGACCGAGACGAAGCCGGTACCGGCCAGCCGGTGGCGTTCGAGCATGCCGATGTCCACCGCCGGGTCGAGCGGCAGGCAGGAATGCGCGTCCCATATCAGGACGGGTCCATGGCCCGCCTCGTCGCCACTCGCAACATCATCCATCGGGAATCATCTCCAGCAGGTTCGGGCACAGAGTAGCAGCCCGGCAACCGCCTGACGACTGTTGCGGAACCGGCCGCGACGAAAGGCGAGCAGCCGGCCGTCAGCCTTTCGTTAGCGGTTTGATGCGAAACTCGCTGCCGCGACCGACCCGCAAGCCCATTCCATCGGAGTGAAGCCGTTGTCCGTGTCATCCGCCTCCCGTTCCAGCCTCTCCACCGGCCACATCCTGATCGGCCTGCTGCTGCTGGTCGTCCGGAGTCTGATCGCCCGCCCGCGTACCTCCCTGGTCTCTGCCGGGCTGATCGGCTTCGGCCTCACCGGTCTGTGGCAGGAACTCGACAGGACGATGCACTGGAAGCAAACGCATGGCATGGTGCTGGCAGCGATCGACAACCGGACGAACAACCCGTTCCGCAACATGATCGTCCGCTACACCGATGCCCAGGGCGACAGCCACGACATCCTCGACGGTGCCGCCGCCGCCTATCTCGATCAGGGCCCCGAGGCGGCCCGCAACGTCCCGGTGATGTACGATCCCGCGATGCCCCGCATCGCCCGTGTGGCGACATCGTTCCAGTGGTGGGAATCGGCCCGCTATATCCTGCTGGGCCTTCTCCTGCTCGCCTTCGTCGTCATCATCCCGCAATTCGCCCGCCGCATGCGCTAGTGGATTGATCGAGGCAAACAGATCAGGCCGTGTGACAAGTCGGTTTTCAAGATTCCGTTGTCGGGTAGAAGGCGGCATGATTGCGCATGGGCGGGTCGAGGATTATGTTGGCGAAAACAACCCCGTGTGGTTCATCGACGCCTTTGTCGACAGGCTTGATCTGGATGCTGCGGGTTTCACGCAGGCGAGGCCGAAGGCGACGGGGTGACATCGCCGTCCTCATCGACCTGTCCGTTCCTCATCCGTGCACCCTCGTTGCGGCGTGGATGCGGACTATCGCATAGGTTGAACCAAGAGACCATGGGCTCACTGCCCACATCGGGGACAAAACAACTGATCAGTGTTTTTCGCCATCCACTGCCGGATCGGCCCCCATCCGCTCGACCAGGAGCGTACCCGCACGCTTCACAGGGCAATAGTCCCACCAATCCCATTCCTCATCCTCACCCATGCCCTTTTCGCGCCTTGCATCTGCAACCGCTTCGATCAGAGGGTTGGGTGGATTTATTGGTGTTATATCCGGGCCGGCACTAGTCCCATTCCAAAGATTATGAATTAACTTTCCCTCCAGGTTATTTAAATATTCTGCTCTATCTGGGAAATAAAAATTACCTTCATCCACTGTTTGATATCTTGTTACATATAATTTACCATCTTCTTCCCAGATTTTAAAATTTTCAAATCTCATCCAATAAATAATACCTTTTCGATATTCTGGTCTTAGCGGGCCTTTGAGAAACTTATCTTCCCCGTTTTCCCAACAGAACGGCTGATATTCCATCTTGTTATACGGTGATCGCACAAAAACCTCGAAGGCGAGAACCGCCACCACAAGGGCAGCGAAAACAATGATCTTCTTGCGATGACGGTTCATAGCCCGTTTATTTTTCCAGTCTCAATAGATCTTACCCCATTTCGACTTCAACAGCCGCAGGGAACCTCCTGACTGGTATTCCAGTTCCGCCTCGACGTCCTGTCGCCTGTCGAACTGCATGGCAAAAGGCGCGGCTTCCGGATTTCCTGTTCGTGCCTGCTCGGCCTCCAGGATCCGGGCTTCATGGGCTCCCGGCTGTGCGCCATGGAAATCGAACATGTTGTCGCCATCTTTGGTATCGAAACCGTTCGTCACGGTTCCGTCGATATATAGCATATATCCCTCCCGGCGTGCACTGAAATTGCCTTTGGAGTGAATTTCTCCACGTCCGAAGGCCAGATATGCGAGTTGGTCCCGGTTCTTCACTGTTCGACGATGCAGCGCCATTTCCATGATTGGCGCGATAGCGGTCTTTTCTTTTGCGTCGGATCCGTTTCGTCCTCGCGATGGAAGGACGCAAGCGCCATATCGTCACCGATACGATCGGACCGAGAGTTCATGCGGTGGCACATAGATCGATCCATTGGTATCTTGAGGCGACTCGTCCAACCGTTCGGCTATGTGCGGCAAACGACGGAAAATGGCTATTGGATGCGGCAACCGGCGTTCCCGGTTTTGTTCCGAAGTGGCGGAAGCGGTGGGATTCGAACCCACGATACGGTTGCCCGTATGCCAGTTTTCAAGACTGGTGCCTTCAACCACTCGGCCACGCTTCCCGGTGCAGGGCGGGTCCTATCTGCCAGTTTGTGGTGAGCTTGGCCAGATCGAAGAAAGGGATATGCGGCAGGTTGCATCACGCGGGGGCTGGCTGTAGCTTCCGCGCGGGTTTTCGTGCTTCCGGAGCTCCTCCTCATGTCACTCGACCAGGCCACCGTCTCGCGGATTGCGCGACTTGCACGCATTTCCGTACCCAGGGAGGACGAGCCTTCGCTCGCAGCCGAACTGTCGCAGATATTCAACTGGATCGAACAGCTCGGCGAGGTGGACACTGACGATGTCGAGCCGTTGCGGTCGGTGATGGAACTCCATCGCGAATGGCGGGCGGACGTCGTGAACGACGGCGACAGGGCCGGTGATGTGGTGGCCAACGCGCCCGCCGTCCATGACGACTGTTTCGTGGTGCCGAAGGTAATCGAGTGATGAAGGAACTTCTCGAACTGTCGATGACCGAAGCACGGTCGAAACTGGCCCGTCGCGAGATCAGCTCCGTGGAACTGACGCAAGCACACGTGGATGCCGTGGCCGGTGCCCGGGACCTCAATGCGTTCATTCTTGAAACGCCGGACAGGGCGCTGGAAATGGCCAGGGCCAGCGATGTTCGGATCGCCGCCAACGAGGCCGGGTTGATGGAGGGCCTGCCGGTTGCGATCAAGGATCTTTTCTGCACGAGTGGCATCGTATCGACGGCAGCCTCGCATATCCTCGATGGCTTCGTGCCGACCTACGAGAGCCGTGTAACAGCCAATCTCTGGAAGGCCGGGGCGGTTTGCCTCGGCAAGACCAATCTCGATGAGTTCGCCATGGGCTCGTCCAACATGACATCCCATCATGGCAGAGTGAAGAATCCGTGGACCCGCAAGGGCGACAATGCCGATCTGGTACCGGGTGGCAGTTCGGGCGGATCGGCGGCAGCGGTGGCAGCGCGGATCGCCCTTGCAGCTACGGGAACCGATACAGGCGGATCCATTCGCCAACCTGCGTCATTCACCGGCATCGTCGGATTGAAGCCCACCTATGGCCGCTGCTCTCGCTGGGGTATCATCGCCTTCGCCAGTTCGCTCGACCAGGCCGGGCCGATGACGCGCACGGTGGCGGATGCAGCCCTGATGCTGCAGGCCATGGCGGGTTTCGATGCGAACGACATGACCTCCGCAAACCTTCCCGTCCCCGACTGGCCGGCAACCCTGAAAGGCGATGTCCGCGGGCGCCGGATCGGCATCCCCAGAGAATATCGCGTCGACGGCCTGCCTGCCGACATCGAGAGACTGTGGCAGCGGGGCAGTGAGCAGCTTCGGGACGCGGGGGCGGAAATCGTCGAGATCGGCCTGCCGCATACGAAATATGCCCTCCCCACCTATTACATCATCGCTCCGGCGGAAGCGTCTTCGAATCTCGCACGCTATGACGGAATGCGCTTTGGCCTGCGGGTCGAGGGAGAGGACCTGACAGACACCTACATGCGCAGCCGGGCGCAGGGCTTCGGCACCGAGGTCAAGCGGCGCATCCTGATCGGCACCTATGTCCTGTCGGCAGGATATTACGATGCCTACTATGTCAAGGCGCAGAAGGTCCGGCGAAGAATCGTCGAGGATTTCAGCAAGGCCTTCGAGACCGTCGATGCCATCCTGACACCGACAGCTCCCTCGGCACCCTTCCGGGCAGGCGAAATGATGGACGACCCCGTGGCCATGTACCTCAATGACGTGTTCACGGTCCCCTCTTCCCTGGCCGGACTGCCGGCGATCTCGGTGCCGGCGGGGCTGGATGGCGAAGGACTGCCGCTCGGATTGCAGGTGATAGGCCGGCCGTTCGACGAGCAGACCGTGCTCGATGTCGGCGCTGCCCTCGAACGGGCAGCCAGCTTCGATGTCCGACCTTATGGACTTGGAGAATGACCCCATGAGCTATCGCATCGAAGGTGCCACCGGCAGCTGGGAGATCGTTTGCGGGCTTGAGGTCCATGCCCAGGTGGCCACGGAATCCAAGCTCTTTTCCGGCGCCTCCACAGCGTTCGGTGGCGCCCCCAACTCCCATGTGGCCATGCTCGACGCGGGCATGCCGGGCATGTTGCCGGTGGTCAACGAGCGGGCCGTTGAAATGGCTGTGATGACCGGGCTCGGCCTGAATGCAAAGATCAACAACCTGTCGATCTTCGAGCGCAAGAACTATTTCTATCCGGATCTGCCGCTTGGCTACCAGATCAGCCAGTACCAGGCACCCATTGTCGGAGAGGGTGTACTGACAATCGACATGGAGGATGGCAGCAATCGCCCCATTCGCATCACCCGGTTGCACCTGGAAGCCGATGCCGGCAAGTCGATACACGACCGCTTGCCCAACGAAACATTGATCGACCTCAACCGCTGCGGCGTGGCCCTGATGGAAATCGTGAGCGAGCCTGACATCCGCTCGCCCGAAGAGGCAGCAGCCTACATGCGCAAGCTGCGGTCGATCCTGCGCTATCTGGGCACATGCGATGGCGACATGGAAAAGGGCAATCTGCGATGCGATGCCAATGTTTCCGTTCGCCGCGCCGGGTCCGATGAG
This sequence comes from Geminicoccaceae bacterium, assembly GCA_020638465.1. Classification (NCBI taxonomy): domain Bacteria; kingdom Pseudomonadati; phylum Pseudomonadota; class Alphaproteobacteria; order Geminicoccales; family Geminicoccaceae; species Geminicoccaceae bacterium. The sequence goes on from JACKIM010000001.1 coordinate 54,774, forward strand.
CTGGGCACACGTTGCGAAATCAAGAATCTCAATTCCATGCGTTTCGTTGCCCGTGCGATCGAACATGAGGCACGCCGTCAGGTCGAGCTGATCGAAGGTGGCGGCCATGTCGTGCAGGAAACCCGCCTCTATGATTCCGACAAGGGCGAAACCCGGTCGATGCGTGGCAAGGAAGAGGCCCACGACTACCGCTACTTTCCCGACCCGGACCTCCTGCCCATCGTGCTCGGGGACGATCTCGTCAAGCGGCTGAAGGCTTCCCTGCCGGAGCTGCCGGACCAGAAAAAGGAACGCTTCGTCCGTGACCATGGCCTGTCGGCCTACGACGCCGACGTGCTGACCGGGGAACGGGCCACCGCCGAATATTTCGAGGTGCTGTCCGCGGGACGCGATGCCAAGCAGGCCGCCAACTGGGTCATCAACGATCTTTATGGCGCGCTGGGCCGCATGGGCCTGTCCATCGAGCAGAGCCCCGTTTCGGCCGACCGGCTGGGCAGGCTTCTCGACCTCATCGGCGATGGCACGATTTCGGGGAAGATCGCCAAGGACATCTTTGCGTCAATGTTTGACGATGACCGTGAGCCATTGGCCATCGTCGAGGCTAGGGGTTTGCGGCAGGTCTCCGATGCCGGTTCGATCGAACCCATTGTCGATGCGGTCATTGCCGCCCATCCGGAACAGGTGACAGCCCTGCAGAAAAATCCCAAGGCCATCGGCTGGCTGATCGGACAGGTGATGAAGCAAAGCCAGGGCAAGGCCAACCCGAAGATGGTGGGTGACCTGCTCAAGGTGAAATTGGAACTCGACGGGTAGACGTTCCGAAATGCCATCACTGCCCGCCGGCAGGTCACCCCGCACCGATGATCAAACCTGTTGCCTGCCCTCCCGGCCGGCAGCCGACCCCACGAAAGTCCGATAGCATGGCTCCACGCGCCAATCCCAAGAAGCTCAATGCGTTGCAACTGAAGACCCTGACCATCCTGCAATATCTGACAAGATTTGAGGGCTGGTCCCACCCGGCCGACGAGAATGGCGATGTCACGCTCAAGGGCCTGCCATCAGCGCATGGCAATCATTTCCATGTGGGGGATGCCGTCGTCGCGACGCGGGACACCAGCGGCCTGTTCAATGCGGCGGTCTACACCGTCCTTGAAAAGAGGGGGCTTGTCCGTCCGTCGGGAAACGGGCTGCCGGTGGTGACACGAGAAGGTATCGAATACGAGACCGGTATCGCCGACCAGATTCTCCATACATCGGACCATTGACACGGGTTCGAGGGACTATGCCCTCCATTCCTGTTCATTGATGCCTGAAAGTGTATCGGAGTTTCTGTAACTTTGACGCAAGCGGTTGGGCGGGGTTCCATACGCCATGGTGAAATGCCTGTAGAACTGCGTCATTGAATTGAAGCCGCACTGGGTCGCGATCGTCGTGATCGCGACATTGCTTTCGAGCAGCATCGCGCGAGCGCGCAGGAGACGCATGCGGATGATGAATTTCTTCAGTGGAAGCCTCATGGTGCGGGTAAAGAGGGCCTGGGCATAATTGGCATGAAGACCGGTACTCCGGGTGACGTCCGCACTGGTCATGTTTTCGCCAAGATTTTCGAGCACGAAGCGGATCATGGCCACAACGTGCCGGACGTGGGTCGAGGCGAGGTCGCCCTCTGCGTCACCATTCTCCCATGGCTGCCGTACAAAGGTGAATGGCTGGATTGAGAGACGACGGAACAGGGCGTTGAGCTCCATCTTGACGATTTCGCTGCGCTCGACATCGCGGCTGCGATAGTCGCGGTACCATCGCTCGACATGCTGACGATTACAGAGATCTGCGGGAGCCGCAACGATGCCGCCCGACAGCAACGCCACCTGGAGACGGGCGATGTGTGGCATGATCAGGAACGAGTCGAGAGGCAGGTAGAGATTGCAGAGTTCCGGTACCGGGCCATCGCGATCATCCGCAGCCTCTATGGCCGCGAGCTGATGGGGGATGCCGGCCCAGAAGAAAACCGGTTGGCCGGCAGGTACGCGAATTTTCTCTCCATCGAACTGATAGACCAGATCGGATGTCGTGGAGAGGTTGCCTTCGATATGACCATGCCAATGCGGCCCATCCATGGTGACCGGGGCAAAGATTCGCATTCCGAACCGACCGAAGGCACGATTGGCAGCGTAGAAGCGGCGGTCGTGCCGCACGGTGCTCGTCAACGGACCACTCATGCGGAGACCTTCCTCCATCATATCTTGAAAACCCGGAAAGATTAGTCCCAATCCCGCATTGCTGCCAAGATCGTTATGGCGCAATCTGTAGATCAGTGGTTTCGTGCAGGAAGGGGCGACATTTTACCGGATCGGCAACAATGTGGTCGTCCGGTGGATTTCGTGGCCGGTGCATCGCAAATCACACCAATAAAGGGAGGTATGATGCGCAAGACCTGGACAGGTGCCATTACCGCTGCACTTCTGGCGAGCGTTTCGGCATCCGCCTTGCGGGCAGAGATGGTCGAGCCGACAATTGCGCCGGATCCACCGAAATTCTCGGCGCAGGGAAAAGTGGATTTCGTCAAGCGATCGGACATCCTCGGATATCAGGCGCTGGATTCCTACAGCGAACCGGACTGGGTAACCGAGAAGTTCGTCAAGACGGGCAAGCTGCCGCCCGTGGCAGAACGCCTGCCCAGGGAACCGATGGTCTACAGGACCGGCAACATGCCCGACGGTGTCGGCGAATATGGCGACGTCATGCGTCATGTCATTGGCGGGCGGCCCGAAGGCTGGAACTATATCGCCGGCCAGAGCCAGGGATGGGGCGGCATCGACATCGGCATGTCGGAGTGCCTCACGCGCACGGGCCCGCTGTTCCAGGTCGAGGCGGACGATCTGGAGCCTTTGCCCAATCTCGCCAGGGGCTGGGACTGGAGCGAGGACGGCAAGAGCCTGACCATGCACCTCATCGAAAACGCGAAGTGGTCGGATGGCGATCCGTTCGATGCCGACGATGTGATGTTCTACTGGGACGACAATGTTCTCGATCCTGAGATTACACCGCTCAACGGAGCGACACCCGGCACTTTCGGTGAAGGCACCACGCTGGAGAAAGTCGACGAATATACGATAAAATGGCACTTCGCCCGCGCCTTCCCCAAGGAAGTGCTGTTCGACATGGCCTACGGCAATTTCTGTCCCGGCCCGTCACATCTCCTCAAGCCGCAACATCCGCGCTATTCTGACAATACTTATGAACAATATCGCAATGCATTTCCTCCTGAATACATGAACTTTCCGGTAATGGGAGCATGGGTTCCGGTGGAATACCGCCCCGACGATATCATCGTCCTCAGACGGAATCCCTATTACTGGAAGGTCGATGAGGAAGGGCATCAGCTTCCCTATCTCGACGAGATCCATTACCGCCTGTCGACATGGGCCGATCGGGATGTTCAGGCCGTGGCCGGTACCGGCGATTTCTCCAACCTGGAACAACCCGAAAGCTTCGTCGAGGCGCTCAAGCGCTCGGCGCAGCCCGATGCTCCCGCCCGGCTCGGATTTGGCCCGCGCATCATCGGATATACGCTCTTCCCCAATCTGGCCGGCAACGGCACGGGCGAGCCGGATGAACGCGAACAGGCCGTGCGCGACCTCAATCGCAACCTCGATTTCCGCATGGCCGTGAGCTACGGACTCGACCGCGAGCGTCTCGGCCAGTCGCTGGTCAAGGGACCGTTCACGGCAATATACCCGGGCGGCATCTACGGCGGCACGTCGTTCTACGACCAGGCGTCGACGGTCTACTATCCCTACTCCATCGAGACCGCGAAGATGCATCTCGAAAAGGCGGGGCTGGTCGACACCGATGGCGATGGCTTCGTCAACTTTCCTCAAGGCACGGCGAACGGTTACAATGTCGAGGTCACGCTGCTGGCCACCAACGACTACGCCACCGACCTGAGCCTGATGGAAGGTGTGATCGCCATGATGGAGCAGATCGGGTTGCGGGTCATCGCCCGGCCATTGTCCAACAACGACCGCGAGGCCGCACGCCTGTCCGGTCGCTACGACTGGCAGATATGGCGCAATCGTTCCGAACTCATCACGGTCGTCCAGAACACGCCGGAGCTTGCACCCGTCGGTCCGCGCACCACGCCCACGCATCTGGCCAATGCCAACGATGAACTGGACCTGCTGCCGTTCGAGCAGGAGATGGTGGACAAGGTGAATGCGTTCGTTGCCAGCAACGATCCGGATGAGCGCAAGGAGCTGATGAAGGCCTATCAGAAGCTCTACACGGAAAACCTGTTCGGCATCGGCCTGACCCAGTATCCGGGTGCTCTCATCATCAACAAGCGCTTTTCCAACATACCGCCCGGAGCGCCGATATTCATGTACAACTGGGCAGAGGACAACATCATCCGCGAGCGGGTGTATGTCGCCTCGGACAGGCAACAGGATTACCAGTTGCATCCCGAGACCCTGCCCGGGGCACCAGGCGGCGAAGGCCCGGTCGAGTAGTCGGCGACAGAACGGCCCGGCGGTACGCACCCGAATACCGTACCGCCGGAAGCTTCCTCCCAACACGTATGCTACGGACAGGTTGAGGCGATGCTCAGGTTCATCCTGATGCGTGTCCTGCAGGCCATTCCCGTCCTGCTGGTCATGAGCATCATCACGTTTGTCATCATCCAGGCGCCACCCGGCGATTATGGTGACTTCATCCGCACCAACATGATCACCCAGGGAAATGCGACCATCGAGGCGGCTACGGCCGCCGCCGACCGGTACCGCGAGGAACACGGGCTCAACGACCCGCTTTACGTCCAGTATTTCAGCTGGATCTCCGGGATCATCGCCCGTGGCGACTTCGGCTTTTCCTATTTCTACAACAAACCCGTGGCCGATGTGGTTGCCGAGCGGCTGCCGCCCACCATCGGGCTTGCCATTACCTGTCACATTCTGGCTTCGCTGCTCGGTATAGGCTTCGGCATCCTCGCCGCCACGAGACAGTACAGCTGGATCGATACACTCCTTTCCTTCGTCTCGTTCCTCGGCATGACGATCCCGCGCTTCCTGCTGGCGCTGATCATCCTCTACGTGCTGGCCTTCAAGCTCAACGTACAGGAACTGGGGGCGTTCTTTTCCTCGCGCTATGGCGGCCAGCCCTGGATCCTGGGCGCATTCGATTTCAACTGGGCCAAGCTGTGGAACCTGATCCAGCACATCTGGCCCGTGGTGATGATCGCCACCTTCGGCGGCCTCGCCTACAACATGCGGGTGATGCGCGGCAATCTGCTGGATACGCTGAATGCCCAATATGTCGAGACGGCCCGGGCCAAGGGTCTGAGCGAGGCCAAGGTCATCATGCGCCATGCCGTACCCAACGCGCTGCACCCGCTGGTGGCCTATCAGGGCGTGGTGCTGCCCTACATGCTCACCGGCGAGATCGAAGTGGCGATCGTCTTCTCACTGGCCACCGTGGGTCCCGCCATCGTCGGTTCGATGAGCATCGGCGATGTCTACGTCACCGCCACATTGCTGCTGGTACTGGGCGCCACGCTCATCATCGGCAACATCATCGCGGACCTGCTGCTGGCGATGCTCGATCCCAGGGTCCGGCTGGGAGGCGAGAAATGACCGAGGCACCCATGCGGTCCCTGTTCGACGAGGAACCTCCCATCCTGGAGGAAGGCCCGGACCGGCGCATTTCAACGACTGGCAAACAGGCCCAGGGCTATGCGGCCCTCGTCTGGCGACGGTTTCGCAAGTCGATCCCGGGCATGGTCGGCCTGTTCCTCGTCAGTTCCCTTCTGGTCGTGTCGATCTTCGCCCCCTTCTTCGCTCCGCTCGACCCCAAGAAGCCCTATCTCGGGTTCGCTCCACCCGACAAGATCAGCTTTTATTCAAAGGAAGATGGCTGGCAGTTGTGGCCCGTCACCTATCCCATCGTCGAGACCGACGAGCTTGACCCCATCACCTACCAGCCGATCACCGGCCCCGATCTCGACCATCCGCGCCCGGTACGGTTCTTCGTCAAGGGATGGTCCTATAATATGCTGGGGATGTTCCCCAGCGATATTCACTTCATCGGCAATGCCGACGGTTCGCCCCTTCATCTGCTGGGCACGGACAAGCTTGGGCGGGACATTCTCTCCCGCGGTATCATCGGCTCGCAGATCTCGCTGGCGATTGCACTGATTTCCATCACCTTCATCACCATTGTCGGAACACTGGTCGGCATCACTTCGGGCTATATCGGCGGGACGTTCGATGCCTGGTTCCAGCGCTTTGTCGAGATCATCCTGGCATTCCCGCAACTGCCGCTCTACCTGACCCTGACCACGCTGATCCCGGTCACGGCCTCCTCCGGCTTCTTCCTGACCTTCGTCGTCATCGTCATCGTTGCCCTGGGCTGGGCGCAGCTCTCGCGCGAGGTACGCTCGAAGACGATGTCGCTTGCCCGTATCGATTATGTACGGGCGGCCATGGCCGTGGGCGCGAGCGACCGGCGGATCGTCCTGCGCCATATCCTGCCCAACGTTCTCAGCCACGTGATCGTCTCCATCACACTGGGAATACCGACCATCGTGCTGCTGGAATCCTTCCTCGGCTTTCTCGGCTTCGCCGTGAAACCCCCTTTGATTTCGTGGGGCCTGATGTTGCAGGACGCCGCGGCGTTTTCGGTGCTTGGTTCCTACCCCTGGATTCTCTCTCCGGTGGGCTTCGTGCTGATCACGGTCTTCGCATTCAACGCGCTTGGCGATGGTCTGCGCGACGCCATTGATCCATACTGAGATGTGGAACCCATGATGAACGATACGATCATGCGCCGCAATGCCGAAGGCGACCTCATCCTCGATGCCCGCAATGTCGCGGTCAGCTTCCGGGTCGACGGTGGCATTGTCGAGGCGGTAAGGAATGTTTCCTTTGAACTCTACCGTGGCGAGACCATCGCCATCGTCGGAGAGTCGGGGTCCGGCAAGTCGGTCACCGCGCGCACCATCATGCAACTGCTCTCCAAACGGGCGGTGATATCGCCGACGACGTCCATCAGACTCGATGGCAAGGAACTGACGGCATTCACGCCGAAGCAGATGCAGGCCCTGCGCGGTGACCGGATCTCGATGATCTTCCAGGAACCGATGAGTTCGCTCAATCCGGTCTACACCATCGGCAGGCAGATCTGCGAAGTCCTGCACCTTCATAACCGCTTGAGCCGCAGGGAAGCCATGAAACGGGCAAGGGAACTGCTCGAAGAGGTGCAGATCCCGCAACCGGAAGAGCGCCTGCGGCAATATCCGCATCAGCTCTCGGGCGGACAACGGCAGCGGGTGATGATCGCCATGGCGCTGGCCAACCGGCCTGAAATCCTGATCGCGGACGAACCCACAACCGCACTCGACGTCACGGTTCAGGCGCAGATCCTCCAGCTCATCCATGAGCTCAAGCAGCGCTACGGCATGGCCGTCATTCTCATCACCCACGACCTTACCGTCGTGGAGCAGTTCGCCGATCACGTCTACGTCATGCAGCATGGCGAGGTTCGCGAGCACAATGCCACCCGGGAACTGTTCGCCGATCCGCGACATCCCTACACGCGCCGCCTTCTCTCGTCCGAACCCAAAGGGGTTGCGGCCGCCTTGCAGGCGGACAGCGGCGTGATTCTCGAAGGTGAAAAGGTCAGGGTCGTTTTCCAGCTCAAGAAAGGCGGAATCTTCAGTTCGGCCACAACCGAGCTGGTGGCCGTCGACAATCTCGACATTCGGCTGCACCGCTCAGAGACCCTTGGGCTCGTGGGTGAATCGGGCTCGGGCAAGACCACGTTCGGCCAGGCGCTCCTGCGGCTCATCCACAACGATGGCGGGCGGATCGTCTTCGACGGCCAGCCGATCGACGGTTTCGACCGCAAGGCGATGAAGCCCTTGCGCAGCCATATGCAGATCGTCTTCCAGGATCCGTTCTCTTCGCTCAACCCGCGCATGAGTGTCCGCCAGATCATCGAGGAAGGGCTGATCGTCAACAATATCGGCACCAACGGCAACGACAGGCTTGAGAAAGTTCGACAGGCACTGCGCGATTCGGGCATGCCCGACGATATACTCTCGCGCTTTCCCCATGAATTCTCGGGAGGCCAGCGCCAGCGGCTGGCCATTGCCCGCGCGATTGCCATGGAACCCGAATTCATCCTGCTGGACGAACCGACCTCGGCCCTTGATCTTTCCGTTCAGGCACAGATCATCGAGCTGTTGCGCAAGCTCCAGCGCGAGCGCGGGCTTTCCTATCTCTTCATCAGCCATGACCTGAAGGTCGTGCGCGCCTTGTGCCACCGGGTCATGGTCATGCAGTTCGGCAGGATCGTCGAACAGGGACCGGTGAGCGAAGTGCTGGTCAACCCGCAAACCGACTATACCCGCAAACTCGTTCGTGCCGCCTTCGAAATCGCGGCCTGAGGAAGTTCACCCATGCCTGCCCATCCCAAGATCGCCTTCATCGGTGCCGGTTCGACGGTATTCACCAAGAACATCGCCGGCGACATCCTCCAGCGCCCTGCTCTCGCCCATGCCGAACTGGCATTGATGGACATCGATGCCAGGCGACTTGCCGAATCGGAGATCGTCGTCGGCAAGCTGGCCCGCACGCTCGACGTACCTGCGCGCATCACCACCCATGCCGATCGCCGCAGCGCCCTCGATGGAGCGGACTTTGTCGTCGTCTCCTTCCAGATCGGCGGCTACGAGCCCTGCACGGTGACCGATTTCGAGATCCCGAAGAAGTTCGGCCTGCGCCAGACCATTGCCGACACGCTGGGTGTCGGCGGCATCATGCGTGGGTTGCGCACTGTTCCCCATTTGTGGGCGATTTGCGACGACATGCGGGAAATGTGCCCAAATGCGGTCATGCTCCAGTATGTCAATCCCATGGCGATCAACACATGGGCAATAACATCCCGTTATCCCGATATTCGTCAGGTTGGTCTCTGCCACTCGGTACAGGGCACGGCCTGGGAACTCGCTCGCGATCTGGACATTCCCGTGGAGGAGATCCGCTACAGGGCCGCGGGTATCAATCACATGGCCTTTTATCTCGAATTCGAACATCGCCAAAAGGATGGTTCCTACAGGAACCTCTATCCTTCACTCGTACAGGGCTACCGCGACGGAAAATTCCCCAAGCCGAGCCACTGGAATCCGCGCTGCCCCAACAAGGTGCGATACGAGATGCTTACCCGGTTGGGGTATTTCGTCACCGAGAGTTCCGAGCATTTTGCCGAATATACACCGTATTTCATCAAGAACGGTCGTGAGGACCTGATCGAACGCTTCGGCGTACCGCTCGACGAATACCCCAGACGCTGCATCGAACAGATCGACCGCTGGCGGAAACAGGCCACGGCGTTCGAAGAGGCCGAACGCGTCGAGGTCAAACCCAGCCGCGAATATGCCTCCGAGATCATCAACTCGATGGTCACCGGAGAACCCTCTGTGATCTACGGCAATGTCGCCAACAAGGGATATATCCCCCAACTACCTCAAGGTTGTTCGGTGGAAGTTCCCACGCTGGTGGATGCCAACGGGCTGCAACCGACCGTGGTGACCGATATTCCGCCGCAGCTCGTCGCCCTCATGCGCACCAACATCAATGTCCAGGAACTCACCGTACAGGCTATGCTGCATGAGAAGCCCGAGCACATCTATCATGCAGCCATGCTCGATCCGCACACGGCCGCCGAACTCGATCTCGACCGGATATGGGAACTCGTCGATGCCCTGATCGAGGCCCATGGGGACTGGCTGCCGGCATGGGTCCGCAAGGACCGCCCCGCATCGGTCGCGGCCTGAACAATGCAGACACGGCCGCCCCGTTTCGTGATCGTGGGTGGTGGCACCGCCGGATGGCTGGCGGCACTCATGATCCGCGATGCGGCCCGTCGTGCCGCCATGCCGATCCACCTCACGGTGGTGGAATCGAGTCGCATTCCCACCATCGGCGTCGGAGAGGGGACGACGGCCGTCTTTCGCATGATGCTGCGCCATTTCGGTTTCGATGAAGCCGAATTCCTGCGGGCCACCGGTGCCACGATCAAGTTCGGCATCCGTCATCGCGACTGGCGGACGACCGGCCACACCTATGACGGCCCCATCGACGATCCGCATCAGGTCCTGGGCGACACCAACGGGTCCTGGCTCGACATTCATCAGGTCGCCGCCGGGCGGTCCGTTGCCGAAACCCATCTTTTCGCCGCACTTCTCGACCGCGAGAAAAGCCCCTATGCGCGAAAACCCGATGGTTCGCTGGTTGCCGCGGGCCCCTTCCACCATGCCTATCACTTCGATCAGGCCCTGGTCGGCCAGTATCTGCGCACCAAGGCCCGGGATATCGCCGTCGTCGACGCCGAGGTTCGGGGATGCCGCATGGAGGAGGACGGCATTGCCGCCCTCATCACCGACAATGCCGGCGAGATCGAAGGTGACTTCTTCATCGACTGTTCGGGTTTCAGGCGGGTGCTGATCGAACGGCAAATGGGCGCAACGTGGACGTCCTTTGCCGATGTCCTGCCGGTCAACCGGGCGATGCCATTCTGGCTTGAAATCCGCGAGGATGACGAGATTCCACCCTACACGCTGGCATGGGCACAGGGATCGGGCTGGATGTGGACCATACCGACACGCTACCGGCTTGGCTGCGGCTATGTCTATGACGACAGTTTCATCGGTCCCGACGAGGCCAGGGCGGAGATCGAGGCGGCACTCGGACGGTCGATCGAACCGCGGGCCGACCTGCGCTTCGAGACGGGCCGGCTCACGTCGCCCTGGATCGGCAACTGCCTCGCGCTGGGTCTCGCTTCGAGTTTCCTCGAACCGCTGGAAGCCACCTCCATCCATGGCACCATCGTCCAGCTGATGATCTTCACCCACTTCCATCTCAAGTCACCCGCTGCCATGACGGAGGCCGACCGCCGCTCGTACAACGCAGCGGTTGCCCGGCAAGTCGATGACTTTAGCGATTTCATCAATCTGCACTATGTGAGCGAACGCGAGGACACCCCGTTCTGGCGGGCGATGCGCCATGAACGCATCGGCTTGACGACGCGCGAGCGACTGCACCGCTGGCGGTCGAAAATGCCTTCGGCCGCCGATTTCGCCGAATTCCCCGGCCGTTTCCCGCACATCCAGCAACAACTGCACTACCCGGTGCTCGACGGGCTCGGACTGCTGTCACGCAAGATCGCTCGCGCGGAGATGGCCGCAAGACCAAGGCTGAGCGCCCACGCACGGGCAACGGCAAGATCGCTCATCGCGGAATACAGGCACGCGGCCGGCAGGACGCTCGGTCACCGCGCCTTTCTCGAATCACTGTGACAGGACCAGCCATGTCGACACCATTCAAGATTGCCATCATCGGAGCCGGCAGTGTCGGTTTCACCAAGAAGCTGTGCCGGGATCTGTTCAAGGTGCCGGAATTTGCACAAGTGGAAATAGCACTTACCGATATCAATCCACACAATCTCGATATGATCCGGCAGATCATCGGGCATGTCGTCGAGGTCAACAATCTGCCGGTGACGGTCAGCGCCACGACCGACCGACGTGCCGCTCTCGAAGGAGCACGCTACATCCTCAACTGCGTGCGCATCGGCGGGCTGGATGCCTTTGCCGATGACATTCGCATCCCGTTGAAATACGGCATCGACCAGTGCGTGGGTGACACCATCTGTGCCGGCGGCATCATGTATGGCCAGCGCACCATTCCTGCCCTTCTCGAATTTGCCCGCGACATCCGCGAGGTGGCGGAGCCGGGCGCGTGGCTGCTCAACTATGCCAATCCCATGGCCATGAACACATGGGCCTGCATCGACCATGGCGGCATCAACACCGTCGGCTTGTGCCACGGGGTGCAGAACGGCTGGCGGCAGATGGCCCGCGCACTGGGCATCGACGATCACCGCGAGTTGGACATCATCTGCTCGGGTATCAATCACCAGACGTGGTACATCGATATTCGGCACGGGGATCGCGTGATCGGCAAGGACGAACTGATCGCCGCCTTCGAACGCCATCCCGTATTCTCCCGCCAGGAGAAGGTGCGCATCGATGTGCTGAAGCGCTTTGGCTATTATTCCACGGAATCGAACGGCCATTTGTCGGAATACCTGCCCTGGTACCGTAAAAGGGCCGACGAGATCGGCCGCTGGATCGACATGTCCGACTGGATCCACGGGGAGACCGGCGGATACCTGCGCTACTGTACAGAGAATCGCAACTGGTTCGAGGAGGATTTCCCCCGCTTCCTCGAAGAGGCGGGCCAGCCGCTCGCCGACCACGAACGCACCGACGAGCACGCCAGCCACATCATCGAGGCGATGGAGACGGGCCGCAGCTATCGTGGACACTTCAATGTCAGGAATGGCGGAATCATCACCAATCTGCCGCAGGACTGCATCATCGAGAGTCCCGGATTCGTCGACCGTTTCGGCATCAACATGATCGAGGGCATCACCTTGCCGGATGCCTGCGCCGCCACCTGCATGGCCTCGATCAACGTCCAGCGCATGAGTGTCAGGGCGGCCATGACGGGGGATGTCGACCTTCTCAAGCTGGCGGTCCTTCACGATCCGCTGACAGGCGCCGTCTGCACACCCGATGAAATCTGGCAGATGGTGGATGAGATGCTGGTAGCCCAGGCGGCCTGGCTGCCGCAATATGCCGATGCCATCCCGGCCGCCCGCGAAAGGCTGCGCAACCCGAAGGTCGCGACGCGGGAGTGGAACGGTGCCGCGCGGCGACAGGTCCGCAGCGTCGACGAACTCAAGAGCGCATCGGAACGGTCCGCGAGCCCCGGTCATGCACTGGGTACGAAGGTGATGGGGTGAACACCTCGCCTGTGGAGCCGGCTCGTCTCGGCATCTGCTATTATCCCGAACACTGGGACGAAAGCCTGTGGGCGGAAGACGCATCGCGCATGCGCGAATCCGGCATCCTCTACGTGCGCATCGGCGAGTTCGCCTGGACCCGAATGGAACCGGACCCCGGGAAGCTCCGGCTCGACTGGCTGGACCGGGCCATCGAGACGCTGGGAACGGCAGGCCTGCGGGTAGTCATGTGCACCCCCACCGCTACCCCGCCGAAATGGCTGGTGGACCGCATGCCGGACATGCTGGCCGTCGATGCCGGCGGCCAGCCCCGCCGCTTCGGTTCGAGGCGCCACTACGATTTCAGCCATCAGGGCTATATCGAGGAGTGCCGCCGCATCACCCGCATTCTGGGCGAGCGCTTCGGGCGGAACCGGCATGTGGCCGCATGGCAGCTCGACAACGAATATGGTTGCCACGAGACGGTGCTGTCGTTCAGCGACACCGCACGCGACGGCTTTCGCCTCTGGTTGCAGGAACACTACACCACGATCGGTGACCTCAACCAGGCGTGGGGGAATGTCTTCTGGTCGATGGAATACCGCCACTTCGGAGAAATCGACCTTCCGTCAGCCACCGTCACCGAGGCCAATCCAGCTCACTGGATGGATTTCCGCCGCTTCGCCTCCGACAAGGTCGTCGCCTTCAACAAGGCCCAGGCGGACATCCTGCGCGAGCTCAGTCCCGGACGACGGCTTATCCACAATTTCATGGGTCGCACGCTGAGCTTCGATCACTTCGATGTCTCCGCCGACCTTGATGTGGCTTCATGGGACGCCTATCCGCTGGGCTTTCTCGAACGGTTCGGCGACACGACGCAAAAGGAGCGGTTCGAGCGGCAGGGCGATCCCGACTTCCAGGCCTTCCATCACGATCTCTACCGGACCTGCGCGGCGAAATGGTGGGTCATGGAGCTGCAGCCCGGTCCGGTGAACTGGGCACCCTGGAATCCTGCACCTCGTGCGGGGATGGTAAGACTGTGGGGAATGGAGGCCGCTGCTCACGGTGCCGAAGTGGTGAGTTACTTCCGCTGGCGGCAGGCGCCTTTCGCACAGGAACAGATGCATGCCGGTCTCCTGCGACCCGACTCGCACCCGGCACCGGGGCTTGCCGAGGCAACGCGTCTCGCCCGCGATCTGGACGAAATCGGTCCACTCGGCAACCTTGAGGCCGATGTGGCGCTGCTTTTCGACTACACTTCGGCCTGGGCCTGGGAAATCCAGCCGCAGGGCCGTGATTTCGATTACTTCACACTCGTGTTCGAGTGCTATCGCGCCTTGCGGGCCAAGGGTCTCTCCATCGATGTCCTGCGACCGGATGCCGATGACTGGGGCAAACGAAAGCTGGTCATCGTGCCGGGACTGTTTGCCTGGAGCGAACAAAGCCGCAAGGCATTGGCTGCCTTCGAAGGCGTGGTCATGATCGGCCCCCGTTCGGGCTCGAAGACACGGACCTTCCAGATTCCCGCAGGTCTGGCGCCGGATCTCGGACCGGAGGTGATGGACATAAAGGTGACAAGAGTGGAAAGTCGCCATCCGGGGCCGATGATCGCGGTGGGCAATCATGGCCACCTGCATCGCTGGCGAGAGGATATCGAGGTCGGGCCATCGGCTGAAGCCGTGTGGCGCGACGAGGACGACATGCCCGTGCTGCTGCGTCAGGAGCGTCGCCACTATCTGGCAGGGTGGCCGACACCCGAGTTGTGGCTGTCACTTATCGACGAACTGGCGGCGGTAGCAGGTATCGATACCGTCGACCTGCCGGCGGGTCTGCGCCTGCGTCATACGGCAGCCGGAACATTCGCGTTCAACTACGACAGCCAGCAAAGCTGCGATCTTGCCGCGCTGGGCCTCAAGGGCTTTGCCCCGTCGACAGTTCCGCCTGCCGGCTGTGCCTTCGCACGCAGCCGCTAGCAACGCTCACAGGCTCGTATGCATCCGGTAGCCGGGAGCGAAGGCCAATCGGACGAAGGTGATGGGACAGGGGCCATCGAACGTTGTACGCTCGATGATGAACAGTGCCTGTCCGGGACTGGTACCAAGTATCCGGGCTTCCTCATCACCGGCATTGCTCGCCGTGAAGGTAAAGTCGCCGCGGGTAAAGGGCGCATTGACCACCAGCCATTCATTGGCACTGATCTTCGCCAGGTCGGCTTTCAGGATGTCCGGCGTCGCAGCGAGGTGAAGCCACCTGTCCTCGAACATGTGCGGGCGGCCGTTGGCGAGGTGCACCGCGCGCACATGCAGCATCCGCGTATCGGCCGGCAGATCGAGGCGCGCGCGGATATCGGGCGGTGGCGGCCCCTCCTCGCGATCGAGCAGGCTGTAGCCGTAACGTTCGCCACGAGCCTCGACATCATGACGGGTGATGGAAATGTCGAGAGTGGCCTTGCGTACCGGATGCAGTGCAACCCGCGTACCAGCCCTGCGACGTCGATCCAGCAAACCGGAATCCGCGAGCATCCGCAGCGCACGATTGACGGTGGAACGCGCACAGCCGAACTCGCAGGCCAGCTCGGCCTCACCCGGAATCATCTCTCCGGGCTTCCAGATGCGCGCATGGATACGGCGCAGTACTTCATCATGTACGGCCTGCCAGTTGTTCAGCGCGGTCTCGCTCAAAGGGCGCTCCCGAGCTCACGCATGACCGCCCGATAGCGTCGCACGATCGCATCGCGACGGATGTGCCGCCCCTCGTGCACGAGATGACGCCCGGCTGACCAGACATCGCTGACCATCCGGTCATCGCCGGCGAAGATCCAGGCGTCGATGAGCCCGTCCCCCTCACGTCCTTCGAGATCGACATGTCCGGTATCGAGCGCCAGCAGGTCGGCCCACTGGCCGACGGCGATGACGCCCCTTCCGCGCCCGGCGGCCCGTGCGGCACCCCGCACCGCATCCTCGAACAACCTTCGACCGGTGGAGCGCTCGCGGGTGGCGAGGACCGCTCGCGAACGATCCCGCAGGCGTTGGGAATATTCCAGCGTGCGCAATTCCTCTGCCAGTGCGATGCGGATATTGGAATCGGAGCCGATGCCGAACCGCCCCCCGTGATCGAGCCAGCGCACACCATCAAAGATACCATCGCCGAGACTCGATTCGGTGATCGGGCACAAACCCGCGACCGCGCCGGTACGAGCCAGACCTTCGGTCTCGGGCGGCAACATCTGGGTACAGTGAATGAGACACCAGCGGCCATCCACTTCCGCATGGTCCAGCAACCATTCCACCGGCCGAGCACCCCATGCAGCCTCGATCTCCTCGACCTCGGCGGTCTGTTCGGCCAGATGCATGTGGAAGGGGGCATCGGGCTCCATGATCGCAAGACTGGCGAGATGGTCCCTAGGGACTGCGCGCAGGGAATGCGGAGCGATGCCGAGGCGGTTGTCGGCCGGAAGCTGGCGCACAGCCTCAGCGGCGCCCTCGACCAGTCCGGAGAAGCGGTCGAGGTCGTTGAAGAAGCGGATCTGACCGGCGGTCAGCGGGCGACCGTCACATCCACCATGATGATAGTACACTGGCAGAAGGGTGAGCCCGATGCCGGTCTCGGCGGCAGCCGCGGCGACCCTCGCCGACATCTCGGCAAGTGCGGCATAGGCGACGCCACCGGGCTGGTGGTGAAGATAGTGGAACTCGGTGTTGTTGGCGTAGCCTGCCTCAAGCATCTCCATCTGCACGAAAGCCGTGATCGCCTCGACATGGTCCGGTGTCAGCCGATCGAGGAAGCGGAACATGAGCTGGCGCCATGTCCAGAAACTGTCGCGGGGATCGGGTCCGCGGCGCTCGGTAAGACCGGCCATGGCACGCTGGAAGGCATGCGAATGGAGATTGGCCGGTGCCGGCAGGATCGCTCCGAACAAGGTTTCGTCCCCGGCTGCGCAATCCTGCTCGATGGCACCGATACGGCCGTCATCGTCGATAGCGATGCGCACATCGCTGCGCCATCCCCCTTCCGTCAAAGCCCGCCGCGCCCGAATGACTTCCGCCATGCACCTCCTCCTCCACGATTGGTGATCAACCCTTCTTGACAGGGTTAATATGTCCATACATATTGCGAAAAATTCCGATCAAATCAAGTCGAGAGAATCATGCTGCTGCACAACACCAGACTCGCGACCATGTCCGGCAAAGCGCCCTACGGCCTTGTCGAGAACGGTGCGCTGGTGGTCGAGGCGGGACGGATCGTCTGGGCCGGTCAGCTGAATGCGCTGCCGCGGGAACATGCCCACCATGAACGTATCGACCTCGCAGGCCGCCTGACAACGCCTGCCCTCATCGATTGCCACACGCACATCATCCATGGCGGCGATCGTGCCGACGAATTCGAGATGCGGCTGAACGGCGCTACCTATGAAGAGGTATCGCGCGCTGGCGGCGGCATCGTCTCCACGGTGCGCGCCACCCGCGAGGACAGTGAAGACGAGTTGCTCGAAGGCAGCCTGCGTCGGGTCGACCACCTGATCGCCGAGGGTGTGACGCTGATCGAGGTCAAGTCCGGCTACGGTCTCGATCGCGACACCGAACTGAAAATGCTGCGCGCCGCACGGCGGATCGCGGAACATCGTCCGGTGCAGGTGTGCACCAGCTTCCTTGGTGCCCATGCCGTACCCGCCGAATACAAGGGACACGCCGACACCTATATCGACCAGGTCTGCATTCCCACACTTGAGGCAGCCCATGAAGAGGGACTGGTGGACGCAGTGGATGGCTTTTGCGAGAACATCGCATTCGATACCCAGCATATCGAACGGCTCTTCGTGGCGGCACGTGGGCTGGGATTGCCCGTCAAGCTGCATGCGGAGCAACTGTCACAACAGGGCGGTACGCGCCTCGCAGCACGTTATGGTGCGCTCAGCGCCGATCATCTCGAATATGCCGATGCGGAGGATGCGAAGGCCATGGCCGCTGCCGGGACGGTGGCCGTGCTGTTGCCCGGTGCGTTCTACACGCTACGCGAAACGAGAATTCCGCCGGTGGCTGCCTTTCGCGAGCACGATGTGGCCATGGCGGTGGCAACCGACTGCAATCCGGGCTCATCGCCCCTGACGTCCCTGTTGCTGGCCATGAACATGGCCTGCACGCTCTTCCGCATGACACCGCAGGAAGCTCTGGCTGGCGTGACCCGACACGCAGCGAAGGCACTGGGCGAGAAGGATCGCGGCCGGATCGAAGCCGGCTGCTTCGCCGATCTGGCGATATGGGATGTCGACCATCCGGCGGAACTCTCCTATCGTATCGGATTCAATCCCCTGCACCGCCGCATGTATGGCGGACGCCTGGAGATGGCGGCATGACCATGACGCTCACGCCGGGTGAAACGACGCTCATCCAGCTCGAATCGATATGGCGCTGCGGGCATCCGGCGAACCTGGATCCCCGCGCGCGTCCGGCAATCGAGCGGGCGGCGGCGATCGTGCGCGAGACTGCACGCGGCGAGGCTGCAATCTACGGTGTAAATACCGGGTTCGGCAAACTCGCCAGCGTGCGCATCGAACCGCATGATACCGAAACCCTGCAGCGCAACCTGATCCTCTCCCACTGCTGCGGTATCGGCGAACCCCTCGATCCGGCAACGGTGCGGCTGATGATGACGCTCAAGCTCCTGTCGCTGGGACGGGGCGCGTCCGGTGTGGCTTACGAGACCGTGTCGCTGATCGAGGCCATGCTGCGGAACGATGTCATACCCGTGGTTCCGCATCAGGGCTCGGTCGGAGCGTCGGGGGATCTCGCGCCACTGGCTCACATGACAGCCGTGATGATCGGCGAAGGCGAGGCCCTGTTCGGGGGACAGCCCATGGCGGGCGGCGAGGCCCTGCGCCGGGCAGGCCTCAAGCCGGTGGTTCTCGGCCCCAAGGAGGGGCTGGCACTGATCAATGGTACCCAGTTCTCCACCGCCTGCGCGCTGGCCGGGCTGTTCGAGGGCTGGCGCAACGCTCACGCATCCGTGGTCATTGCAGCGCTCTCCACCGACGCCATCATGGGCTCGACGGCACCGCTGCTGGACGAGATACATACCCTGCGCGGCCATCCCGGCCAGATCGATGTGGCCAGGGCGATGCGCGCGCTGATGGAGGGAAGCGAGATTCGCGAGAGTCATCGCGACGGCGACAGCCGGGTGCAGGATCCCTATTGCATCCGCTGCCAGCCACAGGTGACGGGTGCGGCCATCGACCTCCTTCGCAGCGCAGGACGCACGCTGGAGATCGAGGCCAATGCGGTGACCGACAATCCACTGGTGCTTGTCAGTCAAGGGCAGGTCGTTTCCGGCGGCAATTTCCACGGCGAACCGGTGTCCTTTGCCGCCGATATCATCGCGCTCGCATTGTCGGAGATCGGCGCCATCGCCCAGCGGCGGGTGGCGCTGATGGTCGACCCGACACTGAGCTTCGACCTGCCGCCCTTCCTCACCCCCGATCCGGGACTCAATTCCGGGCTGATGATCGCCGAGGTGACCACCGCAGCGCTGATGAGCGAGAACAAGCACAGGGCCCATCCCTGTTCGACCGATTCGACGCCGACCTCGGCCAATCAGGAAGACCATGTGAGCATGTCAGCCCATGGCGCCTTCCGTCTCTTCGCGATGAATGCCAATCTCAACGTCATTCTCGGCGTGGAGATGATGTGTGCGGCGCAGGGTGTGGAGTTCCGCGCACCACTGCGGACCAGCGCTCCACTGCAGCGGGTCGTCGGGCACATTCGCGAGTCGATCCCGGGCCTGACCGGAGACCGCTTCCTTGCACCGGATCTCGTGCGCGCCGCCGCAATGATCAGGGATGGTTCGCTGCTCGACGCCGCCGGTCCGGCCGTCCTTTCCACATTCCGTTGAGTGGAGTTCCGAGGTGAACGACCCGAGACACAATATCCGCGACATCTTTCCCGCAACCGGCAACAGGATCACCGCGAAGAGCTGGCTGACCGAAGCACCGATGCGCATGCTGATGAACAACCTTCATCCCGACGTTGCCGAAAACCCGCATGAACTGGTGGTTTACGGCGGTATCGGCCGGGCAGCGCGTACCTGGAAGGATTTCGACGCCATCGTCGCCAGCCTGAAGACACTCGACGATGACGAAACGCTCCTGGTGCAGTCGGGCAAACCCGTAGGCATCTTCCGTACGCACACGGACGCTCCGCGGGTCCTGATCGCCAACTCCAACCTCGTGCCTCACTGGGCCAACTGGGATCACTTCAACGAACTCGACCGCAAGGGCCTCGCCATGTACGGCCAGATGACGGCAGGCTCGTGGATCTACATCGGCAGTCAGGGAATCGTGCAGGGCACCTACGAGACGTTCGTCGAAGCCGGCCGTCAGCACTATGACGGCGATCTGAAGGGCCGCTGGATCCTGACCGGGGGACTGGGCGGCATGGGCGGCGCACAGCCGCTGGCGGCGGTGATGGCCGGAGCCTGCTGTCTTGCGGTCGAATGCGACGAGACCCGCGCGGATTTCCGCCTGCGGACCCGCTATGTCGACGAGAAGACCCACGACCTCGACGATGCGCTGGCGATGATCGAACGCTGGACGGCGGCCGGAGAAGCCAAGTCGGTGGCATTGATCGCGAATGCCGCCGATATCTTCGCCGAGATCGTCAAGCGCGGGGTAAGGCCCGACATCGTCACCGACCAGACCTCGGCACATGACCCGGTGCACGGCTATCTTCCCCAGGGCTGGACCGTCGCCGAATGGCGGGCAAGGCAGGAAAGCGATCCGAAGGCAGTGGAAAAAGCTGCGCGCCACAGCATGAGGACGCATGTTGCGGCCATGGTCGATTTCTGGAACGCCGGCGTGCCGACACTGGACTACGGCAACAACATCCGCCAGGTCGCCCTTGAGGAGGGACTGGCGAATGCCTTTGCATTTCCCGGCTTTGTCCCGGCCTATATCCGCCCGCTGTTCTGTCGCGGCATCGGACCGTTCCGCTGGTGTGCCCTGTCCGGCGACCCCGAGGACATCTACCGGACCGATGCCAGGGTCAGGGAACTGGTGGACGACCCGCATCTGCACAACTGGCTTGACATGGCGCGCGAGCGCATCAGCTTTCAGGGCCTGCCGGCACGCATCTGCTGGGTGGGGCTCGGCGTCCGCCACAAGCTCGGCCTCGCCTTCAACGAGATGGTGCGAACGGGCGAGCTTTCAGCACCGGTGGTCATCGGCCGGGACCACCTCGATTCGGGCTCGGTGGCATCGCCCAATCGCGAGACGGAAGCGATGAAGGATGGTTCGGATGCCGTATCAGACTGGCCGTTGCTGAACGCGCTGCTCAACTGCGCTTCGGGCGCAACGTGGGTGTCGCTGCATCACGGCGGTGGTGTCGGCATGGGATTTTCACAGCATTCGGGCATGGTCATCTGCTGCGACGGCAGCGACGATGCCGCAAGGCGGATCGGGCGTGTATTGTGGAACGATCCGGCCACGGGTGTCATGCGCCACGCCGATGCGGGCTATGACATCGCCGTCGATTGTGCACGGGAGAACGGGCTGAGGCTGCCCGCCATTCTCGGAAATTGAAGTGTTGCATCCGAATGACCACGGGAGAGATTCGATGATCAAGCGACGTGCGTTGATGGGAGCCGGTGTCACCGGCATTGCCGCTGCAACGACCGCCAGCAGCTTTCCTGCCCCGGCCATCGCCCAGGACAAACGGCAGTGGAACATGGTTACCGCATGGCCCAGGAACCTGCCGGGGCCGGGCGTGGCGGCGCAAATGCTGGCCGACCGCATCGCCATGCTCTCCGGCGGCCGCATCGAGGTGAAGCTGCATGCGGCGGGCGAACTGGTGCCGGGCAACGGCGTTTTCGATGCCGTGGCCGAGGGCACGGCCGATCTTTATCACGCCGTCCCGGCGTATTGGGGCTCGAAGTCCAAGGGTATCCTGTTGTTTGGCTCGCAACCCTTCGGTCTTCGTGCCGACGAGCAGGTCGGCTGGCTGACCCATGGCGGCGGGCAGGCCCTCTATGACGAGGTCTATGGCCAGTTCGGGCTGAAGCCGTTCCTGTGCGGCAATTCGGGACCGCAATGGCAGGGATGGTTCCGCAACGAGATCAACTCCGTCGATGACCTCAAGGGTCTCAAGTTCCGCACGACCGGACTCGCATCGGAGATGTGTTCGAAGCTCGGCATGGCCGTGCAGGCGATGGGCGGACGTGACATGTTCCAGGCGCTGCAATCGGGTGCACTCGATGCCGGCGAGTTCATCGGTCCGTGGTCGGACAGTGCCCTGGGCTTCTACCAGGTGGCAAAGTTCTACTATTGGCCCGGTGTCGGCGAACCGTCCTCCGCAGAGGAATGTGCCGTCAACGCGAAGGTCTACAACGAGTTGCCGGAAGACCTGCAAGCGGCGGTGCGACTGGCCTGCGAGAGCCTGTATAACACCGTCTGGACCGAATATGAGACCAAGAGCGCGCAGGCCCTGCAACAGCTGGTCGCCGATCAGGGTGTACAGGTGAGAAAACTGCCCGATGACGTCGTTCTCGCCATGGGCAAAGCCGCCGATGAGACGATCGCCGAGTTGCGCGATGACAACGATCCGCTGGTGAAGAAGATCACCGAGAGCTTCGTGAGCTATCGCGACCTTATCGGCCCCTACATGGTGTACGCCGACAACGGCCAGATGAACGCCCGTGCGCTGGTTCGCGGCTACTGACACCGCCCATGACGCAAGGAGCTGGAGCCCTCGACCGTCTTGCCTCCTCGCTGGACGCGGTCAATCGACATGTCGGCATGACCGTGCGCTGGTTCGCGCTGGCGATGGTGCTGTTGCAGTTCGCCATCGTGCTTTTGCGCTATGTCTTCGGCTTCAGCTCCATCGCCCTCAATGAAAGCGTGCTCTACCTGCATGCCTCGCTGTTCATGCTTGGCGCAGGTTACACCCTGCTCATTGACGGGCATGTGCGGGTCGACATCTTCTATGCGCCGGCGCGTGCGCGAACCAGAGCCATCATCGACGCCTTCGGGCATCTGTGCATGCTCATCCCGTCAATGACCGTCCTGCTCTACTGGTCGTGGCCATCCGTGGCCCGTTCATGGGCGATTCTCGAAGGAGCGATCTCCGTGGGCGGGATTCCCGCCGTCTTCCTGTTGAAATCGCTGATTCCGGCCTTCTGCATCCTGCTCATCGTCCAGTCGCTCGCCTGCTTCCTTCGCCAAATTGTCATCCTGGGAAGCAGCGGCCGTGACTGAATATCTCGATTTGCTGATGTTTGCGGCCCTGATGGGCTGCATCCTGCTGGGCTTCCCCGTCGCCTTCTCCATCGCCGGCGTCGCGGTTGCCTTTGCCGGACTGGGCTGGGCCACCGGGCACATGAACATCGCCCTGCTGGGTGCCCTCGGCCAGCGCGTCCATGGCGTGCTCACCAACAACGTGCTGATCGCCATTCCGCTGTTCGTCATCATGGGCGTTGTCCTTGAGAAGAGCCGCATCGCCGAGGAACTGCTCGACACCATGGGCCGGCTGTTCGGGCAGCTCAGGGGCGGCCTCGGCATCTCGGTGGTGCTGGTGGGTGCGCTGCTCGCGGCATCCACGGGCATTGTCGGCGCCACCGTCACCGCCATGGGCCTCATCGCCCTGCCCTCCATGCTCAAGGCCGGCTACGATCCGCGGCCTGCCTGCGGGCTGGTCTGCACGGCCGGAACCCTGGGCCAGATCATCCCGCCATCGACCCTGTTGATCATCCTGTCCGATGTGATGTCATCCGCCTACCAGCAGGCTCAATATGCACAGGGCAAGTTCACCATCGAGACCATCTCGGTCGGTCAGATTTTTGCCGGTGCACTCATGCCGGGCCTGACCCTGGTGGCGATCTACATTCTCTATATCCTCCTGCGTGGCGCAGTCAGGCCCGGCGACATGCCACCGGCACCGGCCAACCTCGGCCGGCCGGCGGCAAGTGAAGTGGCACGCGCCATCCTGCCGCCCGTGCTGCTCATCATCGCCGTCCTGGGCGCCATTCTGGGCGGCGTGACCACACCGACCGAGGCTGCCGCCGTCGGGGCCGTCGGGGCCATGCTGATGGCCGGCCTGCGCCTCGGGGCGCCACGCTGGCTGCTCATGAGCGGCATCATCGGCCTTGCCGTGCTGGGTGTCGTCGCCGGCGTCGCTCCGGTCCGGTTCCAGCGCAGCGACATTACCCACGTCGAGGAATGGCTCGGTGCGGGATATGCCGCCCTCGCACTCATCGGCATTGTGGCGATCGTCGTCGCCTTGCGTCGTGCTGACAGGGCGGGCGTACTGCGGCCCGCCCTCACTTCGACACTCGGCGTCACCTCCATGATCTTCGCCACGCTGATCACGGCCAGCATGTTCTCGCTCGTGTTCATCGGGCTGGGCGGCGAGGAGCGCATGGCCGAAATCCTGAAATCGATGCCCGGCGGTCCCCATGGAGCGTTGATATTCTGCATGGGGCTGATTTTCATCCTGGGCTTCTTTCTCGATTTCGTCGAGATCACCGTCATCCTTCTGCCCCTGGTCGCCCCGTCCCTGATCCTCATGGGGCACGATCCGGTCTGGCTGTCGATCCTGATCGCCATCAACCTGCAGACGAGTTTCCTCACCCCGCCCTTCGGCTTTTCTCTATTCTACCTGCGCGGTGCCGCACCGCCGGAAGTGACGACCGGGCAGATCTATGCGGGCGTCGCGCCATTCATCGGCCTGCAGATCGTCGCCATGACCGTCATCTGGTTCCTGCCGTTCATCGCGACCTGGTTGCCTTCAGCGATCTATTGATCATGGATCGTCCGGCTGGATGCCGAGATGGGCGGCAAGGGCAGCCAGACGTTCGTTGCGCCATTCCATGCGGCGCGACAGTCGTTCCGGCGACGCCTCGTGCGGCCAGGCGTCCAGCAGCTTCCCGGTGACGGCGGGCTCGAAGACCTGCGCCCCCGGCGGATCTTGCGCGAGCCGCTTGTAGAACCCCGTATACCGCTCGCAATAGTCGCGAATTCCTCCCGGTGCGTTGAGTTCGATGGTGGCGAACGGACCGATGAACGACCAGCGGCGGGCAAGACCGTCCGTCAGGGTGGCATCGAGGTCCTCGGGACTGACCACGCCATCGGCGACCAGCCGGAACGCTTCGGCCAGCAGGGCTCCCTGCAGGCGGTTGAGGACGAACCCCTCGACCTCCCGTTCGACCATCACCGGGGTCTGCCCGACGCCCTCGTAGATCGACCATGCCTTCTCAAGCTCCGGCCGGCCGGTCCATGGCGCACCGCAAATTTCGACAATGGGCACAAGATGCGGCGGGTTGACGGGATGGCCGACAAGGCAGCGGCTCCGGCCTTCGAGGGATTCCGTGAATTTCGAGCACACGATGGCGGAGGTCGACGAAGCGAGAAGGGCGCTTGCGGGTGCGACGCGATCCATGGTCTCGAACAACGAGCGTTTGACCTCGACCTGTTCGGGGCCATTCTCCTGCACGAAGGAAGCACCCTCGACTGCCGCCTCGACACTTTCCACAACGCGCACCCGGCCCGTCACCGCCTCGACATCGCCGAGCAGGCCATGGCGCACGAGGATGTCGCAATCCTGCCCCAGGGAATCCATGAAACGCTCTCGGGTGGCGGGATCGGGATCGAACGCTGTCACCGCGTGGCCGGCACGGGCGAACACGATGGACCACGCACGGCCGATAAGCCCGCCTCCGACGATACCGAGCTGTTCCATCGGCCATCCCTCCCCGTCATGAGCTGCCGCAGGACCTGCTCGAACACGGCGGCCGGTCCGTGCCCTTGAACGTCCGGCCGCCAGTTGATCGCGGTTCAGGCCACTTCGCGAATGATCTTGCGCACCGTCTCGACAATCTTGTCGATCTCCTCTTCGGAGACGATCAGCGGCGGCGACATGGCAATCGTATCGCCGGTTATGCGCAGCATGATGCCATGTTCATGGAACCCCCTGCGCATCGCCTCATAGGCACGCTGACCGGGCTTGCCCGGCAGGGGCGACATTTCGACAGCACCCATGAGCCCGAGATTGCGGATATCGATGACGTTGGGCTCCCCCTTGAGGCTGTGCACAGCCTCCTGCCACTTGGGCGAGAGCGAGGCGGCGCGCTCGAAGAGCCCCTCCTCCTTGTAGACCTCAAGGGTCGCAAGAGCGGCAGCACAGGCGACCGGGTGGGCGCTGTAGGTGTAGCCGTGGAACAGTTCGATCAACCGCTCGTCGGCCTGACTGCCGATGATGGTGTCGTAGATCTCCTTCGAGGCCATCACGGCACCCATGGGGATTACCCCCGAGGTGAGGCCCTTGGCAGTCGTCACAAGGTCCGGTTCGACACCGAAATACTCGGCGGCGGATCCCTTGCCGAGGCGACCGTAAGCCGTGATCACTTCGTCGAAAATCAACAGGATGCCGTATTTCTTCGTGATCTCGCGCAACTTCTGGAGATAGCCTTTGGGCGGCGGATAAACCCCGATGGAACCTGCCACCGGCTCGACAATGACGGCAGCGATGTTGGAAGCATCGTGCAGGGCCACCAGCCGTTCCAGTTCGTCGGCAAGTTCGGCACCACTTTCAGGCTGTCCCTTCGTGAAGGCATTCTTCGCGATGTCGAGGGTATGCGGCAGGTGATCGACCCCGCCCAGTGCCTGGCCGAACCACTTGCGGTTGGCGACCATCCCGCCCACGGAAATTCCGCCGAAGCCAACTCCATGATATCCGCGCTCGCGCCCGATGAGCTTGGTGCGGGTCCCCTCGCCGCGCGCACGCTGGTAGGCCAGCGCGATCTTGAGCGCCGTATCCACCGATTCCGAGCCGGAATTGGTGAAAAAGGCATAATCGAGTTGCCCCGGGAACAGGTTGGCCAGCTTCGAGGCCAGTTCGAAGGCCTTGGGATGGCTGAACTGGAAGGACGGAGCGAAATCGAGCTCGGCCACCTGGTCCTGCACCGCCTTGACGATGCGCTCGCGGCCATGACCCGCGTTGCAGCACCACAGCCCGGCGGTTGCATCGAGAATCCTGCGCCCGTCGGCGGAGGTGAAATGCATGCCCTCGGCCTTGGACAGCAGCCGCGGTGCCGCCTTGAACTGCTTGTTGGGGGTGAACGGAATCCAGAACGCCTCAAGATCGTTGGGCGCTGATGTCGCATTTTCAGTCAGCATCGACTTGCTCCCTTCAGGTGGGATCATACATCCGACTAGCGTATCGGGCTGTCAATCGCACGCTTGTAGCGCTATCAGCAAGATGAAGGAATACAGGAGACCCTTAATGACAGAAGCGACCGAAGTCGCAGCGGCAGCACTCGCCAAGGCGTTCGAGACCGAGACCCTGATCGATCCGCTCTCGGATGTGCTGCTGAAGGATCCGGCGACCGCCTATGCGATCCAGTTCCACGCCATCGACCGCATCGAAGGCGCGATCGCCGGCTGGAAGGTCGGTGCCACCAATCCCAAGGCCCAGGCCTCCATGCGGACCGATGGCCCATTCTATGGACCGATCCTGGTCGATTGCGATGCCACGGGTCGCAGTTACGGATCGGTGACGCCGGGCACCATCGGTGCCGAGATCGAGATTGCCTTCCGCATCGGTCACGACCTGCGTCGGCGCAGCACCCCTTACGAAGTCGACGAGGTGCGCGACGTGATCCAGTCGATGCATCCGGCAATCGAGGTCATCGGCCTGCGCCAGAAGATCAGCGGACCGCTCACCGCACTTTGCGCGATTGCCGATTTCGGCGGCAACGTCCTGTTCAAGGCCGGCCCGGCCATCGCCAACTGGCAGAACATCGACCTGACGACGATCGGGGCACGCTGCGATGTCAACGGTCACACGATGAACGAGGGCGTATCGAGCGTGGTTCTGGGCAACCCGCTCAACGCGCTCTGCTGGCTGGCCAACAACGGCCCCGGTCTGCAGGCGGGCCAGTGGATAAGTACGGGCTCGATCACGGCCGTTACGCCGGTCAAGGCAGGCGATACGGTCGTCGGCGATTTCGGGAGCATCGGTTCGGTTTCACTGCTGCTTGAAGGTTGAAGAGTCGTCCAGCGAGGACGTTTCTTCCCGCAGACATGAAAAAACGGCAGCCACGTCAGCGGCTGCCGTTTTGTTTTCATGCCGGCCCGGCAGATATCTCAATCGCGGGCCACGAATTTCCACACTGTCGGCAACACGGCTGCAGCAAGCGCGATC
Organism: Geminicoccaceae bacterium; assembly: GCA_020638465.1. Classification (NCBI taxonomy): domain Bacteria; kingdom Pseudomonadati; phylum Pseudomonadota; class Alphaproteobacteria; order Geminicoccales; family Geminicoccaceae; species Geminicoccaceae bacterium. Next base: position 82,796 of record JACKIM010000001.1, read on the forward strand.
TTGAAGGCGGCACCCGGCAGGAACGGCAGCAGTCCCACCTGCAACACGGGCTTGTCCCAACCGATGAGATAGCCGAGCCACAGGTTGCCGAGAGCAAGGATGATTGCCGTTCCAAGGGTCATCGCCAGCAACGCGGTGACGATATGGCGATCCCAGCCACGGGCGGCCAGCCAGCCGACGACGGCGGCCGAGACGGCAAAGCCCGCCAGATAACCGCCGGTTGGTCCCATCATGTAAGCCAGTCCGATACCGCGTTCGGGGGTGTTGGCGAAGACCGGAAGCCCCATCGCGCCCTCGGCCAGGTAGAGCAGTACGGTGGCTGCGCCCAGACGCCAGCCATAGGCCATGCCGATCATGAGCACGACAAAAGTCTGCATCGTCATCGGCACAGGATAGAACGGCACCTGGATCTTGGCCGAAAGCCAGAGGGCCACCGAGCCCGCCACGGCCAGAACAAGATTGCGGGTGATGCCGGAACCGTTTCGCCCCATCGCTTCGATGAGCGTGGGTTGCAGGGAGGTCGAGGTCGTCATGGAAATGATCTCCGATCGGCGGTCAGGGCTGGCCCTTCGATAATCTCCGGGGCGTCGGATGTCGTTGACGATATTGCCGCCATGAAGTCAAGAGCGCCATGGTGACATGACCTTCACGACGGCATGTCGACCATTTCGCACATTCTCCCGCAAACAGGAGGGCGGGACGGTCCTTTTCCATTTTTTGCCAAGCATGATGGTTGCATCGATGGCTGTTGCCATGGGAGGATTGCGGCATGCTCGACAGTACAGACCACCGTTCGCCAAGCCCGTTTGCCGACCGTCGGTTCCGCTGGATGTTTGCCAGCCAGATCTTTTCCCTGCTGGCGATCGGCATCCTCACCATGGCCCTTTCGCTCGCCGCTTACCGCATCGGAGGGACCGCCGGTGCCGGTATCATTCTGGGGATGATCCTCGCCCTGAAGATGGTGGCGTATGTATTCATTGCCCCGATCGCAGAGATCTGGGTGTCGCGCTTCGCACCGCAAAAGGCGCTGGCGGCGCTGGATTTCCTGCGGATGCTGTTGCTGGTTCCCATGGCGTTTGTCGATCAGACGGCGGCGATTGCGGCGCTCGCCTTCCTTTTCTTCGCCATCTCGGCAGCATTCACACCGCTCTATCAGGCGACCATCCCGCTCATTCTCGATGACGAGGCCGCCTACGCCCGCGGACTGTCGCTGTCCCGGCTCGCCTACACCTTCGAGAGCGTCACCAGCCCGGTACTCGCCGGCATCGCGTTGACGATCATCGCCGAACATTCGCTGTTCCTGCTCGCCGCCTGTTCGCTGCTGCTGTCCATCGCCTCGCTCCTCCTTTCCCATCTGGGCATCGGCGCGACACCGTCAAGGAAGGCACCATTCCTGCAACGGGTCAGCCGCGGTGTCGGCATCGAACTGAGGACGCCCCGCCTTCGAGGGCTCCTGGCGCTCAACCTGGCCCTGTCGCTGGGACTGGGATGGGTCCTGGTCAACAGCGTGGTGTTCGCCGGTGCCCGCTTCGGCGACGATCCCCGAGCCTTTACCACGCTCATGACGGGCTACGGCATCGGTGCTGCCAGCCTGGCGCTGCTGGTGCCGCGACTGCTGAACCATTGCAGCGAGCGATGCGTCATGCTCATCGGTTGCGCCCTGTTCGCCCTCTCCACCCCGGCGATCCTGCTGCCGATGGGTCTCGCGGGATTCGTCCTGCTGTGGGCGGTGCTGGGAGCGGCATCCTCCATGGTGATGACGCCGGGTGGTCTCGTGCTCAATCGATCGGCAGCGCGAGGCGATCGCCCCGCGCTGTTCGCCGCCCAGTTCTCGCTCTCCCATGCCGCGTGGCTGCTGGCTTATCCGCTTGCAGGCTGGGCCGGAACGGTGCTCGGCGTCGAATATGCCCTGCTGGCCCTGGGAACGGCAGCGGCTGTCGTCACGCTGGTTGCCTCGCGGCTGTGGCCCGCAGACGACCCGCTTGAGCGCCGGCACAGCCATGAGAACCTGCCGCCCGACCACCCTCACCTGCGGGACTTGGTGCCCGATGGACCGGGGCGCAGCCATGTTCACGCCTTCCACATCGATGACCAGCATCCACGCTGGGTCATGTAGCGTTCGGGGACGCTCTCCCGTCCAGCAGGCAAATTGTGGACGATGGACGAATACCCCGGAGGCGTTCATAGTGCCACGATAACGGAGGAGCGATGTCGAAGAGGCAAAATGGCGGGCTTGCCGCTCTGGAATCCCGTCTGCATGAGGATCTGGTCTGGTTGTGCCAGCCACCGTCGAACTGGGTCCCTGAACGCTGGCGTGACGATGAACGCATCGTTGATGTGGTCATCATCGGGGGCGGCATGTGTGGAATGGTTGCGTGGCATGCACTCAATGCCGGTGGTGTGCGCAACATGCGCGTGTTCGACTCGGCCGAAGAAGGCTTCGAAGGGCCATGGCTGACCTATGCCCGAATGGAAACGCTGCGCTCCCCCAAGCAACTGACCGGCCCCGCCTTCGGACATGGCGCCCTGACCTTCCAGGCATGGTATCGTGCGACTTTCGGCGATGCATCCTGGGATGCGTTGGACAAGATTCCACGGCCGATGTGGATGGACTACCTCCGCTGGTATCGCAAGGTACTGGGCGTTCCGGTGGAAAACGGAGTGACGCTTGACCGCGTCACCGGTGACGGCGATCTGCTGCGCCTTGAGATTCGCGACCCGGAACGCCGCGTCATTCATGCCCGCAAGCTGGTCATGGCGACTGGTCGCGATGGTACCGGGCATCCCAGCATTCCGGCCTTCATGGATGGCGTGCCGGCACATTCATGGGCGCACACCTCCGATGACATTGACTTCAAGGCACTGCGCGGCAGACGGGTGGCGGTCATCGGGATCGGTGCGTCTGCGGTCGACAATGCAGCCGAAGCCCTTGAAGCGGGTGCCGCCGAGGTCCGGCACCTGATTCGCCGCACGGAGATGCCCACCATCAACAAGCTCATGGGCATCGGCAGTTTCGGCTTCACGGCCGGCTATGCCGACCTGCCCGATGCGTGGCGCTGGCGCATCATGAATTATTCCTTCAGGACACAGACCCCTTCACCGCGAGGTTCGACGCTTCGTGTCAGTCGCCACCCTAATGCCTTCTTCCATTTCGCTAAGGCCACGACGAGCGTTGAGGAAGAAGGTGACGGGTTGCGGATCGGCTTTGCCGATGGGACGTCCATCATGACGGACTTCCTCATTCTTGGGACAGGCTTCACGGTGGATCCCATGGCAAGACGGGAATTCGGCGAGGCCGCCGGCCAAATCAGATTGTGGAAGGACGCCTACACGCCTCCTGAAGATGAAGAAAACCGTGACCTGGGGTATTTCCCCTATTTGGCACCAGATTTCACATTCCGGGAGCGGGTAACGGGACAGGCCCCATGGCTCTCGAACGTCTACTGCTTCAACTACGGTGCCACGGCCAGCCTTGGCAAGGTCAGCGGCGATATTCCCGGTGTGTCGGAAGGGGCCGAATGGCTGGCCCGTGCCATCGCCTCGAAACTCTATGCCGAAGATATCGACCGGCACTGGCAGGCTCTGCTCGATTACGCCAGGCCGGAGTTGCAGGGCGATGAGTGGCGGGTCGATCCACTGCCCGACCCGGACACCACGGACGATACCGGGAAGGAGACTCGAAGGGATGTGGCGTGAGCGATAACGACAACGTGTGGCGCTCAACCGCTGTTGTAGCCAGCGGTATCCAGCCGGATACGCCGGTTGCAGGGGCCGTGTGGGAACGAGCGGGCATCATTGCCCGGACCCAACAGGCCGAAGATGCCGTCTTGCGCCCGACCGATGCGGGAGCATGGTCGCACGCCCTGCGCGCAGCGTTTGCCGCACGCATCGCCCGTCTCCATGGCGAACATCAACTGGCATCGATATTCCTTGACGGACATGGCAATAGCGAAGTCGCCGTCATGGCCGACCCGGAAGATCGTGGCAGCAAGCATGGACTTGAGGTCGTGTTGCAGTTCATGGACAAGGTGGCCGTATCGCCGAGGAACATTGTCGCTGACGACATCACCAACCTTCAACAGGCGGGAATAGCCGATGCCGACATCGTCCGGCTCTGCGAACTCAATGCCTTCCTTGGCTACCAGATCAGGCTGGTCGCCGGATTGCGGCTGATGGCAACGGCATCACCGACGTCGGAGCCGGTGGCATGAGCGAGGTCATCCACAAATTCACCCGTAACGTACCCGGATGGCGTCCCAGGGTCGAACCGGTCCGGCTGGACGAAGCCACGCCCGCCCAGCTTGATGCCCTCAAGGTGACACCGTCGAATACCAAGGTATCCGACTACGTGCTGGTCCTGGCTCACGATGTGGAATCGCTGGCGGTCCGCTCGCCGCTGTTCAACGGCATCATGTACGATCCGGGCGGCATGAGCCGGGCCGAGCGCGAGATCGGTGCCATCGCCGCCTCGATCGTCAACCGCTGCATCTATTGCGCGGCTGTCCATGCCACCCGCCACGCCCAGATCGAGAAGAGCACCGATGTCACGGATGCCATATTCCGCAATGGAGAAAGGACGCAACTGGAGAACCCGCGCGACCGGGTCATCTTCGACTTCGCCCTGAAACTGTCGCAGACACCGTCGCAGGCCGGTGCCGACGACATGGCAGCCCTGCGCGAGGCCGGTCTCGACGAGACCGAGATTCTCGACCTTGTCATGTCGACCGCCCTGTTCGGCTGGGCCAACCGGCTCATGCACGTCCTTGGCGATCCGGTACGCGAGGACCGATGAGCGACGGGACACATGGACTGACCGTCGGCGTCGCCGGTGCCGGGTCCATCGCATTCGGCACGGCAGCACTTCTGGCGCAATACGGGCACCGGCCGATGCTGTGGTCACCGTCCGGCTCCGGCACCAGCGGACTGATGCGCGGTGCACCCCTTGTGGCAACCGGCGCGATCGACGGGCAGTTCCCGATCGATGTCGCAACCGATGCCACCGGACTGGCAGCGGCCAGCGACGTGGTGATCCTCGCATTGCCGGCCTACGGCCACAAGACGGTGATGGATGCGCTTGCTCCGCATCTGCGCGACGGCCAGCCGGTCATCATCTCCTCGCACGCTTCCTTTGGAGCACTCTACCTGGCCCGGCTGCTGGCAGCACGCGGCATCCGGTCGTCAATCGTCTGCTGGGGGACCACCGCGGTCACGGGGCGAAGACAGTCGCCAGCCTCCGTGCAGGTCAACACGGTGCGTGCACAGGTCGATCTTTGCACATTGCCGCAATCCGGCGACAATGAGGCCCTCTCTCTGTGCAACAGGCTGTTCGGCGAACGTTTCCGCCAACGCGACGGACTGCTGGCCATCGCCCTTTCGAACCTCAATCCGCAAAACCACATGGGCATTGCCCTGGGCAACATGACCCGCATGGAGCGGGGCGAAGCCTGGAGCCAGGGACAGAACGTGACGCCCAATGTCGGCCGTCTCCTTGAGGCGCTCGACGCCGAGCGGCTGGCCATTGCCGAAGCGCTGGGTCTTGAGGTCAAGACCATCTTCGAGCACTTCCACCTCTCGTTCCATGTGCCGGTCGCATCCATCTCCCAGATGAACCAGGACATGCACGCGCAAGGCAATGGGGGCACCGGACCGGCGACGGCCGACAGTCGATATGTCACCGAAGATGTTCCCTATGGCCTTGTACCCACCGTCATCCTGGGTGAACTGGTCGGTCGCCCGGCGCGATTGCACAGCGCGGGCGTGGAGATTTTCGGTGCCATGTATGGACGCGACTTCTTTGCCGAAAACGATCTGATCGAAGCGCTCAACCTCGGCAACTGGACCTTGCCGCAACTCAGGGAGGCGGCAGCAGGCGGCTGCCCTCCTGTCACACCATGACAAGGAACGTACAATGAACAAGCTGAACCTCAGGCGCCGTCATTTCCTGGCGGGCGCAACCGCGGCATCGACGGCGATCGCCGCCCCGTCGATCATCCGTCCGGCACGGGCTGCCGGCGGCGAGGTCAACATCTGGACCTACAACAATTTCGTGCCCGAGGACTTCAGGACGCAGTTCGAGGCCGATACGGGCATCAAGGTCAACATCCGTCTGGTCGACGATCAGGGCAAGCAGTTCAACCTGCTGGCCGCAGAGGCGCCCAATCCCACAGTCGATATCGTGACCGTGGCCGGCCACCGCTTCCTGCAGTTCATCTCGTCCGATCTTCTTGCACCGATGGACACCGGCCGCCTGTCCAACTGGGGCAACATCAATCCGGTGTTCTCCGAAAGCGACTGGGCGACCATCAACGACAACAAGTGGGGCGTACCGATCCTCTCGGGTGCCGAAATTCTTGCCTACAACTCGGAAATGGTGGGCGAAGAGGAAGCCCTCACCTGGATGACATTGTTCAGTGACAAATATTCAGGCCAGACCGCCTATATCATTCAGGACATGATGTCGATCGTGATGCTCATGAAGGGCTATGACGGCAACATGATCGCCTACATGGATGATCCGAAGAAGGCTGAGGAGATCGTCAACGAGGCCCGCGACTTCCTCATCGCCAACAAGCCCAAGGTACGCAAGTACTATGACGGTGGCGCGGAAGTCCAGCAGATGTTCGTCAATCAGGATATCGTACTGGCCCATGCCTGGAATGGACCGATCGCCAAGCTCATCACGGACGGCTTTCCCGTGGCGATGACGATTCCCCAGGAGGGAAGTTACGGCTTCGTCTACACCCTCAATATCGCGAACAATGCGCCCAACGCCGACAACGCCTATGCCTTCCTCGACGCACTGCTGGCATCGAGCGAGATCGGTGCGGAGATGACCCGGTCATCCGGCTACATCTCCACCTACAAGGGTGCGGATACCCATCTGAGCGATCTGGAGAGGAAGGCGTCATCCTTCCCGGAGGATCAACTGGCCGGCCTGAAGTTCTTCCGTGCCGAGGCCAACGAGATGAAATACGGTCTCATCGACCCGGCGGTCGAGCAGATCAAGGCGGCCTGATCGCGGCGGCGCCGTAACGATGGCGGACCATTCGCAAGCGGATGGTTCGCCTGCAAATGCAGCGGGAATCGCTCATGGCAAGCCATGCCGGTACAACAATCGCGGAACCGGGGGAGATCATCCCCTCGGGACAACCCACATTGTGGGGCAGGATTTCCCGCTCGCCAGTCTATGCCGCATGGGTCGGTTTTGCCTACGGCTCGACCCGGCGGCAGTTCTGGCTGCTGGCCATCCCGGCGATCGCCTGGATCGCAGCCACTCATCTGGGTCCCATTCTCCAGATGCTGCATGTGAGCCTTTTGGACAGTTACCCTCCCGCCGTCGGTCTCGAACCCGGGCTGACGCTGGCCAACTACCAGCGGTTCTTCAGCGACAGCATCTTCTTCATGCCGTTCCTGCGCACGCTGGCCTTTGCCATGGCGCTCACGGCCGCCACACTGATCATCACATTTCCCGTGGCCTATTTCCTCGCCCGCCATGTCAGGCGCGACAATCAGATGGCTTTACTGTTGCTTCTGCTTATCCCGTTCTGGGTGGGCGAGATCGTGCGCACTTTTGCAATCATGATCCTTCTCGGCAACAATGGTGCGATCAACCTGCTGCTCAGGTGGCTCGGGTTGATCGAGCGGCCGATCCCGTTCATGTATACGGGATTCTCGCTCAGCGTCGGCATCATCTACCTGACCTCGCTGTACATGCTCATGCCTCTCTACTCCGCACTGGAAAAGCTGCCACGGAGCTACAGCGAGGCGGCAGCCGATCTCGGGGCCGGTGCCTGGACGCGCTTTCGGCGGATCACCCTGCCGCTCACCCGCGAGGGCATAGCCTCCGGCTGCACGCTCGTTTTCCTCATTTCCACCGGCTATTACGCGACACCGGTTCTGCTGGGCGGGCCCAGCACCACCGTCTTTGCCGAGACCATCGCCGGCTTCTTTCATGTGGCAGGCGACCAATGGCCCACCGGGGCAGCCTTCGCCTGCCTGATGCTCCTGGTATCGCTGGCGATCACCGGGCTCTTCACCCGCGTCGTCGGCCGCAAGCGGCAGGGGCAGACGCGATGACAGCGGGCACGCGCACGCTGCTGGCGTGCATATTCTGGGCGTTCGTCGTCTATCTCTTCGTGCCACTGGTCCTCATGATCCTGATGGGTTTCAAGGATTCGAAATTCATCGGCTTTCCGATCAACGGCTATACGCTGAAATGGTATACCGGCGTATTTTCCGGCACTCAGGTTTTACCGGTGTTCGGATATTCCCTGTTGATTGCCATTGTCAGTACGGCGATCTCCCTGGTCGTAGGCACCTGGATTTCCTGCCTTCTCAACGGACGCCAGTTCTTCGGCAAGGCGATCATCTACGGCCTCACACTGTTGCCCGCGGTGATACCCGGCATCATCTCGGCCATTTCCTTCCGTATCTACGCGCGCGTGTTCGGCATCGAGCCCGGCATGTGGGCCATCATCTGGTCCCATGCAGTGCACAATGTTCCCTTTGTCGTGCTGGTTGTCGCCGCGAGGCTTTCCACACTGCCGAAAAGCCATCAGGAAGCCGCCCGCGACCTTGGAGCCGATCCGTTCATCGCCTTTGCCCGTGTAACCCTTCCCTATCTACGCCCGGCAATGATCGGTGCCGGCATCTTCTGCCTGCTGTTGAGCTTCGACGATTTCGTTCGCTCATTCTTCCTGGGGGGATATTCCCCCACCCTGCCGGTCATGATCTTTGCCAAGCTGCGTTCGGGCATGTCGCCGGAAATCAACGCCATCGCCTCCGTGGCCCTTCTCCTTACAGCGGTAATCGGAGTGTGGGCGGAGCGTTCGATGCGCCGCATGAAAAAGAGTGAAAGGGCATGATTGCTGACGATCCCGACTGCCTCGTCCATCTCGATGGCATCCGCAAGACGTTCGGCCGGACCGTGGCCGTCGAGAATCTCGACATCCGCATACGCCGCGGTGAATTCGTGACCTTCCTCGGCCCGTCCGGCTGCGGCAAGACCACCACCTTGCGCATGCTGGGCGGCTTCGAGATGCCCGACAAGGGCCGCATCCTGCTCGACGGTCGGGATGTCACCCGTGAACCACCCAATCGCCGCAATGTGAACATGGTTTTCCAGGACTATGCGCTGTTCCCGCACATGACCGCACGGCAGAACATCGCGTTCGGCCTGGAACTCAAGGGCATGTCACGGCAGCAGATCGACGCCCGCACGGCCGAACTCTCTGCGTTTCTCGAACTCGATGCCCATATCGACCGCTACCCCGACCAGCTCTCCGGCGGGCAACGGCAACGCATGGCACTGGCCCGGGCGCTGGCGCCGAACCCGTCACTGCTGCTGCTCGACGAACCCCTGGCTGCCCTCGACGCGAAGTTGCGCGGACAGGTGCAGCAGGAACTCAAGTCGATCCAGCGACGCACCGGCAAGACCTTCTTCTTCGTCACTCATGACCAGGATGAAGCGCTGACCATGTCGGATCGCATTGTCGTCATGAACCGCGGACGGGTCGAGCAATCCGGCACTCCCGAAGAACTCTACCACCGGCCGGCGACCCGTTTCGTCGCTGATTTCCTGGGTGAGACCAATCTGATCGAAGCCCGGGTGAAGGTCCAGAACGGCGGGGAAACGATACTCGACTGGAACGGCAGAACCCTGCGAGGCCATAGCCTCAACGGCGTTCCCGGCCCGGACGAAACCGTCAGCGCGGCGATTCGCCTTGAAAGCCTCATCGTCAGCATCGAACCGTTGCAACGGCACAACGTGCTGCAGGGACGGCTGGCAAACCCGGTCTTCAAGGGGAGCCGTATCGCCGTCGAGATCGCCATCGACGGCTTCGGCAAGCCTCCTCTTCGTACCTACCTGCTGGCCGCGGACATGCCTGCGAACCTCGACCAGCCGGTATGGATCGGCTTCGACGCCGACCGTCTCAACATCCTGCGCGACTGACGGCCGGAAGCACCGATATCCCGTCAGCCTCCGGCCTGCCGGCTTTCCTGCTCATGCTGCAGACGCCGTACCTGCCGGCAGAGGTATTCGAGACGGTGATCGTGAATGCCGAGACTGGTGAGATGCTCGGTGGTATTGAAGAGGTATTCGCAACAATGGCCCAATGGTCCGTGAGCCCGGGCAATCGACCGGACCACATCCTCGGTGCTCAGGCCGCAGGCATACTGGCGGTGCACGCGGTTGATGGTGAAAGCCAGCATCCGCACCGGTCTTTCGCTCCCCTCGATCTTGCCGTTGAGCCAGCGGGCCCGGTAGGCGGCCGTCACCATCTCGCGCCGCCAGACCAGCGGCAGCTCCTCGTCGATCTGCTCCGGCGTCAGCCGAAACGCCACTCCCTTGCAGCTTCCACCACGATCCAGTCCCAGCATCAGTCCGGGACAATCACGGCTGCCCCGTCCCATGTGGGTCCACAGGCAGAAGCGACGATGATAACCGCCAATCCGCGCTATCCGTTGCTCACTGTAGTGGAAGGCCGGGTTCCAGATCAGCGAACCATAGCCAAAAAGCCACAAATTCTCGCCTGGTGGATGTTCCTCAAGTGCGGCTGTTCGTGATGCCGCGAGTTGCTCCTCGCTCTGGATTCCGGCATCGCCGCCCGCAGTCGCTGCCAGCCTCTTGAGCCAGTCCCCGTTCTTCAACGCGTCGCGCGTGAGCATCGCCGCCCCACCACCTTTCCCGACAATCCACGGCAATCTATCGTCAAAACCTGCATCTCGCGAGGCCCGCCGACGCGTTTGCAACCGATAACGCAACGCCATTCTGGCACGATCGTCCACAATACGGCATCATGTGGCCAGGGAACAAGCAACGGAACGAACGCATGTCACCCGGCATCAAACCCGATCCGTCATTGTCGTTGAACCCATGATCGATCCCCTGGGCGGACCCCTTTACATGATCCCTTTCATCCTCGCAGCCATCATCGGCTACCTGTTCGGCTCGATTCCCTTCGGCCTCATCATCGCCCATGCCGCTGGCGCAGGCGACGTGCGCAAGATCGGTTCGGGCAATATCGGCGCCACCAACGTCCTGCGTACCGGCCGCAAGAGTCTCGCACTCGCCACACTTGCGGCCGATATCCTCAAGGGCTTCCTGCCGACACTCGCCGCCGTCTACGGCTTCGGGCCCGATATCGCTGTCGTCACCGGTCTCGGCACGGTCGTCGGCCACTGCTTCCCGGTGTGGCTCAGGTTCAAGGGCGGCAAGGGCGTGGCCACCGCCACCGGCGTCGTCCTTGCCATAACTCCCCTGGCCTTCCCCTTCCTCCTGCTGGTCTTCGCCATGGTGCTCAAGGCCACCCGCTTCGTCTCGCTGGCCTCGATCCTTGCAGCCGCCGCGGCTCCCGTGATCGCCTGGTTTCTGCTCCACCAGCCGCAACCGGCCGAACTCTATGTCATTCTCGCCATCATCATCATTGCCAAACATCACGAAAACATCGGGCGACTGATCGCTGGCAGGGAAAACCGGTTCGAACTGTCAAGGAAGAAATAGGAAACGGTTTCAGGCTGCCCGCTCGATCGCGCGATTGGTTGCCCAGACGATGCGGCGGCCCGGATGGACATCGCCGATGCGCACGGAAAAACCTGCATCCTCCAGTATGGCACCCACGATGCTGTCCGTCGCTTCACCCTGTCGTTCGGCGCCACAGTCGATGGCGATGCGGCGGATGCGGTGGAGTACCGGCAAGGCACCGCGTATCACCTCGGGTTCGGCCCCTTCGGCGTCACACTTGACGAGATCGACATGATCGAAACCGGCCTCGTCGATCAATCGCGCAAGAGTCACCGCTTCGACTTCATAGCTCTCATCGACGACATCGGGGCGCACCAGGGAACTGTCGGCGCCTTCGATACTGGAATAGAATGTCATCGTTCCATTCTCGGCGGCAATCGCCACATTGCGGGTTCTGGCACCCGGACGAGCGCCGACATTGCACTGCAATACCTCGTGGATGGTCCGATCCGCCTCCACGGCCAGAACCTGAGCTCCCCTGCTCAGACAGAAACACGTGAATTCACCGATATTGGCGCCGATGTCGATGATCGTATCGCCCTGGCCAACCTTGAAAAACGTACCCTCGCCGTAATCGCGCGCAAGATCGGCGCAAAAACCCGCCACACCCAACTTGCGGTAACGCCGCCAGCGGCTCAGGACCGCAATCATGATGGTCTCCTTGCCATCACTGACCTGCCAGAACCGTCCCGCCGCCCGAACAGTCAGCCGGTGGAAGTCGGGGTGTTTGCGCTGCTTGACGAAGTTGTGCTTGAAGATGCCGACGAATTCGTCGAGCGTGGAAAGGAACTTGGCCATGGGATGCATCTGATGTCCTGTCAAACCTGTGGCTGGTCGGCCTGAGCGGTGGCCTGAAGGCCCCATCCGCGTTGCCATCCGACATGACAACGGCCGACACCCGTCGAACGAAACCGTCCGAACCTGAGACTCGTCATATGTCAGGAACCATCGCCGATGAGCAACTTCTCATAAGTATCGAGGGACACGTCGCGATTGTAAACCTGCGCGCGCTGGCGAAGCAGCTCCGGATCGGGCGGATTGTCGAGAGCATATTCGATCGCTTCGGCAAACCGGCGCGAATCGCCCACCGGTACGAGTTGGCCGTATCGACCGTCGTCGAGGATCTCGGCCGGACCACTCGGGCAATCGGTCGAGACCACGGCTGTACCACAGGCCAGCGCCTCGATGACCACGTTGGGCAGACCTTCATATCGCGACGATAATGCCAGAACGTCGACATTCTTCATGTAGGCGAGCGGATTCGGCGTCCATCCGGGCATGTCGAAATCGCCCTGCATTCCCGCCTCGTCGATCTTCGCCTGAAGCGAATCCACGACCCGCTTGCGGTTGTTGCTGCTGTCCTTGCCGCCGAGGATCATCAGCCGCACGGGACGGCGACGGCGCAACTGCACGAAGGCCTCCACCAGGGTCTCGAAATTCTTCTGGAATGACGGTCGTCCGACAGCGAGGATGACTGGCGGTCCACCATCGCGGAACCAGGGATGATCGACCGGATCATTGGCGCGCAATTCAAAATCCGGTGTCAGTGTCGGACTGTGGATCACCGTCACCCGCTCTTCGGCAATGCCGAAACGCTCGACAAAATTGTCCTTGACCCCCTGCGATACGGCAGTGATCGTATCCGCTGCGTTATGGACGTGCCGGTACAGGTGGCGGAACTTGCGGTATTCGCGGATGCGCTTTTCCTTGCCGTCGTCGATATGCGAGCGGATGCTCACCATCAGCCGGGGTTTGTGACGGCTGCATGCCACGGCGATGCTGCCCAGGACATTGATGGGCAGTGTTGCCGCGAACAGGCTCTGCGGGCGCATCTCTTCAAGATAGTCGACGAGCGACGGCAACGACACGAGCTGCGCTGACGGCCCCTTGCGATCCGACAACAGGGGAATGATGTCGCGCCATGGGATCCCACGCCGGCGCATGGCAAGGGAAACCCAGTCGAGCTTCGAACCCGACCGGAGTTCGACACGGCGCACATGGTCCGGCAACAACACGTTCAGCTCGCCAGCGGATGACAGGCTGAGAAGGTCCACGTCATGACCACGCTCCGCCATACCCTCGCCGATGAGCATCAGCATCCGCTGAACACCTCCACCGCCGAGATTGTTGACAATAATTGCTATTCGCTGAGGCAATCGCATTTTCCTTCCATCGCCTGAGCAGTGCCGACCGGGCAGCAGCAACCTTCACGACACCGGCTGGCTCGCGGGCGATGAATATGGCGCGATGTAACCGGCGGCAACCCCGCCTTGGCGAACGACCGGAAAAGGTACCTCATGACGACGCCGTGCCGATGTCGCGGACTGTCACCCGACGGGCATTGCGACGAATTTCAGCACCTTGATATCCACGGGCTTCTCGCAATATCCGCTCGCCCCCGCACTCAGCGCCGCCTCGATATCGCACTGATCATTCGAACTGGACAGCATGGTGACAACCGGAATCTCGGCGAATTCCTTTCGCGCACGAATGCGGCGAACAGTCTCGATACCACTGAGCACGGGCATGTTGACGTCGAGCAACACCAGCGAGGGAACGCTTTCGCGCATTCCCACGGTGCGTTCGAGTGCCTCAAGGCAGGCAATGCCACTATCATAACATTCCAGAGGATTGGCCAGTCTGGACGACTGATAGACCCGCTGAATGATCATCTGATAGAACTTGTCGTCATCGACCAGATAGACCGGCCCTTTGCCGCGAACACTGAATTCAATCATCACTCAATCCCTTGAGAGTAAAACAAACGCTGAATTCACCGTTTTCCGGGCAATCGATCCATATTCTGCCGCGATGCATCTCCACCGCCTTCTTGACGATCGACAATCCGATACCCGACCCCACGCCGGAAGCCCCGGAATGCTGCCCCTTGCGGAATGGCAGCAACAGGTCGTCGCCTGCCGCTTCCGAGGTGTCGCGATTGTTGGCAAAGACGATGACCGGCCCGTCATTGTCGGTACCTGGTCTCTCGAATACCTTGATCCACAGACGTTTCGCACCGTGCCGCATGGCGTTCTGGAAGAGGTTGTCGAACAATTGCCAGATGATGTTCGGGTAGCAATCGATGGTTGCCAGCCTGCCGATGTTCAGTTTGACATCACGCTCCTTGAGAGCATTCCGGTGCTCTTCGACAACACCGCTGATGATCGAGTTGAGGGGACGCAATTCACGTGAGACCTGCTGCTCGTCGAGACGGGTGAGCGAGCGCAGATCATCGATGAGCGAACTCAATCGACCGGCGCTGACAATGATCTTCTCAATATAGCCACGAGTTTCAGCACTGGCACCGCTATTGTCCATTTCCAGCAGTCTGCAAAATCCGACGATATTCTTCATCGGTTCGCGAAGATCGTGCGAGAGGATGGAAACGAACTGTTCGAGCTCCGCGTTCATTCGCTTCATCCGGTCCGAATGGGCAAGCAGATCCTGTTCCTTCGACTTGAGCTCGTCATAGGCCTTGCAGAGCTCGACATGATGGCGCGAACGCACGGTCTCGAACTGTTCGGCACGCAGGGCTT
Source organism: Geminicoccaceae bacterium (assembly GCA_020638465.1). NCBI lineage: Bacteria > Pseudomonadati > Pseudomonadota > Alphaproteobacteria > Geminicoccales > Geminicoccaceae > Geminicoccaceae bacterium. The sequence continues at coordinate 97,856 of JACKIM010000001.1, forward strand.
CGAGTTCCAGCAACTCTTTTCGAAACTCTTCCAGGCTTGACTGGATTGCACCGATCTCATCATCGCGACGGGGAAATGATACCGCCGTGGAACTATCACGGCTGCGCATACGGGCAATGAGTTCGTGAATCTGGAGAATCGGGGCCAGAATCTGGCGATTGAGATAAAAATACAACAGACCGACCAGAAGCAGGAAGAACACGGCCTCGGCGGTAATAATCCGTGAGAACCAGTCATGTTGAGTGACCTGTTCAACCCGCTCTTCGTCGAGTTCTTCGCGAAACCGTTCGATGGCCTCTCGCAGAACCGCCATCGCGGGATCGATATGGGTCCTTTCGATGAAGCGAACGGTCTGTAACGCGTCGGTCCGGTCTTCCGGCCGGTAGGATTCGCTGATCGAAAGCACCTCGGCGACGAGTATGCCGGACAACCGCTCGATTTCGGCGGCCGTCGCAGCCATGGCGGGTGCCAGCCCATGACCATGCAGATCGGCGAGCCTCGCGCGCCAGTGGGCGTGAGAGACACGGAAGGTGCCTACCGAGGACCGATCTCCGGCGAGATGGGCATAGAGTGCCACGATCATGTCACCGGTTGCGCGCTCGATATCGATCAGGTTGTGCAATATCTTGTTGTCCCGGTTCCCCGCATCGTCGGTTGCCAGGGCATTGTCGACCATGTCCCTGAGCAGTTGTTCCATGGGTCCGAGAATGTCGGTGTCCAGACGCTCGACCGATTGACGGATTTCTGCCGGCAGATCCGGATCGAAACGGCGAAACACGCTCTCGCGAGCCCGCTTCACGCTGTCGGCGAGATAGAAGTCAAGTCGCTCGATGGTATCGCTGAGTGCAGGACTTGTGGCGAGAGCCCGATGTCGCCTCAGCTCGACGAGCTTCTGCGCATGGGTCGAGCGAGCCGTGGCGTCACCGGCGACATGCGCCAGAAGGGCAATCCGGATCTCGGAAAGGTCACGCATCAAGGACATTGCCAGCAACGAGGTCGGCACGATCCCGTCGATGATCTTCATGGTCTGTCGGGTGATCCGTTCATGGAATACGGACTGAATGACGGCGACGACCAGGACGACAATGGAACCTGCCAGTAGCGCCGCGCGGATGCGCCAGGCTATCGATCGGGTGAATTCGCGAAAAATGGGTGTCATGGGCGCAAGGTCCTGAGAAAATATTGATTTTTATTCCTTATCATAGGAATATTATCAAAGTCAAGACCATGACACTTGTGCAGCCGCCGTCCAGTGTCGGCTTCTGGCGCGACGATCAGGTCGTCAGCCGGGCAATCCCGCAAATTCGCGACGGAACAGCAAGAGCTTGCGCGAGATCATCCGGCTTGTTCGAAACCTTCCAGGACATTCACGGTATTGATCCCCACCTCTTCGATGGCATACCCCCCTTCCATGACGAACAGGGTCGGCAGCCCGGCACCCGCGATGCGCTCGCCGTAGCGGAGAAAATCCTCGCTGCTCAACCTGAAGAAGCTGATGGGATCCTTCTCGAAGGTATCGACCCCCAGCGAAACCACCAGCGCATCGGGCGCGAAATCGCCAATGTATCGCAGGCCGTCGTCGAGTGCCAGCCTCCAGTCCCCGAAGGCACTGCCCGGCCGGAGCGGGTAATTGAGATTGAAGCCCTCCCCCGCTCCGTTTCCGGTCTCATCGGCATAGCCGAGGAAATAGGGAAAGGCATCTTCCGGCCTTCCGTGCAGGCTCACGAAAAGAACATCGGACCTGTCGTAGAAGATATCCTGGGTACCATTACCATGATGGAAATCGACATCGAGGATCGCCACACGAGATGCCCCATGATCGAGAAGACTCTGCGCAGCGATCGCCGCATTGTTGAAAAAGCAATACCCGCCATACATGTCCACGGTGGCATGATGCCCCGGTGGCCGGCACAACGAGAAAGCCGCACGATCTCCGTCACGAAGCACGGCGGCTCCCGTGAGAGCAACATCCTTGCTGGCCAGTGCCGCTTCCCAGGTCCCCTCGCTTATCGAAGTCTCGCTGGCCAGTGCATAATAGCCGAGGCGGCCATCGATATTGACGGGACAGCGGGTCCGCATGCGCCGCGCGGGCCAGGCGGTGGGAATTGCCTCTCCGTTGAACCCTGCGGCCTTCCAGTCCGTCCACGCGGTACGCAGGAATTCGGTAAAATCCGGGGCATGGATCCGCAAGACAGGTTCGAGACCGAATCCATCCGGTTCAAGCACCGCGCCCAGCCCGCGTACACGCACGCGTTCGATGATGAATTCGGCGCGATCGGGCCGCTCGAAGGGAAGGATCAGTTCGCCACCGTAGAGTTCGGTCTTCGAATTCCGCAGCTGGTGTTTCTTACTGTAGATTGTTTTCACGGGGCATGTCTCCTGCCTCAGCCGCCGTGAGTATATCGGGCACGGACTCCCGACCCAAGCCCGCGACAGGGACGACATGTCACTCCGATGGGTAGAGGCCCGTCGCGCCGGCTGCGACGAACCCGTCACTCCCATGGAGTGCTTCCAGGCATCCTCTCGTCATTCAGACGGTCAGACTGGCATGGTAATAATTCCTGTAAAATACTTCGGGAATGTGGTCATCCCCGGACCGGGTGTTCGCTACTCAGGAATTGAGGAACCGTTCGACGCTGCTGCGCAGTTCGATCGATTGACGGGAAAGGCTGCTGGCGGAATGGCGGATCTGTTCCGCCGATTTCATCGTGGAGTGCGAACTTTGCGAAACACCCTCGATATTCCGGGCAATTTCGGCGGTCGCCATACTCTGTTGCTCGACGGACGTCGCCACGCTCGTCGAAATCCCACTGACCGATTCCACGGTCTGGCCGATCTTCGTGATCGCTGAAACTGTATGATCGGTCGACGTCTGAATGCGCTCGATCAGCGACTTCACTTCATCCACCGATTGTTTGGTTCGTGAAGCCAGCGCCTTGACCTCTGAAGCCACGACCGAAAAGCCGCGCCCTGCCTCTCCGGCCCTCGCTGCCTCTATCGTGGCGTTGAGAGCCAGGAGATTGGTCTGGTCGGCAATGGCATGGATGACATCAATGACCTTGCCGATACTTTCGGCAGACTGGGCCAGCTGGATCACCCGCTCGTCGGCGGCACGGATCAGATCGACCGAGGTGATCGAAAGGCGGGAGGCTTCACTCACCTGTTGCGAGATGCCGGCGATCGAACGATTGAGCTGCTCTGTCGCCATTCCGACCGAGGTCGAGAGGTTGTTGACCTCGGTCGCCGTAGCGGAAAATGCTCCCGCCGAGGTGTTGAGCTGATCCGAGGTTTCGGCCACCGCCTCGACCAGCCTGGACACCGACTCCGCCATTTCCACGCTTTCGGTGACGACGCTCCAGCTCAGCGCGGCACGTCGCGGCCGGTCCGGGCGCTGCTCGATCTCGGTTATGTACAGCTGAAGCACGTGCGATCCCAGACGGATGCGCGTATGATGAGGAAGATTGGCGGGATCGGCCAGCATCTTGCGCTGATGCGAAGGATGCTTGTGGAAGACATCGATCGACACGCCAACGACCTTTTCCGGTGCCACCGGCAGGGCATCGTGCAATCCCGCAAGAAGCTCGATCGATTTCCGATTGGCAAACTCGATCCGAAACGTTTCGAGATTGCAGACCATCACCGCTGACGGCAGCGAATCAATGACATCTCGCCAGCCATCATCGTCTGCCACCTGTTTCACCTTGGTCGATGCGTTGGTACGAAACATTCTGTATCCTCATCGATACACATCGCCCGTATCATAGCAGCGAGGGGTTAATATAGAAGTTAACGCCGCCGAGAAAATCAGGGGATTGCAGCAGGAACGCCATTGCCGAACGAACGCCACCAACCATCATGCAAAACAGCCATCGGGAGTTATTACAGCCATGGCGGATTGCGTGAACGTATCCGCGATGCTCTCGTGGCCGGCAACCTGAACACGAAGAAGCTGTCGGTTGATGACCTTGCCGCCCTGGACTCATTCCACACCGGCGGCCGGAAAGCGACATTGACGGCCCTCGAAATGCTGCCGTTGCGCCCCGGGTTGCAGGTCCTCGACGTTGGTTGCGGCATTGGCGGCACCGCCCGTCGGCTAGCCGTCGAACACGGTTGCGATGTCACGGCAATCGACCTCTCCAGGGATTATATCGAGGCCGCCATCGATCTTGGACACCTTGTCGAGGGCACGCGACGCTGTCGCTACCTGGTAGCCAGTGCAAGCCAACTGCCCGTGGCAGCTCACCTGTTCGATGCGCTCACCTGCTTTCACGTGTCCATGAACATTGCCGACCGCACTGGCCTGTATACAGAATTCGCAAGGGTGCTCCGGCCAGGCGGCCACGCATGCCTGTTCGATGTGATGCGCACAACCGGACACCCTCTACACTATCCATTGCCATGGGCCGGCGACGAGGGAATGAGCGTCCTGTATACAGTCGGGGAGACCGTGGATCGGCTGCAACGCTCAGGTTTCACGGTCACGGCGCAAAAAAGCCTGCGAGCCTTCGCCATCCGGTTCTTCCACAAGCTCGCAGAACGCAGCCGAATGGCGGAAGATCCTCCCCCCCTTGGCATACATCTCCTTACCGGTAGCAACACACGCGAGAAATTCGCCAACTACCGACATGCCCTGGAAGAGGGTGACCTCGATCCGGTGATCATCACCGCAATATCGTCCGGCAGCGCGACCAACCCGGGCCGATCCATCGAGATGACATCGGACTACTCATTGCCCGGCACGCCGTAGCTGGGGGCATCGGTCGGGTCGAGCGCACGCGTGACATAGGCCTCGAGCTGAGGCTCATAGATGCGCCACAAGGCTTCGAGACCGGCGATCGGATCAGCGTCACTCCAGTCCACGCGCAGATCCGCCACCGGCCATGGGACGTCTCGCACAAGCAGCAGGCCAGCCGAGTGGAGCGGTCCCTCCTCACCGCCGGCTTCCATCCCTGCGCGCATGGCCAGCAGGAGCCGGTCACCCAGCGGTCCCGATGCTCCCTCGAAGGCGGAAACCATCGCTGACGGGACGTCCTCGTTGGCGAGAAGATTGCCGGCACAAATACAATCCTGCCCCGCCGCAGTGGCATGACGCCCCAGCGTGCCCTCGCCGGAATAGCTTGCCGTGTGTCCATCGCGGTCGATGAGCGCCAGTTGGCGAAAGGCAATGAATCGGGTACTTCGCACCACCGCAGCCAAAGCCTCGGTCGCCGATGCTCCCCGCTCCATCAGGTCGAGCCCCAGGGGGCCGAGCGTCGGGTCAGTAATGTTCTGCGTCGACACGGCTCCCGCCCCGGCCCGCGCATGAGCGCAACGGGCGGCGACCGCGGGCGACGAGGACGAAATCGCCAGACCGAACATGCCGCTTGCGGCACAGCGTGCCGAAATCGAGAACGTCATCGCTCTCCTCCCTTCCCGTATCCGGTTCATTGTCGGCGCCCTCGATTCGACAGTCCAGTCCGGTTCCCGAAACGCCGCCGATCGAACAATTTCACCTGTATGCAAAATCCTCTACAAGTCACGCATGGAATGGCAGGATGAAGGAATCGTTCTCAATGCCCGGCCGCATGGCGAACGGGACGCTCTGGCCATCCTCCTGACATTCGAGCATGGCAAGCACGCAGGTCTCGTCCGCGCCGGCGCGACATCCCACAACCGGGCGATGCTCGATCTGGGAAACCGGTTGCAGGTCGTGTGGAAGGCGCGGCTTGCCCAGCATCTCGGCAGTTACACGCTCGAACCCGTGGCCCAACCCGGCGCGTGGCTACTTGACCAACCGCTGGAACTTGCCGGACTGGTCTCGGCCTGTGCGATGGTCGATGCCGGAACAGGCGAACGTGACCCGCACCCAAGGCTGTATGCAGCCCTGCTGCGGCTCACCGGGCGCATCGGCCGGTTCGATGACTGGATGGCCGACTACATCCGCTTCGAGTTGCTCTTGCTGCGCGAAGCGGGCTTCGGTCTCGATCTTGCCGCCTGTGCCGTCACCGGCGCGACCGAAGGCCTCGCCTATGTCTCGCCACGTACCGGACGGGCGGTGACCGATGCGATCGGTGAACCTCTGAAGGACAAGCTCTTGCCGCTTCCACGATTTCTTACCACTGAAGAAGATCACGATATCAGGCAGATCGCGCAAGGGTTGAGGCTTGCCGGTTATTTCTTCAGGCGGCATATAACCGACCCCGGCGACCGGATGATGCCGCTTGCCAGAGAACGATTTTCGAATCTGATCGATGACTGTGCCGGCCAGAACCGGGATCGGTCAGGTGAACACGAGGAGCCACGATGAGCGCTTCCGCCAGCCGGAAAGACCCCGAGATCATTCCCGTCACGTTGAAGGACGCGCTCGGCGAACGCTATCTGGCCTATGCGCTCTCCACCATAACATCGCGCTCGCTGCCCGATGTCCGTGACGGTCTGAAGCCGGTACAGCGACGCCTGCTGTATGCCATGATGCAGCTGCGCCTCGACCCTGCCTCCGGCTACAAGAAATGCGCGCGCGTGGTCGGCGACGTGATCGGCAAGTTCCACCCGCATGGCGACACTGCCGTGTACGATGCACTGGTACGCCTCGCCCAGGACTTCAGCCAACGTTATCCGCTGGTCGACGGCCAGGGCAATTTCGGCAATGTCGATGGCGACAACCCGGCTGCCATGCGCTACACGGAAAGCCGGCTCACCGTTGTGGCCCAGGCGCTGCTTGACGGCATCGACCAGGAAACGGTCGATTTCCGCGAAACCTATGACGGCAGCGAGAACGAACCGGTCGTTCTGCCTGCGGCCTTCCCCAACCTGCTCGCCAATGGCGCGGCGGGCATCGCTGTGGGCATGGCCACCAACATTCCGCCACACAATGCCGGCGAACTGCTGGACGCCCTCGCTTTCATGCTCGACCGGCCGGCCGATGCCCAACCGGTAACGACGGCCGAACTGATGGGATTCATCAAGGGGCCGGATCTGCCCACCGGCGGCACCCTTGTCGAAAGTGCGAAGATGATTGCCGAGGCCTACGAGACCGGCCGGGGCTCGTTGCGCCTGCGTGCACATTACGAGGTCGAGAAGCTCAGCCACGGCCAGTTCCAGGTCATCGTCACCGAGATCCCCTACCAGGTGCAGAAATCCCGACTGATCGAGCGGCTGGCCGAATTGCTTGCGGCCCGGAAACTGCCCTTGCTGGCCGATCTGCGCGACGAGAGCACCGAGGACATCCGGATCGTCCTGATCCCGCGCAACCGGAGCGTTCCAGCCGAACTGCTGATGGAACAACTGTTCCGCCAATCGGACATGGAAGTCAGGCTGTCGCTGAACATGAATGTACTCGACGGCCGCGGCGTACCCGGGGTCATGAGCCTCGCGGACATGCTGGAAGCGTTCATCTGCCACCGGATGGATGTCCTTGTCCGCCGCTCGAACTATCGACTGGGTCGCATTGATGACCGGCTGGAGATCCTCGAAGGTTACCTCAAGGCCTATCTCGACATCGACGAGGTGATCCGCATCATACGCGAGAGTGACGAGCCCAAACCCGAGCTGATGGCGCGTTTCGAACTCAGTGAACGTCAGGCGGAGGCCGTTCTCAACCTGCGCCTGCGGAACCTGCGCAAGCTGGAAGAGATGGAGCTCAAGAAGGAGCGCAGGGAGCTGCTTGCCGAGCGCAAGGAACTCAAGGCACTGCTCGGCGACAAAGGGCTGCGGCGGGCAAGACTGAAACGCGAGATGAACGAGGCCCGCGAGACGTTCGGAGATCCACGTCGTACCCGCCTAGAACAGGCCCCCTCCATCGACCCCGTGTTGCTCGAACAACCGGTCGAACGTGTTCCGGTGACCGTCGTCTGCTCGCAGAAGGGTTGGATCAGAACCCTGCGCGGCCATCAGAATGCACCCGGGGAGATCAAGTACAAGGATGGCGATGGCGAACGCTTTATCCTCAAGGCATCCAGCGCCGACAAGCTGCTGGCGGTGGCCGATGATGGACGGGTTTATCTGCTGGCCGTCGACAAGCTGCCTTCAGGCCGGGGCATGGGCGAGCCCCTGAGCCTTGTCATTGATCTGGGCAAGGGTGTCGACCTGCTGAATCTCCTGGTTCACGATCCCGGGGGCAAGGTGATTTTCGCCACCCGCGACGGTCGCGGTTTCCTTGCCGAGGAAAGGGAGATCGCCGCCCAGACCCGCAACGGGAAACAGGTGGTCAATCTCGGCAGGGGCGACGAACTCCTCGTCGCCAGATCGGTCGGTGTCGATGCAGATGTCGTCTGCGCTATCGGTACGAATCGCAAGCTGCTGGTCTTCGGCATCGACGAACTGCCGGTCATGACCCGTGGCCGCGGCGTCATCCTCCAGCGTTTTCGCGATGCCTATCTCAGCGATGTCATCGCCACCCGTGCAGAACACGGCCTTTCATGGCCGTCAGGCTCGCGCACCCGCCATGAGAAGGACCTTTCGAACTGGAGGGGCAAACGTGCCGGCTCCGGTCGCATGGCGCCCACGGGCTTTCCCCGTTCGCATAAGTTCGAAGAGGTGAACGAGGAATAGCAACCCTCGAATCCTCCAGGCAGACCCGGACGCCAGGCGGTTGACCTGAAGGCAGCGCAATCAGATTGTCGCAGGCAGCGGCTTGCCTTCGATGGCCGCGAGAATGGTAACCATCACCGCATCGGGATTGCTGAACATCAGTTCATGTCCGCCCCGAGTGGCCCCGACATGCCAGAGCGGGTCACCGGAGAACCGGTCAATGACATACTGGTAGGGCTGCGGCACCCGATCATCGGCATAGAGGTAGTAATGCGGTCCGGCGAAGCCGCCAGCGTCATCGGGCATCCGGTCGGTATAGGTGGCCATGGCCTGGGATGTGAGTTTCGGTTGCAGCCAGGCAATCTGTTCTTCGCTCAATCCCTGCCAGATATGTGCATCGGGCGGCGGCACCCGCCACCCTTCGCCCTCCGAATGCACTCGTGCCAGGGTGTCGCGCCGACGTTCTTCCGGCCAGCTGTCCTTGACCGATTGCCCGGCGCCGGTAATGGCTCCTTCGAGATGCACCACGGCCCGCAACCGGTCCCTGATGCGCGTCTCCAGCGCATGCACCAGCGTCCCGCCATAGGAATGACCGACCAGGACGAAATCCTGCCAGTCGCATTGCTCGACCAGCCGCTGGAGCTGGGACACATGATGCAACATGCCGAATTCGGGTCGCAGATTGACCGCGTCGCTGCCCAAACCCGCAAGGCAGGGCGCATGAGCTACATGGCCTTCGGCCCGCAGTCGTGCGGCGATCTCGTCGAATGCCCACCCTCCATGCCAGGAACCGTGGACGAGCAGGATGGTCGTGGATCCGTGCTGGGTCATACCTTGCCGTACCCGTTCGGATACCCGATTTGCAAGCGCTTTTCGATTGTCGAATCGAACGACTGTATGCAGCGCGTCAACCTGTATGCAGACAACAGGCCATCATGGCGCCACGGTTTCGAGGGATCATGCTCATCGACTCGTCATCCGGTAGATGGTCCGCATGACCGGACGCAGGCCCGACGGCAGGCTGGCGGCGATGAACAACCCGAGGGTCCGCGGTTGCATCGGCCGCCGGCGCAGGCTCTTGAGAAGGTGATGCCGTCCCCTGCGCGACTCGCCGGCATCGAGCAGGTACTCGCCATGCCAGAGATGGGCCCAGGCAAACGCTTCGTCGACCAGTGATCTCGGCAAATCAATTGGATAGCGCTCCATGGCCCGTTCGATTGCCTTGAGATAGTTCTGCGAAAAATAGCGCGCCTTCGCGTTGACCGTGAGTTGGTCGGCATGCCCGATCCGGTAGGATGCCATCGGATGGTCGATGAGCGCTACCGGCCCGAGGGCAGAGGCTCGCAGGAACAGGTCATAATCCTCGCCGACATGGCGCATGGAGGGATCGAAACCGTCGATGCGCTCGATCCACTCCCGGCGAATGACCGCGGTCGACAGATGAACCAGATTACCCATTATCATGGGGCCGAGAATACGGCCCATGCGAATCATGACGTCGCCCGGCAGACCACCGGCCGTGATGCCGAGCGATGCTGCGGATTGCTCATGACTGAATACAGGATAGGCGTCGAGCTTGCGATAGGCTGTATACATCTGGCGCAGCCAGCGTTCGCCGACGATCCTGCCGCTGACGTCCACAGCCCGCATGTCGGTCCACACCAACCCCACTTCAGGATGGTTCCGCATGACCGCAAGTTGCGCCTGCAGCTTGCCTCTGTCCCAGGTATCGTCCGAATCGAGAAAGGCGATCAGCGATCCCCTGGCGCTCTCCAGGCCACGGTTCCGGGCGGCCACGACACCCTGGTTGGACTGCCGCAACAGACGTATCCGCCGATCGCCCCCGATCCATCTCTCGACGATATCGGCCGTCCCGTCGGTAGAGCCATCGTCGACGACGACAATTTCGAGATCCTCGACGGGCTGTCGAGCGACACTGGCGATTGCCTCGCCAATACAATCGGCACGCTGAAAGGTGGGAATAATGACGCTTGTCAACATAATTTTTAACCATTTGTAGAATTTCCACGTCAGATAACATTCTATTTTGGATACTTTGGCTCAATTCTGCCTGCCTGATCGACGTATCTCGATATGCGTCACGTTCGGTGATTTTCTCCCGTTTGCACCACAATGATGCCTTTTCCACATGCCGGTATTGCCGCCGCTGGCGGGTTTCGCGGAATTGCTGCATGACGATTTCCACCATGTCAGGATTGCACCTTCTGCGAGAGGAGACCGTTTCATGAAGAGCCTCGAGACCAAACTCGGGCATATCCGCGGTGGCCGGTACCAGCCGAGCGATTTCATCATCGCCGATGCCAAGGACGGCGATATCGGCTTCGGTCGCATGGCCCCCGGAGAGGATCCCGAACGCCCGGGACGTTACCTGCCCCGGTCCACCCATCTCGAAGCCATCCGGGAAATGACCCGTTCGGGGCTGGTCGACATCATGCTGATGTCGGCGTCCACCGCCGAACGTGTCTCGCGCGAAGGGCTCTTCGAGGACAGCGCCGTCACGCCGGCCATTCGCCTGAACGACACGACCGACATCTGGTCCGCCCGTGGCGGCCGCTACAAGGAAACGCCGTCACGGCACCACCGCACCGCCCGCCTCGACCATGCCCGCCGCCACGCCGGCCTCGGTCTCTACTCGATCACATTTTCCAACGAGCGCGACATCGACGCCGAGAATGCCGAGGCCTACAGTGCCTTCCGCCTCGATGCCGCGCGTAACGGCATGCAGCACTTCCTTGAGGTGTTCAATCCGGCTTTTGACATCAATCTGGCCGAGAATGCCGACCTTGGCGGCTACATCAACGACAACATCGTCCGCACGCTCGCCGGCGTGATGGAGGAAGATTTCCCACGCTTCCTCAAGATGCAGTTCAACGGTCCGCGGGCGACCGAAGAACTCGCAAGCTACGATCCCGGCCGGCTGATCGTCGGAATCCTCGGTGGAGCCAAGGGTACGACCCGCGATACCTTCGAACTGGTCGGCCAATCGGAAAGGTATGGCGCTCGCGTGGCTCTGTTCGGCCGCAAGATCATGCAGGCTGAACGCCCACTGGCGCTGGTGGAGCACATGCGCGCGGTGGTCGAGGGCAAGCTGAAGCCGGCCGAGGCCGTGCGGGCCTATCATGGTGTCCTGCAAAAGGAGAAGGTCACGCCGAAACTCGACCTCGAACGGGACCTTGAAGTCACCGAGGACGCACTCAAGGCCGGCGCCTGAAACATCGCCCTTCCCCAAAAGCTGTATACAAACCCGGCGCGACAAACGGGACCAGGCTGCCGACACGGCAGCCTGGCTTGCCTGAAGCAATGGGGCGGCTTATCGTTCGAACAACACCCGCGATGATGGCGAGTGTCGTCCGCACGGTACGAAAACCGGGTCGGGAGGAATGGTCATGGGCGCGGAATTTCTCTTGACGTCGCTGGTGGTGGTGGCCCTGCCCGGAACGGGTGTCCTGTATACACTGGCTGTCGGCCTCGGCCGGGGCATCCGTCCCGGTTTTATGGCTGCACTGGGCTGCACGCTCGGCATCGTGCCGCATGTCATCGCCTCCATCATCGGCCTCGCCGCACTGCTGCATGCGAGTGCCGTGGCATTCCAGACGATCAAGTTCGCGGGAGTGATCTATCTCGGCTGGATGGCCTGGAACATCCTCAAGGACGGTGGGGCACTGGATGTCCGTGAGGATCGCCGGCCGCTGACATCCCCGCAGATCATTCGCCACGCCATTCTCATCAACCTGCTGAATCCCAAGCTTTCCCTGTTCTTTCTCGCGTTCCTGCCCCAGTTCGTCAGCCCCGGAGCCGCGCATCCGACCTTCGAGATGCTCGGGCTCGCGCTGATCTTCATGGCCATGACCCTGGGAGTCTTCGTTATCTACGGTGCCTGTGCCGCCGCCGCCCGTGACCACATCATCTCCCGCCCACGGGTCATGACGTGGCTCAAACGCTGTTTCGCGGGTGCCTTCGCCCTCATGGGGTTGAAACTGGCACTGGCCGATCGCTAGCGGCGTGCCGGTAAAATTCCGGCAGCCGCCGTGAGCATTGAGCGTGGCTATCCGGCCTTCTCGACTTTCCCCTCCACCGCGGCTGCCAGCAGCGTCCGGGTATAGGGTTCCCTGGGGGCGTTGAAGACGTCCGCCGATGGTCCCTGCTCGACGACCCTGCCGTTCTTCATGACAATGACCCAATCGGACATGGCACGAACGACAGCAAGGTCATGGGAGATGAACAGGTAGGTGAGCCCGAGGCTCTCCTGCAGGTCGCGCAACAGCGCGATCACCTGCTTTTGAATGGTCCGGTCGAGAGCGGATGTCGGCTCATCGAGCAGGACGAATTCGGGGCGCAGGACCATGGCCCTGGCGATGGCAATGCGCTGGCGCTGTCCGCCCGAGAACTCGTGCGGATAGCGTTGCATGGATGAAGGATCGAGACCGACACGGTTCATGACCTCAACGACACGGGCCTGCCGCTCGCCTTCCCGGAGCACGGGCTCATGCAGCCTCAGTCCCTCGGCAACGATCTGGCCGACGGTGAGCCGCGGCGACAGGGAGCCGAAAGGATCCTGGAAGACCACCTGCATATGCCTGCGCAACGGCCGCATTTCAGCATCGTCGTAACGGTCGATGCGAGCGGAGGCAAAGACGATGGTCCCCTTCGACGGCAGCAGGCGCAGGATGGCGCGGCCGAGTGTCGACTTGCCGGAACCACTTTCGCCAACGACCCCCACGGTCTGGCCGCGACGAATGGCGAGACTGATGCCGCCGACCGCATCGAGGCTCTTCGTCACCCGCCCGAGCCAGTCGAAGCTGATGGGAAAGGTGACGCGGACACCTCGCGCATCAAGCAGCAATTCCTCGTCTTCGCCGACCGGCGCCTTGGTTCCGTCAGGCTCAGCATCCAGCAGTTCACGGGTATAGGGGTGTGCCGGTCTCGTCATGATGACGGAGGCTTCGCCCTGTTCGACCACCACACCCCGGCGCATGACATAGACGCGATCGGCAAATCGGCGAACGATACCGAGATCATGGGTGATGAACACGAGGCCCATGTTGAAACGGCGCTGCAGGTCAGCCAGCAATTCCAGGATCTGGGCCTGGATGGTGACATCGAGTGCCGTAGTGGGTTCGTCCGCGATGATGATGTCCGGTTCGTTGGCCAGCGCCATGGCGATCAATACACGCTGACGCTGCCCGCCGGAGAGCTGGTGGGGAAACGCACCCATGCGGGCTTGCGGATCGGGGATCCCCACCAAGTGCAGGAGTTCGAGAACGCGCCTGCCGGCATCCTTGCGGGAAATACCCTTGTGGTAGATCAGCGGATCGCCGATCTGCGTCTCGATGGACTGCAGCGGGTCCAGCGAGGTCATCGGTTCCTGGAAGATCATCGAGATCTTCACGCCGCGAATGGCGTTCAACTGCCTGTTCGAAAGGCCGATGAGCTCGGTGCCGCGATACCGGGCACTGCCCGTGGAAGTCCCGTTGCTGGCAAGCAGGCCGATGGTACTCATCACAAGCTGGCTCTTGCCCGAACCGCTCTCCCCGACGACGGCGACGGTCTCACCGGGGTGGAGGTCGAGATCCACGCCCCTGACCGCCTCGACATCGCCATCGGGGGTCCTGAAGGAAACACGCAGATCGCGGATTTCAAGGATGGGCTTTTCAGTCATCGCTGCCCGCCGGCGACTGGGAAGCCTGCATCTCACCGGTCCTTCGGATCGAGCGCATCACGCAGGCCGTCGCCGATGAAATTGAGGCAGAGCAACGTGATCGCGAGAAAGATTGACGGAAACAGCAGCAGATAGGGCGCATCCTGGATGTTCTTCGCTCCCTCGGAAATGAGCACTCCCCAGCTGGTCATCGGTTCCTGGACTCCCAGTCCGAGGAAGGAGAGGAAGCTCTCCAGCAAGATCACCTTGGGAACGAGCAGTGTCATGTAGATCACCACCGGGCCCAGTGTGTTGGGAACGATATGCCGCCAGATGATGTGCCATTGCGACACGCCGAGCGCGCGCGCGGCCTCGACATATTCCTGGCGCTTGATCGACAGGGTCTGTCCACGAACAATGCGTGCCATGTCGAGCCATTCCACAGCACCTACGGCGATGAACATGAGAATGAAATTCCGCCCGAAGAATACCACCAGCATGATGACGAAAAAGATGAAAGGCAACGAGTAGAGAACATCGACGAAACGCATCATCAACTGGTCGATCCGCCCGCCGACGAAGCCTGCCACGGCTCCCCAGGCCACGCCGATGAGCAAGGCGACGAATGTAGCGAGCAGGCCAATCGCGAGCGATACACGGCCGCCGATGAGGATACGGGTGAGCAGGTCGCGGCCATTCTGGTCGGTGCCGGCAAGGAACACCGCTCGCGCCACGGTGGCCTCGATCACCAGCACACGGCCTCCGTCCTCTTCGCTCACGATATGCGAACCAGTGAAGGAATCCACGCGATCGATGTAGCGGGTCATCCGCGGATCGATGGGGTTGTCGGCGCTGAGGCGAACGGTGAGCGTATCGCCATCCACCGAAAAGTCGTCGATGTCGACCTTCGCCCGTCGCAAGGCACGATGCAGGTCAGCGTCGATCTGTGCCGCGGTGGGATAGGGCTCCAGCGAAGGGCGGGTCTTGACGTAGGATTGATACACCTCGTCATACGCATGAGGTGAAATGACCGGCCCGACGATGCAGACGACGGCCATGAGCCCCAGAGTAACGATGGCAGCAACAGCGGCACGATTGGCCCGCAGGCGGCGCAGGGCATCGCTCCAGAGGCTGCGCCCCTTGCGCATCGGGATGACAGGCTCGACGGATGCGGACGTTTCAGTCAAGGCGCACCTTCGGGTCCAGCCATGCATAGAGAATGTCGACGACAAGGTTGAAGACGACGACGAAGACGGCGACCGTGACCACCGTTCCCATGACAAGCGTGTAATCGCGGTTGAGCGCGCCCTGGACAAAATGCCGGCCGATGCCCGGCACGCCGAAGATGGATTCGATGACCACCGAACCGGTCAGCAGTGCTGCTGCCGCCGGCCCCAGATAGGAAACCACCGGCAACAGGGCCCCGCGCAGAGCCCGGCCGATCACCACCCGTTGCGGCAGCCCGTAGGCAAGCGCAGTACGGATGTGGTTGGAGCGCATCACCTCGATCATGCTTCCCCGCGTCAGCCGCGAAATCACGGCGATCTGCGGCAGCGCAAGGGCAAAGATCGGCAGGATCTTGTTGACCAGAGCGCCCTCGCCCCAGCCGCCGGCAGGCAACCAGCCCAGATGAATGGAGAACAGGAGCGTGAGTGCAGGCGCCATCACGAAATTGGGAACGACGATGCCGATGAGTGCTATGGTCATCACGCCATAGTCTGCCGCCCTGTTCTGGCGAAGAGCCGCAATTGTGCCCAGCGTACAGCCAATCAATGTCGCCAGCACCAGCGCCGACAACCCGAGCTGGACGGAGACCGGCAGGCCATCCAGCAGCAATTCGTCGACGGTGAAGTCCCGGTAGACGTAGGAAGGTCCGAGATGACCGGTGAAAAGGCCCTTCAGGTAGTCGAGATACTGGGCCCACAGCGGCTGGTCGAGATGATAGTAGGCCATCAGATTGGCCAGCACCTGCGGTGGCAACGGCCGCTCAAGGCTGAACGGTCCGCCCGGCGCCAGTCGCATCAGGAAAAAAGCCACGGTGATGATCACGAACATTGTCGGTATCGCGGTCATCAACCGCTTGAAGATGAAACGAATCATGGCTGCACCGAAAAAGCCGGAGGCAAGGTGGCCATATCCTGTCCGGCCACCTTGCCATGGACCGTTGGTCCCGCCGTTATTCGCCGATCGACATGAACCGGGAGGGATGGACGTTGCGCAGGTTGTCTTCCCAACCCTTCAATCTGTCGGAAACGAGACTGATTGAACCATAATACAGGAGCGGGATGTAGGGGACGTCGCGAGAGAAGATCTCTTCCGCCTGCTTGAGAATTCCCGCCCTGACGTCGAGATCGACAGTCGCCGCGGCTTCATGCATCAAGGCGTCGTATTCGGGATTTTGATAACGGGCATAGTTCAGTCCCGTATTGTCGCTTTCCAGCAGGAACAGGAAGTTCTGCGGATCGTTGTAATCGCCGATCCAGCCCGCACGGGCGATGTCGTAATCGCCGCGATCACGCAGGATGGCATAATGGGTCTTGGTGTCCGCATTGGTAAGCGTCGTCTCGACACCCAGCGGCTTCCACATGTCGGCAATGGCGGTGGCGGTCTTCTGGTGGTTCTCGGAGGTGTTGAAGCGGATGTCGACCTCAAGCGGATGATCGGGACCGAAACCCGCCTCCTTCATGAGAGCAATCGCCTGATCCTCGCGATCGAGCAGTGGCGTATCCTTGTAAGAAAAGTAGGCCGGCTCGCCATAGTTGTCGATTCCGGGCGGCACCAGGCTGTAACCCGCGACCATCGTGTCGCCCCAGATGTCATGGGCGAGGAATTCGCGGTCGATGACCATCGACAGGGCCTGCCTGACGCGGACATCGTCAAACGGCGCCTTGTCGGTGTTGACGGTGTAGTAATAGGTGCCGAGATAGGGTGCGATACGCAGCGTGTCCCCCAACTTCTCGCGCATGTAGTCCATCTGCTCGACCGGACCGTCGTTGTTGCTGTCCAGTTCGCCGGCCTCGAAACGGCGCAGGGCGGCGGAACGATCCTCCGTCGGGTAATAGTAGACGGTGTCGATGGCGACCGTGTCGGCATCATGGAAATTCGGATTCCTCACGGACTTGATATGCGAGTTGGGCACCCATTCATCCAGCATGTAGGGGCCGTTTGAGACCATCACGCCCGGCTTGGTGAAGTCCTGCGGATTGGACTGCACCGTGCCCGGATGCACCGGCAGACTGGTCTGGTGGGTCAGCAACTGAAGGAAGTACGGGGTCGCACTCGCCAGGGTGATCTCGACCGTCCGGGAATCGACGGCCTTTACACCGACATCCTCCGCACGCCCCTCACCGCTGTTGAACATCTTCGCACCGGCGATCGGAAACAGCACATCGGCATATTTCGCGCCGGTGGCAGGATCGAGGATACGACGATAGGAGAACACGAAATCGTCGGCCGTCACCGGATCCCCGTTCGACCACTTCGCATCGTCGCGCAGCTTGAACGTATAGACGAGGCCATCGTCGGACACCGACCAGCTTTCGGCCACGCCAGGCTGCACCGAGCCATCCGCGCCGTCGATCACGAGCCCCTCGTAAAGGTCGCGCAGAATGTTGGATTCATAGATGGTGGACGTCAGGTGCTGGTCGAGCGTTTCCGGTTCCGCGGTATTGCCGCGATGATAGACCATCTCCGCCCGAACCATGGCCGTCGAACCGAGCAACAGGGCCGCCGCCAGCGCAAAGCCTCTCAGATGCCGTTTGATCATGCGCCTCTCCCTTGGAGCGATGACGTGGGTCGCAGGCGGGCAACGGCCGCACTGCTGGACTTTTTCCTTCTCTTTCATTTTAACCCAATCATGCGTTGC
The DNA here is from genome assembly GCA_020638465.1 of Geminicoccaceae bacterium. NCBI lineage: Bacteria > Pseudomonadati > Pseudomonadota > Alphaproteobacteria > Geminicoccales > Geminicoccaceae > Geminicoccaceae bacterium. The sequence goes on from JACKIM010000001.1 coordinate 115,888, forward strand.
AGGCGAGCGATCCATCGTCGCTGGTCGTTGCCAACCATGTCTGGCAGGGCTTCGGATATCGCGGTGGCATCTCCCATGAACAGCAATTCGGCCGATTTCTGGCTGCATCTCGACCACACGGACAGCAATGCGCGCCGCAAACTGGAACAGACCGGCCTCGAACCGGATGCGATCGCCGCCCTCCTAGACCCCGAAACACGTCCGCGGCGGGCCCATTTCGGCAATGGCGACGTGATCATCCTGCGCAGTGTCAACCAGTCTCCCGGCGCGGAAGTCGAGGACATGATCTCGCTGCGGATCTGGTTGACGAGGGAGCGGATCATCACCGTGGTCCTTAGGAACCTGCAACTCGTGACCGAGGCCCGCCAGCGCATCGCCGACGGAATGGGTGAAAGCAGCGCGCCCGACCTGTTCCTGTGGCTTGCCAACACCATCAGCGAACGGCTGAGGGAAACCGTCCGGTCAGCCGAGGTCGAGCTCGAGGATGCCGAGGACAAGATGCTCGAAACCTACGATGCCTCGCTCGCCAACGTGTTCAGGGAACAGCTCCGCCAGGCGGTGGCCCTGCGTCGCTACGCCGAACCGCAGCTTCAGGCGCTCAAGGACCTGCAGGACAATCCGCCCGACTGGATCAACAAGCCACGGCGGCTGCGGCTGCGGGAAATCGTCAACAATCACCAGCGATCCCTGGAAACCCTGATTGCCACTCGCGAACACATCAGCGCCGCACTCGATCAGTTGAACACGATGATCGCCGACCGCATGCAGCGCACCAGCCAGGCACTCACCATCGTCGCAACCATCTTCCTCCCGCTCAACCTCATCGGCGCCCTGTTCGGCACCAATGTGGGAGGCATACCCTATGGTGGCGATCCGATGGGCTTCTGGCTGCTCACCGGCGGCTTCACCCTCGCCTTTGCGATATTGCTGGTTGTCGCCTACACCTACCGCAATCGCTGGCTATGAGCGACATGGGCTGTATACAGCAGTGATCGCCCGCAATCAGCGATCAGCGCGGCAGGGTCGCGAGTGACAGGCAGCCCAGATCGAAGCCGGTTTCCGGATGCCCGTCGCCCGGCAGCGGATTCTCCCTGTTGCCGAGCGCCAGTGTATGCAGGCGCAGGCTGTCCATCAGTTCCTGGCGGTCGCGGATCGACGAGAGAGCATCGAAAGGCAGGGGCTGGCCTATATGCATGCGGATCTCATGCCCGATCTTGTTGCGGACTTCATTGAGCAGCATCGCTGCCCGCAATGCCGGATGAACAAGATTGGCAAGCTGGAAGACAAGGCTGTTGCGCCCCTCGGTGAAGACCGGAATGACCGTGGCCCGGGATTTCATGATCAGCCGTGCCGTGAAGGGCCGCCACGGCTCGTCAACGACGGCGCTGAACAGGGAGGGTGCGCTGGCCACGCAACCGGCAGGGAAGACCAGGATCGCGCCACCATCGGCAAGGTGAGCCTCGGCCCGGCGCCGCGTTTCGAGGTTGGTATCCCGGGCCTCACGGGTCAGCGAAAAATCGATCGGAATGATGCGACGGGCCGCTTCGGGTGCACGGCTCAGCAGACCATGTGCGATGACCCTGAAATCCCGCCGACGCGAACCGAGGAGGTGGCTCAGCGCGATTCCATCGACCACGCCGAAGGGATGGTTGGCGACCATCACGACCGGCCCGGTCGCCGGGATAGCCGCCAGACGATGCGATTCATGGACCAGCCTCAGACGCAGCAGTTCGACCGCCTGTTCGAAGAAGTCGCGGGACGGATCTTGGCGGCGGCAGAGGTCTTCGAGCCTGCGGCGGCCACTCAGTCGCTCGACGACGTCAATGATCGCACGCACCGCAAACGGGTCGGCCGGGTCGGCATAGCTGATCTTCATCGATTCGCTCCTGCTGCCTCAACGTCAGGAGGAACTGGCAGAAATCGGTGACACCGTCGGGACAGCCACACGACAGGACGGTGACAGAAGGCGGGACAGCCCGATGACAGGACATGCGCATCACCGCTTCGGCGTGCATCGAGTCGCGTGTGTTCCTGCTGCCATTGTGTCATATTCCGCCCATCGCAGGTTTTTCATGTCAGGGAGGATGTTCGATATGTGCGATCTGTGCGTCATGCAGTCCGTCAAGCAGCGCATGCTTTCACGACGGCGCCTGTTCCGCACCGGAGCCGCGGGCATGGCCGCGGCGGCCGTCGGCAGCGTCGTTTCGGCACCGGCCGTCCGGGCGGCATCGAGTTCGGTCGTCGACATGACCCACGAGCTTCACGAGGACTTCCCGACCTGGGGCGGCGCACAGCAATTGTTCCGCGAACAGCAGGCGTTCTTCGACAAGGACGGCTTCAATTTGTTCGAAATGCGCATCAACGAGCACACCGGGACCCACATCGACGCGCCGCTCCATTTCTCCGCCGATGGCGGCACCGTCGCCGAGATCGACGTGGGCAATCTCGTCGCTCCCCTGTGTGTCGTCGACATCAGCGCGCGTGCGGCCGAGGATGCCAATACCCAGTTGACACCCGATGACCTCAAGGCCTGGATTGCTGCCAACGGCGACATCCCCGACGGGGCCTGCGTGGCCATGAATTCGGGCTGGGCAGCGAACGTGAACAGCGACAGGTTCCGCAATGCCGACGATCAGGGCACCCAGTACTATCCGGGCTTTCATGTCGAGGCAGTGAACATGCTCATGGAGGAGACCGGCGCGCGCTCCATCGGAGTCGACACCCTGTCGCTCGATTTCGGCCAGTCCCCCGATTTTGCCACCCACTATTCCTGGCTGCCGTCAGGCCGCTTCGGCATCGAGTGCCTCGCCAATCTCGATCAGGTTCCGGCATCGGGCGCCACGCTGGTCATCGGCGCCCCCAAGGTCCGTGGCGGCACCGGTGGACCGGCCCGCGTGCTGGCCCTGGTCTGACATCCTTTCCTGCCGGACGGGACCGGATCTGGTCATCCGGTCCCGCTGCATACAGTTCAGGACTTTTGTATACAGTTTCAATAAAGGAAATAATTCCTTTACTTTCATCCCGGCTCATGTCATGAATGCAGTCATGAGCATCAGTCCCGCCCCGGCAGATTTCGCCACGCATCCCTTCGGGCCGGCGCAACGCATGTTGCGCTGGAGCCACAGGCGGTTGCTGCGGTTCGCATGGTTGCGGGCCATGGGACGATCGCCGGAGCCCGGTACTCCGGATTGTCGCGATATATGCCCGATGGACAGCACCGCTTCCCTGCCCGCCAGCGTGAGATCGCTGATCGCGGCTTTCGAATCCATGGCCGTCGATGGCCGCGACGGGCTGCGCTCCCTGATCGTTGCCCAGGTCCGGCCGTGGTTCAACGAGCTGTGCCAGCGTCTTTTCCATCAGCCGGAAGGGGAAAGCCGCGACCAGGTCGAGTGGATGCGCTGGGCGACGCAAAGGCGTGGCCGACGGCCGCTCGAAGCTCTCGTCGCAAGCGTGCTGCGGCAACTCGACCAATCTCCGCGACCACGCCGGTCGCGGACAGGCTACATGCGACCGCCATCGCCGGAGACGATCGCAGAACGGACCCGCGAGTTGCGGCAGGATCCCGTCCACCAGCAGGCGCTTCAACGTTCCCGGGGCCGTCGCAGCCTTGTCAGGGTCCTGACACGGATCGTCCATAGCCGGCTGATGGCAGTCGGTGCGGCCCTGCTGCAGGCGAAAGACACCTTCGAGCGGGCGGCCACCACGACGGCGGATGCGTCACCGGCACCGCCGGACGATATCACGGCCGAGGAGGTATCCTGCGGTCAAGAAGCCCTGGCCTGATATCACCGGCCCGGCCCCGATCCGTAAAATTTTAGTAAAATCGACACGACTCCGCCCCGTCAGGAAGGGCGGTGGGTCCGGGCTCGCACGACCGGTTGGCCACACCGGATTCCCGGTGGCTGGGGCGCCAGGATTCGAACCTGGGATCGAGGGACCAAAACCCACTGCCTTACCGCTTGGCTACGCCCCAATGCGGGACCTAGATAGAAGTTCGCGAGGCGTCTTGCAACTCGACTGTGAAGGGAGATCCGGGTGACATGCCGGTGAGTTCGGCAGCACTCCGGCGGTTGGCCGCGACTTCGATCAGGCCGGCACTGTTCTCATGGAAGAAGAGCGTGCCTTCGGGCATGTCGGAGAAGGTTCGCGCACGGGCGACAGGGCGCCCATCCACCTTCAGATGGGCACCTTCGGGAAGGTGGCTGGCACGGATGCCGGTGATCAGGTTGCCGTAGACATCGGTGTGGACGATGGCGGCAAGGTCGTCCGGCCAGTCCGGATGACGGGACGGCGCACATGGTTCGAGGTGGTCGCGCCCGCCGCCGGCGAGCCGGGCGGCGAAGGGCGCGAACAGATCGCGGCCGTGGAAGCTCGCCGAAAGGTCCCCGGGCTTCCACGTGATGGCATGACACCGCCACTCGTCCGCCCGGCGCAGGATCAACTCGAACAGCCCGTTGTCGGGCCCCACGAGCCAGCGGCCATCCACCTCGATGGCGAGCGGCAGGCGGTCGCTGCCAACCCCCGGATCGACCACGCCGACAAGGATGTCGCCCGGTTCGGTGCGCAAGAACAGTGCGGCCAGATGATAGGCCGCGAGGCGCGGCTCGAAGGGCGGCAGGTCGGCGATCAGTGTCACCGCGGCGATATCCGGTGCCGTGCGATGGAGGACCGCCATCATCTCGCCGGTATAGGAGCCGCCATGGCCGAAATCGGTCGCCAACAGGATCATGCCGCGTCGACACCCGGAACGGAAGGTGCGGGCGTACCGGCCGAGGTTGCATGAACCCACCACGCGGGATGCTCGCGCCGGAGCAGCGTCTCCGCGGCACGGGCCGAGGCGGCGGTACGGAAAATGGCGAAGCAGGTCGCCCCGCTGCCGGACATCCGGCTGACGATGACATCGTCAAGGGAGCACAGGGCATCCAGGACGCCGGCGATGCGCGGCTCGACGGTCAGCGCTGCCGGTTCGAGATCGTTGCGGCTCGATTGCAGCCAGATCGCGAACTGGACAAGGCTTGCTCCCATCGGCAGCGGCGGCCGCTGCAGCGCGTCGCCATCCAGGTCGAGCGCGCGGAACACCTGTCCGGTGGAAACACCGAAGCCCGGATTGACCAGCAGCAGCGGGATCTCCGGCAGGCCGCGGACCGGATCGAGGCGTTCGCCGATACCGCGCATGCGGGCTGGCCGGCCATAGAGGCATACCGGAAGGTCGGCACCCAGCGCGGCCCCGATATCGCGCAGCCGCTCATCGTCCATCGCGAGCGCCCACAGGCGGCACAACCCGCGCAGGGCCGCCGCAGCATCGCTGGAGCCGCCGCCGATCCCGCTGGCGACAGGCAGGTTCTTTTCGAGATCGAAACACACCGGCGAGCCGCCGCCGGTTTCCTCCAGCAGCCGGGTCGCAGCGCGCATGACGATGTTGTCGCCGCCATCGGGCAGGGACGAGGCAAACGGTCCGGTTCCCTCGATCGACCAGCGGTCCGCGGACGTGAGGGTCAGGCGGTCGGATGGTTCGGCGAAGACAACGAGGCTGTCCAGTTCGTGATAACCGTCATCCCGCCTGCCGCGGACCAGCAGGTCGAGATTGATCTTGGCGCGTGCCGTTTCGACGACGGAACCTTCAGTCACTCTCCGCTTCGCTCACGGCAGGCAGGCCACTTTCGAGCTTGCGGCGGACCTCGGCCGCCACGTCGTCGTCGGGATTGAAGATCAGCGCCCTCTCCCACTGGAAACGCGCCTCGCGTTCCCGACCCACGCGCCAGTAGGCATCGCCCAGATGGTCGTTGATCACGGGATCGTCGGGCTGGAGTTCGACCGCCCGTTCGAGATTCACCACCGCATCGTCATATTCGCCGAGCCGGTAATGGGCCCAGCCCAGGCTGTCGACGATGAAGCCGTCATCCGGCCGCAACTCGACGGCGCGGTTGAGCATGCCCCTGGCGCGGTCGAGATGGAGCCCCTTGTCCACCCAGCTGTAGCCCAGGTAGTTGAGCACGAAGGGCTGATCGGGTTCGAGTTCGAGAGCCTTGAGGAAATCCGCCTCCGCGAGATCCCAGCGGTCCGTGCGCTCATAGGCGATTCCGCGCGCGTAGAGCAGCCGCCACTGGTCCGGGCCCGGCGTCGTGATTCGCGAGATCGCCTCGCTGTAGGCGACCTCGGCTTCGGCGAAACGCTCGTCGCGGCGCAGCATGTCGCCCAGCATGATCAACGCATCGGAACGCTCGGGCCGCCGCTGGCTCATTTCCTCAAGGAGGGCATGCGCCTCGTCGTCGCGGTCGTCGGCGCCGTAGGCCCGTGCGCGCAGGAGGTCAGCATCCCACGAATAGAGCCCGTCGTGCGGGATGTTGTCGAGCGCCTCCAGTGCCCGCGGGATGTTGTTCTCGATCAGCATCTGCTGCGCGATGAACAGCCAGATGTCGCCTTCATCGGGCGCGAGATCCGAGGCCAGCCGCGCCAGGATCAGCCCCTGACCGCCGCCGCGCTGGTCGCCGAGGGCACGGGCGAGGCTCAGCAGGGCATCGGCCATGCCGGTCCTGGCGTCGCGGATCGGCATCTGCGGCGTGACGCCGCTGGCGACCTCCCTGCGCAGGTCGATGAGCACCGTGTCCTCGGGCGCGAGCGCAAGCTGGCTGTCCAGTGTCGCCAGCGCCTCCGTGTCGCGCCCCAGCCGCATCTCGATCCCGATGAGTGCAATCAACAGGCGGGTCGGCAGGCGGTCGGTATCGACGACGGCCGGCTTCAGCAGGTCGTAGGCATCCTGCTCCCGGCCGGTGATGGTGAGCATCGAGGCATGATGATAGGTGCGGACGAGAGCGAGGCCATCGCTGCCCGATCCGGCCGAGATCGACGTCAGCGCCTCATCGATTTTCCCCTCCGCGAACTGCATCCACGCATCGATCAGCGGACCCACCATGCCGGATATTCCGCCCGGCCCGATCTGCGAGATGCGCTCGTGCGCGACATCGAGCTCGCCTTTCCTGAGCGCGTCGAAGGCGAGCAGCATGCGCGCCTCATCGCTCTCGATACCGAGGTCGACGAGCGAGGCCGCCGTTTCCCTGGCCTTGTCGAGGTCGCCACCGGCAAGGCGCAGCAGAAAGACCTGGCGTCGCAGGTCTCCATTGTCCGGCTCGGCACTCAGGGCGATCTCGAAGTTCTCGGCCGCTTCGAGCATCTTGCCTTCGTCAAGCGCGACCCGGCCCGCCAGATAGGCCCCGGCGACCGATGCGTCACCATGCGGCAGTTCGACCGCACGGGCCGAACCCGCTCCATTGCCCCTCAGGGCCACAGGATCCGCGATGCAGGCCGCAAGCAGGAAAACAAGCGCCAGTCCGGCGCCACCATGGATCTTCGATCTTGACGGCAGCGGGCCCTTTGACCATTTAGACGTCGAATCGAGAGGGTAGCCGATAAGTCGCACGCCGCGCCGCCCTTTAGCTGGAGAAGCCACCATGTTGAAGATGTCGAAGAGCAAGAACGACCCGACTGCCCGCGGTCCTGCTCAGCAACTCAAAACGTTTGACGGCAAGAAAATCAAGCCCGCTCTCTACGTTGGAACCGCGGTGGGTCATGGTCGTTACATAGCGGGACAGGATGAGAGCGGCAAGCTCGTCGTCGACCGCGAGGGCCGGCCAATTCCCTTCCGTGACATCTGAGCAGCGGATTCCGTCCGACTGTGCCGTTCGGGCCATGCTCCCTGACGCGCTCCGGCAACTCGGGGCAGGTCGTGGCCCGAAGGTCGCTGGCGAGCCTTATTCCACTCATTTGCAGCGTACTTTTTTACAGCGCATTGCCTTTGCATCTTGCGCAGTGACATTTTTAACACTTGCGATGATTTTCTGATTATTCTAATTCAGTCACAATGAAGGCTTCGTGCGGACACGGTCCCACGAAGATGAGGAGCGGTACCATCCGTTGTCGCAGTGCAGCGCCTGGTCGGCTTGATAAATGGCTTGCAGGAGACCCCCCGATGGTTCCCGCGGATGCTGAACCGAGCGGAGCTGTGACAGCATGGTTGCATTGGTATGCAGCCATGGGTGTTGATTGCTGCCTGCACGATTCACCTACCGCGTTCTTCAACGATCGGCAATCTTCTCATTTCGATTTGCCGCATCCCGGATCGGGGACGCGCCCCGCTCTCGATGATACCCCCAGACCGCCCGCGTCCCGGCCGCTCGCCGCCGAGCCGGCGGCCGGTCCCGTCAGCCTGCCATTCGGTCATGGCTATGCGCCCAATGGTTCCTCATCCGACATCATCCAGGGTGCCCGTTCGCTCGCCGCGTCCTGTTCGACCATCGACGCCCTGCGCACCGCGCTCGAATCGTTCGAGGGCTGCGCCCTGAAACGGACGGCGAACCGGCTGTGTTTCGGTGACGGCAATCCTGCCGCGTCGATCATGCTGATCGGCGAGGCACCGGGAGCCGAGGAAGACCGGCAGGGCAAGCCCTTCGTCGGTCCGAGCGGGCGATTGCTCGACCGGATGCTGGCCGCCATCGGCCTCGGCCGCGAAACGGTCTGGATCACCAACGCGATCTTCTGGCGTCCTCCGGGCAACCGGACGCCGACTGCCAACGAGATTGCCGTCTGTCAGCCCTTCGTCGAGCGCCAGATCGAGATCATGGCCCCCGAGATCATCGTTTTCGTGGGCGGAATCGCCGCCCGCACCCTGCTGGGTACCAGGGAGGGCGTCACGCGGCTTCGGGGGCGCCGCTTTTCCTACGAGCCCGGAGATGGAAAACCGGCCATCCCCGCGATGGTCATGTTCCACCCGGCCTATCTGTTGCGCCAGCCTGCGCGCAAGAAAGAGTCCTGGCAGGACCTCATGACAGTCTCGGAGTGGCTGGAAGACGGCGCCATGCGGAGCATTCACTGACATGACAAGATCAACCGCAATCAGCCGGGCCACGGCAGACACGGGCGATATGCCCCCGGCGGACGCGGCTTTGGCGGATTCGCCGGCAGGGCCTGCCGGCAACGGGCGCCGGCGCGGCGTGGCGCGGCGGTGGCTGTCGGTCGTCGGCGGGCCGATGCTCGCCTGCGGCCTGCTGGCGTCATGGTCCGGCACGGACACCGCCCTCGCCCAGAGTGCCGGCAGCGACGTCATGGTCGCCCGCCTCCTCCCGATGCAGGATATCCCGACCCAACTCGGAATCCTGCCGAGACCTCTGCCGACGGCGGACATTGCCCGTTACAAGATGATCTTCGAGTTGCAGGAAGAGGGGCACTGGAAAGAGGCCGACCATATCATCAGGGAGTTGCGCAGTCCTGTCCTGATGGGCCATGTCCTCGCCCAGCGCTACCTCCATCCCACGGCCTACCGCTCGACCTTCAGGGAACTCTCGGACTGGCTTGAGGACTATGCGGATCTTCCGCAGGCTTCAGACATCTACGCACTTGCCGTCAAGCGGCGCCCCGCGGGGACGAAGGCGCCCGCCGAACCCGTCGCCGGCTATCTCGGCGGTTCCGGCCAGGAACTGCTTGAGGAGCGAAAGGTCGACTATGTAAGCGACAGGAAGCGGTCGGCCAGCCGGACGGTCGCCGTGCGGGACTGGCTGAACCGGATCGAGGAGCTGGTCAGCAAGGATCGCCCGACACAGGCGTCAGGATTGCTGAAGAATTCGGCATCGCGTTATGCCGATACCGTCGAGCAGGATCTCGCGCGCTGGATCATCGCCAAGGGATATTTTGCCAACCGCAAGGACGCCGAGGCCCTCCGGTTTGCCGATCCCGCCGCCAGGCGCTCGGGCAAGTACGAGCCGCGCATCCATTGGACGGCAGGGCTTGCGGCCTGGAGACTGGGCAAGCTCGACGTTGCACTCCGGCATTTTTCCGCGATGGCGCAAAGCGATGCACCGGGCGAGGAAGTGGCCGCCGCCTCCTTCTGGGCGGCAAGGGCTGCCCTGGCCCTGCGCAAGCCCGACAGGCACCAGCAGTTCCTCGAAAAGGCCGCGGAAGCGAGCGATCAGTTCTACGGCCTGCTCGCGCAGGGCCTCTTAGGATTGCGCATCAGCTTCGACTGGCACGAATCCGGCCTGAACAACGACATGCGCAGTACGCTCATGCAGTTCCCCGGTGCCGTGCGGGCCATAGCCCTGGGGCAGGTCGAACGGCCGGACCTGGCCGAACGCGAGATCCGCAAGCTCGCCGCTCGGGCCCGCCCGAAGCTCACCGAGGCGCTCGCGGCCCTCGCAGAGAGCCTGCGCCTGCCCGCAGCACAGATGCGCGTCGCCCAGCGCCTGCGGCTGCAGGACGGCCGCAGTCATGACGGTGCCATGTATCCCCTTCCCGCATGGCGGCCCGAGACCGGCTTCCGCATCGATCGCGCCCTGCTGTTTTCGCTGATGCGCGCGGAAAGCGGCTTCGACCCGCATGCGCAGAGCGGCGCCGGCGCGCTGGGCGTCATGCAGGTCCTGCCCAGCACGGCCAGGGTGGTCGCAAAAAAGACCGACAATGTCGATTACACGGGCAAGAATTCCCTGCGGGAGCCGATCACCAACATGACGATCGGGCAGGCCTATGTGGAGCGCCTGCTCGACAACGGCATCATCAATGGCAGCCTGATCCACACGATCGTCGCCTACAATGCCGGGCTGAAGCGGCTCGACGACTGGGTGGACCGGTTCAAGGACCTCAACAACGATCCGTTGCTGTTCCTCGAAAGCGTGCCCATCCCCGAGACCCGCCTCTACGCCAAGAAGGTGATGGCCAACATGTGGGCCTATCGTGTCCGGCTGGAGCAGCCGACGGCATCGATGGAGCAACTGGCCCGCAACCAGTGGCCGATCTACAGTTCGTTCGATACTGGCCTGCGCTATGCCCGGAAGAATTGACGAGACCCTCGCTTTCCAGCCGTTGAATATCGCCGTCCTGACCGTTTCGGATACCCGGACGATGGCAGACGACCGTTCGGGCGATGTGCTGGTCGAACTTCTCCGCAAGGGCGGACACAGTCTGGCCGACCGGGCCATCGTCCGCGACGAGCGGGACGCTATCGCCACGCACCTGCGCGAATGGTCCGGCCGGGAAGGAATCGAGGTGATCCTGACCACCGGCGGCACCGGGGTGACCGGTCGCGACGTCACACCGGAAGCCCTCGACAGCGTTGCGGAGAAGAAAATTCCCGGTTTCGGCGAATTGTTCAGATGGCTTTCGTTTGACAAAATAGGAACATCGACCATCCAGTCCCGCGCCGACGCCGGGGTCGTCAATGGCACCTATGTCTTCGTCCTGCCCGGCTCTCCCGGTGCCTGTCGGGATGCGTGGGAAGGTATCCTGTCGACACAGCTCGACGTTCGCCACAAGCCCTGCAACTTCGCCGAACTGCTGCCGAGGCTTCGCGAGCATCTGGCCACAGGCTGACCGGACAGCCTTTCCGCTGGCAGCGACACCCGGTTGCAGTCCGCTGCGCCTTCCGTTTCCGCGCCTTTCCCGGTCGTTTGGGCAATCCTGCCCAAACGGGAAAAAACCTATTGCACGGGCGCGGCCGATGATGACGCTTCCACCGTGGCGTCAGTGGCGTCATGCCACAATGACAGCACACCGGCCGCCACCAGGCAAAGCGCTCCGCCACGCTGGAAACGGCAGCGCATGGCCGGCGATATTGATCGCCGCGAGGAGAAGGAAAGTCGCGCCCAGAATGGCGAATTGCAGGATGAGGGGACGGTCGAGAACCACGAACTGGGGCATGAAGGCGACAAAGAACAGGATGCTCTTGGGGTTGAGCATGGTGATCCAGAACGCCCGCATCGAGGGATTCTCGGGCCGGGCACGCCGGGCATCATCGGACAATGCATGCAGCCGGCCCGCATCGCGCCACAGATTGATGCCGATCCAGACCAGATAGGCGGCACCCGCGACCTTGACGATGGAAAAGATGGTAGCCGACAGCGCCAGAATGGTGCCGACACCGGCCAGGGAAAGCGCCATCGCCACCAGATCGCCGGCAACGACGCCCGGAACCGCGCTCAGCGCCATCCTGCGCCCGCGAGTGAGCCCCACGGCGACGACATAGACCACGGTCGGCCCCGGAATGATGAGAATGACGCTCGCCGCGATGACAAAGGCCAGCCAGAGATGCAGTGACATGGGCCGATTCTCCCCTTCCTGAAGAAGGTCGACGTTAGGGTATCCGCAGCGATCGGGCGACAGTTTCCTGCTCGGGGATATCCATCCTTATTCCATGGGTCACGAGAGACTGGCGGTGTTGTGAGCGCCAATCCGTCGATACGACATGACGGCTTGCCATGGTGAGAGTGACAGCGTACGCCACGGGGTCCCGAGAATGAACGGACCGCCCCTGTCGTGCCTCCCTATCGCCAGTCCTTCCGCCTCGCCGTGCCCCTGATCCTGTCCAACGCCACCGTGCCGCTGCTGGGCATGGTCGATACAGCCGTGATCGGGCGCCTGCCGGAGCCGCACCATCTGGGAGCGGTCGCTCTCGGGTCCGTCATCATGAGTACCCTGATGTGGCTGAACGGTTTTCTGCGCATCGGCACAGGTGGCCTCACGGCACAGGCCTTCGGCGCGGAGGATCCTGACCAGTTGCGCATCGTGCCGCTGCGCGCGGCCCTGGTGGCCCTCGTGACCTCGCTGCTGATCCTCGGCACGGCCCCCGCGCTGATGAGCGGCGCGCGCCTGGTCTTCGCACCGGGCGAGGCTGTTGCCGCCGGGATGGATACCTACCTCGCCATCCGCATCGCCGGCATTCCGGCGATCCTGCTCACCCAGGTGTCGGTAGGCTGGTTCCTCGGCCAACAGCGTCCACTGCTGCCGCTGCTGGTGATGCTCACCGCCAACGGCCTGAACGCCGTGCTCGACATCGTGCTGGTCCTGAAGCTGGGCTATGGCGTGGAGGGCGTGGCCGTGGCCACCGTGGCCGCAGAATACACGGCCCTGGCCATCGCGCTGCTCCTGGCCCGTCGACAACTTCGCCTGTTGCCGCGCGCGCCCCTGCCCTGGCGGCGCATCGTCGATCCCGCGGCGCTCGGGCGCTTCTTCCGTCTCAGCCGCGATCTCGTGCTGCGTACGCTGGTCATGGAAACGGTATTCATCGGCTTTGCCGCCCTCGGTACGCGCCAGGGCGAACTCATCCTCGCCGCCAATGCCGTGCTGATGAACTTCTTCACCCTTCAGGCCCACGGTCTCGACGGTTTTTCCGATGCGACCGAGGCCATGACCGGACGGGCCGTCGGCCGCCGCTCGGGTCCCGAACTCCGGGACGCAGCCATTGCGGGCTTTGTCAATGCCGGCCTTCTCGCCCTGCTCATCACGGCGGGCTTCATCGCCTTCGGCACGACCATCGTCGATCTGCTCACCACCATCGAATCCGTGCGCGAAACCGCCCGCATCTACCTGCCCTACGTCATGGCACTGCCGCTGGTGTCGGTCTGGGCCTTCGTCATGGACGGCATATTCTTCGGCGCCACCCGGGCCCGCGAGTTGCGCAACGCCATGCTGCTGTCGGCCCTGGTATTCGTGGCGCTCACCGCCGCATTCCTGCCTCACATGGGCAATCACGGCCTGTGGGCGGCCTTCCTCATCTACATGGGGACACGCGGCATCATTCTCTGGTCGATCTACTGGCGATCCGATCGCGGTGCCGGATTCGCCTGCCCCTGAGAACCGAAGGGTGCCATCAGCAGGCGCAGGAGCGGCCGCTCGCGCATCCGCTCCACCCCCAGCTTCATCCCGGAAAAACGTCGTGTCGCACTGCGCGAGCCGAAGATGCGGTCCCAGAAGCTGAACAGCGTACCGTAATTGCTGTCCGTGTCCCGACGCAACGCGTGATGGTGGACCCAATGGATCCCGGGCGTGACGATGATCCTCGACAGCCGGCGCTCCACCCATGGCGGCAGGGCGGCATCGCTGTGATGGAAGATGGCGCAGACCAGCACGATGGTCTCGAACAGGATCACCGATGCCATCGGCATGCCGAACAGGATCACCACCAGCGCCCGGACCAGTGCGGAGAGGACCACTTCCCCGACGTGGAAACGAAAGGCGCTGGTGGTGTCCAGCAACTCATCCAGATGATGCACCTGATGGAAGCGCCACAGGAACGGGACCTCGTGATTGGCCCGATGCCAGGCATAGATCCACAGGTCGAGCACGAGGATGTCGAGCGGCCAGCCCGACCATGCGGGCCGCAAGCCGAGATCGAACCCCGCTGCCCACCATGTCACCGGCAGGACGATGAGCGGTCCCGCTGCCGCATTCACCGTCACCAGCGCCGCATGCCGTCCGAGCCGCTGCCACGCAGCCCGGCCGGCATGCCCCGCACGCAACAGCAGGGGCCGCGGATCGGCAGGTCGCACGCGTTCCCACAGACCGAACAGGAGGAGTGCCGCCAGCACACCTCCCGTCTTCACCGACAGCAATGTCTGGATATCCACCGCACCCGTCCCGTTGCGACACGACGACATGACTGGCTTGGCCGACCTTTTCCCGATCGTCAACCAACCGGATCATGGATGCACGCCTTTGTCGTGCCGACCCTGCCAATCCCCCTTGCCGCCACCGCGCAACTCCACTATACCCGGCGCCGCTGGTCGACGGAGTGTAGCTCAGCCTGGTAGAGCACTGTCTTCGGGAGGCAGGGGTCGGGTGTTCGAATCACCCCACTCCGACCAGATATTTCCTGTTGAACGGTGAGGCCATCGGTCTCTCGTGTTCCAGCGGGCAACTTCTTTGGCTCAGTTCGCAGTAAATATCCCCCGGCAGAGCCGGGGGCTTTGGTTGAGAGCCGCTCAAAGCGGCGGTTTGCGGCGCTGCGCGGCCGCAATCTGTTCGCCGCCTGAAGGCGGCATGTTCAGGGTAACAGCGCGAGTTGATCGAGCCGGCGATCTTCCTTCTCCTGATTGCGAATGTAGTCGCGGATGACCGTTTCGTCTCGCCCGACCGTGCTGACAAAATATCCTCTTGCCCAGAAATGTTGGCCAACGAAATTGCGTCGGCGTTCGCCATAAACACGGGCTAAGTGAATGGCGCTCTTCCCTTTGATGAAGCCGACGACATTGGAGACAGCATATTTGGGGGGAATGGCGAGCATCATGTGGACGTGATCCGGTAGCAGATGACCTTCTATGACCTTGCTCTCCTTTTGTTTGGCTAGCTGTCGAAAAACCGCGCCGAGATGTGGGCGCAGGCCTGTATACAGCGTCTTGCGTCGGCATTTCGGGATAAAGACGACATGATATTTGCAGTCCCAAACGCTGTGACTTAGGCTCTGATACGTGTCCATCGCTGACGTTCCTTCCGTATGCGTGGTGGCAAACGAAAGAAACCCGGCGATGGACTGCCGGAAACGTCAAACTCGGGCTGCCGCCCCGGCATAGCCGGGGGATCTCCTATTTTAGTTTAGCTGTTGATGGCCAACCGCAACCATTCACGATGGTCCGGAACATCGGGCTTTTTGTCGAGCACGTGGTGCCATGCCAGATAGTTCGGCAGGTATTTCGTGGCGACGCCGTTGAAGGCGGCGATCCAGCTCTTGAGGCGGCTGTGGCGGGCGTTGGCGTTCTGGATGTGCCAGCTTTTGTCGCGGACATGCTCGCCGTGGCGGCTGTTGACGGGCTCGTGATGGATGCCGTGACGATCGGCAACCAGGCGGAAGGCCGCGTGGCTGTCGGTACATAGGACGCCGTCGGCGGGCAGGCTGGCGCCGATGGCGGCGTCGATGGCATCGGCACTACGGTCGGCCAGAACCGCCGCGCGTGTCGATCCGGTGCGGTCGCGGGCGACCAGCACAGGTACCTGCTCGTCGCTCAAGCCGCGCTTGCGGGCCGGTGTGGCGCGTCTTTTGGGCGGTCGCGGCGGCGGATCAGCCTGCTTTCGCCAGCACCGCGACCCCTTGAACGAACGCCGGAAGAAGGTCTCGTCGGCTTCGACGATACCCGAAAGCGCCTCGGCATCGGCCACGCCCGCCCGAAGAAAGCGATGCCGCCAGCGAAAGCTCGTCGCCACCACCACCCGGCAGATCTTCGCTGCCTTGCGAACAGTGTCACTTCGGGAAAGACAGGCGGTGAAGCTCAACCATTGCGCCTTCCTGCGCAGGCGCGCCAGCGGTGTGCCGGTCAGCGCGTTGAACGTCCGGCCGCAGGTCGCACACCGAAAACGCCGCAACCCGTGACTCCTGCCCCACGGCTTCGAACCTTCCGCCCGGCAATGCGGGCAGGCCGGTTCCGGGCGAAGGCGAGCTTCCAGAAGCCCGATCACCACCGCCTCGTCCCCGCCACCGGCAAGCGCCGCTTCGAGCCGTTGTTTCTGCTCAACGTCAAGGGTAACCGGTGCAAAAGTCCGGGCGATCAGACCTTGGCGGCGGTGACGAGCTGGGCGAGTGGTGGGATTTCTGTCGTGTATGGTACGGCGAGTCGGTGGCCGAGGAGCTGGAAGAAGGAGACGTCGAGTTTCTGGCAGGTTTTCATGCAGCCGAGCAGGGTATCGCGTGCCTGACGGCCGGCATCGGACCAGGTGCCGCCGGAGATCTTGCGTTTGGTGACGTGGCAGCGGATGTCGTTTTCCGAGCCGTTGGTGTGCAGGGGGATTTCGGGTCGGTCGAGGACCAGGAGGAGTTCCGGTTTGCGGGCATGCAGGCGTGCGAGCAGGCGATCGAGGGTGGCGAAACCGGTCTTGCGCTTGAAGATGCGGTCGAAGCGGGCACGGAGCTGGGCAGCTCGCGACCTTTGCGGGGCTTGTTTGTAAGCCTTGAGATCGGCGTAGAACCACCAGACGAGCTGGCGGAGGAGATCGATGGCACGTCTTTGGCTTTCATTGAAGCCGACGAGCTTGTGGATCAGGCGCTCGGCATGAACCCAACAGAGTGCATGTTGGCCGACGCGGAACTGTCCGGCGCCATCGGAGACGATGACGGTATCGTTCAGCAGACCGTGGTGGTGGATGCTGCCCCACAGTGCGGCCTCGGTGGCGATTTTGACCGGGTCGGGGTGAACATCGAGTTGATCGATACCGAGTTCGCCCAGATGGGCCGAGAAGGCGCCGCGATCGGCGAATGTCCTGGTGTCATGCGCCTCCAGCCGGGCGATCACGGAGCCTGCCAGCGCATGTTTGCGCATGTAGCTGAAGGCGTCGTCATTGAGGACATAACCGCCATGACCGGCGCGCAGCAGTTCGAGAAAATTCACCCGGCTCTTGGAAAACGTCGTCGCGAAGTGGGTGAAGCGGTCATCGCCGATCTGGGTGGTGAAGCCGTTTTTGGCGCCATGCCGGGCGCCGGTGTCATCGACGGTGATCCATTTCGCGCTCTCGAGACCGGCGCGGAACAGCTCCGTGGCCTCGTCATGCAAATCGCCTGGATCATTGTTCAACAGCCGGATGACCTGGCACTTGGAAATGACGATGCCGATCTCGTTCAGCATCGCCGTCAAGCGTTCCGTCGTGACCTGGCCCTGGACGTGCTGCAGAATGATGAACCGCACCAGTTCAGGCCCGAAATGCCCGCACAAGCCCTGGGGCAACGGCGCTGTCACCGTTCGCCCGTCCGGCGTCATCCAGCGCTCCCGGCGATAGCGGATCACCCGGCTCTCCAGCCGCAGATCCTGCACGACAAAATCCTCATACCCCTTGAACCGCGAGCCGGGCGGCGCCTCAACCCCGAGCTTCTGCTCCTCGCTCACCACAGGAACCCGCCGGCTGGCCTTCGACGAACCACCCCGCTTGCCCTTGCCGCCTCGCTTGCCTGTGGCCGTCGATGTTCCGGCCTTCGCTGCCATCCCCGACGGTTTGATCTTCGGCCGCCCTTTCAGCCCCTTGAGCCGGGCAATCTCATCCCGCAATGCTGCATTCTCCGCCTCCAGCAAAGCGACGCGCTCCAGCAGCGCCGCAACCAAATCGCGGAGATCATCAAGGCCGAGTGTGGCGAGGTTGGTGGCATTGGGCTTGGACATAACAAACTTGAATCACGTCCCATCGCTCTTGGGAATCGAGAACATATTCTTATTCCATGCGCGCAGATCAAGCCTCAAAAATCCAGTCCGCCCGGACTTTTGCACCGGTTACCGTCAAGGCGAGCAACCATCGAAAGAAACAGTTCGAATTCCTCATTGCGCATCAGTCGGTTCTCCCAAATTCATGGAGAACATAACATGAACAACAGCTAATGGGAACTGAGCCACTTCTTTTCTAGCGCAAGATCATGATGGGCCGTCGACGATCTCCCTGAAGCGTCCGGACGTCGCAATTCCGGGCCAGGCTGCTGTTCTTCGGTCTGATTGCCCAATCTCCTGACCGAGCCGTTGTCCTATGACTGCCCGCCACCATCGGGACTGGCGTGGACGGCAAAGGCTTGCAGCCGGGTTTCCTGCGGTCTGATCCAGCGATATTCCTCACGCACGCCGGCAGAGGTCAGGCTGCGGGCAACCGTCAACACGGTGTTGGGGTCGTGATCGGCGCAAAGGTCGGTCATGTGGCGCATCTCCTCCCCGGCGACCGGCAAGGCCACATCAATCGAAGGGGCGCCGTAGTGGCTGACGAAATGCCCGGCCAGCCGATGGGTCAGCGCTGCACATTCGCCAGGCGTGATTCGTGTCACGGCAACGAAGGTGACGCGACCGAAGCTGTCCAGCCCCAACCAGCCATTGGCAAAGGCCTGGCGCGCCTTGCCGCTCAGATCGGCGTCGGTCCAGTTGGAAAATTCGAACCCGCCGCTTATCGCCCATTCGCCTGTCACCGCCGGGCGATGAAAGATACGACTGTCACTTTCGTCGAAATGCACGGCACGGGCAAGGTACATGTCAGGTCTCCGGAATTGCGGACAGGGGCTCGGCGGTCGCAGCTTCACCCTGCAAGGCAGTCCTTGCGAAGTCCCCGTCAAGCCCCGGGCAACCGCCCTCGCCCCGTTCCATGCACAACCCCTGCCATTCGCGCATCAAAACGGAGCGACCCAGCCGGTTGTCCAGGCACGACAGCCAGTAAAGGCTGTGGCGGCCCCATGCGCCCAGAAGGTCGGATGCTGTCAGCGGACACCCTTCCCCGGCCAGCGAAGTCTGCCCCGGCATCTCGCCGCCTTCCGTTCCGTTCGCGGAACGCAGTGTCACGTCGCAACCGACCACCAGCCAGTCCGGGACGACCGCCGGATCGCATGTTGCCGCCGCCACGCGAAACCCGCCTGCCCGGGCACCGTTGAGCCACAGGACGCCATCCCGCCCCAGCAGGAGTTGCAATTCGCTCGGGCCGAGACTGCCGATCGCATTCTGCATCCCGACCATACAGGCCGGCAATGCCGCCATCGCACGGACCAATGCCACGTCAGGGGCGAGGACCATCGCCGCCTGCAAGGTCCGGGCGGTTTCCCGCCAGCATACCAGACCCGCGTCCACGCCCGCCATGGCCCGCCCGCGGGCAACCTGCATCGGTTCGTCGACACAGGCCAGTGCGGACATCAGCGGCGGCAGATCGGGTACCGGGCCCGGCCGGTGTCGCGACGGACCGGACATCATGCGTGGCCGACCCCGATCAGCCGGCGGGCAAGTTCGCGGAAGCTCCTGGCCTGCTCGCTGCATGCATCGCTGACGACGATCGGCGCACCGCCATCGGCAGCAGTCCGGATGGACAGATGCAGCGGTATTTCGACCAGCAATGGCACACCCAGACGTTCCGCCTCGGCCCTCACGCCGCCATCGCCGAAGATGTGCTCGCGCGCGCCGCAGGTCGCGCAGACATGGACCGACATGTTCTCGACCAGTCCAAGGATCGGCACGTGCATCTTGCGCAACATGTCGATCCCCTTGCGCGCATCCAGCAGGGCGATGTCCTGCGGGGTCGAGACAATGATCGCACCATCGACGCGCACCTTCTGGGCCAATGTCATCTGCACGTCGCCCGTTCCGGGAGGCAGGTCAACGATCAGGACATCGAGCGCTCCCCATTGCACCTGGAACAGCATCTGCTGGAGAGCCCCCATCAGCATCGGGCCGCGCCAGATCACGGCCTCGTCCTCCGAGGTCAACAGGCCGAGGCTCATCAGCGTGACGCCATGGTTGCGCAACGGCAGGATGGTCCGGCCATCGGGACTGGCCGGGCGGCCGCTCACACCCAGCATGCGGGGCTGGCTGGGACCATAGACATCGGCATCAAGCAGCCCCACGCGGCGCCCTTCGGCGGCCAGTGCCGTTGCCAGATTGGCAGCCACCGTGGACTTGCCGACACCGCCCTTGCCGGATGCGATGGTAATCACGTTCCGGATACCCGGAACCGGTTCGGGACCCGACGTCGCGGCCGGCCCCAGATCCGGTGGCGGCCGCTGCGAATGCGCCGTCATCGCGATCGCCACCCGGTTCGCTCCCATCTGGTGCAACACCTCTTCCGCAGCGGCCTTCACCGCCTGCATCTGGGGAGCGGCCTGCTGGGCGATCTCCATCACGAACCGCACGGAATCGCCATCGACCATCAGCGCACGGACCAGACCGGCGTCCACCATGTCCCGACCGGAAAGCGGGTCGGTAACGGTCTTCAGCGCGGCGAGGACGTCATCTCGCGTCAGGCTCAATCGGAAGGCCCCATAATTTCACCAGTGACGACATGCTCCAGATCGAGTTCTTCAACGGTCAGCACCACCTTGACCTTGAACGGACCCCTTGCTTCGGCGTTGCGCACAGCTTCTTCGATCACCTGTTGCGACGTCACGCCAACCTGCTTGAGGAACTTGCGCATCGACATATTGAATTCGTCATTCATCCGTCTCATCCCTTCTGAGATAATCTTCGGTCGTACGCGGGCGACGCAGTCCCATCGCCATGGGATTTTCACCGCGGAAGTGGGCCTCGACCCGGCAATCCTCGCACATCCGGATGAGCCGCGATTGCACGCTGCCGGCAAACATCGGATGCTGGCCTTCCAGCTTCTCGACGATCCGGCGGATCGTCGACGCCGTCCCGAACGGCTTGCCGCATTCAATGCAGGCAAAGGGCTCTTCTTCGTGCAGGATGCGCGCCGAAAGCGCCCCATCACGGGGATCGAAGCGCGGATTCAGCCCGATTGCGCCTTCCGGACAGATCGTGACGCACAGACCGCACTGCAGGCAGGCATCCTCCTGGAAGCGCAGTTGCGGACGTTCGGGATTGTCCATCAACGCCCCCGATGGACATAGCGAGACGCAGGACAGGCACAACGTACAGGCGCCACGATCCAGCACCACCTCGCCATAGGGAGCCCCGGCAGGCAACGGCACCGGGTCGGTGAGGCCAAGCGCCCTTGCCGACAGCCGGGCGATCTGGCGGCGATTGCCCATCGGCAGAACCGGCGCCACGGGGTCGGGGGTATTCCCGTCATAAAGCACATCGGACAACCCATCCGGATCGGCCACATCCAGCAGCGACAGGCGATCCCCGGCACCCATCGCACGGGCCAGCGCCAGTTCGTCCTGCAACGGTCCGACTTCGGTACGCGGACCGGGCAGAACCGTCACCGACGCGAAGCCCAGCGCCAGCGATGCCAGCGCCTCGGCATGGCCGAAGGCGTTCAATGCGGTGATCTCCAGCGGCAGGACATCGGCAGGCAGCCCCCTTCCCGAACGGGCGGAAAGGCGGATCATCTGCGCCCCGTGATCGTCGTGAACGAGCAGGCGCGGAGACCTGCCGCCGGCCCTGCGGTAGGTCGCGGCCAGCACCTCAAGCCGGCGCAGCAGATGAGCCAGAGGCGGTGTCTCACAGGTGATGGCACCTGATGGGCAGACAGAGGAGCAACCGCCGCAACCAGCGCAGACATGCGGATCGACAACGACATGATCCCCCTCGGGCGCAAGCGCACCGGTCGGGCAGACATTCAGGCACCGGGTACATCCGGTCTTGCTGGCACGGGAATGGGCACAGGACGACGGATCGACACGAATGTGCAAGGGCTTTTCGAACACGCCCACCATCTGTGCAGCGTCGGCCAGCAGCTCCGCCACCGCACGGGGGCTGTCCGGATCGGCACGCAGATAACCGTCGCGTTTTTCATGCGCGGGAAACAGCGGCCTGTCGCCCGACAGATCCACCACCACATCGCAATTCGACCGGGCTCCGTCCCTCGGTCCGGTGAAGCGCGGTGGGCCACGCCCCGCGGGATCGAGCATCTGCAACCGGTCGATCCGGACGGAAAAGCGCCCAAGGCTGCCTGTCACGCCGGCCAGGCGTCCTACGACGACCTGGAAGGCGGCAGGCGCTTCGACCAGATCCGGTGTCGCCGGCAGCAACACGGTCACCGCCATCGTCCGCGAAAGCACCTCTGCCGCGGCCAGCGCGGGACCGGCATCGCCAACGACCAGCACCGTTCCGCCGCTCTCGACGTCCATGACCGGCGTTTCCGCTGCAGGCAACAGCGCCTCGGCCAGAAGGGCGGCCTGCTTGGGCGCGGGATCGGCGTCGTCGCTCCAGCCGGCACGATCGCGGATGTCCACGCACTGCGGCACGGGTCGCCCAACTCCTGCGGCCATCGCACCGAAGCGGGCCGCTTCCTGCCCGCAGGCGATCACGATCTCCCCCTCACGGAGTGCCGTCAGCACCTGCTCCATCTCGGTCGTGCAGAGGGCCGAGTGGACACGCGACACCGTACGGCCGGTTGCGGCGGCGATCCGGTCGGCATCGACCGGTTGGCTGGCAGCACAGTTGCACAGAAGAATCGTTCGGTTCATGGATGCGTCTGTTTGTTGACCCATCCGGACTAAGCATGAACCGCTTCCGACCTCAAGGAATATGGGAAACGACGGGAAATATCTCCCCAGCTTCAACTTTTCTTGCATGAACGGAAGTTTCCTTGCAATCCTTTGCGGGTTTTGGAAACCTGTTCGCGCTTGGATGTGGCCGAAAACCGGATGGAGAACCGTAAAAATGGCGCTGGTCCGCGCCCATCTGCCGGTGGGAATCGTCGTGCGTCGCGCACCCGGCGTGACACGTTGGGCCAGGTGGTCGTGGCGGGTCAGTGCCGTCCTGCCGGGCGCCGCGCAGGCCGACTGGCGGGAACTGCGGCGCGAAGGTGATACCGTCGAGTACCATGCCGCCACTCTCCCGCTGGAGCTGTGGTCGTCGGATACGGAAGCCTATTGCCTCGCGCTGGAATCCCGAGTGCCCGGCGTTACCGTGGTGATGCAGCCCGACAACCGCCCTGACGCCGTGATGCCATGGCGCCCGACCCATATCACCGCATCCGTTCACGAAGGGCAGGACTACGGGGATGCGGGCGAGGCAATACTGGAATATGTCCCCATGCCTCCCGCTCTGGTCGCCTGGGTCAAGGATTTCATCGACACGCATCATCGGAACGAAGCCTTTGTCAAGCGCAGGCGCGACAGCAAGCGCGTCGATCTGGTCGAGGACGGAATAGGCGATCCGCGCATCCGGCAGGTCAGCGATGTCTATCGTGCCCCCCATCCCGAACAACGAAAGGCGGCCGGCTGATGACCGATTTCTGGTCCCGCCGCCGTGCTGCCGTTGCGGCGAAGGAAACGATGGATATCGAGGCACGGGAACTGGCATCCCTACGCCTGGTGCAGGAAGGAATGACCGAGTCCGAGTTGCTCGCTAGTCTGGAACTGCCCGATCCCGACGACATGACCGCAGGTGATGATTTCTCCGCGTTTTTGCGCCGTGAGGTACCGGAGTTCCTGCGCCGTCGGGCCTTGCGTACCCTGTGGCGATCCAGCCCGGTACTGGCCAATCTGGACGGTCTGGTCGATCATGGCGAGGACTTTTCCGACACCGCTACCGTGGTACCGGGAATGCGCACGGCCTATCAGGTGGGGCGAGGTATGCTGGACCATGTCACGGCTCGTGCCCGTCACGATACCGACAAACTCGCCGACGACGGCGCTATCGAGCAGGTCGCAGATAGCGGCCAGCCGAGCGGATCCTTGGAGCGAAGCCGGGTATCACGCATCCGGCAGTCCGCTGCCCCCGGGACACTGTCGCCGCCGGCATCGCCAGTGGCATCGACGGAACCTGCCGCACCGATGCCGCGACACATGCAGTTCCGCTTTCACGAGGACGGCGCATGACCCGGACCGCCGCCTTGCCAGCCGAAGAGGCCATGCGTGCCGATTTCTACGGGTTCCTCGCGGGATTTCTGGCCCGGCCGCCGGGTGCCGAAAGGCTGGCGCAGGCTTCGGCCCTGACCGGCGATGACGGCCCGATGGGTCAGGCGATCGCCGATCTGGCGGCACGCGCGGGCACGACATCCCCCGAAGCGGCCGCGCGCGAATTCAATGCACTGTTCATCGGGCTGGGTCGCGGTGAGCTCCTGCCCTACGCGAGTGTCTATCTGACGGGCTTCCTCAACGAGAAGCCATTGGCCAGCCTGCGCCGCGACATGGCCACACATGACATGCGCCGCGCTGATGACATATTTGAACCCGAAGACAACATTGCCAGTCTGTGCGACATGATGGCCGCACTGATCGAGGGCCGGTTTGCCGATCCGGCACCGCTGGCCGAACAGGGGCAGTTCTTCACCCGTCACCTGGCGCCCTGGGCGGGACATTTCTTCGACGACCTCGAACACGCGAAGGGGGCCGCGCTCTATGCTCCCGTCGGTCGCATCGGCCGCATCTTCGTCGACATCGAGAAAGAAGCCTTCCGCCTGGGCGGAGCTTGAGAAAAGGAGCCAACGATGAGCCACAAGAAACCCGCCAACCGCCGGGATTTCCTCAAGATGACGGCAACCGGCGCACCCGTGGCTGCCGTTGTCGTCCTGACCAGCGATGGTGCCGAGGCCGCACCGGTGAGGAAGTCCGACCGGGGAGACGCCTGCATGCAGGACACGGCGCATGTCCGGCGTTACTATGAACTTGCCCGGTTTTGATGCGGCCTGATCAGGGAGAGCACAGATGCTGAAGCGCAAGACAGATGGCACACCACGCCTTGGCGCCGTTCCGCCCTTTGCGACATCAGCCGCAAAGTCACCCGTCAGCCGCCGCAGTTTCCTGCAACGCTCCGGACTGGCGGTGAGCGGCATGGCGGCACTCGGCGGCGTTGGGGCGGGTACGGTCACCCGCGCCCATGCCCAGAACGTAGCCACCGCCGGCGAGATCAGGACGATAAAATCCGTCTGCACCCATTGCTCGGTCGGTTGCACCGTGCTGGCCGAGGTTCAAGATGGCGTGTGGATCGGGCAGGAACCGGGTTTCGACAGCCCCTTCAATCTGGGCGCCCACTGTGCCAAGGGCGCATCCGTGCGCGAACATGCGCATGGCGAGCGGCGCCTGAAATACCCCATGAAGCTGGTCGGCGGTGAGTGGCAGAAGGTGAGCTGGGACGAGGCGCTCGGCGAAATCACGGACCGCATGCTGAAAATCCGCGAGGAGAGCGGTCCCGACAGCGTCTACTGGCTGGGCAGCGCCAAGCATTCGAACGAACAGGCCTACATGATGCGCAAGTTTGCGGCCTACTGGGGCACAAACAACGTCGATCACCAGGCCCGGATCTGTCACTCCACCACGGTCGCGGGTGTGGCGAACACCTGGGGCTACGGTGCGATGACGAACAGCTACAACGACATCCACAACAGCAAGGCGATCCTGATCATCGGCGGTAACCCCGCGGAAGCCCATCCGGTATCGTTGCAGCACCTGCTCAAGGGCAAGGAAGAAAACAACGCCCCATTGATCGTCTGCGATCCGCGTTTCACCCGCACGGCAGCCCATGCCGACGAATATGTCCGCTTCCGGCCCGGCAGCGATGTCGCCCTGGTCTGGGGTATCCTGTGGCACATTTTCGAGAATGGCTGGGAGGACAAGGAGTTCATCCGCACACGTGTGTGGGGCATGGACCAGGTCCGCGCCGAGGTCGCGCGATGGACACCCGAGGAAACCGAGCGTGTCACCGGTGTACCCGGTGCCCAGCTGGAACGTGTTGCCCGGCTGATGGCGCACAATCGTCCCGGCACCCTGATCTGGTGCATGGGCGGTACCCAGCACACCAACGGAAACAACAACACCCGGGCGTATTGCATCCTGCAGCTCGCGCTGGGGAACATGGGGGTTTCCGGTGGCGGCACCAACATCTTCCGTGGCCACGACAATGTGCAGGGTGCGACCGATCTGGGCGTGCTGTCGCATGACACTCCCGGATATTATGGCCTGTCCGACGGCGCATGGGCGCACTGGGCGCGTGTCTGGGAGGAGGACCTGGACTGGCTGAAATCGCGCTTTGCCGTCATCAAGGACGCCGATGGCAACGACAAGCCGCTGATGAACGAGAACGGCATTCCGGTCAGCCGCTGGATCGACGGCGTGCTGGAGGACCCCGCCAACATCGACCAGCCTCAGGATGTGCGCGCGATGGTCTTCTGGGGACATGCGCCCAACAGCCAGACCCGCATGGCCGAGATGAAGACGGCCATGGAAAAGCTGGACATGCTGGTGGTGATCGACCCCTACCCTTCCGTCTCCGCCGTGCTGCATGACCGCAAGGACGGCGTTTACCTGCTGCCGGCAGCAACCCAGTTCGAGACCCGCGGGTCCGTCACCGCCTCGAACCGCTCGATCCAGTGGCGCGACCAGGTCGTGGCTCCCTTGTTCGAAAGCAAGCCCGACCACGTCATCATGAAACTGTTCGCGGACAAGTTCGGCTACACCGACCGCCTGTTCCGCAACATTGCCATCGAAGGTGACGAGCCGGTCATCGAGGACATCACCCGCGAGTTCAATCGTGGCATGTGGACCATCGGCTATACCGGCCAGAGCCCGGAGCGGCTGAAGCTGCACATGGCCAACCAGCACACCTTTGACAAGACCACGCTGCGCGCCAGTGGCGGGCCCTGCGACGGCGACTACTACGGATTGCCCTGGCCCTGCTGGGGTACTGCGGAGATGAAGCATCCGGGCACGCCCAACCTGTACGACATGTCGATCCCTGTCAGCGAGGGCGGCCTGACCTTCCGTGCCCGTTTCGGCGTGGAACGCGACGGCGAGAACCTGCTGGCCGACGGTGTCTATTCGAAGAACAGCGAGATCGAGGATGGCTATCCCGAATTCACCTACGAGATGCTGGTTCAGCTCGGCTGGGACAAGGACCTGACCAACCGCGAAAGATACGTGGTCGGCAAGGTCGCGGGCATCGAATCGATGCAGGGGAACCCCGACGAGGTCGATGACGCACAGGCCATGCCGTTGCCATCGGACTTCAATGAGAAGGTCGCCAAGATCAACTGGAAGACAGATCTTTCAGGCGGCATCCAGCGGGTGGCGATCCTCCATGAATGCGCTCCTTTCGGCAACGCCAGGGCTCGCTGCAATGTCTGGACCTTCCCCGACCCCATCCCGCTGCATCGCGAACCTCTCTACACCAACCGTCGCGATCTGGTTGCAGACTACCCGACCTATCAGGATCGAAAGTTCTATCGTCTGCCAACCATGTACGAATCGATCCAGAAGAACGATTTCTCGGAGAAATTCCCGATCATCCTGACCTCGGGCCGACTGGTCGAATATGAGGGTGGCGGTGACGAGACCCGGTCGAATCCCTGGCTGGCGGAGTTACAGCAGGAAATGTTCTGCGAGGTCAATCCTAGGGACGCCGGCAATATCGGCATCCGTGACGGCCAGCAGATCTGGGTCGAGGGTCCGGAGGGCGGCAAGGTCCGGGTCAAGGCCATGGTCACCGAGCGGGTAGGTCCGGGTGTGGCCTTCATGCCCTTCCACTTCGGCGGTTTCTTCGAAGGCAAGGACCTGCGCTCGAAATATCCCGAGGGTGCGGACCCGATCGTCCTGGGTGAATCGAGCAATACCGCCCAGACCTATGGCTATGACAGCGTGACACAGATGCAGGAAACCAAGGCCACGCTCTGCAAGATCTCGGCTGCGTAAGGAGGAACACGACATGGCACGCGCGAAATTCCTGTGTGACGCCGAACGCTGCATCGAGTGCAATGCCTGCGTCACCGCCTGCAAGAACGAGCATGAAATTCCATGGGGCATCAACCGCCGCCGGGTCGTGACGATCAATGACGGCAAGCCTGGCGAACGTTCGATCTCGGTCGCCTGCATGCACTGCTCCGATGCACCCTGCATGGCGGTCTGTCCGGTCGACTGCTTCTACCAGACGCCCGACGGGATCGTGCTGCATTCCAAGGATTTGTGCATCGGTTGCGGCTACTGCTTCTACGCCTGTCCCTTTGGCGCGCCGCAATATCCCAAGGCCGGGAATTTCGGCAGTCGCGGAAAGATGGACAAGTGCACATTCTGCGCCGGCGGTCCCGAACCCGACGGATCCGAAGCCGAGTTCCGCAAGTACGGCCGCAACCGCATTGCCGAGGGAAAGCTGCCGATCTGTGCCGAGATGTGCTCGACCAAGGCGCTGCTCGCCGGTGATGGCGACATGGTCAGCGCGATCTACCGCGAACGGGTGATCGCTCGCGGTTTCGGGACGGGTGCCTGGGGCTGGAAACAGGCCTATGGCGATGGTCCGGATGCGTCACTGCCCGATGCGTCGATCGCCCCTCCACAGCCAGTCGATACGTCCCGGGATGCATCCGGCACTGCGCCGACCGGCAACTGATCGCAACGAGGGAGAAGGCTGCCATGCCGATGCCAATCCGCTGTCTTGCCCTCGGGCTGGCCATGGTCCTTGGGCTCGCCGTGCCCGGCAAGGCTCAGACGGTGAACGAGGGCGATTTCGGCCGGGACGTGCAGCGACCGACGCTCATGGAACCGATCGGGCAGCCATCGTCATCGGTCAGGCCGCCTGCGCCCGATGAACGCGCACTCGAAATTTCCAGCCAGCCGAAGGCCGAATGGGCGGTCACCCGGATGTCGGACCCGAGTGATGCTTCATCGTCCGTGCGGCTGAATGACCCGGCAACAGCCGAAATGCCTGGGGATACGCTGCGCGATGTACTGGCACGACAGAAGCCGGCCAGTGAATCCGCCGAAACGCTGCTGAAGCAAGTCCTGTTCGGCGGCACGCCCGGTGCCACCATGCCGGTCGATCCGGCCAGCACTCCGGCGGCGGCCAACCCGGAAGCCGCCATCGGCCCGCTGGCGGTGGGCGGGGCCCACAACGATGCAGAGATCTGGTCGGCGATCCGCAACGGTCAGGCCGACACCGACACCCAGGTTCGCGGACCGGCCACCGGAACGCTGATCCAGGATGGCGGCATGCCGTGGCTGCAGTTCCGCAGCGGACCGTTGCTGCACTGGGGCGGCTGGTTGCTGGTGGGTACATTGGCGGTTGTGGCCGCGTTCTTCCTGTTCCGGGGCCGCATCCGCATCCAGGGGCGGAAAACGGGTCGAACGATTGAACGCTTCGCTTTTATCGAACGCTTCGGTCACTGGTTGACGGCGGGCAGCTTCATACTGCTGGCTGTTACCGGTCTGCTGACCCTGTTCGGGCGGATTGCCCTGATTCCGCTGATCGGGCATGCCGCCTACTCGCCCGTCGCCATCGGCAGCAAGTGGGTCCACAACAACGTCTCATGGGCCTTCATGGCCGGACTGATCCTGATCTTCGTGCTTTGGGCCGGACGCAATATTCCCCGGCGCGTCGACCTGCAATGGATTGCAAAGGGTGGCGGACTGTTCTCGAAGAACTCGCACCCGCATGCGGGCAAGTTCAACGCCGGGCAGAAGATGGTGTTCTGGGCAGTGGCGCTGCTGGGTGTCTCGATTTCCCTGTCGGGACTGTCCCTGCTGTTCCCCTTCGATCTCCACCTGTTCCCGGGGACCTTCGCCTGGATCAACGGCATCTTCGGCACGCACCTGCCCGAGGTGATGTCGCCCCAGCATGAAATGCAGCTGGCACAGACGTGGCATGCTGTCATCGCCTTCATCTTCATGGCCATCATCGTGCCGCACATCTATATCGGCTCGGTCGGCATGGAAGGCGCCTTCGATGCCATGGGATCGGGCGAAGTCGAGGTGCAATGGGCCGTCGAGCATCATGACCTGTGGTTTGAAAAGGTAACCGGGCGCAAGGCGCAGGACTACATGCAGAATGGACCATCGCGGCAGGGAAGCATGTCATGAGGGCGATGTATTCCGCATTCGTGATGATTGCGATCATCGGCATCGCGGCCGGATGGGCGCTGAACCGCACCGCCCCGACAACAGCCGAGGCCTGGACCGCCCACGAAAGCGTCCGCTTGGGCGATGCCGTCGAACCATAGGTCATCGATCGCTTTCTGATACGCCGAGCTTGAACCCATGAGGTGAATGATTGTCAGCGGGTCTGGACGACCCGTGGCAGGATATTCGCGCCCGCGGGAATTTCTCCCGACGGCTGTTCGGACCCGCATCTTATTATACAAAAATTTAGCGCGAAATATAGCGAAAAGCGATACTCTTGTGCAACCTTACAGGCGTATGCACCATGGGGCGTCTTTAACCACAGGTAGCTGCATAACTTGGTACTGTTATTTTTCTTTCATACTTGCGCGTGGGTCGCTTCATGCGCGATAGAGTGGTCGTTAACCTTAAATTAAGGTTAACCGACTAACGACGATCCGGGAGGGGCAAGCCCCTGTCGTATCGCCCAACCAAAAGGCTTCTCAGCAATAGGGCCGAGTAACCAACGCGACTGGTGACGAGTCATGGCAAATCAACAGGCACGGATAAGCAAGGACATATCCTTCACGGATATTCTGGCAGATGTCTTCGAGCAGGAAATTCGGCAGACTTCCGGTGATGTTGGCGACAGCAGTCGCCTCACGCTGCGGCTGACCGACCTCATCGAGGATACCAATGGCGAGGTGGTCCTCTTCAATGATTCCCACCTGCCGAGGCTGGCGGTGGTTACGGATATCAGCCCGGTGGATCGCGGCGAGGTGGGCCGCCATGTCACGGTCAACGGCGACGATGTTACCGGCTTCCACTACATCGCGTTCGGCAATGGCCTGAAACTTTACTATCAGGACGGACTCGACCTGCTGCTGGTTGACGATAACGTCCATGCCTGAGCCTTCCGTCACGGTCTGACGGACTGACTTGCGAACATCCGCGCGGTTTCCTTGTGACCGTGAGGGATCGTGCCGATGTTCGGGGTCAGGTATTGCCAATGCAATCCGAATGGGATTAATGGTTTTTTAATTCTACCAGAAGTAGAATTATCAAATCATTCACCTCAGGTTGCTGGCATGGCGGAAACTCCCTCTTCCTCATCACATTCCCCGGGACATCCGGCAGCACGACCGCCGGTGGATGACGGGAGTTGCCTGATTGCCCGGTTGCGATCACGGATCGCCGGGCTCGAACAGGCTGTCGGGGCCGCCGAAGAGACCAACGAAGCTCGCGCCACGTTCCTCGCAACCATGAGCCACGAGCTGCGCGAGCCGATGAATGGCGTTCTGGGCATGGCTCGCCTGTTGCGCGAGACCCAACTCGACCCGGAGCAACTGGCCTATGTCGAGGCGGTGGTCGACTCGGCCGAGGCGTTGATTTCCATCATCAATGATATTCTCGATCTGTCGCGTATCGACGCCGGCAACATCGAGTTTGTCAGCGTGGACTTCTCGCTGCGCCCCTTTTTCGACCGGTTGGGAACACTCCTGCGGAACCGGGCTACCCGCAAGGGACTGGAGTTCCGCATCGAGCTCAGCGATGCCCTGCCGGGCGTTCTTCGGGGCGATCCGGGTCGTTTGCGACAAATGCTGATCAATCTTGCCGGCAATGCCATCAAGTTCACGAGCCAGGGGGAAGTGGTCGTTCAGGTCCGCGCGGAAACGGCTCGAAATGACCGCACAGTTCTATTCATGTCGGTGAGCGACACCGGAGCAGGTATTCCCCATCACGTGCAGGAACGGCTCTTTTCCGCCTTTGCTCAAGCCGATGCCGGAATACCGCGCCTCTACGGCGGCAACGGCCTCGGGCTGATGATCGCCCAGCGGCTCGCTCGGGCCATGGGCGGCGAAATCAGCGTCCACAGCGACGGCGTACATGGCAGTCGCTTCGATGCGAGCGTCCAGCTCGATGCGGCGGGCGACGAAGACGCGCCGACGATCAGCCGGGCCGATCTTGCCGGCACCACCATGCTCGTCGTCGATGCCCAGAAGCGCAGTCGGGAAACCGTCATCGACCTCGGCTCGCTCTGGAATATGCATGTACGCGGCGCCATTTCCGCCATCGAGGCCCTCAGCGCCATCCAGGATGCAGCGGACCGCGGCGAGCCGTTCGACTTCGTGCTCATCGACCGGTCGGTCGATGAAGGTAGCGGGGACGCCATCGGGGAGAAGGCGCGGACGGTTGCTGGCATGGAAAACAGCCGTCTCGTCCTGCTGGTCGCATCGGGCATGCGCGGCGATGCCAGGCGCGCGCGCGAGGCCGGTTTCGACGCCTATCTGCCCAAGCCGCTGACGGCCAGCACCCTGCTCGACTGCCTGCAGCAACTGCGCGCCGGGCCGGTCGAGGGTGGCCTGCTCACCATTCATTCCCTCTCCGATCACAAGCGCAAGCCGCTTCGCATCCTCGTCGCCGACGACAACCCGGTGAACTGCAAGCTCGCGACGATCATGCTCCGGCGAGCCGGGCATGCCGTGGAGATCGCCGCCGATGGTCAGGAGGCCGTGCGGATGGTCGAAAGCGGCCAGTTCGACCTCGTCTTGATGGACATCCAGATGCCGGTGATGAACGGGCTCGATGCAACCCGTCGCATCCGCGAACTGGCCGATGCGACGAAGTCGGCCATTCCCATCATCGCCATCACCGCCAATGCCATGCGCGGCGATGACGCACCCTGCTATCGGGCCGGCATGAACGGCTACGTCACCAAGCCCATCGACCGCGCCAGCCTCATGACCGCCATCGACGGCGTGGTCTAGAGCGTTTCCCGATCAGGAAGCACCCTCGATCGGAAAAGGGCGGAATCGCTCTTCCGGCGTCCTGCCCGTTTTCCTCGGCAGCCCTGCTCCGCCGCTCCGATGCTGCGATCCGAACGGCGGGGCGGTTCATGGAAATGCGCGAACGTACCCGCCCGGAATCCCGGGGCCGGTGCACTGCGGGAGCCGCCACATCCGGCGATCAGTTAGTTGCCCCGGTTTTTCTCCACATAGTCTCTCAGCCGCCTCCTGGCCGTGTCGAATGCATCGGCCACGGCCGAATGAATATCCGTCACGGGGTCGCGCTTGATGACGATCTCGTTTCTGGGCAGTCCCAATTCTATGCTTACCGTAAAGGATTTCGCCCTCTGATTGGTACGATGTGGACTATCGATGACCACCCGGCCGGAGGTAATCCTGTCACAGACCTCGCTCAATTTTCTCATCCGGTCGCGTATCTCGTCCTCGACCGCGTCGCTGTGTTCGAGATTGTGAAACGTTACCTGCAACGGTTTGTCCATCATCAATTTCCCGAGTTTGGAGCGTTACGGGTTGTCCGCCGGTGATCGCACCGAAGTACGGACGGACAGCCACTGTGACGGTTTGATCCTGATGCGGTCAATTTGACAATAAGCCTAATATAGGTATAATTTCTATAACAAAACAATCTGTGGCTTTTTCAATTCCCTTTGTGGTAGATAAGTCGTTCGCCGAATGTGCCCACGCTCAGCGGACGAATATTACGATCATGATGACTCCCGTTGTTTTCCGCAGCACTTCCTTGTTCTACCGTCACGGCAGCTGCACGATCCGAACCCGACAGCCCTGCGCGTGACGTCCCGACCGATGGGGCTGGCACGTTTCACCTTGGCCGGACTGTGTCTGTGGCTCCTTGGAGCCCATGCCGCGGCGGCCTTTTCGATCTCGGCAGGACGTATCCAACTGTCCGACGAAAACCCGGTTGCCAGCGTGATTCTGTACAATGGCACGGCGACGAGCGCCATTATCCATGCCGAAGCCTTTCAGTGGAATTCGTCGTCAACGGGCGATCAGAGGCCGATCAAGGCACGCGACATTCTCGTCTCACCGCGTTCCTTTCATCTTGCCCAAGGAGCCAGCCAGGAAATCCGCCTGCGCGAACGGCAACGGACCAGCAACCGGGAAAGAACCTACCGGCTGGTAATCGGCGAGATCCCCAATTCGATGGAGGTCACCGTCGTCAACGTCGAGTTCGCGACGAAATTCGATTTGCCCGTGTTCGTCACGCCGGAAGGTGCCCATCCCGAGCCGCAATGGCGGATCAGTGAAAGTGGCACCATGAGCTCGGCCATCGAACTTTCCAACACGGGCACCGCCCATCTCCATGTCGAGAATCTCGTGGTCAGCCGACGAACGGACGGCAAGGCGATCACCACCGTCAGGGCCCCCTTCGACGTGCTGGCCGGCCGCTTCCTGACCATGCCGATCGGTACCGTAGCGCGTGGCGTGCCCCTGCGCGTCGAAGCACAGACCAATATCGGGCCGATCATGGTCGAATTCCCCCCCTGACTTCCCTCTTCACGCCAGATGGAGAATGTCCCGGTACCAGGAGAGATATCGATGATACCGGATCGCCACGATCCCGTGTCCCGTGTCGATCAGGGGGTGTTGGCCACCGACAGGGTATCGCCGATCTTCTGCCAGCTGATGACGATCTGATCGCTGACCTGCGTGAGAATGATGATGCAGATCACGGCCAGAAGCGATCCCAGCAGGCCATATTCTATGGAATTGCTTCCACGTTCGTCGCTCAGCAATGCATCGAAAAGCGCATGGCCCATCCGGAATTTAGCCGCGAACATATCCGATCTCCATCCTTCGCACGGAGGAGATGATCGCCGAATGCCCTTAAGGTTTCACTAAAAAGTCCGGTTTTTCAGCGTGATTTGCCGTCGATGGATACAATGTCGCGGTTCGCGCCGTGCGGCCATCTCAGTTGATGGCCTCTCGCATGCCCTTCACCAGCGCTGTTCCCGTCGACGTCCACAGGCTGCTCGATTCGCCGCCGAACCCGACGAGCGCGGCCACTGCCGTAATCGCCACTACCGCCGCCAGCAGCGCATATTCGATTGCCGTGGCTCCTCCGGTCACTCCGGCAAGACGGACAAAAGCCAGCGGCCAGCGACACGCCGACACCCCATGCAGGCCCGCAAGATGCCACAAGCTCGCAATGTTCATCGCAGGGTCCCTTTTGTCCCACCTCCCGGTCGGACGCGGCCAGTCGCCCGTACGCGCGGTCGGAAACCGGATCGTCAAGGCGTGATCCCGACAAGCTAGCATGCCGACGTTAACGAGTCTTTAACTCCTACATCCCGGCACGGCCGCATCGGCGGACGATTCCCCACGCCCCGCCGTCAGTTCTTCCCAAGCAGATTGCCCAGCGAGTTGATCAGCTTGTCCCCGACCTTGCTCCCGCTGCCCGCGCCATCGGCAGGCCCCATTGCAGCACCCGCACTCCCGCTCGCGGGAGTACCATTCGATGTATCCGTCCCGAACAGCCCCTCGACGACGTTGCCCAGCCCTTTCTCGGAGCCGCCGCCGACGATCGACTCGAGCTTCTTGCCCAGATTCTCGACAGCCGCGGGATCCTTGGCAAGGCTGCTCACTGCGGAGGTGAGTCCACCGGGCTCCAGCACATTGCCCGAAAGAATCCCGTTGATCTTCAACTGGACGCTTGGATCGGCCCAGGGGCCAGTGATGGCCACCGGAATACCGGCCCGGAAGTCCGGTTCACTCTTCGCATCCTGGCCCTGAAGGGTCGACGCCACCTCGGGTTCGATGGCGTAGTCGAGCTTCTGGTCGGGAAGATCGACCGTACCCGCCCCGTTCAGTCGCAGCAGCGGTGCGCGCAGGGCCAGATCCCTGTTGTCCAGTATGCCCTTGTCGATGGTGAATGTGCCGCCCAACTCCGCAAAATCGGTGTTGCGCGCCTCACCTGCCGAACTGCTCACGCCCAGTGTCAGGATCTCGCGCATCAGCGCACCGATATTGATGCCGATCAGGGCTCCGTCGCGGAACATGATCTGCCCCTTGCCGGCCAGCCCTTGCATCAGGGCCCGAACACTGTTGCCCTTGCTGGCGACCTCCACCTGCAGGTCACCCTTGCCGGCCAACCGCTCGAACTGTGCAACACTCTTGAGCAGGGGCAGCATGTCGATGCCGCTGGCCTTGATGTCCGCCTTCATGTCAGGGGACTCGCTGCCGACGACATCGAGATTGACCGCCAGGGTCCCGTCATAGAGCGTCTGATCGCTGACCTCGACGCCGGCATGGCTCGCGTCTGCCAGCAAATGGAGCTTGCCCGCGCCCAGGTCCAGCGGATCGGCCTTCAGGCCCGCGTGATCGACCGTCAGATCCATGTCGACCGGCAGGGGCAGGGGCAAATCGAGTGGATCCGCAGGCCAGCCGGAAGACGCCCTGGCGGCCGAATCATCTCCCTTGCCGCCACTATCCATTTTCTTTGCGGGCAAGTAGGGAGTGAGGTCCATGGCTGCCAGGGACAACGTGCCGGTCACCTTGGGACGATCGCCCAGGGCAATCGACAGATCGCCCTGCGCCGAGAGATCGTCGACACTGGCCTTCAATCCACTGATGTCGACATGGTCGGGACCGCTCTTGACATCGGCATCGATACTGACGGTCTTCAGCGTGCCATCGGGCAGGTCGAGAGGCTTTCCAGCCCAGGACGCCAGACCACGCAGATCGGTCAGGTCGACAACCGTCTTCAGATCGACGGCGTGCGCTCCGGCATCGAGGTTTCCCTTCATCGATGCCTTCCCGCCCGGCAGGTCGAAGGCGAGCTCCACATCGCTCGCTCCTCCCTCTGCCAGCTTGCCGGCATCGGCGACCTTGCCCTCGACGCTGGCGGTCTGGCCGCCCTGCTCGACCGAGCCGTTGATGTCGATGGCGGGGGAATCCGTCGCCCCGGCAATCGTCAGGCGGATACCGCCAAACTCGCGCTTGATACCCTGGACCCGATCATCATAGGTGACAGTACCATCCTCGATACGGATGTTGCCCACGACCAGTCGAGGCATCTTTCCGCCGCCATGGCCGCCACGCTCCCGCTCGTCACCCTTCTGCGCATCCGGGTAAAACTGCCAGTTGGGTACGCCGCTCTCGTTGACCGATAGATGTGCCGTGGGCTTGACCAGCGTCAACGTGCCGATATCGATCCGGTCCTGAAACCACGCCAGCGCATCGACCGCGAGCGTCAGTTCGTCGAACGATGCCATCGTTGCGTAGGCATCGCCCTCGCGATTGGCAAGGCTGACGCTGGTGGCATGGACCGTGAGCGGCGGGAGAAGCGTGTAATCGAGATCGCCGGCAATCACCAGTTTCCGCCCGAGCGCCCTGCTGGCGAGACTCTCGATCTGCCCCTTCACGAAAGAGGTCGGCAGGACAAAGGGCGCGGCGACGACAGCCACCACCAGCAGCACGACGATCAGGAGCAATGTGGTCAGGAACTTGCGCATGGATCCGACTTTTCAATGAATGACAGGGAAGATCGAAGCGTCATGTTTACCGGCATCATGCCGGTATTTGCTCCCCGGCACCAGTCGCCGGAACGTCGCAATTGCCAGGGACGGGTGGAGATCGGATGACAGGCGGAAGACTCCCGGTTCATGTGCCGGGCCGATCACGTGAAGACCGGGCCGGCACGCTGTCAGGGCAAGGCCATCAGATAGGTGACAATCGCCTTGCGGTCCTCATCCGAAATCCTGGAAGTATCGTTGGCGATGATCTTCGCCATGCCGCCTCCGGCGAAATCGCCATCCGGCATCATTCCAAGATTGAGGAACATCTCCAGATCGCCAGCACTCCAGTCGCCGATCCCCGCGGCATCGTGGGTGATCGCCGGGACCTTCTCGCCCTCCGCTCCGTCCGGATTGCCCGCGTAGGAACGGCTGGTATCGAGCGCACCGAAGATGTTGCGCGGAGTGTGACACTCGGCACAATGCCCTGGCCCCTCGGTCAGGTAGGCTCCCCGGTTCCACAGGTCGTCATGTTCCGGATCGGGTTCGAACCGGGCTGGCTCGAAGAACATCCAGCGCCATCCCCACAGGGCGAAACGGACGTCGAAGGGAATTTCCAGGTTGGGCCAGACCGGCATGCGCAACACATGGTCCGGCGTCGTCGCCTCCACCGGCTCCATGGTGTCCAGATAGGACTTCAGCGCCTTCAGGTCCTCGTCCGTCATCCTCGTGTAGGATGTAAAGGGGAAGGCCGGGTAGAATGGCTCGCCTTCGGGCGAAATGCCCTCCCTCATGGCCTTGATGAAGTCCGCCTCGGTCCAGCCGCCGATGCCTGTTTTCGGATCGGGCGTGATATTAGGCGGGTAAAAGGTGCCGAAGGGAGAAACGATCGGATCGCCACCGGCCAGCAGCGGTCCCTTTTTCGTGGTGTGGCAATTGGTACAGCCACCGATGTGAAACAACATCTCGCCACGCTCGGTGGACGGGTCCGTGGCGGACGGCTCGGGAAGCGTCGCCGCTTCGGTTCGTTCGATGAATCCATGGTCGAGAAACTGCACCGGACCGGCCATCACGACAGTGGCGGCCACGATCACGGTGGTGAGGTGCCAGACGGTCATACGCATGTGCGGAAAAATCTGCCAATAGGGTGATATCCCGCCAGGCCGGTTCCGGCCCGGACGGGACAGGACAAAAAACGACAGGATGGTATTCCCGACCGAGTGGAATCCCGACCGATTCGGGACGATACTGCGGTCGGGAACGGGTCACGTCAGTCCTTCTTGCGGAAGTCGCCGTGACATTCGCCACAGCCTTCCTTGCCC
Source organism: Geminicoccaceae bacterium (assembly GCA_020638465.1). NCBI lineage: Bacteria > Pseudomonadati > Pseudomonadota > Alphaproteobacteria > Geminicoccales > Geminicoccaceae > Geminicoccaceae bacterium. The sequence continues at coordinate 154,451 of JACKIM010000001.1, forward strand.
ATCTTGGCGAATGCCGCCAGCGTCGCCTGGGCATCGCCACCGGTGGCAGCCTCCGCCAGATCGGCCGAGAGCTCGGCGAGAACGTCCGAGTCCGACTTGAACTCGTCCGGCTTTTCCCAGATCGACGGGAGGGCGTAGGTCTCGCCGCTGTCGCTGCCTGCGGGGAACATCGCCGGCAGGTGGCTGGCGAGCGAACTGATGGCTTCAGCGTGCGGCACCACCTGGTCGAGGGGCTGGGTCTGTTCCGTGAGAATCGACTTGATCGCGGCAGTATGTGCACCGAAGGACTTCATGACCGCCTGGCGATAGGCCACGACACCCGTGGCATTCTCGGCATACACGCTCGCGGAACCGAGCAGGACGACGGCAGCGGCGGCCGTGCTCACAAGAGACAGTTTCATCGACATCCTCCCAATGGGGACAAGAGTGACAAGCCGGGACAATCCGATCTCGACGTCGCATACCCAACACGAATCGCGATCATGTGCAATTGGCGATTGTCTTCTTCACAAATGATTGAGCGAGGTGTCAGCGGCCTGTTTCAGCGGACATCGGTGCCGCATCGACAATCTCGAAAGAGGGACGAACCTGACCGCGATATTCTTCCCGCTTCAATTTTCCTGCCAGCATGACCATGCCGCCATCACGGGAAAGATGATAATCGAGGTCCTTTTGTGCGGCGCGAAAGGCGATGGCCTTCACGGCACCGCCGGCCGGACCGCCGATGAGGCACGACAGGTGGCCGGTCCCCACCGTACGCGGCCGCATGATCCGCGCCTCACGCAGCCCCAGCAGCGGCTCCGGATTGCCCGCGCCAAAGGGAGCCAGGGCACCGAGCTTTTCCACCAGATCGAGATTGACGCCGGATGGCGATATCAATCCTTCGAGGTCGAGTGGCAGTGGTGCAGGAGGTTTGCCCGTCCCGCCGACCTCGTCGACAAACTGTTCGAAGGCTGGAAGCTTGTCCCGCTCGATGGTGATGCCGGCAGCCATCGGATGCCCCCCGCCCTTGACCAGCAGGCCGGCTTCACGTGCTTCGAGAACGATCCGCCCGATGTCGATCCCCGGCACCGAGCGCGCCGAACCGACACCGGTATTCCCATCGAAGCCGATGGCGAAACATGGCCGGTGGTAACGCTCCATGAGACGGGCGGCAACGATACCGACGACCCCCACATGCCAGCCATCCGCGGCCGCGACGAGGATCGACCGGCCCGCTTCGACCTGCGTCTCGACAGAGCGTTCGGCGGCCTTGAGGCACTCGTGTTCGAGTTGTTGACGACGGTGGTTGAGTTCGTCCAGTGCCGCCGCGAGCCCCTCGGCATCGCCGTCGTCTTCGGTAACCAGCAATTTCCATCCGAGATCGCTGCGCCCCAGCCTGCCGCCGGCATTGATCCGCGGCCCGAACGCAAAGCCGAACTGTGTCGCCTCACGCACCACCTCGACGCCCGCGGCCCGGCCCAGCGCCCTCATGCCCGGATTGGCGCCGGCAGCGGCCACCTTGAGCCCCTGGCGCACGAAGGCCCGGTTCAAGCCGTGCAGCGGTACGACATCACAGACGGTACCGAGCGCCACCAGATCGAGCCAGCGCATGAGATCGGGCACCGGGCCGTGCTGACGAAGCAACCGGTTGAGCCCCACCAGCAGCACGAACGTGACGCCGACCGCGGCCAAATGCCTCAGCGGACCTTCCTGATCCAGGCGGTTGGGGTTGATGACAGCCAACGCCGCGGGAAGGACCCTGTCGGCCAGATGATGGTCAACGACAATGGTATCCAGTCCACGCGATACCGCGTGCTCCAGCGCCTCATGCGCGGTCGTGCCGCTGTCCAGCGTCACCAGCAGGACCGCACCGGCATCGGCCAGGCGGTCGATGGCCCCGGGATTGGGGCCATAACCGTCCTTCAACCGGTCGGGGATCGCCACGTCGAAGGGACAGTCAAAGGCTGTCAGATATCGCGCAAGCAAGGCGGTCGATGTCGCTCCATCGACGTCATAATCCCCGATGATCCCGACCCGCTCACGCGCGCGGATGGCCCGCGCCAACCGCTCGACCGCCGAATCGAGGTCAAGCAGGTGCGACGGATCGGGCAACAGGTCGCGTATGCGCGGATCGAGAAACGAGGTCGCGCCTTCCTGATCCATGTCGCGGCAGGCAAGGACCCGGGCAACGATCTCCGGCAAATGCAGGCGCTGGCTCAGTCTTGCCGTCCTGCCGGGATCGGGTTCGATGAGCGACCAGCGGCGACCGGTGAAGGAACTCTCGACGAGCGTTGCCCGCCCGGTCCCCGCCGTCACCGTCTCAGCGACCGAAATGCGGGACAACGTCTGCCTTGCGGGCAATGTTGTGCTCGGCCTGGATCAGGCGCACCGTGCCGGTCTTGGAGCGCATGACGATCGATTCGGTCATCAGGTGGTTGCCCACACGGCGAATGCCCTTGAGCATGGTGCCATCTGTCACGCCGGTTGCCGTGAACATCACATCGCCACGGGCAAGCTCGTCGACCTGGTAGACACGGTTGAGATCGTCGACGCCCATGCGCCTGGCCCGTGTCTTTTCTTCCTCGTTGCGGAAGGCGAGCTGTCCCTGGAACTGTCCGCCAATGCAGCGCAGGGCCGCAGCGGCAAGCACCCCTTCAGGTGCGCCGCCCGTCCCCATGTAGATGTCGATGCCGCTGTCGGCGCGCGAGGTCGCGATGACACCGGCGACATCACCGTCGCTGATGAGACGGATACGGGCTCCAGCCTTGCGAACATCGCCGATCAGCTTTTCATGGCGCGGACGATCGAGGATGAGGACCACCAGTTCCGCCACCGAAACGCCCTTGGCGTCGGCGAGGTTGCCGAGGTTTTCCGCCGGGGCCTTCGTAATATCGATGATCCCTTCGGGGAGACCGCCGCCAACCGCGATCTTGTTCATGTAGGTGTCGGGAGCATTGAGGAAACCGCCATGCGGGGCCATGGCCAGACAGGCGATCGCGTTGGGGCCGCCCTTCGCGCAGATGGTTGTCCCCTCCAGCGGATCGAGGGCAATATCCACTTTCGGACCTTTGCCAGTCCCCACCTTCTCACCGATGTAGAGCATCGGTGCCTCGTCGCGCTCGCCCTCGCCAATCACCACCGTGCCGGCGATGTCCAGCACATTGAGCGCATTGCGCATGGCGTCGACGGCAGCCTGGTCCGCGGCCTTCTCGTCGCCCCGCCCCATGAGCATCGATGCCGCCAGCGCGGCAGCCTCGGTCACGCGGACGCTATCCAGCGCCATGTTGCGGTCTTCACTCTGGTAGTCGCTCATCCATGCCTCTCCTCGACGCCCGCCCTCGCACAAGTGCTCGCGGCGGAACCATTCATCAATCGCTCAAAGCTGTTCGATGCGGATCATGCGCGGTGTCTCGATCACCGACTCGAGCCGGCCGATGGCCGCAAGCGCATCGACCATGTGGGCCTCCTCGGCCTCATGGCTGGTCAGGACGATCGGGACCTGCTGGCCGGGATTGCGGCCACGCTGGATCAGGGCCTCGATCGAGACGTCGTGGTCGCGCAGCACGGCCGACACATCGGCCAGCACGCCCGGACGATCGAGCACCATGAGACGGATGTAGTAGCAGCCGCGATGACGCTGCATCGGCGCAATGGCGTGATCCGCCAGCCGGTCCGTCGGCACCCCGAAGGTCGGCAGGATCAACCCGCGGGCAATATCGACGATGTCAGCCACCACGGCCGATGCGGTGGGCCCGCCACCGGCTCCCCTGCCCTCATGCATCACCGCATCGACATCGTCGCCTTCGACAACGACCGCGTTCAGCACGCCTTCCACCTGGGCGATCGGAGCAGCTCTCGGCACCATGCACGGATGCAGCCGCTGCTCCAGCCCGTCATCGGTCATGCGCGCCAGCCCGAGCAACTTGATCCGGTAGCCGAGTTCCTCCGCAAACGCGATGTCGAGCGCGCTCACATGGCGGATACCCTCGATATGGATCGCGTCGAAACGCGGCGGGCCGCCAAAGGCCAGGGAAGCCAGCAGGGCGAGCTTGTGTGCGGCATCAATGCCATCGACGTCGAACGATGGATCGGCCTCCGCATATCCCAGCGCCTGAGCCTCGTCGAGCACCTCCTGGAAATCGCGGCCGCTCTCACGCATGGCGGTGAGGATATAGTTGCATGTCCCGTTGAGGATGCCCTGCACCCGCAGCATGCCGTTGGCAGCAAGCCCCTCGCGCAGCGACTTGACGATGGGAATGCCGCCCGCGACCGCCGCCTCGAAGCCAAGATGCACTCCCTTCGCCTCGGCCAGTGCCGCGAGTTCGGCCCCGTGATGGGCAAGCAGCGCCTTGTTCGCCGTGACCAGCGGCTTGCCGCGCTCCAGGGCACCGCGGCACACGTCGAGGGCGATGCCATCCGCCCCGCCGATCAGTTCGACGACCAGATCGACGCCATCGTCGGCGACAAGGTCGCGCGCGTCCTGATGCCAGCGGCAACCGGAAAGATCGATGCCGCGATCACGACCAGGGTCGCGGGCGCTCACCGCGACCACCCCGATATCCTTGCCGGTCCTCTGGGCGAGAAGAGCCGCCTTGCGATGGATCAGGGCGACCGTGGTGGCGCCGACCGTTCCAAGCCCGGCCACTCCGATTCGAAGGACATCTGCCGCCATCAGGCCACCGCCAGGCTGGAACCGCCATCGGACTGGCCGGCTCGTCTGAGAAAATCGCGGATGTTGCGCACCGCCTGCCGCAGACGGTGCTTGTTCTCGACCAGCGCCATGCGCACATAGCCCTCGCCATATTCTCCAAAGCCGATGCCGGGCGAGACGGCGACATCGGCCTCCTCAAGCAGCAGCTTCGAAAAGGCGAGCGAGCCCATGGATCGAAAGGCCTCGGGCACGGGTGCCCAGCAGAACATGGTGGCCGGGGGACGGGGAACATCCCAGCCCACCTTCGCCAGCCCGTCCACCAGCACATCACGGCGCTCTCGGTAGAGCTGGCGCACCTCGTCGACGCAGTCCTGCGGACCGTTCAGGGCCGCCGTGGCGGCGACCTGGATGGGCGTGAACGCGCCGTAATCGAGATAGGACTTGATGCGTGTGAGCGCGCTGACCAGATGCCGGTTGCCCGCCGCGAAACCGATGCGCCATCCGGGCATCGAATAGGTCTTTGACAGGCTGGAGAACTCTACCGCCACGTCCATGGCTCCCTCGACCTGAAGGATCGAGGGTGGCGGCTCCTCGAAATAGATCTCGGCGTAAGCGATATCGGAGAGGATGAACATCTCGCGCCTGCGGGCGAAGGCCACCGCCTCCCTGTAGAAATCGAGATCCACGGTCTGTGCGGTGGGATTGGAGGGGAAATTGAGGATCATCGCCGTCGGCGCCGGTACGGAATGCTCGGCTGCCCGTGCCATCTCGGCCATCAGGTCGACACCCGGACCGAACGGCACATGCCTCAGACCGGCTCCGGCGATGAGGAAGCCGTAGGGATGGATCGGATAGCTCGGATTGGGAGTGAGAATGGTGTCGCCGGGTGCCGTGATCGCCTGGGCGAGATTCGCCAGCCCCTCCTTCGAGCCCAGCGTGACGCAAATCTCCTTCTCGACATCGAGTCCGACGCAGAACCGTCGCTCATAGTAACCCTTCAACGCCCGTCGCAGACCCGGTATGCCGCGCGACGTCGAGTAGCGGTGGGTCTTCCCGTCGCGCGCGGCCTCGACCAGCTTCTCGACGATGTGCGACGGGGTGGCACCGTCGGGATTGCCCATCCCGAGGTCGATGATGTCCCGGCCTGCCGCACGCGCTGCCGCCTTCATCTGGTTGACTTCGGCAAACACGTAGGGCGGAAGACGGCGGATGCGGTGGAACTCGATGTCTCTCATGACCAATCCGGGGAACGAGGCTCGCAATTTCGCGACACTTGCGACGAAGGCATGGGCCTTCCGTCACACAACGCGGCATATTGCACGATGCATGGCTGATTTAGCCACCATTGGCCACGGGGTATACGACGACCTTCTCCCCTGATCCACCGGTTTCAATGTCGATCCAGTTCCCGGGGACGCCATTCTGGACAAGGCGCATGGCGACCGATCGTGCCCTGTCGAGCGCCAGCAGCTTCGGATCGCCCGAAGCGACGACTTTCGCGCCCTGCCCGGCCCTTTGCAGGCGTACCGCAAGACTGCGCAAGGCATCATTCTCCCGCGAATCGACAACGGAGCTGCCCACCGAAAAATCCACGGTGAGATATCTGGGCAAGGGGCGGTCGTCGAGAGGCGTCCCAAGGAACACCACGGGCAGGTCGGCATAGGCCGTTTCGGCGGCGTCCTCCGGACTTGCCGGCACTTTGCTCCCGGTCCCGGCATTCCCCGCGGATGGAACGGTGTCGGATGGGGGAGGAGTGGCGGCCGGGGCGGATGCCGCCGGTGGAACGTCTTCCCCTGGCGATGGCGTATCCGATGATGATGATGGAATTTCGGGCATGTTGCGGGCAGCATCGCCGGCGGCATCGCCCACCGGCAGCAGCCCCGCGACGCTGGTATCCTCGATAATCGCCGTGCCTCCATCCGGGGCGTCGCCGTTTCGCGGCGCCTCGATGGCCGGTTCCGCCCCCGGCAACGGCGAGGCGACCGCAGCCGCCTGCTCGCGTTCGAGCGTCCGCAGAAAATCGTTCAACGATCCGTCATCCTCGTCCTGCAGCATCGCATCCCGGACATAGGCGGCAGTCAGGTCGGTAGCCGGCCCGCTCTCGTCCTGCACCGGTTGGGCAGGAGGTGCCGGCACGGGAACAACCGGATCGGGAGGCATGCTGCGCAACCCGGCCTCGCGCTGCAATTTCTGGCCCGCATACCGCGCGTTCTCGCGATCGGCCACCAGACCCCTTTGGATCTCGCGCTCCTGACGCAGGTCATAGGTCAGATTGGGACGTTGCGGAACATCCTGCAGCCTTGGAAAGGCGACTTCATTGCCGTCGGCATCGACCGTCGAAGGCGCCTCCGGCCGATCCGGAAGCGACGGGTCGAAATCTCCGCATCCTGACAGGATAAGCAGCAGCACTGTGGCGGCACAAGCTCGAATGGATGGATTTCGTCCGTAATTCATGCAGCTGCGTCACTCATACATGCCTCACTGGCCCGCTGCGCGGTTGGCGGAGCAGGAGCGATCGGTTAAAGATCCGTCAGGCAGCTCATTGCTGCAAGTGCGAAGTGAACGTCCGATCCCGCGCAGTCCGTATCGACGCTCGCCTCGCCACCGATTTCACCGCCGGTACGCGGCAGCATCGATCGTCCGGGTATTGATGCCGGAAGAATAAGGGAAGTTTCCATGGACAAGCAACAGCAAGCCGCCGGATCGAACCCGGAACAACTGGTGGAGATCATGAGCGACATCGCCCAGCGGTCCCAGTCGATTGTCGAGGAGTTCGTCAATCGCCAGACCAGCGGCGACAACAAGGGGCCGAGCCCCGAACTGACCCAGCTCAGCGCCGCGTTCATGGAACTCACCGCACGGATGATGAGCAATCCGGCCGAGATGATGCGCGCCCAGTTCGGCCTGTGGCAGGACTACATGCGCCTGTGGCAGTCGACCGCCCAGCGGATGATGGGACAGGACCCCGATCCGGTGATCGCGCCCGACCGGGGCGACCGCCGCTTCAAGGATCCTGCCTGGAACGACAATCTCCTCTTCGACTTCATCAAGCAGTCCTACCTTCTGTCGTCGCGTTATGTTCTCGATGCGGCGACCAATGACGACCACGGGCTCGACGACAAGACCCAGCAGAAGGTGGAGTTCTACACCCGGCAGTTCGTGGATGCGCTCGCACCCTCGAATTTCGTCATGACCAACCCCGAAGTCCTGCGCAAGACCGTCGAGAGCCGCGGCGAGAACCTGCTCAAGGGCCTGCAGAACATGCTGGGCGACCTTGAGGCGGGCAAGGGCAAGCTCAAGATCAGCATGACGGACATGGACGCCTTCGAGGTCGGCAAGAACATCGCCACCACGCCCGGCAAGGTGGTCTATCAGAATGACCTGATCCAGCTCCTGCAATACGAGCCCGCCACCGAGCAGGTGAACATCCGCCCGCTGATGATCGTCCCGCCGTGGATCAACAAGTTCTACATCCTCGACCTGCAACCCAAGAACAGCTTCATCAAGTTCGCGGTCGACCAGGGCTTCACCGTGTTCGTGCTGTCGTGGGTCAATCCCGACGAGAAACTCGCCCACAAGACCTTCGAGGACTACATGTTCGAGGGGCCGCTGGCCGCTCTCGATGCCATCACGCAGGCCACCGGCGAAAAGGACGTCACGGCCATCGGATACTGCCTCGGCGGCACGCTGCTGGCCTCCACGCTGGCCTATATGAGCACGAAGAAGGACAACCGCATCAAGGCCGCGACCTTCTTCACCACCATGGTCGACTTTACCGATCCCGGCGAACTCGGCGTGTTCATCGACGAGGAGCAACTGGCCAGCATCGAGGAGATGATGACCAAGCGCGGCTATCTGGATGGCTCGGAGATGGCCACCACCTTCAACATGCTGCGTGCCAACGACCTGATCTGGTCGTTCGTGGTCAACAACTACCTGCTCGGCAAGGAGCCGTTCCCGTTCGACCTGCTCTACTGGAACTCCGACTCCACGCGCATGCCGGCAGCCATGCACAGCTTCTACCTGCGCCGCTTCTATCACGAGAACAAGCTGGCAGAGTCCGGCGGCATAGAACTCGGTGGCGTGCCCATCGACCTGACCAAGATCCGCACGCCGGTCTACTGGGTCTCGACCAAGGAAGACCATATCGCCCCCTGGAAGAGCACCTATGCCGCGACCCAGTTCTACAAGGGGCAGAAGCGTTTCGTGCTGGCCGGTTCGGGTCACATTGCAGGTGTCATCAACCCTCCCGCCTCGGGCAAGTACGGGTACTGGACCAATGCCGCCCTGCCCGCCGATCCCGACAGCTGGTACGAAACAGCCTCGCAGAAGGACGGCTCATGGTGGAACGACTGGGCCGAATGGAACCGGTCCAAGGCTGGCAAGATGGTTCCCGCGCGCAAGCCCGGCGACGGCGAGCTTCCGGTACTGGAAAATGCGCCGGGCAGCTATGTGGCCGCCAAGGTGTGCTGACCATCCGCTGCCGATCAGCTGGCATGGCCTGAACCACGGGAAATTTGCGTGTTACCAAACGGACGGGTCGACTGGCCCGTCCGTTTTTCATTCCATGAACCTGCTGTCTGCGCGGACAGCTGCCTGTCGCCGGAATTGCCATGCCGCATCGCCCGTGTCGTCATGGAACTGTCATGCCGGCACGCTAGATCGTCCCTCACTCACGGCGGGCGGGTGCCGCCCGCACGGTCGAGAGTCGACGCGTACCCATGACCTTCAGGACAGGCCCATGAAACGATATCAGATCCTTGCCGGCATTGCCCTCCTGGGCTCAACCGCCCTCGGCGGCCCGGCCGCGGCCGAACTGGCCCGTATCGCCAGCGTGCCGCTCGGAGCCGAAATCACCGGCCTGCACCTCACCGAGGCAGGTGATTTCTTCATGAACATCCAGCACCCCGCCACGGCGATCACTGGCCCCTATAACAAGGCCACCGTCGGTGTGTTCGCCGATGCCGATTTCAACGCCGTTCCGGAACAGCTTCAAGCATCGGCCGTACCGGACTCGGATTTCGAGAAGCAGACGGTCATGACATCCATCGGAACCTACCAGGTTCTGGCCCAGCAGGGTGATTTCGCCGATGCGATCCCCGACGGTCTCGGTGCCATCCTCACCGCCGGCGGCAAGATCATGAAGTCGTCGAACGATCCCGATTTCAACGGTTTCATTCCCATCGGCGACAACGAGGGCTATCTCTTCACCAACTGGGAAGACCAGCCCGGCGGCATGTCGCGCATGAAGCTGGTCAAGGGTGACGACGGCCGCATGACGGTCGATCCCGAGGACGTGCGCATGCTCGACTTCTCCAGCGTCAACGGTACGTGGATCAACTGCTTCGGTTCGGTGAGCCCGTGGAACACGCCGCTGACCTCCGAGGAGCTCTATTTCGACACCACCGAAAACTGGATCGATGCCTCGGCCGGCGAAGACTTCGAGGGTGCCGAGACGACCCGCACCTATCTCGGCGGGCCGAGCAACCCCTACGACTACGGTTACATCGTCGAGATCACCGATCCCGCCGGTGCCGCCACGCCGGTGAAGCACTACGCCATGGGCCGCTTCAGCCACGAGAACTCCGTGGTGATGCCCGACCGCAAGACCGCCTATCTGTCCGATGACGGGACCGACACCGTCTTCTTCAAGTTCGTCGCCGACAATGCGGGCGATCTGTCGGCGGGCACGCTCTATGCCGCCAAAGCCACCCAGAATGGCGAGAACGGCGGTTCATCGGCGGAGGTCGGCTTTACGATCGAGTGGGTGGAACTGGCCCATGCCAGCAACGACCAGATCGCTGCCTGGATCGGCGAATATGCGGGCAAGACCGCCGAGGACAGCACCGACGGTGCCGAGTACATCTCGGATGAGGATGTCGCCGCCTGGGCCGCTGGCGAGGCTGCCGACGACCGCGCCGCCTTCCTCGAAAGCCGCAAGGCCGCCGCCGCCAAAGGTGCCACCGCCGAGTGGCGCAAGATGGAAGGTATCATGGCCAACTTCAAGGCCATCGAGAATGGCAGCGCACCTTACCTCTACATGGCCATGTCCGAGATTTCCAAGGGCATGTCCGACGGCGAGGGTGACATCAACATCGCCGAGAACATGTGCGGTGCCGTCTACGAACTGTCGTTCGACGAGACTTACAACATCACCGGAATGACTCCGCTGGTGGCCGGTCACGGCTACGACAAGAACGAGGCGGCCAATCCCTGCCCCGTCGACTCGATCTCCAATCCCGACAATGTCGCCGTGCTCGATGATGGCCGCGTCATAATCGGTGAGGACACCGGCAATCACGAGAACAACACCCTGTGGCTGTTCACCAAGCCGCAATCCTGATTTGACCCAGGGCTGACGGGCGCAGCGTCAGAACCGCGCCCGTTCCTTTTGGCGGGCCCTGTGCCCGGGTGCGATCAGGTAACCCGTTTCAGGGTGCAGTTACATTCATGACCGAACAAATTACATTAATACGCCTAAGCGGATAAAATCGCTTGATTAAAATATTTCATAGAATATTGTTGATGTTACATACGTTCATAATTACAATCTTCATAGTCTTCATCTCAAGCAGCACCGTATCCGCAGCTGAGCCTGGCCAGATGAACAGACAATCCCCGATGAAGTCCTTGGCTATTCTCATTTTGCTCGATTGAGATATTGTCCATCCCGGCCGCCAGCGTCAAAATCATGGATGGCCGCAAATCAGTCCATGGCAGGGAGGAGCAAGCCCGATGTCAGACGATCTCAAGCGTATTATCAGTGAGACCGGGGCAGCGTTCCGCGCTGATGCCAGCGCCGCACAGGCTGTGTTCTCGTCATCGTCGCAATTGCAGGAAGGCCTGCGCTCGCAGGTTTCGATCCGCCAGCACGGTCTCGTGGTCGATGAACCACCAGCCCTGGGGGGCACCGATGCCGGTCCCAACCCGGTGGAACTGATCCTCGCGGCCCTCGGCACCTGTCAGGAAATCACCTATCGCGCCTTCGCGGCGGCACTGGGCATTCCGCTTGCGGGCGTGTCGGTGAAGCTCGATGGTGACATCGACCTGCGCGGCTTTTTCGCCGTCGATGATTCGATCCGCCCGGGCTATCAGAAAATCACCGGAACGGTCACGCTCGTCTCCGACGCGCCTGTCGAGAAACTGGAGATGCTCAAGGAGGCCGTTGATGGCCACTGTCCCGTGCTGGACATGCTCAGGAATCCGACACCGGTAGCGCTTTCCGCCCGGTTTCAGCAGCCCGCCGGGACAGCTGCCTGACGCCTGTTGTCTGCGGTCCGGCATTCCGTTCGTTCAGGCCGGCAGGCGGATGACGGCCATCGCCCCTCCGCGCGAGGAGCGGCCCAGCGTGAGGTCGCCGCCGTGTCCCAGGACGATGTCACGGGCAATCGTGAGGCCCAGACCGGTGCCGCCGCTGCCGGACTGACGCGATCCCTCGACCCGGAAAAACGGCTGGAAGGCCTGTTCCCAGAGCTCCTGCGGAATACCCGGCCCGTCATCCTCGATGGCCACCACCACCTCGCGCGGGAGGCGCTTGGCCGTGATGCGGATCCAGCGGCCATAGCGGGCAGCATTGTCCACCAGATTGGCGAGGCATCGGCGGAAGGCCAGTGGCCGCAATGGCAATTCGATCGTCGGGTCGGCGAGGATCTCGAACACCACATGCGACCGCTCCGCCCGGGCGCGCATGCTCTCCAGCAGCGGCAGCAACTGCTGTGGTTCGGTGGCCTCGCCCTCCTCGCCCCGGACAAAGGCCAGATAGGTCTCGACCAGGTCCATCATGTCGGCGACATCTTCCTTGAGGCCAACGACCATGCCTTCATCGCCGCCGATCATCTCCAGTTCGAGCTTCATGCGGGTAAGCGGCGTCTTGAGGTCGTGACTGATGGCCGCCAGCATCTCCATGCGCTGGCCGATATGGCGCAGGATGCGATGGCGCATGCTGTTGAAGGCCCGCGCGGCCTGGCGGATCTCGGCCGGGCCGCGAGGCTGGAAGTCACCGACGTCACGTCCCTTGCCGAAGCTCTCGACCGCCTGGGCGAGTTCCTTGATCGGCCCGGCCTGCAAGCGCAGGAAATAGACGGCGATGGCGATGAGGCCGATCGAGGCACCGATCATCCAGACCAGCAGCATGCTGGTCGTGGTGCTGGTGACGCGATTGCGCGGTGCAAGCACGCGCAGGAGCCCGTCGTCGAGCTGGACATACACCACCACGCGCGTGGGCATTTCCGAATGCAGATCGACCACGAACGGACGGTCAAGCCTGTCGGCGAAGGCATCGACGATCTTCTCGTCGATATGGGAGAAATCCTGCGACCTGATGCCGGCCGCAGCGATCGTCCGGTCGAGCTGGCCACCGGGCAGCAACGTAAAGGTGAGATCGCCGTGGCGACTGAAGCTGTCGAAAATCCGTTGCCGCTCGCCTTCGTCCTGTACCCCCTTCAACATCTCCACGGCCATCGCGACCTCGCCGGCGACACCGGTCGCCAGCCAGCGGGTCACCACGTCCCAATGGCGATTGTAGAAAATCACCGCCAGCACGATCTGCAGGGCCAGGATCGGCAGGACGACGATCATGAAGGAACGCCAGAACAGTGTTCTAGGTACTATGGTACGATTCAGGAAATCGCGCAGAGGTCCCATGACGGCTAGCGACCGGTACGCAGGACATAGCCTTCGCCACGCATCGTCAGGAGGTGACGAGGCTGACGCGGATCATCTTCGAGTTTGCGCCGCAGGCGTGCCATCTGCACGTCGACTGCCCGGTCCGAGCCGCTGATGCGGCTCAGGTCCGCCAGTTCGGTGCGCGAGAACGCATGTCCGGGCCGCGCCGCAAGCGCCTGCAACAACGACAGCTCCCCGCTCGTCAGGTGGATGGCCTCCTCCCCCCGACGCAACAGCCCCGTGGCGACATCGAAGCTGAATGCGCCGAATTCGACCCGTCCGGCCGGTGCAGGCGGCCTGGCACGGCGCAATATGGTCGAAATGCGCAGGATCAACTCGCGAGGTTCAAAGGGCTTGGCCAGATAATCGTCGGCCCCGGCTTCCAGCCCCTTGATGCGATCCTCGGTGCCGCCGCGAGCCGTCAGCAGAATGATCGGCAGGGCACTGGTGCGCCGGAGCTCTTGCGTGAGATCGATTCCGCTCTCGCCGGGCATCATCACATCGAGCACCATGATGTCGAAATCGAAATTGCGCAGCTTCGCCCGTGCTTCCCCGGCGTCTGCGGCCGTACTGACGATATGTCCCTGCCGGGTCAGGAACCGCTGGAGCAGACCGCGCAGCCGGTCATCGTCATCGACGACGATGATGTTTGCACCGCCTCCCTCGTCCACATTCACGATCCATTTTCCGCAGGACGCGGGGAACGCTGCGGCACGCTGCCGGCCATCCCCTGCAACACCTCCCGGAATCCTTCGACTGCGTTCACCCCGACCTTTCCGAACGCCTTCTTCAGTCGGCTCCGCTGGACAGCCACCGGGTGTTCGAGCGTTGCCATGGCCCTGTCGGTCAACCGGACCCGTCGCAGCCGGCGATCGCTCTCATCGACGACCACTTCCACCAGCGAGCGTGCGGCCAGGGATGCGACATGGCGCGACAGGCTCTGCTTGGTGATGCCGCTCACCTGGTGCAGTTCGGTCATCGAAAGCCCCGGGCGTCGAGACAACAGGAAAAGCAACGTGAAATCGTCAAGCTGCAGTCCCTCCCTGTCGAGCAGCGGACGGATCGCGGCCACGAGCCCCAGATGGGCCGAGGTCAGCAATTCCAGGCTCGTGTCGAGTTCCTCGTCGCGCAGGAACAGGGGATTGCGTGTTGCGGCCGAAGGCATCGGATCAGGTTTCCCGGCATCGCAACGGCGAAACGGGGCCGGCGCCCGTCACCATCCCGAAATCATCGGCAATTTGCAGAAAACTCAAGACGTGAAAGTTCGCAGGATTGCAGGCACCAACGGGCCGCAACCGACCGGCTGGTCTTCCATTTCGGCCCATGCGCCTGGCGTTTCCCGGCATCGCACTATTCCACTACCCGCCTCGTTGACTCATATGAGGTCGGGTGATAGCGACTGCAATCCTTGAAAATCACTCATCACACGGCGCTCCGCCGGTGCGTTCTGGATTGCACGACATGGCTGACCTCATACCCTACGATGCGCGGGATGGATATATCTGGTTCAATGGTGAAATGGTCGCCTGGCGGGACGCGCGGTTGCATGTGCTCAGCCACGGCCTGCATTATGGAAGCAGCGTGTTCGAGGGAGAGCGGGCCTATGCCGGCAAGGTGTTCAAGCTCACCGAACACAGCCAGAGATTGATCGACAGCGGGCGTATCCTCGGCTTCGAAGTCCCTTACAGTGCTGCCGAACTCGACGCCGCAACCAATGCTGTCATCGCGAGGAACGGGCTTTCCGACTGCTATGTCCGTCCCGTGGCCTGGCGCGGCTCCGAGCAGATGGGCGTATCGGCGCAGAAATCGCGCATCAACGTCGCCATCGCCGTATGGGAGTGGGGAGCCTATTACTCCGATCTGCGGCTGACCCGCGCCATCTACAACCGTCCGGCACCCGATACGGCACCGGTCCACAGCAAGGCCGCCGGCCTGTACATGATCTGCACCATCTGCAAGCACGATGCCGAGTCGAAGGGTTTCGGCGATGCGCTGATGCTGGATTATCGCGGTTACGTGGCGGAGAGCACCGGCGCGAACATCTTCCTCATCATCGATGGCAAGATCCACACGCCGTTGCCCGACTGCTTCCTCAACGGCATAACCCGGCGCACGGTGATCGACCTGGCGAAAGCGCGGGGGATCGAGGTCGTCGAACGACACATCAAGCCCGAGGAACTGGGCAATGCGCAGGAAATCTTCGTGACCGGCACGGCTGCCGAGGTGACGGCGGTGCGGGCCATCGACGATCTCACCTATCAGCTCGGACCGGTCACGCGGGATCTGATGGAGGACTTCCGCAAGCTCACGCGCGGCGAGAGCGCCTGATCCGCTCCGGTCGGGGAAAAGGGATGTTCTCGGTATGTGTCTTTTGCGGGTCGCGCTTCGGTCGCGACCCGGGCCATGAACGTGACGCGCGCGAACTCGGGCGCATGATCGGAGAACGGGGCTGGCGGCTGGTCTATGGCGGCGGCAGTGTCGGCCTCATGGGGGTTGTCGCCGACTCGGTCATGACTTCAGGTGGCAGTGTTCTCGGAATCATTCCCCAAAGGCTGATGCAGCGCGAGGTCGGCAAGGGCGACATCAGCGAACTGGTTGTCAGCCGGGGCATGTTCGACCGCAAGGAGCGGATGATCGCCGAATCGGACAGCTTCGTCGCAATGCCCGGCGGGCTTGGCACGCTCGACGAACTCTTCGAGGTACTCACACTCAAGCAGCTGGGCTACCACGACAAACCGATCCTGCTGCTGGACCGTGGCGGCTTCTGGTCACAGACGACAGCACTGGTCGACCACGTCATAGCGCAGGAATTTGCCGCTGCCGATGCGGCATCGCTGATGGAATGCATCGACGATGTTCCAGGCATCATCCGCCGTCTCGGAAACATCAACGCCTGATCCCGGTCCCGTCGAGGGCAAGGCCGGCCCGGCGAAACCTTCTTGGTCCGCCGGACCGCCCGCTACCGGCCCTAGTGCACCGATCCAGACGGATCATACTGATCTGTCTGGATAAATTGATGCAAAAACAAGGAACTAGTGCTCGGGTGAATGAACGAAGTGAATGCGTCTGAGCACTAGTTGACCTGCGAACTGCCGTTGCCACCGGCTTGTGCTGCCGCTTCCTGTGCCGCCATGAGACGGCGGCGGAAGAGCGCGACGAAGTCGATCGGATCGATCATCAGCGGCGGGAAGCCGCCATCACGGGTCACATCCGCAATGATCCGGCGCGCGAAGGGGAACAGCATTCGCGGGCATTCGATCATCAGCAACGGCTGCAGGCTATCCTGCGGGATATTTGCCAACCGGAAAATGCCGCCATAGTGAAGCTCGACCAGGAACACGTTCTCGTTGCTGGCCTTGGCGTCGACATTGACCTCCAGCAATACCTCGAACTGCTCGGCGTTGAGCTGCTGCGCCCGGACATCGACGCGGATCTGGATTTCCGGTCGTGCGTCCTGCTGCTGGAGACCGAACGGTGCCTTCGGATTCTCGAAGGACAGGTCCTTGGCGTATTGGGTAACGATAGAGATGCTCGGTGCAGCCTGCGACTCGGCACCCGTTGCGGCGCCTTCGTTGCTCTCGGTTGTCATTGTCGTCTCCTTGACATGTATGGACCTTGTATTCCGTCATCGATCCGGGGGCGTCACTCAGCGGTTTCCCGCCGTGCTGGACGCAACCCGGACAATGGCAGCATTGTCGACCGACTGCCCGGTAGCCGCGAGGATGAATCCCCAATGACAGACAACGAGGATATGATCGCGGTCGGCCAATGTTTCCGTGCGCCGCAGGAACGTCCCGGCGCGCTGTTCGATGGATCGGACGCTCTCGATCCGCGCACCCCACCAGCGATCGGCCAGGGCCGAAAAGTCGAGATCCGGCCAGGCCCGCTGGAGTTCGTCGCGGGAGGTGCCCTGATCGCAACTGAACGCACAGCGCTCTCGTACCAGCGCCTCGACCTCGATGTCGACTCCGAGCTTTGCGGCGATGATCGATGCCGTCTGCAGGGTCCGCCGATAGGGACTGGCGATGATCCGGCGAATGCCTTGCCTTTCCAGCCCTGCTGCCGCATCCATCGCCTGCTGCCTGCCACGAGCGGTCAGCTCCGGGTCCGGAATGCCGGCATCGATGCGCACGGCACCGAACGGCACGTTCCATTCCGATTCGCCATGACGGATGAGCAGCATCAGCGTTCCGGTCCCGACGGACGTCCCCAGTTGCCGCGCGGTGGCGGCATGTCCTCAGTGTCGACGACTTCCTCGTATTCGCCGTCGATCACATCGCCCCGCCGTGTCTGAGCGCTGCCGAAAGAGCGGCTCTGGATGTCGATGCGATCACGGAAGCGCGCGTAGACCATGCGCCGCAGTCCCGGCCACAGCAACAGGAATCCCATGGTGTCGGTGATGAAACCGGGCGTGAGCAACAACGCACCCGCGACAAGGAGACACAGCCCCGAGAATACCTCGAACACCGGCAGGGCACCTTCGGCCATCTGCCTTTGCACCGTCTGGATGAGGCCAAGTCCTTGCCGGCGAATGATGATGCTGCCGACCACGGCGGTGAGAATCACCATGGCGATCGTTGGCCAGAGCCCGATCAATCCCCCCACCTGAATGAAGGTCGCAACCTCGACGATGGGTACCGCGACAAGCAGAATAAAGAGAATGAATGCAGGTGACACGTTCCGACCCTGTTTGTTTTTCGCTGCTGGACCTTATATGATGATCAGGTTGGCTGATGTAACCTTCTGTCGAGGCATCGTCCAGCGGGCCTCCGGGAGACTTCCTTGATCGGGAGGAATCCTGCAGTTTGCAGGACGGCTCCAGCAGAGCGATAACCAGGACGTAACGTGACCAGGACCCATGTCTGATTCCTTCGCCTATATCGACATCATCTTCTTTGCCATGGTCGCCGCGTTCATCGCCTTGAGACTGCGCAGTGTGCTCGGCCGCAAGACGGGGAACGAGCAGCAGCGCACCGGCATCGGCTCGGCCAACAACCCTTCCGAGAGCGCGCCGGCCAATCCGGCCGATGTGCCGCCGCCCCTGCCCGACATTACCGAGGAAATCATCTCCGACATGGAGAACGAGACGCTCAGGAATGGTCTCGTCCAGTTGCGCAAGGTCGACCCGTCGTTCGATCTGCCGGGTTTCCTGGAAGGCGCAAAGGCTGCCTTTGCCATGATTCTGGAGGCGTATGCCCGTGGTGACCGGGACACACTCAAGCCCCTGCTGTCGGCCGACGTCTACGACAGTTTCGATTCCGTCATCACCCAACGCGACGTCGAAGGTCAGGACATGCAGTTCGAGCTGGTCTCCGTGCGCAAGGCGGATGTGCATGAGGTCAATCTCGTCGATGGTCACATGGCCCGGGTAACGGTGCGCTTCGATACCGACCAGATCAACGCGCTCAAGGATCGTGATGGCAACATTCTTGAGGGCGATCCGACGCATGTCGAGGAACTTACCGATCTCTGGACGTTCGAACGCGATACCAGCAGTACCGACCCCAACTGGACCCTTGTCGAGACCCGCGCTCCCTGACGCCCGGGTGAGCGCCGTTTCACGGTCGGTCATGGCGGCGGCGGTGGCGCTTTTGCTGGCGTCGTGTTCGGAAACCCGCGAGCCTGAACCGACCTCGCCGACGCTCGTGCCAGTATCCTTCGGTTCCATCGATGGCTGGAAGGCCGATGACCAGTGGCCGGCTCTTGCTGCCTTTCGTCGCAGCTGCGGTCGTATCGGCAAGGCCGATGGCAGCCGGGACTGGGGCATTGCCGGCAAGGTCTCTGCGTGGCAGGCAATCTGTGCCGACCTGCAATATTCTCAGGATGCGAGAACATTCTTCGAGAACCATTTCCAGGCCTACGAAGTTCACTGGGGTGACGAGGATACCGGTCTTTTCACCGGCTACTACGAGCCGCTGCTCCATGGCTCGCGGCAACCCGACGAGCATTTCAACGTGCCGCTGCATGCCCGCCCGCAGGATCTGGTGAGCGTGGATCTGGGGCGGTTCTCCGACGAGATGAAGGGCCACCGCATCGGCGGACGGGTCGTCAACGGCAAGCTCGAACCCTATGCCGACCGTGCCGCCATCGATGCCGGAGCGATCGACGATGTCGCCCGGCCGCTGCTCTGGGTCGACGATCCGATTGCCAAGTTCTTCCTTCAGATCCAGGGCTCGGGACAGGTCCGGCTGACCGACGGTTCGGTCGTTCGCGTGGGCTATGCCGATCAGAATGGCCGTCCCTATCGGGCCATCGGCCGGGACCTCATCGACATGGGCGCTCTCACTCGCGAGAATGTCTCGCTCCAGTCCATTCGCGACTGGCTTGAGGCCCATCCCGACCAGGCGAACGATATCATGCACAGGAATGCATCCTATGTATTCTTTCGCGAACTGGATGATCTCGCCGGTGAGAGCGGGCCTCTCGGAGCCAGCAACGTTCCGCTCGAACCTGGCCGCAGCCTCGCCGTCGACCGCAAGTTCTGGTCCATGGGCATGCCCGTCTGGCTCGATACCACGGCCCCCTATCCCGATGGCGAGCGGCCCTTTCGTCGCCTGATGATTGCCCAGGATACCGGGGGCGCGATCCGCGGCGCGATCCGCGGCGATGTTTTTTGGGGTGCTGGCGACTTGGCGGAATACGCTGCAGGCCATATGAAGGGCCGTGGCCGCATGCTGGTGCTGTTGCCGAAGTCTTCTGCACCCTCCAGTTGACCGACCGCTGGAACACGACCTCGCCGATCGAGAAGCCTTACCATGAGCCGTCCGCCAAAAGTCGCCCTGTTCGTGACCTGTCTCGTCGATCTCTTCCGGCCGAGCGTCGGCTTTGCCGCCCTTCGCCTGCTGGAGGAGGCCGGTTGTGACGTCGAGGTTCCCGAGGCCCAGACCTGTTGCGGCCAGCCTGCTTTCAATTCCGGCGATCGCAAGACGGCGCGCGATCTGGCCATGGCCATCCTCGACTCCTTTGCCGGCTATGACTATGTCGTTGCCCCGTCCGGCTCATGTGCGGGAATGCTGCGCAGGCATCTGGCCGAGCAGTTCGAGGAAGGAGACGCCAACCTCGCGCGTGCCCGCGAGCTGTCGCAGCGCTGTCACGAGCTCACCAGCTTTCTCGTCGATGTCATGGGCATGACCTCCGTGGCCGCCCGCGCCGAGATCGACGTCACCTATCATGACAGCTGCTCCGGCCTGCGCGAATTGGGTATCAAGGGCCAGCCCCGGCAATTGCTGCTGAGTGCCGGCGCCGATATCGTCGAGATGGACAACAGCGAAGTGTGCTGCGGCTTTGGCGGCACGTTCTGCGTGAAATATCCCGACCTCTCGACCCGCATGGTTTCCGACAAGATGGCCAATATCGAGATTTCAGGTGCCGACACGGTTGTGGCAGGCGACCTTGGCTGCCTGCTGAACATGGCTGGCCGGCTCAGGCGCGAGGGATCAAGCGTTCATGTTCGCCATGTGGCCGAACTGCTCGTCGGCGATCTCGACACGCCTGCCATCGGCGAGGGGAGCTGAGGCGATGCAGGCCAACAGCCTCGCGTTTGAAGCCAGCGCCAGCGAAGCGATGGCCAACGAGACGTTGCAGGGCTCCCTGCGGCTTCTCGAACAGGGATGGCAGAAGGGACGTGGCCGGGCTGCCGCGAACCTGCCCGAATTCGAGGAACTGCGCGACATCGCCCGCGACATCAAGAACCATACGCTGGCCCATCTCGACCTTTACCTCGAGGTTTTCGAGGAGCGTGTGATCGAGGCCGGCGGTCACGTCCATTGGGCCCGCGACGCCGAGGAGGCACGCGCGATCGTCCTTGGCATCTGCCGCGATGCCGGGGCTCAGTCGGTGACCAAGAGCAAGTCCATGATCGCCGAGGAAATCGGCCTCAACGAATTCATCGAGAGCAACGGTATCGAGCGGGTCGAGACCGACCTTGGCGAATACATCATCCAGCTTGCCAACGAGCCGCCCAGCCATCTCGTCGGCCCTGCCATCCACAAGAGCATGGACGATGTCCGCGACCTCTTCCAGCAACACCATGGCGGCGAGCGCATCGAGGCTCCGGCTGCCCTTGTCGGGGAAGCCCGCCGGATCCTGCGGCGGAAATATTTCGAGGCGGATATCGGCATCACCGGCGCCAATTTCCTCGTGGCCGAGACCGGCACGGCCATCACGGTCACCAACGAGGGCAATGCCGAGCTGACCCAGGGCCTGCCCGATACACAGATCGTGGTGACCAGCATCGAGAAGATGGTTCCACGACTGTTCGACGCCACCACGTTCCTGCGCCTGCTCGCACGGTCGGCAACCGGCCAGGAATTTTCCGCCTACACCACGCTGATGACCGGTCCGCGTCGGGCGGGCGATCTGGATGGCCCCAGGCATTTTCACGTCGTTCTTCTGGACAATGGCCGCAGTTCGATGCTCGGTACCGCATTCCAGGAGATGTTGCGTTGCATCCGCTGCGGTGCCTGCATGAATCACTGCCCGGTCTACCTCGCTGCGGGCGGTCACGCCTATGGCTGGGTGTATGTCGGTCCCATGGGTTCGGTGCTCACCCCGCAGTTCATCGGCATCGACAAGGGCTATCCGCTGCCCAATGCGTCCACCTTCTGCGGGCGCTGCGAATCGGTCTGTCCGGTGCGCATACCGCTGCCCAAGCTCATGCGTCACTGGCGCGAGGAACAGTTCGACCGGAAATTGATGCCGCCGCGCGCACGCATGGGGCTGGCCCTGTGGGCGTATGTCGCCCGAAGGCCGCGCCTCTACCGTCTGGCCACCGGCATCGTGGCGCGCGTGCTTGGCCTGCTGGGCCGGAGGGATGGCAGCTTTTCGAGCCTGCCGTTCGCCAGCGGCTGGACGCTGAGCCGCGACATGCCGGCACCTCAGGGGGCGACATTCATGAGCCGCTACAGGAAGCATCGCCGGAGGAAGACGTGAGCAGCGACAGCCGCTCGGTGGTGCTGGAGCGCATCCGCAAGAGCATCGGCCGCACGCCCGAGGAACTCGCCCGCGCCCGTGCCCGCGTCGCCGAACGGCTCGCCTCGATGGAGCCCAATCTCGTGCCCGCGCGCGGGCAGGGCGATGACGAGCACCGCATCCACCTTTTCACCACCATGGCCACCGGGGTTCAGGCCGAAGTGCAGCGCCTTCGCCACTGGCACGACATACCCTCGGCCACCACCGCGTGGCTGCGCCTCCACAACCTGCCGCAGAAGCTCGTGATGGCCAACGATGCCCGGCTGCTGCAGGCGGGCTGGGATCACCAGCCGCTCCTGCGGACCCACACCGGCACCGCCGAAAATGAAGACACGACCGGCCTCACCGTCGCCGAGAGCGGTGTCGCGGAGACCGGGACACTGTGCCTCGCCTCATCGCCTGAACACCCCACCCTGCTGGCTTTCCTTCCCGAAAACAGCATCGTGGCCGTGCCATCCTCCCGTATCCTTGCATCCTATGAAGACGCGCTCCGCCTCTATAGCGAGGAGCACGACAGTCCGCCGCGGTCGATCAACTTCATCACCGGCCCCTCGCGGACCGGCGACATCGGGCAGAAGCTGGAACTCGGAGCGCATGGGCCGAAACGGTTGCTGATCCTGCTTGTCGACGGGGACTGACACGGGTGCGGCGGCGACCACGTCAGCTCTCCGCGGAAGAAGAGCGCCTGTGGAACCATGCCGTGCGCGATACCACGCCGCTGCATCCGCAAAACCGGCGTCCCGCTGCGACAGGGACCGCGGCCTTGCCGGCGCTTCCGTCCGCTCAGGCATCGGCAGATCGTGCAGGGCCGGCACCGCCGGTCGTGTACCCTTCCCTCCCCCGGACACCGCGGCAGAGCCAGCAGCTCGATCTCAGCCGGCCTGTCGACATGGATCGCCGCAACTGGCAACGGCTCAAACGCGGCCAGATGGGCATCGATGCGAGACTTGACCTGCACGGCCTGTCCCAGGTCGAGGCCCATGACCGGCTGTCCGGGTTCATCATTGCCCAGCAGGCCCGTGGGTCGCGCTGCCTGCTGGTGATCACCGGCATGGGCGAGCGCAATGGCGGCATCCTGCGCAACATGACCCCGCGCTGGCTGGATACCGAGCCCAACCGTTCGCGCATCCTCGCCTACAGCACGGCCCATGTCAGGGACGGCGGACCGGGCGCGCTCTACGTGCTCCTCAAGCGGCGGCGCTGACGATCACGACAGGCGGCATCATCTACCCACGCAGGACCTCCTCGCTGAAGCGGGGATAGATTTCGGCGATCTCCTCCGCGATCCAGCCATTGATGTTGCCGAGCTCCTCGGCCGTGGGCCCGGGCGTCGTCGTCAGTTCGTCCGGCCGTTCGAGCGCAAAGCCCGTGGCTGCTGCAACATCGTCGAAGGTCTCGCCAGGGTGAAGGCTCACGAGCCGCAATCTTCCCCGTTCGCGGCGAAAGAGGCAGCGATTGGTGAGAAGCTCGCGCCCGTCCCTGCCCGGCGCGGTCACAAAGTCGACCCGCTCGACCAGCGTTCGCGGACTGTGGTCCGTGCGGAACAGGATCAGTCGTGGAATGAGGGATGCAAGATAGGGTGCGCCGAAATTGCCGATGAAACGGCGGCGCAGCGAGGGTGGCCTGCCCTCGTCACGGTGCGGGCCGAGCCCCAGAAGGTTGATGCCGGCTTCCGCGTCGATCTGCACGCCGGAAAAGAAGAAGGCATCGATCCGCCCCTGCGCGGCACAGTCGAACAGCTCCCGACCACCGTCGGTAAACC
Source organism: Geminicoccaceae bacterium (assembly GCA_020638465.1). Classification (NCBI taxonomy): domain Bacteria; kingdom Pseudomonadati; phylum Pseudomonadota; class Alphaproteobacteria; order Geminicoccales; family Geminicoccaceae; species Geminicoccaceae bacterium. The sequence continues at coordinate 178,480 of JACKIM010000001.1, forward strand.
CCGTATGCCGTTCGGAACCGAGAATGGAGACGCGCATGGCCCCTTGCGAGCAATGCCGGGCCAGCAATGCGCCCGCCGCCGGGATCGGTGAGCTCGCTCCCACCGCCACATGCCTGCAACCCGCCAGCAGCCGGGCGATCGTTGCAATCATCAGGCGGGTCGTATCCGGTCTCATGCTTCGTCCAGCCATTGATCGAGAAAGGCGGCAAGTGTGGAGTTTTCGACCGCAGCCTCGACATAGGCTGCCACCCAGTCCGCGCGGGCGGCATAACATCCGAACAGCCCCGATGGTGCGGCACCCCTTTTGATGATTGCCGTTCGTTCGACATACAGGGCGGGGATCGTGCCGGCTGCCGCAAGCGGATCGGTGAGCAGCGAGGCTTCCCGACACTCCTCCACACTCGCCACCGTTCGCCGTGCCGCATGAGCCATCAGCATCAGCTCCCGCCGCACGCCGATCCAGACATTGCCGCTGGCATCGGCGATCGGCGCATGGAACAGCGCAACATCCGGGCGGATTGCCGGCACCAGCAGGACGGGCTCATCCGTGAACGGGTCGACGATCTCCTTCCAGTCATCGCGCATGGCGACGAGATCGGAACCGAGGATCCCGGCCATCGGCATGAAGGCAATGCCCTTTTCCGCGGCCTGCAATCCTGCGTGGATGACCGGACAGGTGGCCTCCCGCACGACAATGCGCCCTTCGCGATAGGCCCTGTCGAATGCCGGTGCCCGCCCCAGCTCGCCGAGGCCGATGGCCGCCGTCTCGATGGCCTCGACACATCCCGCAGCGATGAGCAGTTCGGCCTGGAGGCCCAGTTGCGGACATCCCACCAGCCTCAGGCCGCGGGCCTCGCGCCGGATGAGCTCCCGAACGACCGCCAGCGCGCAGCCGGAATAATCCGGGGCAAGGGCGACCAGGGAACCATCCTCGATGGCACAAGCCAGCCCGGCCGCATCAACGTTCCTCACCCGTGACCCTTTCCACCTTGTCGGCCAGTACGCAGAGCAGCTCGAACATGATGCTCACTCCCACCCACGCGGTGCCACCGGTCGGATCGAATGGCGGGCTGACCTCGACCAGGTCCGCCCCAACGAGATTGAGCCCCTGCAACTGGCGAACCATGCGCTGGGCATCGTGGGTTGTAAAGCCGCCGATCTCCGGGGTCCCCGTGCCGGGCGCCATGGACGGGTCGATGCCGTCGATGTCGAAGCTGACATAGGTGGGCTTGTCGCCGACGATCGAACGGGCCTCGGCCATGACGTCGTCGACCCCTCGATCGCTCAGTTCCTCGATCATGATGATCCGCACGCCCTGGCTACGGCCGAACGCGACATCTTCCATGTCGTAGGACGATCCCCGGATGCCGATCTGCACCACCCGTGCGGGATCGAGCAGTCCCTCCTCGATGGCCCGCCGGAACGGTGTCCCGTGAGTGTAGCGGAACCCGCCGAAATAGCTGTCGAACAGGTCCGTATGGGCATCGAAATGGATCATGCCGACGGGCTCACCCGCCACCAGGCCGCGCAGGATCGGAAGCGAGATGAGGTGATCGCCCCCGGCGCTCATGGGCAGGATGCCACGTACGCGCAACTTGTCGTAGAACCCCTGCACCCGTTCGAGCGTATCCTGCAGATCGGCGGGATTGACCGGCACATCGCCCATGTCGGCACAGCGTGCGATGTGAAACGGGCGGATGAGCGTCGCCTGATTGACCAGCCGGATCATGGTCGACAGGTCGCGCAACTGTCGCGGTCCATGGCGCGCACCGGGACGGTTGGTGGTGCCGCCATCCCAGGGAACGCCGACCAGACCGATCTGTACCTCGTCGGCCCTGTCCTCGTCGGGATCGACGACGGGCAGGCGCATGAAACTCGGCACGCCGGCAAATCGTGGCAGTTCCATGCCCGACAACGGCAGGTAACCGTGGTCCATCTCTACAGTCATGATGCTCGCCTCCAGCTTCGCGTTGTTTCACAGTTCAGATCTGTAACATGCCCGCCCGGAACCTCCTAGACAAGCGAGGTAGAAGGCGCGATATGGCAATTGGTTACTATTCGTTAACCATATAGTGTCAAATGATACGTAAAGTTGAACTTCTCCTTGAGGTACTATTTGTTTATTCGGCAACATCGACGGCGTTCCGTCCGAAACATCCCGTGGTCCATGGCCGCGGCTATCATTGTCACCATACTGATCGGCATCGACCCGTCGCGATTGCAGGTCATGCGCGACATCGTCCGGTCATGGGGAGATCATGCCGGCTGGTCGGAGACCATCGACAAGCGCCACCGGATGACAGCGGGCGATGGACTGCCGGCGATTGGCAGCGTGATCCATGGTCGCGTGCGACGGGTGGCTGATGGCGACAGTCTCTACTTGCAGGATATCGAGCCGCAGATCCGTCTCTGGGGGCTGGATGCACCCGAGTGGAACCGCAGGGGCGGCTCTGCCGCCACGCATCAGCTCCGGCAGATCGTCGCGGACGGCGAGCTTGCCTGCACCGTCATGGACCATGACCGCTACAGGCGGATCGTCGGACGCTGCCGGCGCGGCAACGGCTCCGATGTCGCGGCCCTCATAATCCGGTCGGGCGCAGCACGGGAATACCGCCGCTACAGCGGCGGCTATTACTCGAACATCGGCAACGACTGATCAGGTCGCGGCGTAGGCTTCGTAGGCGGCATCGATACCGGCCTTCGGATCGACCCTGCATCCGTGGCGGGCCAGGACCATGCCCAGCGAAGCCAGACAGCGCATGACATTCGCCTTGCGGCAGACATGTCCCATGGTGCCAATTCGCCAGATCCTGCCATGCAGCGGGCCGAACGACGTGCCGATCTCGATACCGAAATCGAGCAGCATCTCGCTGCGGATCGCGTCGGCCTCACCGATGACCGCCTCCGGAATCCAGACACCCGTGACATTGGCCATGCGATAGGCGGGATCGCCGAACAGCTTCAGTCCCATGGCTTCGAGCCCGGCACGCAGCGCCCTCGATGTCAGTTCGTGGCGGGCTATGCCATTGTCCAGCCCTTCCTCCAGCACCACCCGCGCACATTCGCGCGCCGCCCACAGCATGGTCGTGGCCTCGGTGTGGTGGTTGAGCCGCTTCGGACCCCAGTAATCCATGAGCATGGCGAGGTCGAAATAGTTGGAGCGTATGACCGGGCCACGCGCGGCAACGAAATCATCGGGACGTATTCCGCCTTCGATGTGCTTCCGGCCGTTGACGACCTTCGCCACCCGCTCGTTGAATGTAATCGGGGAAATTCCCGGCGGGCCGGAAAGACACTTCTGCAACCCCGCCGACACGGCATCGAGCATCCACTCGTCCGTGAGCAACCTGTTCCCGGCAATGCTCGCGGTGGCATCGACATAGAGCAGGACGTCGTGTTCGCGACAGATCTTCCCCAGCCGGTCGAGCGGCTGGCACATGGTGGTCGAGGTATCGCCCTGCACCGTGGCGACCATGTGCGGGCGATGCTGCCTGATGGCGGCGCCAATCTCGTCAGGGTCGAACACCCGGCCCCACTCGGTCCCGATCGACACCACCTCGGCACCGCAACGCTCCGCGATCTCGGCAAGCAGATGGCCGAAGCGACCCATGATCGGCACCAGCACCTTCTGTCCGGGCTCGATCATCGAGGTCATGCAGCATTCGATGCCCGACCGGGCGGTACCATCGATCAGGATCGACCAATGGTTGTTGGTAACGAAAACCTGCCGGTAGAGGGCCATGACCTCATTCATGTGCCGGGTGAATTCGGGATCGAACTGCCCCAGCATCGGCGTGGACATGACCCGCAGCACCCGTGGATAGACATCCACCGGCCCCGGCCCCATGAGCAGGCGCGGACTCGGATCGAGTTCGCCGAAGGTGTCACTTGCGGGCTTGTGATTCATGGCTTTCTATTCCCTCGTCTGAACGCGTTATGTAGCCCCGCCAGGGAACCGGAATCAATGACATGCCCCATGCCGAGCAGCCCCTGACCTCGTCCGCATCGTGGAAAATCGCTTTGGGCGGCTGCCTGGTGATGGCATTGGCCATCGGTATCGGCCGCTTCCTGCTCACTCCGCTTCTGCCCGCGATGATGACCGAGCTGGGATTGTCGCCATCGGATGCCGGTCTCGTTGCGGCGGCCAACTATGCCGGCTATCTCGCGGGTGCCCTCATCGGCGCTTCCCCGCTCGTCGACAGTCGCCGATCCGCCGTCCTTTGGGGATCGGTCGCCGGCAGTGCCGCCTCCACGGCGCTGATGGGCCTGGACGGCAACCTGCCGTGGCTCGCAGCCATGCGGCTGATCGCCGGTGTCCTGAGCGCCCTTGCCCTTGTCATCGCGTCGGGTATCGTCGTCGAGAAACTCGCACAGGCCGGGCGACCGGGCCTCGCGGCCATGCATTTTGCCGGTGTCGGCGCGGGAATCGCGGCGAGTGCCATTCTCGTCGGTGTGGAAACCGCCCGCGGTGCGGAATGGTGGCAGCTCTGGCGCGATGGCGGCCTGGTGGCCGCCGCGTTCGGTGTCGTCGCCTGGTTTCTGCTGGGCCGGTACGAACCGCATGTGCCGGGCCGTCAATCGGGGACATCCCTGCGACTCGACCGCCCGATCCTGATGCTGACACTGGCCTATGCCCTGTTCGGCTATGGCTATGTCATCACCGCCACCTTCATGGTCACCATCGCCCGGGAGGCTGAACTGGTACATGCGACGCAGATGACGATCTGGTTCATCGTCGGCGTCACCGCCCTCCCGTCTGTTGCCTTCTGGACTGCAATGGCCAAACGGATCGGGGTGATGCCGGCCTATGTCCGCTCGACACTGACACTGGCCGCGGGAGTGATGGCGGGAGGACTGTTCCAGGGCCTGATCGGGCTGGCCATCGCAGCCCTCCTGCTGGGCGGGACCCTGATGGGTATCACCGCCCTGGGACTGGTTGCCGTGCGGCAGATGCAGCCGGATGCCCGCACACGCGCCATTGCCTTCGTCACCGCCGGATTCGGGCTGGGGCAGATGACCGGTCCGGCCGTGGCCGGATGGATGGCCGAGCACAGCGGCCTCGGCGGCGCTGCGGCCTATACCCTGCCCTCGCTCAGCGCCGCCGGCCTGCTGTTCGTGTCCGCGTGGATCGCGGCTCGCATCAGGACAGGAGCACCCTGAAGGCGGCCTTCCTTCCCCGCCCCCCCCTCAGGCCGGCTGCGTCACTCTCCGCTGCACCGGTTTTTCGACGATGGGCCAGTTCATCGCGGCGGCGAGGACGGCCAGTCCCACGCCGCTCCACCAGACATAGTTATACGTTCCCATGGTGTCATACAGGTAGCCGCCCAGCCAGACGCCGATGAATGCCCCGACCTGGTGGCTGAAGAAGACGATGCCGAACAGGGTCGCCATGTAGCGCGGGCCGAACATGACCGCGATCAGCCCGGAGGTCGCCGGCACCGTCGACAGCCACAGGAGACCCATCGCCGCACCGAAGATCAGGGTGGAGACGGTCGACACCGGCAGGCTCACATAAACGGCGATGACGACCGCACGGCTCAGATAGATGAGGCAGAGCAGGTTCTTCATCGACCAGCGGCCACCGATCCAGCCCGAGGAGAGCGAGCCCACGATGTTGAACAGTCCCACAAGCGCTATGGCCCAGCCACCGACCCAGACCGGGACGCCCCGATCCTGGATGAAGGCCGGCAGATGGGTCTGGATGAACGCCACATGGTAGCCGCAGACGAAGAAGCCCAGGGTCAGCAGTACATAGCTGCGGTGCCCGGCGGCCTCCTTGAGGGCCTGCCCCAGCGTCTGTCCCGCAAGCCCGCCCGGCGTTTCATCCGATTTGGCAAAAGGTGCCGAAAGGGGAATGACGAGCAGCAGCATGGAGCCCGTGAGCAGCAGTGCGACTGACCAGCCATAGGCCATGATGAACGCCTGCCCCAGGGGAACGAGCAGGAACTGGCCGAGCGAGTTGGCGGCGACGATGATGCCGAGCGCCATCGATCGCTTGTCATCCGGCATCATTCGCCCGACGGCGGCCATCACCAGGGCGAAACTCGCTCCCGCCCCGCCGATACCGATGAGCAGGCCGGCCGACAGGTTCAACAGCAACGGCGTGTCGCTCATCGACATCAACACGAAGCCGGCGATGTATATCAGGGTACCAACGACCAGCACCCTTGCGGTGCTGAAACGGTCGGCCAGCGCACCGGCGATGGGCTGGCCGATGCCCCACATGATGTTCTGGATGCCGATGGCCACGGCGAACACTTCGCGCCCCCAGCCATGCGCGGAGGACATCGGCTCCAGATAGATGCCGAAACCGGCGCGTGCACCGAAACTGACAAGGGCAATGAGACAGCCGGCGACAAGGATGACCTCGGGCCGCCGCAGGAATGGACGCGATGACAACATGATTCGGCCTTTGCGGGTGGAACACCGTTGCAGATCGGCCTATCGACCCGATCTGTCCAGTGCCAATCGAAGACCATCATCCATCAGGGACCAACCGCCTCCCGGTCGCTTGCTTGCAAACCCGGATGAGTTCGCAGTAGCCACCCAGGGGGCGTGGATCACTCGAAATGGCACGGGTTGCGATCGCATCGGTCATGGGGTTCCTCCGGATCTGGCACCGCCCGCATAGCGACGGAACAGCAGGGCGGCAAAGACGATGATGGCGACGGTGCCTGCGATGACGGCAAGGAGTTGGTCCGCAAACGCTGCCACGAGGACGATGACGGAAAGGCCGACGACTCCCGCAAACCATCGGGCCGCGAGCGGCACGGGGAGTTTCCGGCCGTGCACTTCCATCCACAGGGTCGCGCCGTTCAAGGCCACATGGATGACGGCCAGCGGCCACCACAGCGCACGGAATTCGGAATCCAGGAGTGTTCCGCCGAAGGCGATCATGTTTCCGATCAGCATGGGATGCGCGGTGAGCGAGTACGGAAATGCCGTGATCCGCTTCGGCGGCACGGAGCCAAGTTCGAATCCGTAGTAGGTCCGCTCGCTGCCGAGTCGAAGCGCTGCACTGATATTCAGTCCCAACCCCGCGATGATCACCAGAAGGGTGACGGCACCCGGGTCGTTGGGGAAGAAGACCACTCCCGCGACGGCCAGTGCAATACCCTTGAGCCAGAATGCATCATATGTGAACGTCGCAACCGGAACGGCTCGCAGGACAAACGCGAGGGCATAGACCGCATAGTGCCAGAAGCTGAGACCATAAACGGCGAGCGCTGGGGATCCCGCGCTCATGCCCGTCAGAAGGAAGATCGCGACCAGGGCGGGAATCGGCCACCAGCATGCGAAAAGTGCCCGTCGAATGTTCCGGATAATACTCTCGATCGACATTCCTCCACCCTTTCTCGACATACTCGACTTCATTGAATTTATCATTCGTGGAAAATATCGAAGCCGGAATCATGATCCAGTGAAATGGCGGGAAAGATCGGCAGCCATGGACGTTGTCGCCACTATTCCCTATTGGCTGACAATCGCCAGACAGACCATGTGACAGAAACGGGAATTTCAACAAAGTCCGGCGCTCCCCGAACCCCGGCAATTCCGCCGTGACATGGAGCAGTTATCACCGATATTCTGCATTGCGATGACAGGATCGAGGCAGGAAAACCCTGCAAGCGCGAAAATTGACACTTGCGGGACAGCCTTGCGCGGACCGGTGTGCCGCGCCGCAAGTGACCGGAACGAACCTTGTCACCCCAGAACGGACATCATCCTCAGATGAGTTCGTCCTTGCGATCGTCGGTTTCGCCGTAACGATGCAATGCCGGCGGCTTCAGCCCTTCGTAGAGTTTCGCCAGACGGGGATTGATTTCCGCCTGCTGCCGCTCGAACAGCGAATGGCCATGGGCATCGCCGTCGACCAGAAGAGGACCGAAATTCTCCACCTCCAGCACCCACATCGCCTGGGCGATGCCGAGTTCGTCGAGCCAGAAGACGTCGCGCACCCGCTTGATGCCGCGCCCGAGCAACGCGCCCGTCCCGTAGCCGAGAGTGGTCAGGTAGACCGCCCCCAGGGGCTGGAACAACTCACGATAGTCGCGAGCGCTCATGCCTCCCTTGCCGATGATCATCCGGGCACCGGAAATCTCGAACCAGCGCCTCATCCATTGGGAGAATCGAAAGGACGCCGTGGCGGTGACGGCACCGACGCGAAAGCCCCCCTGCCCGTCCGGTGCAGCCGCCGGGGAACAGTGAAAGTTGACGTTGGTGATGGCCGCCAGGTCCGCGGGCAATGGGTGACCGTCGCCGACCACCTTCTTGTAGACACTTTCCCGGCCCGTGTAGATCACTCCGTCGAGGAAGACGACCGTGCCGATTTCGAGGGCAGCCAGTTCTTCCGGACCGGCTGGAACCTTCAGGCGGACTTGCTTGATGCCGTTGGCGCCTCGGGCCATTCTACCGTCTCCCGGCGGTGATAGGGTGTGAACCATTGCGGGTCCGTGCGATGCTCGACACGCCCGTCGGCGTGAATGCGCGCGGTGGCCCGCCGTGACGACAGGCAGAAGGTGTGGACACTCATGGGCATGCCGCCCGTATGGGTGAAACCCGCTTCGATGTGGACATCGACACACATCGACGAGCCGATGAACCCCATGGCTCCCATGCCGATCGAATTGCCGAGGTCACGCAACTCCAGCTCCAGCGCGGCGATCCCGGGATCGGGGTTGCGGTCGCCGACGATCCTCAGGCAGGCGGCCTGCTTGCCCAGCACCATGGCGGTGTCCTTCGAGCCACCGAGGCCGATACCGACAATGGCCGGCTGGCAGGCGAGCCCGCGCTTGCCGAAAGCCACGAGCGTGTCGAGGAAGAAGCGCCTGACGCCGTCGATTCCGTCGCCGGGAAACAGCATGCGGTAATCCGTGCCGAACAGTCCGCCCTTGTGCACGGTGGTGATGTCAAGCCAGTCGACATCGGGCTCGAAACTCCATTCCACCTCGGGCGCGTTGAGGCCGACATTGTTGTCATGATCCGTGCGCCACAGCGGATGGACCCTGTTGGGCCGCAACGGAACCTCGCGAGTCGCCCGCGCCGTGGCATGGCGCAGCGCCCTTTCCAGCGCGACGAACCCTCCTTCCACCGACGCGTCGTTCCCCAGTTTGACATAGTATCGCGGCAGGCCGGTATCGGCGCACATGGGACGCCGGTCCTCGGTCGCGGCCTCCCAGTTCTCGACCATCGAACGGAGGACGAAGGCCGACAGGTCTCCCTTTTCGAGATTGATCATCGCCCTGATGCCATCGACATAATCCTGCGGGATGTCGATGGCGGCCCGCGACATGATCTCGAAAGCCGCCTGTTCGATCGTTTGCCCCGGTATAGCCATGGCCGTTTCGCCCTCCCTCGATCCGGCGCACGGTGTACGCGGCCGCGTCACCCATCCATGGACCGGATCATGACTGCCGGCAAGGGCAAGCCGGATCAAATGCGCATGATGCCCGGACGATCAATCACCCGGGACAGCGGCAGTCCGCCCTCCGGACACAGTTCGCGAAGGCGGAGGGAACAGCTCAGCGGCCGAATATGCGCTTGTGTTCCCAGGCGAGCGCATGGGTGACAATGTCATCGAGCCGGGCGAATTCCGGTTGCCAGTCCAGCGTTTCCCGGATCCGGGTGACATCGGCGATCACCTCGGCGGCATCGCCGGGGCGGCGCGGGGCCTCGCGGATATCGAGCCTGTTGCCCGAAAGACGCTGCACGGCTTCCAGGACCTCACGCACCGAAAAGCCACGCCCGTAACCGCAGTTGAGCGTGCAACTCGAACCACCTTGAACGAGATGCTCGACGGCGGCGACATGGGCGCTGGCCAGATCGGAGACGTGGATGAAATCGCGGATGCACGTACCGTCCCGGGTCGGATAATCGGTACCGAAGACGGAAATTCCCGACCGCTCCCCCAATGCTGCCTCACAGGCGACCTTGAGCAGGTGTGTAGCATTTTCGATGAGCTGCCCCGCCCGCCCCCCGGGATCGGCGCCGGCGACATTGAAATAGCGCAGGACCGCAAAGGGCAGGTCGTGGGCGTATGCCACATCGCGGACAATCCGTTCGATCATCAGCTTGGATGCGCCATAGGCATTGAGCGGTTCGGTACGGGCGGTCTCGGCGATGGGACTGGGTGCAGCGCCATAGACGGCCGCCGTGCTGGAAAAGATGAAGGCATCCAGTCCCCGGCGCGCGCAGACATCGAGCAGCGCGTGGGCGGCAACGGTATTGTTGTCATAGTAGCTGAGCGGGTCGCGCACGCTGTCGGGCACCACGATCGAGCCGGCCATGTGGATCACCGCCACCACATCGTGCCGGTCGAGGAGGCGGGCCACAAGTTGCTGGTCGTCGACTTCCCCCTCGACAAAGGCCGCCCGCGCATGGGCGGGACCGAGACGGCCCGTGGACAGATTGTCGAGGATGACCACGGGCCATCCCGCGTCGGCGAGCGCCAGCACCACATGCGATCCGATATAACCGGCTCCACCGGTGACGAGCACACTGCCGGAACGGGGCCGGCGGACATGCGCACGATTTGTCAAAACTGCTGACAAGGGAAACGAACCTTCACCGCGTCCGACGAGCAGGGAATGACCGGTCGATCCGGCGGACAGGACGCATCGACCCCAACGACGAAGCTAGCAGCATCCGGTAAAATGTCCGTTAACGTCGTTTCGACCGGACCTCCAGACACGACTCGCCACCTCCAGTATAGATTGGAACCGACATCATCCAATCGAAATGATCAAAATATTAAACATGTAAAAATTTCCGACACTCGCCCCGGACAACTCCTTTTACCCCTGCATGATTTGTTCATTGAGAAACATTCACTATAGTGCGCCTTTTAACCATGAAACTTCCGGCGATTAACTTGAGATGAGCGACGGCCTATGGCACTTTTTCGGCTAGCAAACCACACCATTTTTGGGAACGCCAAGCCGCGTTCGCGGAGGTCGGCAATATCATGAAGAATGCAGCCCGGACGAGTGCGTCGCACTCGAACCCTTCACCATGCTCTCGATTTCGCCGGCTGCGGTGGAGCAGCGCGATCGTCGCCCTTGCCGTCGCCGCGGCCGTGAGTGGCTGTCAACGCCTGCCCGAAGCGCCGCTGAACGTGTCTCCCACCAATGTCGACGCGGTTTCCGGCGAATACAGCATCGCTCCGGGCGACAAGCTGCAGGTCTTCGTCTGGCAGGACCGCGACCTTTCGCTGACGGTGCGGGTCCGACCCGACGGTCGCATCTCCATGCCCTTGATCAACGAGATCGCCGCTGCCGGCAAAACCCCTCCACAATTAGCGAATGATATTAAACGTCAACTATCGACTTATGTTCAGGACCCGGTGGTGACGGTCATCGTCGCCGACTACGAGGGACCGCTCGACCAGCAGGTCCGGGTCATCGGCGAGGCCACCAAGCCGCAGAGCCTGACCTATCAGCCCGACATGAGCCTGCTCGACGCCCTGATCGCGGTCGAGGGGCTGACCGACTACGCGGATGGCAATGCCGCCGTGCTGGTGCGCAAGACCAAGACGGGAACCGAGCGCTACCGCGTCCGGCTCAACGACCTGCTGCAGGATGGCGACGTCTCCGCCAATGCCAAGCTGCTGCCCGGCGATGTGCTGATCATCCCCGAGACGAGCTTCTGAGCCAGTACGGAGCGTCCCGATGCAAGAAGTCCTCGAACAGGTCGTCGGCCTCATCCGCCATGTGTGGCGGGGACGCTGGCTGGCTCTGGCCATCGCCTGGCTGATCTGCCTGATCGGCTGGGCCGTGGTCAGCATGATCCCCGACAAATTCGAAAGCCAGGCGCGGCTCTACGTCGACACCGAGAGCCTCAGCGGGCCGTTCCTGCCGAGCGGATATACCCAGGCCAACATGGATGCCCGGCTGACGCTGATGCGGCAGACCATGCTGAGCGCGACGAACATCGACCGCATCATCGAAAGCTCGGGGGTGCTGCCCGAGGGCACGCCCCTGGACAGCGCTGCCGCCCGCGCCCTTGCCGACAACATCCGCACGAACATCGACGTGCAGGTCGCCGAACGCAATTTCTTCTCGATCCGCTACACCGACCGGGAACCGCGGCGTGCCCAGGAAGTCGTCGTCGGGCTGCTTGATGTTCTCGGCCAGTCGCCGCAGGACTCCAGTGCCGACCAGATGCAGCAGGCGGCGGAATTCCTCGACGAGCAGATCGAGACGGCGCGTGCCCAGCTGGATACCGCGGAATCCAGGCTGACCGACTTCCAGGAACGCAATGCGGCTCATATCGGCGGCAGCGACCGGTTTTACAGCCGGTTGCAGGAAGCCCAGGCGCAGGTCCAGAAGTTCCGCGGGGATCTGGCGCTGGCCACGGCCGAACGCGACGAGCTGGAGCGACAGCTCAGGACGACCCCGCGAACGGTCGCCCGAATCGGCGCCAACGGGGAACCCCTGACGACGGGCCGCGCGGCGGAGTTGCAGGCGCTGCGCACCCGCCTTGCCGACCTTCAGGGCCGGTATACCCCGCAGCATCCCGACGTCACCGCCACACGGCGCGCGATCGAACGGCTGGAACAGGACCTGCAGGACAATCCGGGCGTGACCGCGGATGGCCCGAACAATCCGACCTATGAACGCCTTCGCCTGCAGCTCGCTCAGGCGGGCGCCAATGTCGCGCGTGCCAGGAGTTCTCTGGAACAGGCCCAGCTTGCCGCGGAAAAGCTCAACGGCGAGATCGATGTCGCGCCGCGGGCCGACGCCGAATATCGCCGCCTCAGCAGCGATGTGGAACTGGCCAAGCGCAACTACACGCAGCTCACGCAGCAGCGCGACCAGGCGAGGATCGCCGGCGAGTTCGATGCCCAGACCAAGAAGATCGAGTTCAGGGTCATCGATCCGCCAAGCCTGCCCACCGCACCGGCGAGCCCCAACCGCGCCCTTCTCCTGGCGGGCGTGCTGCTGGCCGGGTTCGGCATCGGCTGCGCGCTGGCTCTGGTCATCGGCCTGATCAACGCTCCGTTCGACAGCCCCAAGGCCCTGCACGAGGTCTTCGACCTTCGCGTGCTGGGGGCGGTCAGCCGCCTTCACAAGCACGGGCACCGTGTCTCCAGCATGGCCCGCGGCGCCGGCTTCGTCCTCGGCTGCGGACTGTTGATCCTCGCTCTCGGTTTTCTCATCTTCGCGGAACGCATGCAGATCATCCAGCCTCTGCGCAGCGAAGTTTCGCTCCAGCAAGGGGAGGCGCCGTCCGCATGAGTACGGTCCACAAACTGGTACCGATCCACAATCAATCGGCCGGGACGTCCGGGAACAAGTCCCGCAAGGCCGGCGGGGAAAGCGGAAAAGCTACGAAAACGGTATCATCTCCGCCACGCCGCAAGGCCCGCCCGTCCGTCGACGCGCATATCAGCCTCGCCCATCTCCGAGCCCATGGCTTCATCGACCCCCGCGGCGACCGTTCGCTGCTTGCGGAAGAGATGCGGGTCATCAAGCGGCCACTTCTGACCCATGCGATGATCTCGGAAAGAGGCGCGCGCGACCGCGTGATTCTGGTGACCAGCGCCCGGCCGGGCGAAGGCAAGACCTTCACCTCGATCAACCTTGCCCTCAGCCTCGCCCAGGAGCGCGATGCGCGGGTGGTCCTGATCGATGCGGACACGACGATGCGCGGCACACAGCTCGCACTCGGTATCGAGAACGATCGTCCGGGACTGACGGAATTCCTTGCAGGCCAAAAAGTGTCTCTGGCCAATATCCTGCAAAAGACGAATATCCCGAGGCTCACATTCATCGGCGCGGGCGAAGCCGGCAACGGCAATCCGGAACTCTATTCGAGTCGCCGCATGGCACGGGCGATCGAGGCCCTGCTGGGTGCCGACGAGCGCCTGATCGTGGTCATCGACGCCCCGCCGGTTCTGGCGACCAGCGAGGCCCTGGCGATAGCCCCGCTGGCCGGGCAGACGCTGTTCGTGGTCGAGGCGGGCGCCACTGCCCGGGATGCCGTGGAGCAGGCGGTCGAGCTCATTGCCGAGCACACCGACGTCCAGTTGATGCTCAACAAGGCCACCGCGGGCCGGGCCCAGCGCAACTACAGCTATTACTACTATGCGGAATATAACCAGACAGCAAACAAGGAGCCGGCGCGCAAGCCATCATGGTGGCGGCGGCTGTTCATGACCGCTCCGCTGGGCCTTGGCCTCGGCCTGTGGGTGACGATGGCGGCGGCACCGGTGGCACTGGCCGGCTGGGTTGTGGTGCCCCATATCGAACTGGCTTCGGCCTTTGTCGACAATGTCGAGGACGAGGATGACGGCGAGAAGGATTCCGATCTCGTCGGCAAGGTGGCACCCGGCGTGCGCATCGAGGGCAAGGAGCCTTTTCTCAACGTCGTGATGGATTACACACTTGAAGCCATGGGCTTTGCGCGGCACCGTCACGACTCGGATCTGAACCACAAGTTCAAGGGTGGAGCCCGCGCCAAGCTGATCGACAACCTTGTCTATCTCGACCTGCAGGGAGAAATCGGCGACACATTGATCGACAATGTCGGACCGACCTCGGTGAGCGAATTCGTCACCACGGACAAGCGGGTCAACGAATATTCAGGCTCGATCAGTCCCTATATCAAGCGCAAGTTGGGCGATTGGGCCGAAGTCGAGGCGCGCTATCAACTGACGCGACTGACCCAGAACGACAACTCGCTGGCCGATGTCACCGCAACGACCTATTCGGGCAGCCTCGAAAGCCTCGACAAGACCGGCCCGCTGTCCTGGACACTGCGTGGCTTCCGCGACGAGGCCAACTACGATGGCACCCGGGATGAAGAGGCACGGCACAGCACCGCCACGCTCGGTGCCCTCGATACGTCCTACAGGATCAACGATCAATTGGCCCTGCTGGGAGGGATTGGCTATTCCCAGATCAAGGATGACACGCTCAACAACAACACGCAGACCGGCCCATACTGGCAGGTCGGCTTCGAAGCCCGACCCACTCCCCGGACGCGTGTCAGGGCCACGGGCGGACAGATGTTCGAACAACCGAACATCGACGTCAAAGCCGAATGGCAGCCCACGGCAAAGCTGTCCATCAACAGCAACTACGTCAATCGCCTGTCATCCCGCTTCGATCGTTTCCGCCGGGAGATCGAGCAATCCGACCCGTTCGACGAACGCAACGATACTCCCGACGACATCCAGATCGCGCTCGACGACATACTTCCCGACAACGCGATCACCCGCCGCGGCGAGGAACTGTACCAGGACCAGTATCTCGATCTCAACGTCAACTCGCAGATCGGCCGGAACTACTTCCGCGTGGGCGGAATAGTCGAGAAACGGGATTTCGATTCGGCTGACGACCAGAAAAGCTACGGGGCCAATCTCTCCTGGCTGCGTGAACTCAATCAGCGCACGCAACTCCGCTTCGGCAGCTCGTGGCGGCACGTGGATTTTGGCGACGGCCCGAACAAGGACGAGGTCACGCTCACGGCGGCCCTCGTCCAGCAGCTCACCCCGAGCGCGGCCCTTTCGTTCGGTTACGAGTTCGACAAATCGCTGGTCGATGGTGGGCGCAACGAAACCACCAACACCGTTTATGTTCGCCTGCGCAAGGAGTTCTGACATGATCGCCTATGCGGAAAGCTTCGGACTTGCCGGCCGTCCGTTTCGTCTGGAGCCGGACCCCGACTGGTTCTTCGACTGTCACAGCCAGCGCGACGCCCTGGCCAGACTGACACTCTCGCTGGCGGCCGGCACACGGCTGTCCATCCTTACCGGCGAGCCCGGCATCGGCAAGACCATGCTGGCCCGCCTGATCGAGACAAGGCTCCAGCGCCCCAACCTGCCGGTCCTCCACTTTCGTGCCGACGATATCGATGTGCCCGGCGAGACCCGCCTCAATCACACTGCGGGGCGAAAGCTGCTCATCGTCATCGACGAGGCGCAGAGGCTCACTCCGGACAAGCTCGAACGGCTGGCAGGACTGAGCGAGATCAGTGGCGTGCGCGTCTTCATGCTGGGACGGCCCGAATTGCTCGGGCAGCTCAAGGAGACCCGCTCCGGCATTGCCCGCAAGGCGGCACGCGAAACCCTCACCTTGCGCCCGCTGGGCAGCGACGAGATCGTACCCTATGTCCACCACCGCCTGCGGATGGTCGGCTGGCAGGGGACGCGAATCCTCACCAACGGGGGACGCGACGCGCTCTATCTTGCCACAGGTGGGGTTCCTCGCCGATTGGGCAGAATCTGCAGCCGCGCCCTGGCACTGGCCGCCATCGATGGCCACAGCCTGATCGACAGCACGATCGTCGAACAGGCCGTGCAGGATTCGATCAGGCCCGTCGGCCGTGGCCACGACAGCGATATCGACGCCCTTCAGGTACGGATCGACCGTCTCCAGAATTCGATCGAGGCCGGTCGCGCGATCAGCGGCGGCGATGCCCGGCAGGAAGCCGCACGTGATATCGAGGCGGCCCAGCGATTGTTGCGCTGGCTGGGCCGGATGCAGGAGCAGCAGGGTCGGCAGTTGTGACACATCCCGGATCCATTCCCACAGCCGACGCCACGGACAGGTCCGGCGCGGTCCACGCCATGTCCATCGATGTCGAGGAGTTCTTCCAGGTCTGGGCACTGCGCTGCCACTATGCCCGGGACGACTGGGATCGCCTGCCGTCGCGCGTCGTGGCCAGCACCGGACGTCTCCTCGATCTCATGGAAGAAACATCTACAAAGGCGACGTTCTTCACCTTGGGATGGGTGGCCGAGCGCCATCCCGGACTTGTCCGCAGGATCGTCGAGGATGGGCACGAGCTTGCCAGCCACGGCTACGACCACAAACTCGTCCATGAAATGAGCGAATCCCAATTTCGCGAAGATCTTGCGAAGTCAAAGGATCTCCTCGAACAGGCGGGTGGCGTCGCGGTGCACGGCTATCGTGCTCCCAACTTCTCCATCAACACCGCCACCCCCTGGGCCTATGACGCCCTGCGCGAGACGGGATACAGCTACAGTTCGAGTTCCCACCCGGTCGCCAATGACCATTACGGCGATGTTCGCGGCGAGCGCCGGCCGCACTGGCGCGACGGTATAACGGAGCTGCCGGTGACGGTCCTGCCCCTCGCCGGCCGCAATCTGCCCTGCGCCGGCGGAGGCTATTTCCGCATCCTGCCCTATGCATGGACCCGTTACGCGCTGGCTCGGGCCGTGCGCGAACCGGGAATCCGCGGAATGTTCTATCTTCACCCCTGGGAGGTCGATCCGGGCCAGCCACGCCCCGACGGGCTCGATCTGAAAACCCGTTTTCGTCATTACACAAGGCTTTCACGATGCGCCTCGATGCTGAAGGACCTGATGCAGCGGTTCGCCTGGGACCGGATCGACGTCATCTATCGAAACGAGCTGGATCGTCAATGAGCCAGCCCATCCGGACGGCGCCGCTTGCCGCCGACCGCCAGCAGGCATGGGACACTTATGTCGACGCCCATCCGGCCGGCACCTTTTTCCACCGCAGCGACTGGCAAAGGGCGATGAAGGACGGCTTCGGCCATGATTGTCACTTCATCGAGGCGCGGCGCGGCGACGAGGTCACCGGCGTTCTCCCGCTGGTGCAGGTGAAAAGCCCGCTTTTCGGTCACGCATTGATCAGCACCGGGTTTTGCGTCGATGGCGGGCCGCTGGTCAGCGATGACGACAGCCTCGCAGCCCTGCTGGACGCCGCCGAGGCCATCGCAGGCGAGTTGGGAGCGGAGCGCATCGAATTTCGCGCACCGGCTCCGGATCGCGACGGATGGGTCGATGCCGGCGGCACCTATGTCGGCTTCCGGCGAGAGCTTGAGAGCGATCCCGATGCCAATCTGGCACGCATTCGGCGCAAGCAGCGGGCGATGGTGCGCAAGGGGCTGGGTTTCGGCCTGACCGCCGTCATCGACCCCGGGATCGACCGTTTCTACGAGATCTATGCCGCGAGCGTGCACCGGCTGGGGACGCCGGTTTTCGGCAAGGGGTATTTCAGGGCGCTGCAGGAAACCTTTGCCGGGGATTGCGACGTGCTCACGATCGAGCACGAACAGCGGCCCGTGGCCTCGGTACTGAGTTTCTATCACAAGGGTACCGTTCTGCCCTATTATGGCGGCAGCCTGCCGGAGGCTCGCGACCTTGCCGCCAACGACGTGATGTACCACGAACTCATGCGTCATGCGGTGGTGTCGCGCGGCTGCACGATGTTCGACTTCGGTCGCAGCAAGAAGGATACCGGCGCCTACAATTTCAAGCGGCACTGGGGTTTCGAACCCGAGGAACTGACCTATGGATTCTGGATGAAGGACGGAGGCACGCCACCGGAAATCAATCCGCTCAACCCGAAGTACCGGATATTCATCAACATGTGGCAGAAAATGCCATTCTGGTTGACAAAGATCGTGGGGCCACCCATCGCCCGGCAACTGGGCTAGCAACGGGTGGCGTCATGCTGACAATCACATGGCGGGAAGAGGCCGGCCGCATCGCGCGGCCCGTTTCCGCTGACCTTGAAACGCGGACGGGTGGTTGCCTGCGCCGGCGCGGGCATCTGCCATCCTCGCTGCATGTAGGGGGAACGGCCGACGGCCTGTCGTCACATGCGTCGTGGGTCGCAGACGCCGCCAGTCCGCCACCCCGTTGCCCGGAGCGGTGATTCATGGCGGAGATCCTGTTCGTCGCTCATCGGGTTCCCTATCCGCCTGACAAGGGCGACAAGATTCGCGCGTTCAACATCATTCGCCACCTCTCCCGGCACCATCGTGTCCACCTCGCGGCCTTCATCGACGATCCGGCCGATATCGAACCGTCGGGGGAGCTGAACCGATGGTGCGCGAGTTTGCACCTGTCCGTCATGGGACGGGCGGCGAAACTCCGGCGCATGGCGACGGCCCTCCTGACCCGGAAGGCCCTGAGCGTGGCGGTGTTCGAGGATCCTGCCCTGCGCCAGTGGGTTCGCCAGCGCGTCGAACAGGGAATCGATCTCGCCATCGGCTATTCCGGAGCTGTCGCCCCGCTCATCGATGCCACTCCCCTCATCTTCGACCTCGTCGATTGCGACAGCGCCAAATGGCAGGCCATGGCCCGTGACCGGGGGCCGTTGAAGGGGTGGATCTACCGGCGGGAAGCCGAACTCGTCTCCGGTCTCGAACGTTCCATCGTCGCAAGGGCCGCGGCGACGATCCTGGTCTCGGAACCCGAAGCCGAGCTTTGCCGGAAAATCACCGGCGGTTCCCGGCAACGGATTCATGCCGTGGCCAATGGTGTCGACACCGGCATGTTCGATCCGGACAAACCGACATCATCGCCTTACGGGGGAGAACATCGCCCGGTACTGGTCTTCACGGGGGTCATGAACTACCCGCCCAACATCGAGGCCATGCAATGGTTCCACAATCGTGTCTGGCCAATCCTGCGCCGCCACCCGACCCGCCCGCGACTGGCCATCGTCGGGTCTGCACCGACTGCGGCCATCCGGGCATTCGCCGACGGCGATGACGTCCTGGTCACCGGGCGCGTGCCTGAGGTGCAACCCTGGCTAGCTCACGCGACGATCTCGATCGCTCCGCTGCAGCTTGCCCGCGGCATCCAGAACAAGGTGCTCGAAGCCATGGCGATGGGTCTGCCGGTGGTGGCAACCAGCGCAGCAGCCGAAGGGATTGATGCCACCACCGGCGAACATCTCATCATCGCGGACGATCCCGAACAGTTCAATACCACCATCGGCAATCTTCTCGACGATCCCGAGCGGGTCAAGCGCATGGGTCGTGCGGCGCGGCAGCGGGTGATCAAGCGCCATTCCTGGGGCGCAAGCCTTGCCCGGCTCGATGCGATCATCGACGCGATCCGCTCTCCCGGTCGCGGTAGCCCAACCGCGGCAAAGATGTGACGGATGGCCCGGCCTTCACATGGTTGCCCAACGAGTGAACCGGAAGGTCTTTAGCAACCGGACGTTGTACGCTAGGATCATGGCCAGGTACAACATCATGCCTTGGGTAAACAGAACATGGCTTTTCGACGCGGGCGTTTCGGACCGGCCCTCGGTGTGATCGGCCTGATCCTGAGCGCCACGCCGCTATCGGCCCAGACCAGCTTCAAGAGCTGGCTTGAGGGTTTTCGCGGCCAGGCCCTGCGAGCCGGGATCACCGAGCACACGCTTGATACGGCATTCGAGGGTGTGAAACCCATCGACCGCATCATCGAGCTCGACCGCAAGCAGCCTGAAGGGCGCATGACCTTTGTCGAATACAAGAGGAAGGTCATCTCTCGATCGCGGATCGCGAAGGGCCGGGAACTGCTGCGCAGGCATGCGGCCGTCCTCGCCGAAACCGAGCGCCGCTTCGGTGTGCCGGCCGAAGTCATCGTGGCCCTGTGGGGCATCGAATCGAGCTTTGGCGAGTTCAAGGGGCGCTTCCCGGTGATCGATGCACTCGCGACGCTGGCTTATGATGGTCGACGCGAGGAACTCTTCACACGTGAACTGATTTCGGCCCTGCAAATTCTCGACAACGGGGATGTCGACAAGGTCAACATGTTCGGCTCCTGGGCCGGGGCCATGGGCCAGTCGCAGTTCATGCCATCGACATTCGCCGGCTATGCCGTCGATGCCGACGGTGACGGACGCCGCGACATCTGGACGAGCCTGCCTGACGTCTTCGCGTCGATGGCCAATTATCTCTCGCGCATAGGTTGGGATCGAGATTACATCTGGGGGCGCGAGGTTACAGGTGCGGGCAAGGTCGCTGCCTCGAAAATCGGCCTCGACAACGAGCTGCCACTGCGCGAATGGAAGCGCATGGGGCTTCGCCGCGCCGATGGCGGTCCCCTGCCCGTCGCCGACATCAACGCTTCGCTGGTGACCACAGATGACGGTGCCGGGCCTTCCTATCTCGTGTATAACAATTTTCGTGTAATCATGCGCTGGAACCGGTCGACCTATTTTGCCACCAGTGTCGGCCTGCTTTCGGATGCCCTGAGGAGCGGCCGCTGATGCCGTTGTCGCCATTTCGCCGTGCCGCGTGGCTGCGGCCCGTTGTCATTGTCCTGCTGCTGGCGCTGGCCGCCTGCAGCAGCACTCCCCGCCTGCCCGACGATGGCGGCGGTCGTTACAAGTTGGGGCAGCCCTACTCGATCAAGGGGCGCTGGTATCAACCCGAGTTCGATCCGTCCTACGAACGAACCGGTATCGCATCATGGTACGGCGATTACTTTCACGGCCGCAACACGGCCAATGGCGAACGCTTCGACAAGGACCTCATAAGCGCCGCGCACACGACCCTGCCGTTGCCGAGCCTTGTCGAGGTGACCAATCTCGAAAACGGTCGCAAGCTGGTGGTGCGGGTCAATGATCGGGGACCGTTCGTCAATGACCGGCTGATCGACCTCTCTGAAGCGGCTGCGAGCGAACTGGGCTTCCGCGAGAAGGGCCTCGCCCGTGTACGCGTGCGCTTCCTCGAACTGGCTTCGGCCGACGGCACGCCGCCCAGACCGACCACCGGGCAGGCGGCAAGTCCATCCCGGGGGACAACGCAAAGGGCGGCCGCAAAGCCGGCCGCAGCCTCGCCGGACCCGAGAAACCTCGGATCGACCCGCATTCAGACCGCTGCCCTTGAACCCTCCGCGGGCGGTCGACAGCCGCAGGCGGGCACGCTGCTGCCAGGCGATCTCGACGACCTTCCACAGTTGTCCCGGACTAACGACGTACCGGCATCGGGCACGTCATCCGCCACGGCCTGCCTGTCCTCGAACAACTTCGTCCAGATCGGCGCTTTCAGCGACCGACAGCGGGTGGACAGGATATCGCGCGGCCTGCGACGTCTGGGGGACATAAGGATCGACCATGTCGACAGCAGGAGCCGCTCCCTGTTCCGCCTGCGCGTCGGACCTCTGGACACCCGCCTGCGGGCCTTCGACGTGCTGGCCGAACTTCGGCGCCTGGGATACCATGAAGCGTATGTGATCAGTTGCTGACCCATCACCATCCGGGCCAACGGCATGGCAGATGGACCTGCTGCCACGGCCTTGCAATCACCCTCGAAATCCGGAGATCGTGAATGTTGCGCTGCCTGTTCGCCGCCGTCACCCTCACCGTCCTGCTTGTATGCGGTGAAGCGCGGGCCTTTGAAGTCGACGCACGTGCAGCCATTCTTCTCGATTATCGCAACGACAAGGTGCTTTTCGCCAAAAATCCCGACGAGGAACTGCCGCCGGCTTCGATGAGCAAGCTGATGACCGCCTTGGTCATCTTCGAGGATCTCAGGAGCGGCCGCCTCGCACTCGACCAGGAATTGCCGGTCAGCGAGAAGGCGTGGCGCATGGGCGGCTCGCGGATGTTCGTCGAGGTCAACACGCGCGTGAAGGTGCGCGACCTGCTGCGCGGCGTCATCGTCCAGTCCGGCAACGACGCCTGCATCGTGCTGGCCGAAGCCGTCTCCGGCAGCGAACAGGCCTTCGTCGACCGCATGAACGCACGCGCCCGGGAACTCGGCCTCGAACACAGCCATTTCGCCAACGCGACCGGCTGGCCCGCCGAAGACCACTACATGAGCGTTCGTGACCTTGCCACGATCGCCCGCATCATCATCGAAGAATATCCCGAATATTACGATCTCTACTCGATTCGCGAATTCGAGTACAACGGCATCAAGCAGACCAACCGCAATCCCTTGCTGCGGGCCGGGGTTCCGGGCGTGGACGGGATGAAGACCGGACATACCAGCGAGGCCGGCTACGGCCTCGTCGCATCGGCCGAGCGCGACGGACGCCGGCTGGTTCTGGTGGTGGCGGGCACCACCAGTTCGAACAAGCGACGCAGCGAAGCCGAGCGGCTGCTCGAATACGGTTTCCGCAACTTCCACGAGTACCGCATCTACGACAAGGGACAGACGGTGGTCGAGGTTCCGGTCTGGCAAGGTGAGGACAGCACGGTGCCGCTGATCGGGCACGATGTCGTGGGCATCACGCTGGATCGTGCCGAACGCCCCGGCCTCAGCGCCAAGGTGCGTTACGAGAGCCCGGTGGCCGCACCGATCACGGCGGGCCAGAAACTCGGCGAGGTCGAGATCGACCTTCAGGGCAAACCCGCCGCCACGATCCCGCTGGTCGCCGCCATTGATGTGCCACGGGCAGGCATCTTCGGACGCATGACCGGCGCACTGGACTATCTTATCTGGGGACGTGACTGACCGTGCCACGGGCTGAGGTGTCATCGACCCCCGGTATCTCGTCATCGCAACCGGCGTCGCCGCCACGGCGTGGGCGCTTCATCACGCTCGAAGGTGGCGAGGGAGCCGGCAAGACCACGCAGATCGGGTTGCTGGAAGAGCATTTGCGTGGGAGCGGTCATGACGTCATGACGACACGGGAACCCGGCGGAACACCGGGCGCCGAGCAGATTCGCGGTCTGGTGACCAACGGTTCCGTCGATCGCTGGCATCCCATGACCGAACTGCTGTTGATGATGGCGGCGCGCAGCGACCATGTCGAGCGGGTCCTGCGGCCATCGCTGACCGCGGGCTTCTGGGTGATCAGCGACCGGTTCCATGATTCGAGCCGCGTCTATCAGGGACTGGCCGGGGGCCTCGGCCTTGATGTGGTCGACCGGCTTCATGAACCCTTGCTCGTTGGCACTCTTCCCGATCTGACACTTGTTCTCGACTTGCCCGTCGAAACCGGCCTCGCCCGCCGCCATGCCGGTGGCGGTGCCGGACGCTTCGAGGCCAAGGACCACGCCTTCCATGAAACGGTGCGAAAGGGTTTTCTCGAACTGTCTCGCCGCGAACCCCGTCGCATCCGGGTGGTCGATGCGACCCTTCCGGTGGCGGCAGTGGCCCGGCAGATCCGCGATGCCGTCGATGCACTGGAAGCCGGCACCGGATGACCGACCTGCCCTTCCCCCGGCCGCGTGAAAACCCGCTGTGCCTTGGCCACGACAGGGCATTCGACCTGTTCGAGCGGGCGCGGCACAGCGGCCGGCTGCCCCACGCCTGGCTGTTGCAGGGTCCTCGCGGCATCGGCAAGGCGACCTTCGCGTTCAGGCTGGCGCGACACATGCTCGCGCCATCGGACCAGAACCCGGACGATCCCCAATCGGCGATCTTCCGCCAGGTGGCCCATCTCTCGCATGGGGACCTTCACCTCATCAATCGCCGACCTCATCCGCGTACCGGCAGGATGCAGAGCCATATCGTCATCGAGACCGTGCGCGAGGTCATCGACAAGCTGCACGAGACCGCCAGCGGACGGCGCGGCCGCGTCGTGCTCGTCGATGCCGCCGACCTCTTCAACACCAATGCCGCCAACGGCTTTCTCAAGATCCTCGAAGAACCGCCGCCGCAGACGGTGGTCCTGCTGGTCTGTCATCGGCCGGGAGCGGTCCTGCCTACCATCCGCTCGCGTTGCGCCCAGCTCAACCTGCGCCCGCTGAGCCTTGCCGGGACCGTCGACGTGATCGACCCCTGGCTGCCCGATCGACAGCCGGACCGGATCGAGGCTCTGGCGCGGCTCGCCGACGGCTCGCCGGGACGGGCGCTGAAGCTCGCCCTTACCGGATTTCTCGAAGCCTATGCCGGCCTGCTCGATGCGGCAGCCGGCACGGCGGACCATGATCTGCCCAGCCAGGCGATATTTGACGTCCTGACAGAGTTTTACGGGCGAAGCGATATCCACATGACGGCGGAACTGCTGGGACAGACATTGCACCGAGTAGCACTTCTTTCGGGCGGTGCCGACCTCGGTCGCCCGCTGGTCGAGCACGAGGAACAACGGCTGGCGACCATCTCCGCCGGCAGCCCGCTTGATCATTGGACATCCTTGTGGAACAAGCTGAATGGCCTCGCGAGCCGGGTCGACAAGCTGAACAACGATCCCCGTCAGGAACTGATGCTGGCGGCCATGATGTTTGCCGATCGCCCGACGCATGGTTCCGGATCGTCTGCACCGTCATTCTTGGCTGCCCGCGAGCCTTTCCCGATCTAGAGCCTTTCCCGATTTGCCGAAATTCGGGAAAGGCTCCGGATCGTCGTTCTGCCGTATTTTCCGATCGTCAGGGTCTACCGGCCCCGATGGTGAAAAATCTTTGGGAGCCCACCCCGTGTCCGCACCTGGTGCCTACTACGTTACGACGCCGATCTACTACGTGAACGACAACCCGCATATCGGCCATGCCTACACCACGCTGGCCTGCGATGCGGTAGCCCGTTTCATGCGGCTCGACGGCAGACAAGTCCATTTCCTCACCGGCACCGACGAGCACGGCCAGAAAGTGGAGAAGGCGGCGACCGCCCGCGGCATGGACCCGCAGTCCTTCACCGACGAGGTCAGTCAGCGCTTCCGGGACCTTGCCCGGGCGATGAATTTCTCCAATGACGATTTCATCCGCACGACCGAGGCCCGTCACAAGCGTTCGGTGCAGGATCTGTGGAACCGCCTGCTGGAGGCTGGCGACATCTATCTCGGCAGCTATGCCGGCTGGTACGCGGTGCGCGACGAGGCATTCTACGCCGAAAACGAGATCAAGGACGGCAAGGCGCCCACGGGAGCGCCCGTGGAGTGGGTGGAGGAGCCATCCTACTTCTTCCGGCTGTCGGCCTGGCAGGACCGGCTTCTGGCCTGGTACGACGAGGACCCGGACCGTGTTCTGCCGGAAAGCCGCCGCAACGAGGTGATCAGCTTCGTCAAGGGGGGGCTGCAGGACCTGTCGATAAGCAGGACCACCTTCCGCTGGGGCGTGCCGGTACCCGGCGACGACGACCATGTGATGTATGTCTGGCTCGATGCGCTGACGAACTACATATCGGCCGTGGGCTATCCCGATCGCGACTGCGAGTTGTTCTCGACCTTCTGGCCTGCCGACGTCCATGTCGTCGGCAAGGATATCCTGCGCTTCCATGCTGTCTACTGGCCCGCATTCCTCATGGCGGCGGGCATCGAACCACCGAAGCGCATACATGCCCATGGCTGGTGGACCAACGAGGGCCAGAAGATCTCCAAGTCGCTGGGAAATGTCATCGATCCCTATGAGCTGATCGAGCGCTACGGACTCGACCAGGTGCGCTATTTCCTGTTGCGCGAGGTGCCATTCGGCAATGACGGTGACTTCAGTCATGCTGCCATGGTTCGCCGGATGAACAGCGACCTGGCCAATGATTACGGCAATCTCTGTCAGCGGGTACTGTCGATGATCGGCAGGAACTGCGGTGGTGCCGTGCCCGAACCCGGCGCATTCTCCGATGAGGACCAGATGTTGATCGGTTCGGCCGAAGCTCTTCTCGACACGGTGCGTGGGCACATGGAGCGGCAGTCGTCGCATCTGGCGCTCGAAACCATCTGGCGCGTGATTGCCGACGCCAACCGTTATGTCGACAGCATGGCGCCCTGGACCCTGCGCAAGACCGATCCCGCGCGCATGGCCACCGTGCTCTATGTGCTGGCGGAGACCATTCGCCATCTGGCAATTCTCACCCAGCCCTACATGCCCGACTCGTCCGGTCGCATTCTTGATTTGCTGGCCATCGACAAGCGGGACTTTTCCACACTTGGCGAAAGTGGCCGCCTGGTACCGGGTACCCCCCTGCCCCGGCCCGAAGGCGTATTCCCGCGCCACATCGAGGCCGAGCCGGCTACCTGAACCGAATGACATTTCCTACCATGTAAAATCGAAGCGCAGGCCGAAGACCGCCTCGTCGTCGGCCTGCGCCACGTGGTCGGGCTCATGGCGCAGCATCAGCCACGGCTGGACGCGAGCATGCTCGCCGAGCGGTCGGTCATAGGCGAGTTCGAGGCGTAATTCACGTCCGCTGGGCGTGGTATCAAGGCGGGACGAGGCATAGCCGATCGAGCCGTCGGCAGCCTGCGACACGGGCAGTTCGGCCCGGACGCTACCGTCCTCCACCCGCAGGGGCTGGCCGAACGCGATGCCCAGGCGGTCGCCTTGTGCGATCAGGTCATGCCCCGTTGCACGGGCGACAAAGGCCGATGACCAGACCGCCGACCAGTCGCCGAATGCCCCCCTGCCACTGTCGATGTCGCTGCGGCCTACACTGGCATCGATACCGATCGACCAGCCCGCCAGCTTCCGGCCGAGGGAGAGGCCCAGGAACTGCGTCCGGGCACCCGTCCCCAGCCCCGCAAACGCGCCGCCGGCATCGCTGCCCAGCACCGCCCCGTCCTCGTTGACGAGGCTGTGGGTCACGGCGAACCCTCCGCCGAGTTCTACCCGCGTGGCGATCATGACGCTGCCGCCATCGCCCTGCAAGGCATCTCCGGAATGCACGGCGACGCGAAGGCCCTGCGCCGCCAACATGAACTGCTCGCCCGATCCGGCGAGGCCCAGCGCCGGCATGGCCATGTCCGCAGGCGAGAGCAGGAGCCCTTCATTGTCATGGATTTCGCTGTACAAGGCCGAGGCGGGCATGTCGAACCCCAGCCGCAGGCGTCGGTCATCGATATCGCCAAAGGCCCATCCGACACGACCCCGGCTGTCATCATCGACATTCTCCGCACGATAGGCCGTAAAACGGGTATCCGCGGCCGCCGTCCGGGCGGTCCAGCTCACTCCTCCCCCCAGCAGCGGCGCGGAACCGCTGGCCCGGCCGTCCGTGGCCTCGCCCATTGCAAACGCGTCGAACCGCTGTTGGAGCAGCGGTGCCGGGTCATGACGATGGATGCCCCGCCCCAGACCGGCATCATAGGCGCGACCGAGCCCGTCGATGGCAAGGGCGGCAGTGACGATGTCGGAACCCGCCAGCGCATCACCGAAGGCCGGTCCGAGATCGAGATGGCTGCCGGCAAGTTGCGTCGAGGAGCCATCGCTGCCCGGCAGGGACAGGCTGCCCGACGGCGCCAGTGCAGCCCCGAGGTCGAGCATGCCGCGTCCATAGGTCAGATCGGTGCCGGCAGCACCGAGATCGCGGGCGCTGGAAAGCAGGAGGTCGACGACCTGCGCGCCGCTCATGAAAGGGAAACGGGCCTTGAGCACGGCCACTGCCCCGCTGACCAGCGGAGTGGCGAACGAAGTGCCATTGACTCTCTGCAGTTCACCGGCGGCATTGGTGGCATTCACACCTTGTCCCGGCGCGACGAGGTAGAATTCCGCCTGCTCCGGGGTGGCGGGCCTGGATGAACTGGCGGCGAGCGTGAGATCGGCGCCGACCGATCCGACGGCAACCAGCTTGCCACCCAGTCGCGAATCGCCGGCATAAGCAGCGGGATAGATCAGCGATCCACCGGTATTGCCGGCAGCGGCCGCGATCACCACGTCCTGACCGGTCGCCTCAACCAGCGATGCGATCGGAAACCCTGCGAGGTCCGAACTCCCCTGGCTCAGGTTGATGACATCGGCACCGTTCGCGGCGGCATGGCGCACGGCAGCAGCCGTATCATCGGCACGAAAGCACGAGGCCCCACAGGACTGGTCCGCGTCGAGGGACATGAGCCGCGCGTCGGGAGCGATGCCGACGATCATGCGGCCATCGCGTTTCGACACGATCCGCGAGGCGACCCAGTTTCCGTGATCGAGGTCGTCCCGGCCACCACCGGCCACCACACGACCGTTGCGGAACGTTGCACTGGCAGGGTGGAGGTCGTCGTTGAAGTCGGTCGGATCCACCGTTCCGCCTGGGCCGTTATAGGAGGTCACTCCACTGTCGACGAGCGCAACCACGCTCCCCTTGCCGGTGGCACCGGCGGCCAGGGCTGCATCGCCGCGGACAGCGCGAAGGGACCAGCTGCTGGCAAGTTCGCGTTTCAGCTGGGCAGTGGTCGGAGCGGGCGGTTGCAGGGCAGGCCGCTGCGGTTGCGAGGGGCTGCTCGCCATCGTGGCCGAACCGCCGCCCGAGCCCCCACCCCCGCAGCCCGACAGCAGCAGGGCGATGACCACGCCGGATGCGCCGTTTCGAAGCCATTCCCGCATGACGTTCTTCTCCCGTTAACCTTATTGCCTCACCATGGTTAAATCGCCAGGTGGCTCATTCGAACGTCATTGCTATCGGGACCACACCTCATGACGTCAATCGCGTTAACCATAGCCGTGAACCTTGCCTCTCACCGGCAGGGAAGCTAGTTCGAAGATCCTGACGACCGATCCTCCGCCTGCCAACCGATCGAAACCGAAGGCCCTCATGCTCGTTGATTCCCACTGTCATCTCGACTTTCCCGAACTGCTGGCCGAGGAGGCCGGCGTGCTGGCGCGTGCACGCGAAGCGGGCGTGCGGACCATGCTGACCATCAGCACGAGACTTTCGACCTTCGACAACGTTCTGCAACTGGCAAATCGGCATGACGGGGTATGGTGCGCAACCGGTGTCCATCCCCATCAGTCGGGAGAAGAAGGTCCCGACAGCGCCGCTCCACTGATCGCCCATGCGGCCCATGCCAAGGTGATCGGCATCGGCGAGGCCGGACTGGACTATTTCTACGACAAGAGCCCCCGCGAGGCGCAGGCAGCGGGGTTCCGCGCCCATATCGACGCCGCGCGGGCGACCGGACTGCCCCTCATCGTCCATACCCGCGACGCCGAGGAGGACACGATCCGCATCCTCGAAGAGGGATTGGCCAGGGGGCCGTTCGGCTGCGTCATCCATTGCTACAGCTCCAGTCCATGGTTGGGCGAGCGGGCCGTGGAGATGGGATTCCACCTCGGTATCGGTGGCATTCTCACGTTCAACCGCTCCACCGAACTGCGCGAGACGGTCGCCCACATGCCGCGCGACCGGATCATCCTCGAAACCGACAGTCCCTATTTGGCACCCGTCCCCAAGCGCGGAAAACGCAACGAACCGGCCTTCGTCGCCCATGTGGCGGGCAGGCTTGCCGAGGTCTGGCAGATGACTATTGCCGAGGTGGAAACACTGACCACTGACAATTTCTTCCGTCTGTTCAGCAAGGCGGAACGGCCTGCATGAGAGTTACCGTTCTGGGATGCGGCACGAGTTCCGGCGTCCCGCAGATCGGATGCGACTGCGCTGTCTGCCGTTCACCCGATCCGCGCAACCGCCGCCGCCGCTGCAGCATCTTCCTCGAAGCCGCCGGCGAACAGGTGCTGTTCGACACGGGCCCTGACCTGCGCGATCAGTGCCTGACCGCCGGCATCGCCCGCATCACCGCCCTGATCTACACCCATGCCCATGCCGATCACATCCACGGGCTCGACGACCTGCGGCAGATCAACAACGTCATCGGCCAGCCGATCCCGACCCATGCGGCACCGGAGGTGATGCAGCGGATCAGGGACCGCTTCCCCTACGCCTTCCTCGGCGGGCGGCATGCAGAAGGGGGATTCTGGCGGCCGGAGCTCGACGAACGACCGTTCACCGGGCCATTTTCCATCGGCGCCCTGGACTTTGTCCCCTTCCGGCAGAAGCATGGCCGCGGGGAGAGCTGGGGGTTCCGGGTGGGGCCGTTCGGATATTCCACAGATGCCGACGGTCTCGACGAGAATGCCTTATCCATTCTCGAAGGTGTCGAGGTGTGGATCGTCGACGCACTGCGCGACAAGCCGCACCCGAGCCACGCCCATCTCGAACGCACGCTCGGCTGGATCGACCGCGTTGGCCCACGACGCTGCTGGCTCACCCACATGAATCACGAGGTGGACTACAACGCCTGGCTGGACAAGCTTCCGCCGGGCATCGAACCGGCCCATGACGGACTTGTCATCGATATCGGGAATGCGGCGGACTGAGGACCAATAAACAACCCCGCCGCAAGCAGCGGGGTATTCGCCTTTGCGTTCAAGCGCCACGCAGGCTGCGCTCCCGGTCGGTCGCTAGTCGTCGCTGCGCTCCTCCACCGTCGCAGCGAGCAGCGGGGAATGTACCCAAAGAGATTCAAGCTCGCCACCTGTCCCGAACCGGCTCCGTTCAGTTGATCAGCTTCGCATCGAAGCCCTCCTCGGTGCTGGTGAGCAGCGCCTTCTTCTCGCGCAGGCTGGTTTCGAGATAGCAGTCATGCCCCCAGAGATAGCGCAGATGCTCAAGTGTCTTTTCCGCCTGTGACAGGTCGAGGTCGCGGCCATCGTGGTCGTGCACCAGATAGAGGATGCGGCCGCCCTTGTGGTCGCAATCGGCGATCCTGATGACCGGCATCGAACTGCAACCGACCTGCAACAGCAGCTTGTTGCGCACGTTCTCCCAATGGTCCTCGTCCGACACCGCATCGACGACCAGGTGCTCTCCGCGCGGAGCATAGGAGAAGATGTCGAGTTCACGCATCAGGTCGTGTGTCAGGAAACGGCGCAGGAAGGCGACGTCGCGGTCGCTCTCGCGCACCACCATCATCTTCGCCCGGCCCTCGGGCGTATCCGCCCCGCCGAAGCGCTTTTCGATGTCATGCCAGACCATGAAGCCGACGTGATAGGGGTTGAGACCGCCCGGATGCGGGCAGATCACCTGATTGTGCCGCACCATGAATTCGAGGAAGATCTCCTGCGGCAGGTCGAGGCTCGACATGATCTTGTGGTGCCAGTAGCTGGCCCAGCCCTCGTTCATGATCTTGGTCTCCATCTGCGGAATGAAGTACCGGGCCTCCTCGTCGACGATGGTCAACAGGTCGCGCTGCCATGTGGCGAGATCGGGATTGTGGTCGCGAACGAACAGCAACAGGTCGCCATCGGGTTCCAGCGGCACGCGCGAGAGGTCGACCTCCGCCGGCTCCTCGCCGGCATGCAACTCGCCGAACGGGTCGGTGCGCGGCGTCGCCGCCTCCAGCGCCCTCGCCCGCTGCTCCGCCCGGCTCAGTCTCGGCGTCAGCGCGTTGCGCGAGCGGTTCATCGACAGGGCATGGGCCGCATCGAGGAACGCCTCGACCAGATCGGGGCCGATCGACGGGTCCTCGATATAGCCACGCACCCGGTCGGCCCGCCGCTTGAACGCACTGATGGTGTCGCCGGCGCGCGTGCCGGAGGTAAAGGTGAAGTTGTTCTTGAAGAAGTCGTTATGGCCATAGACGTGGGCAATTGTCAGCACCTGCAGGCAGAGGCTGTTGTCGCGCATCAGATAGGCCAGGCACGGGTCGGAATTGATCACCATCTCGTAGGGCAGGCCCTGAACGCCATAACCGTAGAGCGTCTTGGTCTGCTCGAAGGATTTCCCATAACTCCAGTGCGGATAATGGGAAGGCATTCCATGGTAGGCCATGTAGCCGAGCATCGCTTCCTGATCGCAGACCTCGAACTCCTGCGGGTAGCAGTCCAGCTCGAACTCCTGCACCTTTTCCCGGATCTTCACGTCCCAGCGCTCCAGATCCGCCATCGACCAGCTCGTCACGATATCCGCCTCCAGATGAGTAAGGGCCTGCCTGTGAAACCTTACGACCTGGGCGTTATTTCAAAAGGTATAATAAACGCAATGGTAGATTATATGGGAAAGCCTGTCGAGACGGGAGTTGCCACGAACATCATCCCTATGGTGCCTGCGGCGGGTTTTCCCGCTTCCCGATGGAACCGGGACCGGCCGCGTCCGACGGGACGCTCACCGCACTCCCTGCCCCGGACCGAACCTCCGCGAGCCCTCCGGCCGCAGGGCATGGCTGCCGGGTGGCGAGAAAGCTGCCTGCCCGCAGGGCCATGGCCTTGCGGGCGATGACCGACTGTGCGGTCGCATGGACGATGACCGGCTGCGCTGTCTTGCCGCTGCCGGCCGAAGGTACGGACGGTCCGGCATCCTCATCTGTCACCCCTGTCACCACCAGCGTGAACAGCTCGCTGCCGGCGGTCACCAGATCGCCAACGACCGCCCGGGCAAGTGCACGCTCGCCGGAACGTAGTGTCCGCGTCATGGCTTCCGCTGCCAGCTCCTCGTGGGTCGCATCGGGGGCTTCCGGCGTCGGGTACGGCCGCATGCGGTGGCTACCTGGCGGGATTGCGGGTGTCGCCGAAGATGCGGATGCGGCATCTGTCCGCCGTCGGCGGCGGAAGGTCCGGCGCTTTTCGCGCAGGCTGGCCAGCAGCAGTTCGACTCCGCGCCGGGCGGGATCGCGACCGATCACATCGATGCAGTAGGAACAGAAGACGAGCAGGCGAAGGTCGGTCGGCTCGCGGTTCAGCTCGCTCTCGATCTTGCGTCTCACCAGCGGCCGCAGCCGCCGGCAGAACGCCTCGTCATCGTCACCGGCACAGCCCGCATAGGAACGGACCAGCCGGGCGACGACGGGTTCATCGAGCAGCCATGCGACCGCCCGCTCGTCGAGACCGGACGTTCCCGCCAGTTCCGCAGGCCCGGCGCCGCGCGCGGCTGCCCACGAAAAACGCCAGAAGTCCTGCGGCCCCCAGCCATGCAGGGGGCCGGCCAGACGATCGTCGAAGATGCGGAACCCATGGCTCATGACCGCCATCTTCACTCAAGATAGCGGTAATTTCAAGGATTATTTTCTTATTCAAGTCATCGACCCGGGTCTGCCGGCTCAGTTGGCGCCTTCACCGGAACGCGCTTCATCGACCAGCGCGGCCAGATTGGCGACCGGTACCGCACCGGGGATGATCGTGTCGCCGAGCACGAAGCTCGGAGTGCCGGAGATGCCGAGCGATCGGCCGAGTTCCAGCGTGCTGGCAATCTGGGCCGCGACATCCTCGCTCTCCATGTCCTCCTTGAGCCTGTCGACATCGAGATTGCTGCGCTCCGCCAGCCGCTCGATCGCGGCCATCGACATGTCGGAGGCGGTCATCAGCGCATTGTGGAAGGTCTCGTAGGCTCCCTGCTTCTTGGCAGCAAGGGCCGCGCGCGATGCCCGCAGGCTGTCCTCGCCGAGGATGGGAAATTCCTTGAGCACGAACCGCAGCCTGGTGTCGCGGGCGATCAGCGACTGCAGGCCGGCATTCATGCTGCGGCAGTAACCGCAGCGATAATCGAAGAACTCGACGAGAGTGACATCGCCGTCGGGATTGATGACCCCGTCGCGGTCATCGTGGAAGATCTCGTCGGACTGGGTGAGAAGGGCCTGTTTCTGGCGGGCCTCGTCCTCGGCCTTCTGACGGTTCTGGTATTCCTCGATCGCCTGCAGGATGACCTCCGGTTCGCGCATCAGATAATCCTTGACGATGCGTTCGACCTGGTCGACCGGTAGGTCCTTGCCACTGTCCTGGGCGATCGCAGGGACGGCCGCAACGAGGCTGCCGACACCGATCGCGGCCAGCAGGCCGAGGAAAACATGGCGCATGGGTTCACCTTTCATCTTGAACAGGATTCCAGCCCAACAGGGACAGACCATTATGCCGCAGGTTGGCCGTTCGCGGGTGAGATTTCTAGGCGACGACCGGAACAATAGCCATTCACATCTGCGAAAAGTGGCGTAGTGCCTATCCGCTTGGCTCAGGCTCGTCTATATGTTGTGTTGAGCGCTTAGGTCGGTCTTTTGCATGTCCCGTCCCGATTTTCCACGCACGCTTTCCGAGTTTCAAGCTCGGTTCGGCTCCGAGGAAGCCTGCCGGCACTACCTCGTGGCGTGCCGATGGCCGGATGGCTATCGCTGCCCACGCTGCGGCGGCAGTTCCGCATTCGAGGTGTCGTCGCGAGATCTGTTGCAGTGCAAGTCATGCCGGCATCAGACCTCGGTCACCGCAGGCACGGTCCTGCACCGCACGCGCCTTCCGCTTCGCTCGTGGTTCTCGGCCGCCTATCTGGTGACCACGCACACGCCTGGTTTTTCGGCAGTTCAGTTGCAACGGCAGCTCGGCTTGGCGCGTTACGAGACGGCCTGGACGATGCTGCAGAAGCTGCGCCGCGCGATGCTGCGACCGGAGCGGGATCGCATCTCGGGCACGGTGGAGGTCGACGAAGCCTATGTCGGCGGTGTCGAGTCGGGGCGCCGCGGCGGACGCCAGCGTGACAGCACGAAATCCATCGTCGCTGGCGCCGTCGAGGTGCGTGGCAACGGCTCCGGTCGGATCAGGCTCGCCGTCGTCGAGGATCTGTCCGCCAGCTCGCTGACCACCTTCGTCGAGACGTCGGTCGAGCCAGGTAGCATCGTGTTGACCGATGGATGGCAAGGCTATGCTCCGCTGCGCACGAGCTACGACCACCAGCCGTCGACCGTCGGAGATCCGAAGAATGCCGCCAAGCTCCTACCGCGAGTCCACAGGACCTTCTCCAATCTCAAGACCTGGCTGAAGGGAACTCATCACGGTGTCGGTGCGAAGCACTTGCCGCACTATGTCGACGAGTTCGTCTTTCGCTTCAATCGCCGTCGCACGCCGATGGCTGCCTTTCAGTCTCTGCTCGGGCTGACCGCTCGGCACCCACCAACGACATACAAGATGTTGTACCAAGCTGAGCCAAGCGGATAGGCACTAGTGGCGTTATCCGGCTTCCATGTCGCTGACCGCACGTTCGAGGTCGAGCAGATGCACCCAGCCCGGGTCGCCCTGCGAGATGCGTTTCTTCGCCTGGGCCAGATAGAGCTGGGCATCGTCGCGATTGCGCAGCAGCATCGCATGTTCGGCCAGGGCAAGGGCAGCCTCGCCATCGTGGCCGTCGCGTCCGTAGGCGAGGCCGAGGAAACGCCAGACGGAGGGGTTCTGCGGCTCGATCACGGAGGCCT
Source organism: Geminicoccaceae bacterium (assembly GCA_020638465.1). NCBI lineage: Bacteria > Pseudomonadati > Pseudomonadota > Alphaproteobacteria > Geminicoccales > Geminicoccaceae > Geminicoccaceae bacterium. Next base: position 214,004 of record JACKIM010000001.1, read on the forward strand.
CGCGCAGCAGGTCGATCGCCTGGCCGGGATCGCCGCCGGATTCCATCAGCGCCCGGGCGAGGCCCACCTTGAGCAGGGCGGAATCGCCCACCTCCCGGTTGGCCTTGCGGTAGGGTGCAACGGCCGCCGCGACATCGCCGGTCTCGAACAGGATCTGCCCCTTGAGCTCGTTGAACCATGGGTCGTCGGGTTCGCGGGCGAGAAGCTGGTCGATCAGCTCCAGCGACTGCGGGATATCGGAGGAGCGGTAATAGGCGATCGCACGGGCATAGATGTCGGGGATGGTATCGCCCTGCCACTTGCGAAAAACCTGGTTGCGATTGTCGAGAAAGCCGTCGAGCTTGGCCACCATGCGTGCATGTTCGATATCGTCCAGCCTGCTTTCATGCTCGCCCTTGAGCGGCGACTGATCGACCTGGTTGACGAGGAAGGCGATACGATTGCGCGTGAGCGGGTGGGTACGCAGGAATTCGCTGCCATCGACATTGATGCGCAGATTCTGGTTTTCCAGGATCTGGAAGAACTGGAGCAACCCCTCGGGCGAGCGTCCGGCCTGCTCGAGGTAACCGATGGCGGCCTGGTCGGCGGACTGTTCCTGCGCCCGGCTGAAAGCGAGCAGGTTGCGCTGGGCCACCGTGGCCCCCCCGGCGACAATCGCCGTGCCAAGCTGAGGTGCACCGGCAACGGCGGCCGCTGCGCCAAGCAGCGCGCCGATCAACGCCTCGGCGGCTGCATTCTGGCTCTCCTTGCCGATTCGCGACAGATGGCCGCCGGCGATATGACCGGTTTCATGGGCGATCACGCCAGCCACCTGATCGAGGCTCTCGCTGCGCATCAGCAGGCCGGTGTTGATGAACAGGTTCTGCCCACCCGCGACGAAGGCGTTCAGCCGCGGATCGGCGATCATGTAGATCTTCACCGAATCCGGATCGAGCCCGGCTGCGGAGAACAACGGGTCGGCCACGCCCGCGAGGATGCGTTCGATCTCCTCGTCGCGGATGAGCTGCTGGGCAACGGCCGACTGCACGGCAAGCATCAGCGCCAGCAAGGCCAGCACCAGCCTTGCCCGGAAACTCCTCGACCGCGCCCTCGGGCCGCTGGTCCCCATTGCGATGTCCATGGTCGAACAGGTCTCCCGACAAACCTTGGGCCAGACAAGGGCAGCAAGCTGCCTACCTAGACAAGGGCAGCAAGCTGCCTACGATGCCTTTACCTTACCAGCATTCTGCCATTATGGCACCATTGAGTAACCATTTGCTTAAGGAAGGATCAGCGGCCGAACGTGCGGATCCATGTTTCGAACTGTGCACACGCACGCTCGATCTGCCCTGTCTCGCCGGCAAACGAGAAGCGCACGAACCGGTGTCCGCGCACCGGGTCGAAATCCACACCCGGTGTTATGGCAATACCGGTATCGGCCAGCAGCCGGCTGCAGAATCCGATCGAATCGTCGCTGTAACGGCCGATATCGGCGTAGGCGTAGAAAGCTCCTTCGGCCGGAGCGATCCGGTCGATACCGGCGCGTGCGAGGGAGGCCAGCACGAGGTCGCGATGCTTGCGGTAGGTGTCCACTCGTGGCCGCAACTCGGCCTCCGCCTTCAGCGCCGCGATGGCAGCATGTTGGCCGATGGCCGATGCCGAGATGTAGAGGTTCTGTCCCAGCCGTTCGACGGCGGCAGTGAGATCAGCCGGCAGAACCAGCCAGCCGATGCGCCAGCCGGTCATGGCGAAGAACTTCGAGAAACTGTTGACGACGATGGCGTTGTCCGTGTGACGCAGGACCGTCGTCGCCGGGCGCTCGTAGGTGATTCCGTGATAGATCTCGTCGGCCACCAGCCTTGCGTCCTGCGCGTCGCACCAGTGGGCGATGGCGGCCAGGTCGTCGTCGCCGATCATCGAGCCGGTGGGATTGGCAGGGCTGGCGATGACCAGCCCGTCGATCGCTCCCTCTCTGACGACAAGTGCATCGAGTTCCGCCAGTGTCGGCTGAAAGCCGTTTTCCAGCTTTGCCTCCATGCGCACCACCTCGATGCCGAGCGCTTCAAGGGTGTTGCGGTAGCAGGGATAGGACGGATCGGCGACGGCCACCCGATCCCCCTTGTCGAAGGCTGCCAGAAATGCCAGCACGAACCCGCCGGAGGCTCCCGCCGTCACCGCGATCCGTTCTGTTGCGACCGTCGTCCCATGCCATCGCCGGTAGAGGTCGGCGATACCCTCGCGCAGCTCGCCGATGCCGAACGCATTGGTGTAGCCGACCGGTCTTTCCCGCAGGCAGCGGGTCGCAGCCTCGATCACCGATGGGGGAGCGCCCCCGCCGGGCTCTCCCAGTTCCATGTGCAGCACGGTTCCGCCCGCCGCTTCGCGGGCATTGGCCTCGCGCAGGACGTCCATGGCGAGAAAGGGGCTGATCCGGCTGCGTTGCGAAGGTTGCACGACAGAATCCCACGTCATTACCGTTCCGGCACGACCTCGCGAACGATCGACCGGGAAACGCTACGGGACATCAGGACAGGGAGCCGCAATCGACCGGTCCCCTGTCCGATGAGAGACCCGGATCAGCGGACCCAACGACTCCACCAGCCACGGCGGACCTCGCCGTCATCCTCGCTCTCGTCGATGTCGGAAGCGGGTGCGGATGGGCTCTCGCCTTCGTCGGTTCCCGCTGACGCCTGCGGCTGTTCGACCGTCGCGTCAGCAACCAGTGCCACCGGGGCTTCTTCGACGGCTGGCACCGATTCCGATGTAGCGAATTCGTCCACCCTTGGCTCTTCGGGCCTTGGCTCTTCGGGCGATTCCACGGCGATATCGGCAGCAGGTTCGACATGCGTCTCATCCGCCCGCCCGGTCTCCTCCCGCACTTCACGTCCTTGCACCCCGTCCGGCTGTGCCTCACCGGCCGGCGATTCGTCCAGCTGCGATGGTTCGGCCGGAGATACGGGCCCGACGCTGTCCTCGGTCATTGTCGCCTCGGAGACAGCCACGACCTCGTCGATCACCGCGGCATGGGCAGCAACGGCTTCGGGGTCGGCCGGGGATTCGTTGCCACCAGCGTCCTCACCGGCAGCAGCATCCGCCTTGCGGGACCGCGTGCGACGGCGACGACGGCGCGGCCTGTCCTCCTCCCCGTCTTCGGCCGATGCACCATCGGCCGACGGCGCATCACCTGCCGGCACCTCATTGCCGGGCTCCTCGACGGGAACATCAATGGCCGCATCAGCCGACACCGGCGGTTGCTCGTCCGTCCCGGGTGCCGATTCGGCAGGCTCGGCCTGGCGACGCGAGCGGCGACGACGGCGCGTACGGACCTCCCTCTCGCCCGACTTCGCCTCCGGCTCCTCCTGCGCAGAATCGCCAACGCCCGCATCGTCAGCCGGTTCGGCAGTCTCGTCGTCATCGACATCGCCAGCCTGACGGTGCTCACCGGCCATGGTCGGCGAATCATCCTGCTGGTCACTGCCGCCGCGGCGGCGGCGACGGCGGCGACGGCGCTTGTTCCGGCCACGCCCGTCATCCTCATCCTCGCCGTTCTGCGTCGGGGAAGCCTGTCCCTTGTCGCTACCGCGATCACCCCGCTCCCCACCACGCGTCGATGCGGGTGCGGATGCGGACGACTCGCCCTCCTCGACCGCCTCGCCATCGACCGTGCGCTTGACGGATTGCACCTCCATGTGCGGCGCATGCAACTCTGCATCGACCTGAACCGACACGTCGATGTCGTAGCGCTCCTCCAGTTGCACCAGGATATCGCGCTTGTTGTTCAACAGGTAGAGACCGACATCGACGGGCAGAGTTAATGACAGCTCGGCAATCTCGTTCTTGATACCTTCTTCCTGGACCAGGCGCAGTGCCTGAAGGGCGCAGCTTTCGGTGGAGCGGATCACCCCCAGCCCCGAACATGTCGGACAGACCTGCGAGGAAAGCTCCTGCAGGCTGGCCCGCAGGCGCTGGCGCGACAGTTCCAGCAGGCCGAACATGCTGATCTTGCCGACCTGAAGGCGCGCACGGTCGATTTTCAGCGCCTCTCGGAAACGGCGCTCGACCTGCCGCTGATGCCGCATTTCGGCCATGTCGATGAAGTCGATGACGATAAGGCCGGCGAGATCGCGCAACCGCAACTGCCGGGCAACCTCGTCGGCCGCTTCGAGATTGGTCTTGAGCGCCGTCTCGTCGATGTGCCGTTCACGGGTCGAACGCCCGGAATTGACGTCGATGGCCGTCAGTGCCTCGGTCGTGTGGATCACGATCGACCCGCCGGACGGTAAATACACGGTGGGGCTGTGCATCGCATCGAGCTGATCCTCGACCTTGTAGCGATAGAACAGCGGCAACTCGTCCTTGTACTGCTTCACGTTCCGAGCACGGCTGGGCATCATCATCTGCATCAGCCGCTTGGCCACGCGATAGCTGGCCTCTCCCTCGACAAGCACTTCCTCGATATCGCGCGAGTAGAGATCGCGAACCGCGCGCTTGATCAGATCGCCCTCGGCATAGATCAACGCGGGGGCCACGCTTTCCAGCGTCGTCTCGCGAATGTCGCTCCACTGGCGCAGGAGGAAGTCATAGTCGCGCTTGATCTCCGACTTGTTGCGCTGCTGGCCGGCGGTGCGGACGATCAGCCCCATTCCTTCGGGGACTTCCATCTCCTGGGTAATGGATTTCAACCGTCGGCGATCATTGGCATTGGCGATCTTCCGGCTGATACCGCCGCCGCGCGGGGTGTTGGGCATCAGCACGCAATAACGTCCGGCGAGGGACAGGTAGGTCGTCAGCGCCGCTCCCTTGTTGCCGCGCTCCTCCTTGACCACCTGCACGAGCAGGATCTGCCGGCGCTTGATGACTTCCTGGATCTTGTAGGACCGGATCAGGCGCGCGCGCATCCGCGCCTGGGCATCGACCACGTCCGCGGTCTCCTCCTCGGCATCGACGGTAACCGAGGCCTCGCGTCTCGATGCCTCCATCCGGGCGGCAGCGGTGGCGTCATCGATATCCTCATCCTCGGCCTCGTCCGCCCCCGCATCGGCACTCCCGCCGTCATCATCGGCGACAGGTGCATCGTCCTCGTCCGAAGACGATCCCCCATCGCCGGACTCCTGCGCATCGGAAACAGTCTCGCTGTCGCCTTCGTGATCACCGTGCCCCTCGTCGCCCGTTTCATGGGCATGCTCACGCTCCATGCGTTCGAGCATTTCACGGTCGGCTTGCGGGATCTGGTAATAATCCGGGTGAATTTCGCTGAAGGCCAGAAAGCCGTGGCGGTCGCCGCCATAATCAACGAACGCCGCCTGCAGCGACGGCTCGACGCGGGTCACCTTGGCAAGATAGATATTGCCCTTGAGTTGCTTTTTGGTCGATGTCTCGAAATCAAAATCGCAGAGCTGGTCCTTGTCGACGACGACGACCCGTGTCTCTTCGGCATGGGTCGCATCGATCAGCATTCTTTTCGTCATCTGGGTGAATCTCCGACCGGAGCACGGACAGCGGCCTCGGCACGCGAGCCCGGTCACGATCATACGGGTTGGTCCAGCGCACGATCGAACCGCGGGGCCCGGAGGCCGGCTTGTTCATCGATGGTGACGGCTGGCGCATGTTGTCCTTTGGTTTTTCGATGCCGGAGGGCCGGCCTGCCTGCGTCAGGCGCAGGGGCAATCCTGGCCACTTTGGCGGATTTGCAACCGCTGGGTTCTTTGACGGATCTGACGGCATGAACTCAGCGACCTTCGCCAGGTCGTGCGTAAGCTGATATTCTGCGCATCGTCTTTCGATCCATCCGTGATATTATAGGGTCTGTCACTGCGTGCTACAATCCACTAATGTCGTTTCTGGACAGCGTCGTGCATCCCACGCAAATCGCGAACAGCCTGCCCGGGTCCAGGGATGCGAGCTCACTCATGAGGATTCTGGAACCATCTGAGCGCATGATCGCCGGTATTGATGAGATTTGCCCGAAATCGACCCGTTTCGCGGGCCTGGCGATGCGCGTCGTCTTTTCCTGCATGGTCATGCTGATGGCCGTCGCAGCGGTTGCATCGCCGTGGTTCGCATCGGATGCCGGCGCCCAGCAGACGCAGGTGCTGGGGATCCGCTTCGGCATTCACCAGACGCGGACCCGCATCGTCGTCGACCTGAATGCGAGCGTCCCCGTCAACACCCGGGCCGATTCCTCCCCCCGGCGGGTGGTGATCGACCTGCCATCCGTGCGCTGGAACCTGCGGGCATCGGACCAGAGCGAGCCAAAGGGCCTGGCCACCGGGGTAAGACACGGACCGGTCGGCGACTCCGGTTCGCGGATCGTGATCGATACCGCTACACCGGTGAAGATCGTCAACACGATGATGTTACCACCATCGGGCGACGCGGAGGGATATCGCTACGTTGTCGACATTGCCGAAGACAAGGATGCCGGCACGTCCAAACCCGGCGTCGTTGCCGCGGCTCCCGCCCGCTCCGAAGCGAAGGCTCCTCCCCGGCGGAAGGCCGAGGTCCGTTCGCCGGGCCCCGCGCGCCCGTTTGTCAGGGTGAAGCCGCGCCCGGCCAGCCCGGTCACGGCTGACATCGGTGATACGGCGACCACGCAGGCACCCGTCGGCGCGACCGTGGCGCCGCCCGATGTCGATCATACGGTCGAGGACCAGGCCCGGGCACATCCCGAACCCGTGAACATCCCGTCCCGGCAGGCGTCGTCACCGCCATCCTTCATCCCGGCGCCGAGACCCGGGCCCGAACCGGGCGATCCGGCGATGGCCGGAACCGGAAAGCCGCTGATCGCCATCGATGCCGGCCACGGCGGCATCGACCCCGGTGCCATTGCGGTATCCGGCGAACTGGAAAAGAACATCACGCTTGCCACGGCCCGGACGCTTGCCCGCATTCTCGAACGCACGGGGCGCTACAGGGTGCTGCTCGTGCGCGACGATGACAGTTTCATCCGCCTGCGCCACCGGGTCGAGATTGCCCACCGCGCCGGAGCGGACATGCTCATTTCGCTGCATGCCGACAGCATCGACGACCAGAAGTTCCGTGGCACCTCCGTCTACACGCTGTCCGAGACGGCGTCGGACAAGGAAGCCGCCCTGCTTGCCAGCAAGGAGAACAAGGTCGACATCATCGGCGGCACCGACCTGAGCCACCATGACAAGCTTGTGGCCTCGATCCTTATTGACCTTGCGCAACGGGATACCAACAATAAGAGCATCGACCTCGCCGATCTGTTGATCAACGAACTTGGACAGGTCACCCATCTCGTCAAGAACACGCGGCGTTATGCCGGCTTTGTCGTATTGAAGTCGCCCGACACGCCCTCGGTGCTGATCGAGCTCGGCTACCTGTCCAACAAGACGGATGCCGCGGAGCTCACCAGGCCCTCTCACCAAGAGAAACTTGCCCATGCCATCACCCAGGCCATCAACCGGTACTTCTCGCAGCTCCATGCACCGCTCTGACAGGGGAGTGCTGGCACGGCTGGGCGGGGCAATCGCATCGGGCGTATCGTGGCTGGTCGTGACCTTGGCCCTGGGAATCGTCATCGCGGGCGGCGTACTCGTCTATATCATCAATCGCGCCGGCGACGACCTGCCGGACTACAGTCGACTCGCCGATTACACCCCTCCGAATGTCACACGCATTCATGCGGGCGATGGTCGCCTTCTGGCAGAATACGCACACGAAAAGCGGATATTCGTACCCATCGACGCCATCCCCCGTCGCGTCAGGAACGCCTTCGTCGCGGCGGAGGACAAGAATTTCTACCACCATATCGGTGTGGATCCGGTGGGAATCCTGCGCGCCGTGCTCGACAATATCGAGCGCATGCAGCAGAACCTGCGTCCCCAGGGCGCGTCGACCATCACCCAGCAGGTCGCGAAGAACTTCTTCTTCACCAACGAGGTGTCGCTCGATCGCAAGATCAAGGAGGCGGTGCTGGCACTGCGCATGGAGCGGACCTTCACCAAGGACCACATCCTCGAACTCTATCTCAACGAGATCTTCCTCGGACACCGTTCCTATGGTGTCGCCGCTGCCGCCCTGAATTACTTCGACAAGTCGCTCGAAGAACTGACGCTCTCGGAAGCAGCCTTCCTCGGCGGCCTGCCCAAGGCCCCCTCGCGCTACGATCCGCAAACGGCCTATCAGGCGGCAATCGAACGGCGCGACTACGTCATCGGCCGCATGCTGGATGACGGCTACATCACTCCCGAGGAGGCGGCACAGGCTCGCAGCGAACCGTTGACCCTGCGCTCGCGCGCACCCACCGATTTCGTCTCCGCCGATTTCTTCACCGAGGAGGTCAGGCGCACACTGGTCGACCGCTTCGGCGAGGACGGATTCTATGGCGGCGGACTTTCCGTGCGAACCACCGTCGATCCGCAACTGCAGCACATGGCCGACACGGCGCTTCGCCGCGGGCTTTCCGCCTACGACCGTCGCAAGGGCTATCGCGGGCCGATCGGTCATATCGATGTCGATGCTCCGGACTGGCAAAAGCAGCTCGATGCGTTCGATCCGGGCTTCGAGACCTCGCCGTGGCAGGTCGCGCTGGTCCGTGAGAGCGGCAGCAAGGCAGCAGGGCTGGCTCTCGCCGGCGGCGAGAAAATCGAGATCCAGGCGCGCCACCTCTACTGGGCACGGCGGATCGGTGGGGACGGCCGTCTCGGCCCGGAGGTCGCCCGCGCCGACCAGGTGCTGGCACCGGGCGATGTCGTGCTCGTCACGCTGGTCGAACCCGAAGACGAGGATGGCGACGGCAAGGTCGATGGCAAGGCGGTATGGGGCCTGCGCCAGAGACCCGAGGTCGATGGCGCGGTGGTCGCGCTGGATCCGCATACCGGCCGTGTCCTGGCCATGAGCGGCGGTTTCAGTTTCCGCCAGAGCAAGTTCAATCGAGCCACCCAGGCCGAACGCCAGCCGGGCTCGGCCTTCAAGCCCTTCGTCTATCTGGCGGCCCTTGAGGCGGGCTACACTCCGTCCTCGATCATTCTCGATGCGCCGCTGGTCATCGACCAGGGCGAGGGCCTGCCCCGCTGGAAACCGGCAAATTACGGCGATCATTTCTATGGCCCGAGCACGCTGCGCCTCGGGATCGAGAAGTCGCGCAACCTGATGACCGTGCGGCTGGCACAGAACATCGGCATGGAGCGGGTGGTCGACGTTGCCCGACGCTTCGGCGTCGATCACGGGCTGGGCTACAATCTCGCCTCGGCCCTCGGCTCCAACGAGGTCGCCCTGCTGAACCTGACGACCGCCTACGCGATGCTGGTCAATGGCGGGCGCAAGATCACGCCGAGCCTTGTCGAACGCATCCAGGACCGCTACGGCCACACCGTGCTGGCCCGCGATCCGCGGGTATGCGACGCCTGCCGCAAACCGTTCTGGGACAACGAACCTCCTCCCGTGATCCCCGACGACCGGCCCCTGGTCGCCGATCCGCGCAAGGCCTATCAGATGGTCCACATCATGGAAGGTGTGATCGAGAACGGCACCGGTGTCCGGGCCAAGGCGATCGGCAAGCCGCTGGCCGGCAAGACCGGTACCACCAATGACAGCCGTGACGCATGGTTTGTCGGGTTTTCGCCCGATCTGGCGCTCGGCGTGTATGTGGGCTACGACATCCCCCAGACGCTGGGTCGCAAGGAGACGGGGGCGAGTGTCGCATTGCCGATATGGACCGAATTCATGGCCAAGGCCCTCGCCGACAAGCCGGCGACTCCATTCCGCACTCCGCCGGGAGTACGTCTTGTGCGCATCGACGCCGATACCGGGCTGCTGCCGAGCGCTGCGACCAAACGGGTGATCGCCGAGGCCTTCCTGCCGGGCACGGAGCCTGTTACGACGACGCCGGTTGCCATCGTGTCGCCGGTCACCGCTGACGACGGCAGGCAGGACGGAAGCCAGTTGCCGGCCGTCACCAGGGCACCGCAGGCTCCGGCATCCAACGGCATTTACTGAATACCGCTACCGCATTCCTGGAGAATATCGTTCGATGAGAGCCGAGATCAGCAATCTGGCAGATCAATTGAAGCAGGCGCTGGACCTGCTGAGGAGGCATCTTTGACTGGGATGAAGCCCTTCGCCGTCTCGACGAACTGAATGCCCTGACCGAAGATCCAAACCTGTGGAATGATGCCGAAAAGGCGCAGGCGTTGATGCGCGAGAGAACGAAGCTCGCGGATTCGATCGAGAGCCAGAAGGCCATGGAACGACGCCTTGCCGACAGTCTCGAACTGGCGGATTTGGCCGAACTGGAAGATGATGGTTCGACCCTCGACGAGATCGAGGCCGATCTTGCCGACCTCAAGCTCACCACCGACCGATTGCAGCTCGAAAGCCTGCTGTCGGGGGAGGCCGACGGCCTCAACGCCTTCCTCCAGGTCAATGCCGGTGCCGGCGGCACCGAAAGCCAGGACTGGGCGCAGATGCTCCTGCGCATGTATGTGCGCTGGGCGGAGAGCAAGGGCTACAAGCTCGAATGGATCGAAGAGAGCGAGGGAGAGGAGGCCGGGCTCAAGTCCGCCACGGTGAAGATACAGGGCGACAACGCCTATGGCTGGCTGAAGACCGAGGCCGGCGTCCATCGCCTGGTGCGCATCTCGCCGTTCGACAGTGCCGCCCGCCGTCATACCAGCTTTGCCAGCGTCTGGGTCTATCCCGAGATCGACGACTCGATCGCGATCGAGATCGAGGACAAGGATTTGCGCATCGACACCTACAGGGCATCGGGAGCTGGCGGCCAGCACGTCAACCGGACCGATTCGGCGGTACGCATCACCCATAACCCCACCGGCATCGTCGTCCAGTGCCAGAACGACCGCTCGCAGCACAGGAACAAGGCGCAGGCGATGGACATGCTCAAGGCCCGTCTCTACGAGCTGGAGTTGCAGAAACGGCGCGAGGAAGCACAGGCCACCGAGGACACCAAGACCGATATCGGCTGGGGCCACCAGATCCGTTCCTACGTGCTCCATCCCTACAAGATGGTGAAGGATCTGCGCACGAGTGTGGAAACCGGTAATACCCAGGCCGTACTCGATGGCGACCTCGACCGGTTCCTCGAAGCTTCACTGGCCATGGGAGCGGGCCACCTGCGCCCCGAGGCAATGGACAATACCGAATAGACCGCGGCGGCGTTCAAGGCGACAGACTGGCCGGTACCCGATTCGACACAGGTCGGTCCCGGCAATGACCGCGGCGGTCAGGCCAGCCAGTGCAATATCAGTGTCAGCACCGGCACCGCAAGCAGTGTCGAGAGCAGCATCGACGCTGCAATTTCCGTCTGCGCCTTGCCATAGCGCACGGCGAACAGGTAGGCGTTGACGCCGGTGGGCATGGCCGCGGCGATCACCGCCACGGACGCCCATAGTGGATCGACGTCGAAGACGACAAACGCCAGGAACGCCACCAGCATCGGCTGCATCACCATCTTGATGGCGACCATGACGACGCACAGGCGCAATGTACCGGCGATGCGGTAACCGCGCAGCGACGCGCCCACGGAAAACAGTGCACATGGCAATGCCGCTCCCCCCATCAGATCGCCGAAGCGGTCGAACAGGCGGGGCATCGGCAGGTCGGCCAGGTTCCATGCGACACCGCCGACAAGGCCGATGAGAATGGGGTTGGTCGCCAGACCTTTGACGGCATTGCCCATGACCGCCCATGTCCGTCCCCTGCCGCGGGCAACCCCTTCCACGAGGAATGTGACCAGACTGAAAAAGATCACGGCATGGAACGACAGCAGGAGAAACAGCGGCAGACCGGCCTTGTCGCCCAGTGCCGCAAGGATGATCGGTATGCCGATCAGCACCGTGTTGCCGTAGATCGAGCCGAAAGCGGCGAGCACACGAAACTCGAAATCGGCATGTCCCAACCAGCGATAGCCCATGATGGCAAGGACGAAACTCGTTCCTACCCCGCCATAATAGGCGGCGAAATAGCGGACATCGATCTCGGCGGGCAGTTCCTTGGTGGCAAGGCTGTGGAACAGCATCACCGGAATGGCGAAATAGAAGACAAAGCGGCCGAGCGCGGCCCCGGCCTGGTCGTCGAATGCACCGGTATAGGTGGCAAGATAGCCCGAAGCGATCACCACGAAGACCGGCAGCACGATATCGAGAAGAATTTCCAAGCGGTCCTCACGGTTCAAAAAGATGCTCCAGGCCACAGCAACGCCCTGACCGGCTGCATGAAACAGCGATCCTGACCGATATTGAGCCTGCCTTGCGGTGTTAAACTTTTTTTAAGGGGAGGTGCAATAGACTGCGGATATCAAGAAAAGTAAAGGAGGGCCGAATGATTGCCCAAGCCGAGCCTCAGCCAGTCCAGGTCGCCACAAGCGAACTTCCACCGCAGACGGAACGTTGGCCCATTCCCCAGGCGGCGATGTTCATCTTCACCTCGGCCAGCCTGTGCTGGATTGCCATCTTCGCCGTGATTCGCGCCCTTTTTGTCTGATTTCCCCCTTTCATGAAAGTCTCCTTGCAGGGGCAATCCTGTCCCTGCATCCTGAGACCGCATGGGCCGAACACAGGCGTTCTTGTGTCGTGACTTTCCCGTTCAGGCGGAACACACGAACGACAGGGGAATGAGCCACGCGGCGCATTCCGGACTGGATCTTTGTGTCATGTTATGCTATTATTCCTAATATTAGCGTAATGACATGACAGGAGTCCTTCGTGTCCAGCCCCGCCCTTGCCCGCATCCCTCGAAACGACGGCACTCCCTCCCCTGTCCGGCTCCGCGGTCCGCGAGTAGCGCCCGCCCTGGAGGATACAGGGCGGCACAACGCCATTTCGGGTCCGTTCCACATCGCCGACGCCGGTGAACGAGCCGAATTCGAGGCGCTCGTGGCGGATCTTTGCACAACCTGCCGATGCAGTGGCGCAGCCATGAAGCACTGGGTCCTCGAAATGGCCGCGGCCATGTGGCGCCAGCGCTGGCTCGTGGCGCTGGAGGAACGGGTCATGGCGGAAGGTGGCGGCACGGCCCCGTCCCGCCTGCCGTCGCTGGCCACCATCATCCGCTATCGCAGCCGCCTCGCGGCCGATTACCGGATGGCCGAGGAAAATATCGTCCGCCTGCAGGAGGCCCGACGGCTGAACCCGCCGGATGAACGGGCAGGAACCACGGGCTCCGACGAAGACTGCCCGCCGCGGGCCGCGCCCCAGGACACCGGCGGCGGCAAGGAAGACACCGGCGGCGGCAAGGAAGACACCGGCGGGGAAGATACGAGGGCGGATACCCCCGGCGATCCGCCCCGCAGCGGTGACGGTCATGCCGGTCCTGCCCCCTCTCCCGCCATCGCGACGGCCGCCCTGTCCGCAGGGCCCGGCCCGTCGCCGGATGACGGCGGCGCATCCGCAGCTCCCGTCACGGATCGGGAGAAATCCGGACCGGCACCGCCGGATCCCGGGTCCCGGCAGCCCTGAGCCGGATACATCGCTTCGGAACATTCATATCCGCCAGTCCTGTTATTTACGTCAATAGAAGACAGACCATGAACGAATCGCCCCCGCCCTTTGCCGATGCCCCCATCGAACGGAACCGCGACCGGTTCCTGCGCGAGCTGCTGCGCGAACTCACGGGCATCCTTGAGGAAACCGTCGGCCTGGAGGAAGCCGAGGGCTTCATCTCGCTGGTCGGCGGCCGGCTTGGACAGGTCATGAACGACGAATACCGCGCGGCCAATGACGGGGCCCTGCTCGATGCGCGGCAGGTCGCCCACGCACTGGTCGATCTCAAGCGCCGCATCGAAGGAGGATATTCCATCGAGAGCATCGATGCGAAGCAGATCGTCCTGGTCAACTCCGCATGCCCCTTCGGCCCCCATGTCAAGGGCCGCAGATCGCTTTGCATGATGACCTCGAACGTGTTCGGCAGGATCGCCGCCGACAATCTCGGCTATGCGCGCATCGAGCTTCAGAAATCCATCGCCTCCGGCGACGGGTGCTGCCGGGTCGTGATCCACCTGAGCGAAGGCGAGAACGGTCGTGAATATTTCGGTTGAATCGAATGGCCTGCCCCACCTGCTGATGCGGCAGTTCGAGCGCCTGCCCCGCGCGGCGATCATCATGGACATGAGCGGCGGCATCCATGCCATGAATTCAAGGCTCGCCTCGGTGACGAAAGCGGTCGTGGACGGGCATCGCAGCGGGCCGTTCTCGCTGGCGGACATCGTCAGGGACGATCCCCGCTCGCTGCTGAACGACATCCGTCACGCATCCCGCGGGGACCGGGTCGCGGTTCACCTCCATCGGGCCGACCCGCCCGATCGCTCCGCGACCCTGTTCCGCGTCTGGCCGCTCACCCTCCACATGGGTCGCGTACGCGATGTCTTTCTCGAAGAGGACGAGGCCCGGCAGATGCGCCGGGTCTTTTCCGACCTGAACACGAGACTCCGCCTTTCCAACAGGAACGAAGCCCGTGCCCGACACGAGGTTCGAAGGCTTCGCGATCGCAACGATTTTCTGGAGATATTCGGCCGGGCCGCGTTTCATGACCTCAAGTCGCCCCTGAACCAGATCAGGGGATGCACGACATGGCTGGCCGACGATTACTCCGCTCTCCTGCCGCCCGGCGCTCTCGAACTCCTGAAAATGATCAACGAGGCGACGGATCGGCTGCAAAAGCTGATCGAGAGCGTCGCATCCCTCTCCCACGCCGATTCGGCCACGCTGGAGAAGAAACGGATCTCCGTGAAACACTCGATCGAGGATGTCATCTCGTGCATGGACAAATCCGTCCTTGACGAGGAAATCCGGATCGAATGTCGTGGAAGCTTCTTCGATGTCGTTGGCGACGAATTTCTTTTCACACGACTGATGCAGAACATCATTGAAAATTCGATGAAGTACCGCTCGCCGAAAAGAGTTCTGGCGATCACGGTTTCCATGCAGCGGTCGAACCGCGGCGAGGTGCGGCTTTCACTGCGCGACAACGGTATCGGGTTCGACAATTCCCACGCCAGGAAGATCTTCGAACCCTTCCAGCGGTTGCACCTCTATTCGGATGTCGCGGGCAGCGGGATAGGGCTGGCGACCTGCAAGGCCATCTGCGATCGCCACGGCTGGTCGATCGAAGCCCGCGGCGAAGTCGATGCCGGTGCCGAATTCACGATCGCCTTCGACGACAGCCGGGCCGCACCGGACGTGACGACAGCCGTCCGAACCGACGAATTAAACCTGTGCGAGAATAAATGAATCATGTTAGTATCATGAGGTGAGATTCAATACTCAATCGCCGCGCCGGACTTGCGTTTGGAGCCGGCACGCTTATGCTGCATCGCAACAGAAAAGGCCGGGGTAGCGTCAATGCAGCGAATGAAGACCGGGATCTATCCGGGGACATTCGATCCGATCCACAATGGGCATATGGACGTGATCCGCCGGGCCACCGTACTGGTCGACCGGCTGATCGTGGCTGTCGCCATCAATGCCGGCAAGGACCCCCTGTTCGGCCTCGAACAGCGCGCGGCCATGGTCGAGGCCGACATCAACGGACTGATGGCCGCCAATGCCACCAATGGCACCCGCATCGAGGTCAAGCCGTTCGAGAACCTGCTGGTCGCCTTCGCGGCGGACAATCATGCGGACATGATCATCCGCGGGCTGCGGGCGGTGTCGGACTTCGAGTACGAGTTCCAGATGGCCGCCAACAACAAGCGGCTCAATCCGAAGATCGAGACGGCCTTCCTCATGGCGTCCGAGACCAACCAGTTCATCTCCTCGCGCTTCGTCAAGGAAATCGACAAGCTCGGCGGCAATGTATCGAGTTTCGTCTCGCCCCGGGTGCTCAACGAACTGGCCAAGCTCCGCCAGCGATGACCGTATCCGGGGCGAAACGCGCCGGGTGCGGTCAGCCGCCCTTCTGGAGCGAACGGGCGATGGCCATCTGGCTGCGCATGCCCTGCAGCACGAGCGAGAGATCGGAGCCGAGCAGGGCGAAGCCGAAGCCCATCGGCAGGTAGCGTTCGAGGAGCTCGCGCGAATATACACCGCCCAGGCCGACGAACTTGCCCTCGGCACGCGCCGCATCGATCACGGTGCGGTAGGCTTCGGCGATGCGCGGATGGTCGAGCTGGCCGGGTATGCCCATTTCGATGGCAAGGTCATTGGTGCCGAAAAGAAGGATGTCGACACCGGGAACGGCCGCGATCGCCCGGGCATTCTCGACCGCCTTCGGGCTTTCGATCATCGGGCAGATCAGGGTTTCCTCGTTGGCCCGCGCCATGGCCTCGGGCGCCGGCAGCGCCTCGTAGTCGAGCTGCGGCAACACCCCTCCCAGCGAACGGTGGCCCTGCGGGGCAAAGCGGCAACGATCGACAAAGGGCTCGATCTCTTCGGGCCTGTCGACGTGAGGAACGACAATGCCCACGGCCCCGACATCGAGCAGCCGGGACGCCACTTCGGGGGTCTTTCCGGGCACCCGCACCAACGGCACGACACCGGAACGGGCAGCAACCAGCGACAGTTCGCTGGCGAAATCGACGGTAATCGGATTGTGCTCCATGTCGATGAAGAGCCAATCCATGCCGCTCACCGCGGCCAGTATCGCAATCTCGGTCGAGCGGGCAAGGCGCGTGCCGAACCCCATCAGCACTTCACCCGCCGCCATCCGCTCGCGCATCTGCCTGCCACCCGACATGCCACTCTCTCCCCTGTTGCATCGGTTGATGATCTTCAGGAGAGAGCTAGCACGCTTCGGCAGGCGTTGCACGAGAGCAGGACGGCATCAGCGTTCCACGGAACCGCAGGCAATGGCGGCAATCTGGCTGCGATGAATGCCGATGTCGCGCAGGTCGTTGTCGCTCAGCGCGGACAGCTCGCGTCTGGTCGTGGCGATCAGCGCGCGGCGCTGCTGCCACGCACGGAAGCGGTCGAGGAACGACGCATCGTCGGAACGGCTGAACATCGTGGCGAAAAGGCCCATCGAACGGGCAGGGTTGACAAGGGCGTAAGACATAGGATCCTCCTTCGGATCACACGATATTTCGAGGATTTGGCGTTGAATGAGCGAAACGTTCCGGCCGGATCGTCAGCCGCGGCGGTCGTGGAGCCTGTTGGTGCTCTCTTCCGCGATGCGGGGAATGTCGCAGCGGGGGATCCCCAGATCATCCAGCTCGCGGTCGCTCATGCAATTCAGCTCGCGGACGGTCTGCTTGTACATCTCGCGACGGGCAAACCACTCGCGCATTGCGACAAAAAGGGTATCCCGGGAACGGCCGGCAACCACATCGGTCACCATCCGCAACATGCTGACGGGATTGATAAGGGCGTAAGTCATCTTGGTCCTCCAAGGTCAGGGTCCACACGCACAGGTCCGGTGTGCGATCCAGATAATGACCATTCGCGAGCCCGATTTGAACGCCCGCCTTCTCAATGCTGCAATGCAAAAACGCCGACACTCTCACCAGGAGCCGTATGATATAAATGGCGGGATTTTCTCGACCTTTGCATCTTCAGGCCGGTCCGATCGACCTGCTGATTGGCGTCGATGGCGAAAAAACGGAAGCATTGCGGGCACTTGAACAGGCCCGTGCGGCCTTTGCGCCGGTCCTCCCGGAACTCGCGGAAGAACTCGCTTCAATTCGCCTTGAAGTTGTAGAATCGGACCCGCCCCGGACCTTCAGGAGCCCCGTCGCCCAACGAATGTCGAATTCAACCCATGAGTTCCGCGAGCATTTCATCACCCCGATGGCAGCGGTAGCGGGAGCGGTGGCCGATCACATGCTCACCGCCATCATCGACGGGCGCCGTCTCGAACGGGCCTATGTCAACAATGGGGGCGACATCGCCCTGCATCTCGCTCCGGGCCGTTCGATGCGCCTGGGCATCGTCGGCGACATCGGCGATCCCGCGCTTGACGGGCATGTCGAGATCGACAGCGAAAGCGGGGTGCGGGGCATCGCCACCAGCGGCTGGCGCGGACGCTCGTTCTCCCTCGGCATCGCCGATTCGGTCACCGTGCTGGCGACATCGGCGGCGATGGCCGATGCCGCCGCGACCCTGATCGCCAATGCCGTCGACATCAATGACCCGGCTGTCGTCCGCCGCCCGGCTGCCGAACTCGACCCGGACTCGGATCTCGGCACCCGTCCCGTCACGGTCGATGTCCGAAGGCTTTCGGCAACGAATATCGCCACCGCCCTTGCCGCGGGCACCGCACGCGCCGAAAGTTTCATCCGGTCGAAACGGATCATCGCCGCGGCCCTGCGCCTGCAGGGCGACACGAGACTGGTCACGGCAGGCAGTCACGGCTTTCCGGGACACCCGCCACGAATCAGCACGGACGGCCCCGGGGCAACGTCCCGCGAAAACAGGTCGGACGGGGAATGACGCCGGACGCCGGTTGGACGGTCAAAAACGGTCGATGAGGCTCAGCCAGCCCAGTTCACGTCCACGTCCGCCGCGATGGCCAGGCGCACCAGCTGGGACAGGCTGCGGACTTCCATCTTCTGGATGATCCGCTGCCGGTGAATCTCGACGGTCCGCGGACTGATGTCGAGGTCGGCGGCGATCACCTTGGTCGGATGGCCGGCGGCCACCAGCTTCATGATCTCCGCCTCGCGCGGTGTCAGGCGTTCGTAGAGCATCTGCGCCCGCTCGCGGGTCTCCGCGTTCGACCGGCGCTCGCTCGCGGTCTGGCTGGCACTGCGGACGGCATCGAGGATCCGGTTGTCGGCGAACGGCTTCTCGATGAAGTCGACCGCCCCCAGACGCATCGCGCGAACCGCCATCGGTACATCGCCATGTCCCGTGATCATGATGATCACGAGGTCGGGCGCCCGTTCGCCGAGTACGCGCAACACCTCCAGCCCGTTGGTCCCGGGCATGCGGATATCGAGAAGGACCACCCCATGGCCGAGCCCGTCGAGCGCCGCGAGGAGTTCGTCGCCGGAAGCCATGGTGCGGACATTCACCCCTTCGGAATCCAGCAGCAACGAAAGCGAATCGCGCACCGCCTCGTCGTCATCGACGACGATGACCTCCATGGAATCATCACTGTCTTCAAGCATCGGCATGAACCTGCAATGGCAGATTGAAACTGAACACGGTACCACCGCCTTCCGCCGCACGGGCCCGCAACTCGCCACCATGCGCCTCGACGATCGTGCGACTGATCGACAAACCCAGCCCCATGCCACCCGGCTTGGAACTATGGAATGGCTCGAAGAGTGCTGCCTGCACCTCGGGCGGAATGCCAGCGCCAGTGTCGGCAACGCTGACCTCGACATCGCCTCCCCGCAGCCGGCTGGCTACCCGAAGTTCACGCCTGTCACACCCGGCTACAGCCTCTGCCGCGTTGCGCACCAGATTGACGATCACCTGCTGGATCTGGATCCGGTCGAACGGCACCTGCGGCACCCGCTTGTCGAGATCGACCTCGACGGAGATGCCGAGATCGTACTTGCCGATCATTGCCAGCTCGATGGACTCGTCGACCACCTCGCCAAGATCGTGCAGCCCCATTTCCTCGCGACCCTTCTCGAAGAACCGTCGCAGCCGCCGAATGACCAGCCCGGCCCGCTCCGCCTGCTGGGTGACCTTGTGAATGGCCTCGATCAGCTTGGCCCTGCTGCCCGGATCCTCGCGTTCGGCGAGACGGCGGGCAACCGAAGCATAGGTGGTCATCGCCGTCAGCGGCTGGTTCACCTCGTGGGCGATCGAAGCCGAAACCTGTCCGACCGCGCTCAACCTGCCGGCATGCTGCAACTCGCGCTCAAGCTCCCGGCGGCGGCGTTCGCTCTCCTCGAACAGGCGGCGCGACGCCTCCTGCTCGGTGATATCGTGGAGCACGATGACATGCCCCGATGGCGAACCGTGCTCATCGAAGATCTGCCCGCGGGACACGAGGATCTCGCGGATCGTGCCGTCGCGGCGGCGCAACCGGGCCCGCACGCGCTTCCCGTTGAGTTCGTTGTCACCGAGGCTGACAGGCTGATTGGTCTCTCCCAGAAGACAACGGACCACTTCGGCCAGAAGTCTTCCGTGTGCACTCTGCCCGCTCCACCCCGTCAGCATCTGGGCCGCCGGGTTGAGATAGTTGATGTGTCCATCGGGTCCGACGGTCACGACCGCATCGGCAATCGCACGCAACGTCACCGCGGCCCGTTCGCGTTCGGTGCGCACGGCGGCCCGTTCCATCTGCCGGACCACCACGCTCCATCCCGCCCAGGAGGCAAGGGCGCCGATCATCGCCGCACCGGGCGGAATCCAGACCCCGAGCAGTTGCAGCATGGCCGCCGATATCACCAGCATCAGCAAAATCACGGCAAGGGTGGCATAGAATGGCCGACGCGAATGCTGAACGAGAATCGACGAGGCGACCGCGAACGCGACGAGCACCGCGATCAGTAGCGGCCAGCGCAGTTCATGCCACACGATGCCATGACTGAGCGCGTTGAGCAGGTGGGCATGCAGCACGACACCCGGCATCGGCACGCCATTGCTGGAAAGCGGGGTCGAGAAGGTCGAACCGAGGCCGGAGGCCGTGGCTCCCACGAGGACCAGCTTGCCGCGCAGCCGCTCGGGCGAGATCCGCCCCTGAACGACGTCGGCGAAGGTCATGCGGTCGAAGCGATTGCGGGCCGAGAACGGGATCAGCGTCCAGCTCTCGTCGAGCAGCAGGGAATCCGGGCGCAGCGGGTCGAGATCGGCCCTGTAGCCGCCACTCTTCACGGCGCGCTCCAGCAGTGCCGCGACGAGATAGGGACGCTGGTTGGGTGGAAGACCCGTCGTCGGCCGGATCTTGCGCACCACGCCATCGGGATCGACCTCGAGCTCGACATGACCGAGACCGACCCCGGCCTTGATCAGCCGTGGCAGGGGGCGGATCTCCTCGGGCAACTGGCCGCCGACGCGCACGTCGGTGAACACCGGCATGACGACCGGCCCATAGGAACGGATCGCCCTGGCGAACTCCTCGTCCCCGGAGAGATTCTCCCAATCGGGCTCGGCGAAGATGATGTCGAACGCGACGCCGGCCGCCCCCGCCTCGTTGAGCCGGTCGATGAGTCTTGCATGCAGTCGCCGCGACCATGGAAAACGGCCGAGTTCGAACAGGCTGGATTCGTCGATGGTAACCACCACCACATCCGATGGGGCGGGCGGCGTCCATGAATGCAGCGCGAGATCGTAGATGCGGTTGTCCAGCCGTGTGGCCAGACCGAAGAAGCCCAGGAGCCCGGTCACCAATGCGATCGCCAGGACGAACCCGATGCGATCCCGCCTTCTGACCGGGGCCGTCCTCATAACATGAGCGCTAGGGCTGCGATGGCCGCGGGAATCGAGATCACCGCCCACAACGGGCGCGGGCCGAACCCGACCTGCACGGGCTCGCCATAGGGACCCGCATAGCCGTCCTCGTCGATGGCCCGCGCACGGACCCACCATGTTCCGGGCAAGGGCCGCGGCAGGCTGTCATGGGTCCCCTTGACCTCGAAGGTACGGTCGACCGTGGCGAAGTCCCTCGTCTTCGCGATCTCCACACGGTAGGCGAACAGCGGCTCCTGCTCCGGCCAGGAAACATCGAGCCGGCCGTCGCTCCCCTCGTGGGCGGAAAGCCGCACCGGCTGCGGGGGAGGAACCAGCCCGAATTCGGTCGGCCTGCTCGGCCGGCCCTCGTCGCCCGCGGCATCCCGGGCCATGACCTGCCACCAGTAGCGGCCTTCCTCCAGGTTGTCGTCCAGGGTCACGCTCGTCCGGGCGATACCGGACGCGACGGTACGGGCATTCGCCATTTGGGGATTGTCAGCAAGGCGAACCGTATAGGTCACGCCCGCCCCCGACGATTCCCAGGCAAGCCGCACCGGGTCGCCGCTTCGAAAGCGGCCCTCGCGCATCGGCGCCGGCACGATCGGCCGTGCATCGATCTCGATGGGGCGAGCCGCCTCGATGCCCTCAAGGCCAAGATCGTCCACCGCCCGGACACGCAGTCGATAGCTGCCGTCGGGCAGGTCGATTCCCCCTACGGCGGCGACATCCACCCGCCTGTCGAGGATGACGCTGTTGGCGGTTTCGTCGCGTGCGATCTCCACATGATAGGCTTGCGCCTCGTCGACCGGGGCGAAACGGATCGCCGACGGGAAACCCGCGATGACTTCGGGCACGCCGGACAGGTCGGGAGCCGCCAGAAGCGGGCGCGGCGGTACCGGAGGCTGGCCATAGTCGGCGGCACTGCCATAGTTCAGCGGGACACGGACGGTTTCACCGGAAGCGGCGAAGTCGACGCCGCCCTTGAGCACCTCGGTGCGGGCACTCTCGCCGCCATCATCCACCGCCACGCGGAAGACGGTCCCGCGCACCGAGGTCACGGCGGGCTTCGTCCACAGAAGAAAGCGGCCCGGATTGGCTTCGGCCGACGGGAAGAAGGTCGCCGCGGACCCCGATTCCAGCTTCATCTCGATATCCGAGATCGAGCCGTCCCCCAGAGCCGTCAGGCGCACGAAACTCAGACGGCTGTCGGGACCGAGGTCAACCGTCGAACCGTCGCCGAGAATGACCGAGACCCGGCCATCGCTGCCCGTGGTCACCACCACATCGGCCGTGTCGTCGATTTCACCGGCGGAAGCCTCGCTGACCGAACCGTCAGCATAGGCGAGCCGCACCGTTCCCGCCGGATCCTTCAATGCCGCTGTCATCGGCTGCTCGCGCAGCCATTCGCGCGGAATGAGCAGTTTCGAGCCGACGGGCATCCTGCGCGGACTCTCGATGCGGTTGCGTTCGCGAACTTCATTCCACAAATCCGGGTCGCGCAGATGCCGGTGCGCAATCTTCCACACGCTGTCGCCGGGCTCGAAACTGTAGACCCAGTCCTCGGCACGTGCCGAACCGGCAGCCAGCATGACAAGAACAAACATTCCAACCGGCAGAAACTTGCCCGACTGATCTTGATGGCGGTGATTCGTCATGGGTTGCTCAGAAAATTCCGTCGAGGGGAGTGCGGTGGCATGATAGCCGAGAGAACGTGACCGTGAAACATTCTCTCACGAATGGCACACCATGAGAGTCACCACGCCTCACCCCGACGGTAAGTCAACCACGCGATCGGCTAGCAGTCCGATCACCGTACACGTCGCTGGTCATAGGGGTTTCCAGCGCGACCAACATCTCCAATTGCGGGGTTGTTGGAAATACGGTTGTTCACTTACCAGCATCATCGAGAAGGAATCGGTTGACTTCCCGCCTCCTGCAACTCGTTGAATCAGAATATTGTTTTCGACGAGATCAATTGACGAAGCGGCTCGTGGATATTGGCGTTGGAAGCCACGATCGTGCCTTCCGCAAGCAGGTCGTCATCCCCCTCGATCCGGCTGACCCGGCCGCCGGCCTCGCGAATGATGAGGATACCGGCAGCGATGTCCCAGGGCTTCAGCCCGTACTCCCAGAAGCCGTCCTGCCGACCCGCGGCGACATAGGCGAGATCAAGCGAGGCGGTGCCCAGGCGACGCAATCCGCCGCAGACATCGGCCACCGCGGACATCTGCGCGTCGAAGCCCTTCCCCCTGCCCTTCCAGTCCTGCACCGGCAGGCCGCAGCCGATCAGCGCCTGCCCCATGTCGCTGCGACTCGAAACGCGCAGGCGACGGTCATTGAGAAAGGCGCCGTCCCCCTTGTCGGCCGCGAACAGCTCGTCCTTGAGCGGATCGTAGATACAGGCGGCGACAATCTCGCCCCGCTGTTCGAGGGCCACCGAAATGGCGAAATGCGGCATTCCGTGCAGGAAGTTGGTGGTGCCGTCGAGCGGATCGACGAGGAACCGGCTGGTACCGTCCCTGGCCTTGATCGCCTCGCCTTCCTCAAGGAGGAAGCCGTATTCGGGCCGCATGCGCTGCAATTCCTCGACGATGATCCTCTCCGCCTTGCGATCGGCGGCCGAGACGAAATCGGCAGGTCCCTTCATCGAGACCTGCAACTGCTCGACCTCACCGAAGTCGCGCACCAGATTGCGTGCGGCCTTCACGACGGCACGAATCATCACCTGGAGATTGACGGAGCGACGGGGCATTTCGGTTTCTTTCTTTCAATCGGCGGGCATCAACCGCCAAGCATCCTGTCCAGGGACAGGATCAGCGACCGCGCCGACACGGGATCATGAGTTGCCATGGGCATTGGCAACAGGAAGTCCGCACCGGCCGCGACCAGCCTTTCAGCCTCGTCGACACCTCCGAATCCCGTAGCCGCCACCGGAAGGACGAACAGTTCCCGCCACCAGACGAGAAATTCTTCCATCTCGTCGATAGCCGCAGACCCGTCCGCGTGACCGGTTAGCGTATAGTCCGCACCGTTCTCGCCTGCAACCATCGCGGCATGCCGGGACATGCCGCATCGTGCACCGATGATCGCGTCCCGCCCCAGATGGCGGCGCACCGCGCCGATGTCCGCATCATGGTCGACCAGCGCCCCGTCGACCGCGAGGCGGCCGTCATAGGGTCCGTCGATATCGAGGAAAAGCGCGGCCTCGCGGCCGGCAAGCCAGCGCCCCGCAGCGGCGATCCCGTCCTCGCCGGCAATCAGGCCGGCCAGCGACGGCAGGTCGCCGATTCCATCCAGGACCGCCTCGCCGGGCCAACGCAAAAGGAGGCGGCAAGCCGCCTCCTCCGCATCGATGAAGGGTCCCTCGGACTCGCTCACGCTGCCCCTTTATAGATGTCGATGACCCTGGAGAGCAGGTCCAGGGCTTCCGCCTTCGGTCGCTGGAAGCTGTTGCGGCCGACGATCGAGCCGGAACCGCCGCCCGCGGCAATTTCCCTGATCTCGCCCAGGAAACCCTCGGTGTCCTTGGCTTCGCCGCCCGAGAAAACCACAAGTCTCTTGCCGTTGAATGCCGCCTGCATGACATGTTCGATGCGCTGCTTGAGCGTATCCTGGGGCACGCCCTCATAGGCACTTTCGGCAGCCTTGAGATCGACGCCGGCCTTCGGCGGCTTCACCTTGATGATGTTGGCCCCGAGCAGGGCCGCCATGTGGGCCGCATAGGCACAGATGTCGAGCGCGGTCTCGCCGGCCTTGCTGACATTGCCCCCGCGCGGATAGGACCAGAGTACCGAGCACAGCCCGTTGGCCTTGGCCTCGGCGGACATTTCGCGGAACTCCTCCATCATGTTGTAACAGTTGGGGGAACCGGGATAGATGGTGAAGCCTATGCCGACGCACCCCAGCCGGAGCGCATCCTTCACCGTTCCGTGCACCGCCTGGTCGCCATCGCCCGCATGCAGGCTGTTGGCGCTGTTGACCTTGAGGATCAGCGGCATCTGGCCGGCGAAGGTATCGGCTCCCTGTTCGAGCGATCCCAGCGGCGCCGCATAGCCCGACAGGCCGGCATCGATGGCAAGCTCGTAAAGATAGTGCGGGTCATAGGCCGCGGGGTTCTTCGAGAACGAGCGCGCCGGCCCGTGCTCGTAGCCCTGATCGACCGGCAGTATCACCAGCTTGCCGGTTCCGGCCAGCTTGCCCTGCATCAGCAGGCGGTAAAGGCTCGCCTTCACCCCGGGATTTTCGCCCTCGTACCACGAAAGGATCTTCTTGACCTTCTCACTCATCCAGCAACTCCATCATGCAAGCCAGAGCCAAGTCCGCCGTTACCTACTACGCCGCCCGCCGGCAACCAAGGTCACAAGCCGGTGTCCGGAACCGGATCCAGTCGCCCCCTGAGCGTCCGGACCGTCCGATCCTCCCGGTCAAGCCGGATCACCGCGGCGGGCGGTGCATCCAACAGCCGACCACCGGCCTTTTCAACCATACTGCGCGCCGTCGAGCGAGCGATATAACCTTCACGATAGACAAACTGCCGAAGCCCGTGACGCAACCCGGCCATGACGATGCCGGCGCGATCCCCGCAATCGACAAGAATATGGCTCGACAGGGCGGACTCGACCGACCGGAGGAAACCGACACCTGCGAAACATGTCAATTCAGCGGGCGAATAGAGCTGCAATTCCACGCCAATGGTGCGTGAAAACATCAGGATCTCGCGCGCCTGGTCTCCACTCCAGAACGTCACCCACCAAACCGGCCGCTCGTCGCCGTTACCGCTCAGCGGCCCGTCGCCAGGGCGGCCACACCCGGCAGCTCCCTGCCCTCCAGCCATTCGAGGAATGCCCCTCCGGCAGTGGATACATAGGAGAAACGTTCGAGGACACCGGCATGAGCCAGCGCCGCGACCGTGTCGCCACCGCCCGCCACCGTCTTGAGCCTGCCCGCATCGGTCAGGTCCGCGGCCTTGCGGGCAACGGCATTGGTGCCGGCGTCGAAAGGAGCGATCTCGAACGCCCCCATGGGGCCGTTCCACAGCAGCGTGCGCGAATCCGCCAGCGCCTCGCCGACCCGCTCGACACTCCGGGGGCCGATGTCGAGGATCATGTCGTCCTCGCCGACCTCAGCGATATCGACCGTGCGGGTATCGGCATTCTCGCGGAACTCCGTGGCCACCACGGCATCGACGGGCAGGACGATCTCGACTCCCCCGTCCCTCGCACGCTGCATGATGGTCCTGGCCGTTTCGGCAAGGTCATGCTCGCACAGAGATTTTCCCACCTTGACACCCTGCGCCGCCAGGAAGGTATTGGCCATGCCGCCACCGATCACCAGACGGTCCACCTTGTCGAGGATCTGCCCCAGCACGTCGAGCTTGCTCGACACCTTGGCACCGCCAACCAGCGCCGCCGCCGGCCGCTCCGCATTGCCCAGCGCGGAGTCGAGCGCCTCGAGTTCGGCCTGCATCAGGCGTCCGGCATAGGCAGGCAGATCGGCGGTGACGCCAACCACGCTGGCATGGGCGCGGTGCGAGCAGGAAAAGGCGTCATTCACGTAGATGTCGCCATGCCGGGCCAGAGCTGCGGCAAAATCGGGGAAATTCTTCTCCTCGCCGGCATGGAAGCGGAGGTTCTCCAGCAACAGTACATCTCCCGGTTGCATCCCGGCCACCGCGGCATCGGCTTCCTCGCCGACGCAGTCGTTCGCGAAGGCGACGGGCCGGCCGCCCAGAATTTTCGAGAGCACCGGCACGACGGGTCGCAGCGACATGGATGACTGGACGCTGCCCTTCGGCCTGCCGAAATGCGAAATGATGACGACCTTCGCTCCGGCATCGGCCAGTTCGCGAATGGTTGTCGCGGCCCGCTCGATACGGGTTGCATCGGTAACCGCGCCATCCTGCATCGGCACGTTGAAATCGACCCGGACAAGAGCGCGCCCGCCATCGAGGCTCAATCCGTCGAGCGTCCTGAAATCGGCCATCGGTCCTGACTTTCGCTGCAAGAACATGGAAAAAACCGGGGTTCCCCGCGCTGCTACCATGACGCCCCGTCGCTGTCCATCGACCGCGTCGGGACATCGGCGCACAATGATCGTCCTCCATCGCCACTTCGACGCATGGCGCTTACCTCGGGTCGATATTGCTGCTAGTGCGTTGCAGCACCAAGACAAGCCGGTGACGGTCGCCTAAAGCTGGACAGGGCCATGTTCGACAAGATTCTGATTGCCAATCGTGGAGAGATTGCCTGCCGGGTAATCCGTTCCTGCCGCAAGCTCGGCATCAGGAGCGTTGCGGTCTACAGCGACGCCGACGCCGACGCGCTGCATGTCCGCATGGCCGACGAGAAAGTGCATCTGGGGCCGCCGCCGGCAGCGCAGAGCTATCTGCTCATCGACAGGATCGTCGAGGCCTGCAAGGCCACCGGCGCACAGGCCGTCCATCCGGGATACGGCTTCCTTTCCGAGCGCGCCGCGTTCGCACAGGCCCTTGCCGCGGCCGGGGTGGCCTTCATCGGCCCTCCCGTCGGCGCCATCGAGGCGATGGGCGACAAGATCGAGAGCAAGCGACTGGCGCGCGAAGCCGGCGTTTCGACCGTGCCCGGCACGCTCGACGCCATCAGCGACCCCGAAGAAGCCCGCCGGATCGCAGGCGAGATCGGCTATCCGGTGATGATCAAGGCGTCGGCCGGCGGTGGCGGCAAGGGCATGCGCGTCGCCATGAGCGAGGACGAACTGCTCGACGGACTCGAGCGCGCGCAATCGGAAGCGAGGAATTCCTTCGGCGATGACCGTTGCTTCATCGAGAAATTCGTCACCGAGCCACGCCACATCGAGATCCAGGTCCTGGGCGACAAGCATGGCAACTGCATCCACCTGGGGGAGCGCGAATGCTCGATCCAGCGCCGCCACCAGAAGGTCATCGAGGAAGCGCCCTCGCCGTTTCTCGATGCCGCCACCCGCAAGGCCATGGGCGAGCAGGCCGTCGCCCTCGCCAGGGCGGTGGACTATTGCTCGGCAGGAACAGTGGAATTCATCGTCGACGGCGAGCGCAACTTCTACTTCCTCGAAATGAACACCCGCCTGCAGGTGGAGCATCCGGTGACCGAGCTTGTCACCGGCGTCGACCTCGTCGAACAGATGATCCGGGTCGCCGCCGGCGAGAAGCTCTCCTTGACCCAGGACGACGTCAGGCTGACGGGCTGGGCCATGGAAGCCCGCGTCTATGCCGAGGAGCCATCGAAGGGCTTCCTTCCCTCCACCGGTCGCCTCGTCACCTATCGCGAGCCCGAAGGCGAAGGCGTGCGGATCGACACCGGCATCTACGAAGGTGGCGAGGTGTCGATGTTCTATGATCCGATGATCGCCAAGCTCTGCGCCTTCGGTGACGGCCGCGATGCGGCGATCGCCCGCCTGCGCGATGCCATCGATGGCTACGTCATCGAGGGACCCGGCCATAACCTGCTGTTCCTCAATGCGCTCCTGAGCCATCCCCGCTTCGTCGAGGGACGGTTGACGACGGGCTTCATCGCCGAGGAATACGGCGATCGTTTCGACGATCCCGATCTCGAAGGCGATGCGCTGATCCGCGTGGTCGCGATGGGTACGGCCATGCGCGCGCGGACCCTCAACCGGGCCAAGGCCATCTCCGGCCGCATGTCCGACCAGCCGCTGAAGCCCGACACCTCCTTTGCGACCCTGCTGGGTGACACGGTCTTCGATGTCGAGGTGGTCGAGGACGGCCACGACACCCGGGTGACCGTGAATGATGGACCGGCATTGACGATGCGGCTCGACTGGAGTCCGGGGCAGCCCCTGGTTGCGGCCGTCATCGATGGCAGGACATGGCGTGCCCATGTCCATCGCACACCCGAAGGTTTCATCATCTCGCATGCCGGATCGAAGGCGGAGCTGACCGTTCGCCGGCATCGTGCGCAGGAAATGGCCCGCCGCATGCCTCCCAAGCCGCAGGCCGACACCTCGAAGATGGTGCTATCGCCCATGCCGGGCCTGATCGTGCGCGTGGCCGTTGCACCCGGGCAGGATATCAAGGTCGGGCAGGAACTGCTCGTGCTGGAAGCCATGAAGATGGAAAATGTCCTGCGCGCCGAGACCGACGGCAAGGTCGAGAAGATCGAGATTGCCGCCGGCGACACGGTCAGTTCGGATCAGCTGTTGATCAGTCTCGCCTGAGGTGCCGATCAGCGGCGGCGGAGCCAGCCGGTGACAAGCGCATCCTGCAATGCCCTGGAGCGGACTTCCCATTCGTCCGCCTCCCTGCGAATGGCCGCAGTCGGCGCCTTCATCGAATCGTAGACGGCCCGGCGGGCGTCGTTGGCCGTCATGATGACGAACAGGCGCAAGCCGTCATCGGCCAGGAGATATCCCGCCAGCGCACTGGCGAAATCGAGACTGCCGGTCTTCGCCCAGACACGCAGCGCCGTGCCGTCGCCGGCAAGGCGCCGTTCAAGGCTTCCGGACCAGCCGCTTGTTGCCAGCAGTTCGGGCAGGTCGTGGCGGTCGAGGCCGTAGCGCAGCAGGGCTGCAAGCTGCGCCGGTGTTGCCCGCGTCGCGGGTGACAATCCCGAGTGATTCTCCATGTGAAGGGCGCTCCAGTCGGCGTCGATACGCGCGGTGACGATTTCCGCCGCAATCTGCGCCGATTGTGCCAGCGTCCGTGGATGCCGTCCCAGGCTTCCCGACAGCACGAGGCCCAGCGTCTCGGCCAGCTGATTGTTGGAATAAAGCAACATGTCCTCGACGAGTTCGGAAAGCGGCTTGCTGGAAATGGTCCGCAGCAGCCGGGCCTTCGGCGGTACGGTGCCGCGTTCGGGATCGTTCATCGCAATGCCCAGCCGTCTTGCCATGAGGGCGAAATTGCGCGCGGCGTGCATGCCGACATCGCGCACGGGTATCGCCCGGGAACGCTTCGGCCGCGCACTGGCGACAATGCTCCACGCCGGTCCCCGTTCCACCAGTGGCGGCAATCCACTGTAGTTGCCCATCCCGTCGGCCCGCATGGAGACCCGGCTGAACGCCAGCGCCATGGGTCCGACACCCGCGTTGTACGTGGCATCGGGCGGCTGATCGGGGTTGACTTCCGGGAAACGGGCGAAGGCGTCATCGTCCAGCAGCAGCCGGCCCTTCACCGTCCGGATGCCGGACGACCGCAGGCCCAGTGCCAGTTCCATCAGGTCGTCGATGTCGAACTCGACATCGCCACCCCCTTCGAGAACGAGATCACCATCGAGCTGGCCGTCCGACACGTCGCCATCCACCCATAACCGCGTCTGGAGGCGGTAGTCGGGACCGAGCCGGTCGAGCGCCGCCAACGCCGTCACCAGCTTGATGGTCGATGCCGGGATCATCGGTCGCTCGGGATCGCGGCTTTCCAGCACCTTGCCACTGGCGGCATCGACCAGCAGGTAGCCGATCCGGCTTCCCTGCAGGTCGAAGCGCCTGACGAGCGCATCCCCATCGGTGGTGGCAAATGCCGTTGAGGTGAATATTCCAAGACAAAGCGCAACGACCAGGATCCGCATGCACCCCTCGACGAACCGTTATCCCGCGGGCGCCGCCGGGTATCCGGAGCTAGATCCGCTCAAGCCGCCTCTGCTGGCGGATGGGCAGGTCCCAGAAGGGACGCGATGTCTCCCGGCGCACATCCCGGACATCCAGACCGAGGTCCGCCAGAGCCCTGTCGTCCAGCCCGGACAATTGTCGACGCTCGCGCGCCGTCTGCCACATCGCGACGATCAGGGCCAGTGGATATATCCACTTCAGGTTTGGTGAAGCCAGATCAATTCGATTGATGGTCGTGTTCAGCCTCATTTCCCACACTCCTTGTGAACGGCCACCAGTGTCGCATCGGCAATGCCGGAACGAACTCCGATCCGGTGACGGTAATCCGGCAACATGCATAACGGAAACGAATGTTCTTTATGAATTCCATAACGTGTGATAATCATGCGGACATCAGGACAGGTCAGGAACGGATCATGCGCAATATCGACACGACTCTTCTGCGCAGCTTCGCCGTCGTCGCCGAAACGGGCGGCATGACCGCGGCCGCGCGGCAGCTCAACCTCACCCAGGCCGCCGTCAGCCAGCAGATCAAACGGCTGGAGGAGATGCTGCAATGCCGGCTGTTCGAGCGCGACCGCAAGGAGTTCGGACTGACGGCCGCCGGTGAGCGGATGCTGTCCAAGGCCCAGCGGATGCTGTCCCTCAACGACGAAATCTGGGAGACGATGGTCCGCCCGGAGTTCGAGGGCGAAGTCCGTCTCGGCGTACCGCACGATATCGTCGCCCACCTGATGCCGCCGGTCCTTCGACGTTTCGACCGTGCGTGGCCGCGGATCCAGATCACGTTCGACTGTTCGGCCACACAGAACCTGTTGCGCCGCCTCGAAGGAGGCGAACTCGATGTGACGCTGACCACCGAGCCCGGCCCGGCCAGGGATGGCGATACCCTGATGCGCGAGCCGCTGGTATGGGTCGGCGCTTCGGGCGGCAAGGCGCATCTTCAGGATCCGCTGCCCATTTCCCTGGGCGAACCGCATTGCGCCTTTCATCCGGCCGTGGTCGAGGCGATCCGCACGATCGATCGCGACTGGCGGTCCGTCTGCAATCAGGGAAGCATGCAGGCCATGGAGGCGACCGTCAGCGCCGATCTGGCCGTTTCGGCGATGTTGCGATGCGCCGTCCCGTGCGATCTGGAGATCATCCCGGCCAGCGCCGGCCTCCCGCCCCTGCCGTATTTCCACATCAACCTCTATGTGCGCAAGGGAGCGGTTTCGCCGGCGGCCAACGAACTCGCCCGTCACATTCGTGACACACTGATGGCGGAAAGCATGGGTCACGCGGCTTGACGGCATGTCGAGCGGCGTTCTGCCGCAAGCCATCAAACCCGACGTTGAACAATTACCCATCTGTCGAATAGGTTATGGCCCTGCCAACACCGTCAGGAAAGCGGTGACCCGGCATGCAGGATCTGTCTGTCGAGGATGCAAACCGAGGAAATTCCGGCATGAACGATGTGAAAAAGCCGACCGCCGTCCGGCTCGAGGACTACACGCCGCCAGCTTACCGCACCTCGGCCGTCGAACTCCTGTTCCGGCTCGATCCGCAGGCCACGAGAGTGATCGCGAAGCTGTCTGTCGAACGGGCCGGGGACACCGAAGCGGGAACACCGTTGCGCCTGTCGGGTGATGGCCCGCAGCTGCTCGGCCTGTCGCTTGACGGCAGCCCGGTGGACGAGAGCCGTTATCGCCTCGAAGGCAGGGATCTCGTCATCGACGATCCGGGCGCGCAGTTCGAACTTGTCATCGAGACAGAGATCAACCCCCAGGCGAATACAACCTTGATGGGGTTGTATATCTCCAATGGGGTCTTCTGCACCCAGTGCGAAGCCGAAGGCTTCCGCAGGATCACGTTCTTCCAGGACCGGCCCGACGTGCTTGCCCGCTATCGGGTTCGCATCGAGGGCGACAAGACCGCCCAGCCGGTCCTGTTGTCGAACGGCAACCTGATCGAAAGCGGGGATCTGGACGAAGGGCGGCATTTTGCCGTCTGGGAAGATCCCTTCCCCAAGCCTTCCTACCTGTTCGCACTGGTGGCGGGCGATCTCGCGATGATCGAGGACCACTTCACCACCATGTCCGGCCGCGACGTCACGCTGCGCATCTACAGCGAGCATGCGTGCATCGACCAGTGCGACCATGCGATGATCAGCCTGAAGAAGTCGATGCGCTGGGACGAGATCCGCTACGGCCTCGAATACGATCTCGACATCTTCATGATCGTGGCCGTATCCGATTTCAACATGGGGGCCATGGAGAACAAGGGCCTCAACATCTTCAATACATCGGCAACACTTGCCCGGCAGGAAACGGCCACCGACAGCGACTTCGTCTCGGTCGAGAGAATCATCGCCCATGAGTATTTCCACAACTGGACCGGCGACCGCGTCACCTGTCGCGACTGGTTCCAGCTCACCTTGAAGGAGGGGCTGACCGTCCTTCGCGACCAGCAGTTCACCGCCGACATGCACTCGCCGGCGGTCAAGCGGATCAACGATGTCGTCCAGCTGCGCGAAAGCCAGTTCATCGAGGATGCCGGCCCGCTCGCTCACCCGATCCGTCCGTCGAGCTACATCGAGATCAACAATTTCTACACGCGCACGGTGTATGACAAGGGTGCCGAAGTCATCCGCATGATTTTTACCATGATCGGCGAGGATGCATTCCGCAAGGGCATGGACCTCTACTTCAGGCGACATGACGGACAGGCCGTGACCTGCGAGGATTTCGTGGCCGCCATGGCCGACGCCTCGGGCCATGACCTCACCCAGTTCCTGCGCTGGTACAATCAGGCGGGCACGCCCAGGCTCACCGTCAACCGCCACTATGCCGCCGATACGGGCCGCTTCATGCTGGAAATCAGCCAGGAGACGCCGCCGACACCCGGCCAGCCGGACAAGGAGCCGCTGCATATCCCCATCCGCATCGGCCTTGTGGGTCGCACCAGCGGCAAGGTGCTGCCGATGGCGCTGGAGGGCGAGAATTCGCAAGGCAGCGAGGAGCGCATCCTGGAACTGACCGAACCCGTCCACCTGTTCACCTTCACGGGACTCGGCGAGGAACCGATTCCATCGCTGCCGCGCGGTTTTTCCGCTCCGGTGATCGTCGACATGCCCATGTCCCGCGACGAGCTGGCCCACATGCTGGCGCGCGATCCGGATCCGTTCTGCCGCTGGGAGGCAGGGCAGAAACTCGCGATCGAGGTTCTTGACGAACTGATGGAACAACACCGCGCCAGGCAGCCGCTGGAGGTCGATCCGCGCCTGCCCGGGGCACTGGGCGCCGTACTCGACCTCGGCGATCCCGATCCGGCCTTCACCGCCAGGATGCTCGGCCTGCCGTCGCGTTCCTATTACGCCCAGCGGCTGCCGGTGATCGACGTCGAGGGCGTGATCCGCACGCACGACCACCTGCGCCGGCAACTGGGCAAGAGCCTCACCGGGAAGCTGCGCCAGGCCTACCAGGCCAATACCGCCGATGGCCCGTTCTCGATCGAGACGGAAGCCATGGCCAGGCGATCACTCAGGAATGTCGCCCTCGCCTACCTGGTTCGCGGCGGAGCCGACCGGGCGATTGACCTGGCGGTCTCCCAGTTCCGCGATGCCGACAACATGACCGACCGCATCGCGGCCCTTGCGGCCCTGCTCGACGTCCAGGCGCCGGGATATCAGGAACACCTCGACAGCTTCTATGAGCAATGGAAACATGAACCGCTCGTGGTCAACAAGTGGTTCGCCCTGCAGGCGATGATGGAGGATGACGACAGTCTCGGCCGCGTGCACCGGCTGATGGAACATCCGGCGTTCAACATGTCGAACCCCAACCGCCTGCGCTCGCTGATCGGCGTGTTCTGCATGGCCAACATGAAGGGCTTCCATCGCGCCGACGGGGCCGGTTATGCCTTCCTGGGCGATATCGTCGCCGATCTCGACCGCCGCAACCCGCAGGTGGCCTCGCGGCTGCTTGCCGTGCTCGGTCGCTGGCGCCGCCACGATGCCGGCAGGCAGGCGCTGATGAAGGCCCAGCTGGAACGCATCCTTGCCATCGACGGCCTTTCCAGCGATTCTTTCGAGATCGCCAGCAAGAGCCTGGAGGGCTGAAGCCGGCTTCGATTGACTCTGGTCATCATCGACCGGACGTTCCAATCGTTCAACAAAATGGAACACACGTTCCACAACAACGGCCCGTGTGGGTCAGCGATTCGAGGAAGGGCCATGAGCAAGAACATCGGGCATTTCATTGGCGGCAAGCGCGTCGCCGGCAAGAGCGGCCAGACATCGCCGGTCTTCAACCCGGCTACGGGCGAGCAGAGCGGCGTGGTGGCACTGGCCAACGCCTCCGAAGTACAGGAAGCGGTCGATGCCGCCCGCAATGCGCAAGCGGACTGGGCCAACACCGCGATCATCCGTCGTGCGCGCACCATGTTCAAGCTCAAGGAGCTGATCGAGGCCCACATGGACGAGATCGCCGCGACGGTCACTGCCGAGCACGGCAAGACCTTCGACGATGCGAAGGGGTCCGTTACCCGCGGACTCGAGGTGGTCGAGTTCGCCTGTGGCATTCCGCAATTGCTCAAGGGCGAGTTCAACCACAATGTCGGCACCAGCGTCGACCTGCTGTCGGTACGCCATCCCATCGGCGTCACGGCCGGCATTACCCCCTTCAACTTTCCCGTCATGGTGCCGCTGTGGATGGCGCCCCTGGCCATTGCCTGCGGCAACGCGTTCATCCTCAAGCCATCGGAAAAGGATCCGAGCAGCTCGATGATGCTGGCCGAACTGGCGCTTGAGGCGGGGATCCCGGCCGGCATTTTTCAGGTGGTCAACGGCGGCAAGGATGCGGTCAACGCCATCCTCGAAAATCCCGGCATCGGTGCTGTCTCGTTCGTCGGCTCGACCCCCATTGCCGAATACATCTACCAGACCGGCACCAAGAACGGAAAGCGCGTGCAGGCGCTGGGCGGGGCCAAGAACCACATGGTCATCATGCCCGATGCCGACATGGACATGGCCGTCGATGCGCTCATGGGTGCCGCCTACGGTTCCGCCGGCGAACGCTGCATGGCGGTCTCGGTGGCCGTCCCCGTCGGCGAGGCCACGGCCGATGCACTGATCGAGAAACTCTCGCCGCGCGTCAGACAGCTGGAAATCGGCCCGGGCATGCAGAAGGGTGCCGAGATGGGACCGCTGGTTACAGGCGAACATCTCGCCAAGGTGCGCGGCTATGTCGACCTCGGCGTCAAGGAAGGGGCGGAACTCGTCGTCGATGGCCGCGACTTCAAGATGCAGGGCTACGAGAACGGCTTCTTCATCGGCGGCTGCCTGTTCGACAAGGTCACCGAGGACATGCGGATCTACAAGGAGGAGATCTTCGGTCCGGTGCTGTCGGTGGTGCGCAAGCCGGATTACGCGTCGGCGGTGAAGATCGTCAACGACCACGAATACGGCAACGGTACGGCGATATTCACCCGCGACGGCGACGCCGCCCGCAGCTTCGCCAACGAGATCAATGTCGGCATGGTCGGCATCAACGTTCCCATTCCGGTGCCAATGGCCTTCCACAGCTTTGGCGGATGGAAACGTTCGCTCTTTGGCGATCATCACACGCATGGAATGGAAGGCGTGCGTTTCTACACCCGCCAGAAGGCCATCACCTCACGCTGGCCGACGGGCATCAAGGCCGGTGCGGAGTTCAAGATGCCCACCATGGGTTGATTGCTCCACCGCAAGCCAGTTCTTCGATAAGGGCCGCCTTCGGGCGGCCCTTTGCATGTCTGCCCCGCTGCTTGCCGGATCGCACCGGATTCGTTCCGTTTCGCTCACATCGTAAGCGAAAAAGCGTATGGAGCCGTGAAAAAATTCAGATGCGGCACTGCTGGGGAACACAAGGCAATCCCTATCGCATTCGCAGGAAAACCCAAACGCGCAAAAAGACAATTTTCCGCCCCACACATCTGAACGGGCCAATGATAATTAACCAATAACGCGATCTTGTATGATTGTTTATAATATCATAATTGAATCTCGACACGTTTGCATGGATTCGCCGCAGGTGGAAATCCATTACATGAACTTGCGTGGGAAAGCCGATTATTCACTTGTCTAACCGTAATTCATCGACATCACCGTTACATCGCAATCCTGGGCCATGACGGCACCGGTTTCGCCGGTCGCCATGCCGGCCCCGCGCTCGAACGCTGACGGCAGCATGATGGCATGATGGTCCACGGCACGCCGATCCGCACCCTTCTGGCGAAGAACATCGCATTCGTGACGATCATCATCTCGATCACGATCGCGGCCGCATCGATGTCCATCTTCAAGTTCCAGCAGGATCAGGCCGAGCGGGTCCAGCTGCAGATCAAGATCACGAACTATGCCAATCTGATCGATGCCAATCTCAGGGTCGCGGACTTCGCCACCATCGCGCAACTCGCCGAACTCGCGGCCATCGACCCCGATTTCAACATGGTCCGGGTGACCAATCATCTCTCCACGGTCATCATGGAATATGCCTCACCGGACTTCACGTCTTCGAGCGTGGTGGAAAGACGCCTCATATGGAGCCCGGATCCGGAACGCTACGGCCACAGTTCGCTCGAATTCGGCCTGCGGCCCCAGCACTTCGACCGGCAGGACATCACCGTGCTTGCTGCGGTGGGCATCCTCAACGTCGCCGCCTGCACGATCCTCGGCGCATGGCTGTTCCATACCATCCATGCCCGCATCGGCGTGCCGCTCAAGGACATCTGCGACGCCATCGAGAACCATCAGGGCGACAACTGGCAGCAGATCCGGGTCAACGGGCCGCAGGAAGTCCAGGCCCTCGGTCACGCGCTCAACACGATGGCAGGCGATCTGGTCGACCGGGCCAATCATGACGCCCTCACCGGCATGGCCAACCGCTGGGCCATGCAGCAGCACCTGGACCAGACCATCGCCGGCGCGTCCAGGGCAGGCCAGCGCGTCGCCATACTGCTCGCCGATCTCGACCATTTCAAATACATCAATGACCATTTCGGCCACATGTCCGGCGATGGCGTCCTGACCCAGTTCGGCACCCGGCTGGGCTCGCTGGTCGATGAAAACATCCGCGTATTCCGCCTTGGCGGGGACGAATTCGTCATTGCCATCGAAAATGCGGACAATCGGAATACCAGGGAGACGCTGGACAGCCTCGCGGAGTTGTCCAGCCACGAGTTCGAGGTGGGCGGCATGCAGCACCGCCTTTCCTGCTCTGTCGGTTCGGCCGTCTATCCCGACGACGCCAGTGACGTGCAGGACCTCATCCGCAAGGCCGATCTGGCCCTCTACCGGGCCAAGGCCAACGGTCGTCACCGGCATGTCGCCTATGATGCGTCCCAGTTGAGCGAAAATGCGATGTGGGTCGCGATATCGGGCTGCCTTCGCGCCGCGGTCGACATGCCGCTGCTGCATCATGCATTCCAGTCCATCCACCTGACGAACGACGGTGTCTGCTGGGGCGCGGAAGCGCTGATGCGCCTGCGCAGTCACGAATTGCCGCGCGCAAACTTCCCACCCGACATGGTGATGCGTGTCGCCTGCGAGCTTGGCATGCAGGATTTCGTTGCGATGAAAACCATTGAAAATGCACTCAACTGGCTGTGCCGGCAACCGCATCCGATCAACGTCACCCTCAACCTGTCGTGGGAACAGATCGCCCGGCCCGAGTTGCGCGAGATCCTGATCGAGCAGATGAAAACGCGCGGCATCGACCCCCGCCGCGTGGTCATCGAGCTGACCGAGGACCGATTGCTTCAGGACCCCATGCTTGGAGAGGTTCTGCATTCCTATGCCGAGACCGGAGTGGCCATCGCGCTCGACGATTTCGGCACCGGCTTCAGTTCGCTGAGCTGCCTCACCAGACTGCCCGTCACCATCGTCAAGACCGACAAGTCCCTGATCTGGGGTCTCGCGCACGACCCCAAGGCACGGGCTCTGTTTCTGGGCATCGCCGATATCGCCCACCGGCTCAATCTCACCATCATCGCCGAGGGCATCGAGACGGAGAACCATCTTGAGGAGGCCCGCTCGGCCCGGTGCGATCTCGTTCAGGGTTTCCTCTTCGGCAAACCGGCAATCTCGCAACTGCGCATCGCGTGAACCCGGTCGTCGTTCGGATTCTCAAGGAGAGCAGGACATGATTCGTTTTCTGGTTGCACTATGTCTGCTGGCGGAAGCCTTCGGGGCCATTCCGGTCGCCAGGGCATTCGACAACACCCTGCGGGTGTCGTGGACATTGCCCCTCAATGTTCATACCTATGCACCCAACACCTCGCTCTACACGGTTCACTTCGACATTTCATACCTCCTGTTTCCCCGCCTTGTACGATCCGACGAGGGAGGCAAATGGAACGGCGAGGCGGCAAGTTCATGGTTCCTGAGCGATGACAGGCGAACCCTGCACTTCAGGTTGCGCGACGATCTCAAATGGACGAATGGCCAACCGCTGACGGCCGAGGATTTCGCCCGGACGTTCCGGCAGTCGCTCCACCCCCGATCTCCCAAGAGGAATTTCCTGACATTCATCAGGAACGCCGGCGATTACGACGTCGACCGTGACATTTCACATGCCGCCATCAGTACAAATGGACCGCACGAACTGGTGCTCGAACTGGAGACTCCCTTTGCAGGCCAGATCGACTCCATCGGTTCGGCATTCCTCCTCGACAATATCGTCGCCACTCCCGAAGGCATGAGCGACGAGGCGTCGTGGCTTTCGTCAGGAACCACGCGCGTGACCGGAGGACCCTTCCGGCTCGTCTCCGTGTCAGAGTTCGAAATGCTCTTCGACCGGGACGAGGACAATCCCCTCAGCGAAGGCATCGAGATCGAACGGATCCTCATGCGCCACGTCGACATGTCGACGGCGATCAGCGATTACGTGTCCGACCGGGCCGACCTGCTGCTGGGACCGCTGGGCAACCAGCGCGACTGGCTTGTCGACCGCCTGCCGACGGATATCATCATCGACAGCGGTGCACGAATTTACATGGCCGCCATCCACCGGGATTCCGAGGCGCTTGCCGACAAAGACGTGAGGCAGGCCCTGTCTCTGGCGCTGGATCGCGAGAATTTCGGCAGACATCTCTTCGGGAAGACCTTCGCCCTCCCGGTCGGCATCATACCGAATGGCATCAGCGATTATGTCGCCGATGCCTCGTTCGTCAATCCTGCGCCCCGGACCTACGATGAGCGGCTGGCCCTCGCCCGGGAGCTGATCGCGCAATCAGGCCACGGTGCGTCGAACCCGCTCCGGCTCAAGCTCATCTATGCCACCCAGGTCAATGGCTACCGCGAGATCGTGAACTTCCTCAAGGCCAGCTGGAAAAATATTCATGTCGACCTTGAAATCAGCCTGGTGGAAAATTTCTGGAATTCGGCAGAACTATTCAATGAAAATCGTTTCGATCTCATGATAAGCTCGACATTTCATGAAATGTTATTGACATTCATTTCCTTCATGTCAGGAAAATTCGTTGAAGACATCCTGCCTTCCGACAAGGAATTTCTCGACCTGCGCCGGAACGTCTTTTTCGCGATCGGCGATGTGGAACGCCTGGAAGCCATTCGGGAATTCGACCGCTACATCACCCAGACCTTCTCCCTCATTCCTGTCGCCATTGCCCGCACGATGCTCTTTGCCAAACCCTACGTCGATACCAACAGGCAAGCGCACAGTGAATTCCGGATGAGTCAGGTTCGTCTCATCCCTGAAAAGATCCCCTCCGACCGTCCATGAAATCCTACCTTCATCGCGGCGATCGTCCGCTGCGCATGATCCGAGCCCGAAAACGCCGCATCCGGGCCATTGCCCGGGCGCTCAAGGAGAACAGGACATGATCCGCATTCTGGCCGCACTTTGCCTGCTGGCGTGGGGAGTCGGTTCGACCGGGTCGGCCGTGGCATTCGACAACACCTTGCGGGTATCGTCGACATTGCCGCTCGACATCGGCGAATACGAACCGAACCAGACCATCTACACGGTCCACCAGGAGATTTCGCCCCTGCTCTTTCCCCGCCTTGTCCGCTCCGGTCCGTCCGGCGGCTGGGTCGGCGAGGCGGCAAGGTCATGGTTCACGGGCGACGATGGGCACAGCCTGCACTTCAGGCTGCGCGACGATCTCAGGTGGTCCAACGGGAAACCGGTCACGGCCGAGGATTTCGCGCGGGCCTTCAGGCGGATGCTGCATCCCCTGTCGCCCAAGCGGAACCTGCTGATGTTCATCAGGAATGCCGGAGACTACGACGTCGAACGCAACATCTCGCGCGCGACGATCAGCACTAGCGGACCCTACGAACTCGTATTGGGTCTGGACTATCCCTCTGCCGGTCATATCGATTCCATCGGGGCGACCTATCTGGTCGCCATTCCCGAAGGCATGGACGAAGAACCCTCCTGGCTGGACGCGGGCAGCAGACGGGTGACCGGAGGTCCGTTCCGCCCTGTTTCGGTGACCGGCACCGAGATGCTGCTCGACCGCGACGAGAACAATCCCCTGAGTGCCGACATACAGGTCGACCGGATCTGCATACGTCACGTCGACATGGCAACCGCGATCAGCGACTACGTGTCCGACCATGCCGACCTGCTGCTGGGGCCGCTGGGCAATCAGCGCAACTGGCTTCTCAACCGCCTGTCGACCGATACCCAGAAAGACACCGGCGCACGCATGTACATGGCCATCATTCACAGGAATTCCAGGGTGCTGGGCGACAGGAACGTCCGGCGGGCGCTCTCCCTGGCGCTGGATCGCGAAACGTTCGGCAGAAACCTGTTCGGCAAGACCTTCGCCCTTCCCGTCGGCATCATCCCCGATGGCATCAGCGGCTATGTCGCCGATGCCTCTGTCGTCAATCCCACCCCGCGGACCTACGAGGACCGACTGGACCTGGCCAAGGAACTGATCGCCGGATCCGGCTACGACGCATCCAATCCGATCCGGATCAGGCTCATCTACGCCTCGCAGGTCAACGGTTACCGCGAGATCGCGAGCTTCCTCAAGGCAAGCTGGAAGAACATCCATGTCGACCTTGACATCAGCACGGTCGAGGACTTCTGGAAATCCATCGATATCTTCAACAAGTCTTCCTATGACGTTGTGATAAGCTCGACATTTGATGAAATGCCACTGAATTACCTGGAATCGCTTCTGAGCAAGACCTTTGCGAGCCGCCTGTACGTCAACCCGGAATTGCAGGAATTGCGCCATGCCGTATCGGCAGCGGTCGGTGACGAGCAGCGGATGAAAGGCCTTCAGGCATTCGACCGCTACATCACCCAGACCTTCGCCGCCATCCCGATCGCCACCGATCGAACGGTCCTCTTCGCCAAGCCCTATGTCGACACCAGCATGTCCCGAAGCCCCGTCTTCCGCATCAGCCATGCCCGCCTCGTCCCCGAAAAGATCCCGGCGGAACGCCCATGAAATCCATTGCTCGAAAGTTGATGACTGTCCTGTGCCATGTTTCCCCAATCAGAGAAATGCTCCAAAATTCCAGTAATTTCATGTCCGCCCCTGAGGTCCGCGCCGCTCCGGGCGGCGCTGGCGGATCGTGAGCGGCATGGGGATCCGCTGGCGAAAGGTCAGGGATGCTGCACGACGGTATGGCCTGAAGGCCGCACTGCGTCGGACCCTGACATGGGCACTGGCCCGCGCGGGGCTGGTGGAAGACACCGAAGCGCGGCGCCGGCTGGTGGCCCGGTACCTGTCGCGGACCTGCAGTTCCACGGTACGCTACGGTCCGCTGCGCGGGATGGTCCTGCCCGAGGGCGCATGGTGGTCGATGCACGACCGGGCGGCAATGGTCCTGGGACTCTATGAGCGGGATGTGCTTGAGGAACTGGTGCGGGCCCTCAGGAGACGTTCGCTGTTCATCGATATCGGCGCCGGCGACGGCTATTTCGCCATCGGGCTGGTTCGCGCCGGACTCGCGGATCAGTCGTGGTGTTTCGAGGCCTCCGCCCATGGCCGTCAGGTGATTGCCGGGGCAGCGCGACTCAACGGCGTGGCCGGCCGTGTACGGGTCGAAGGCACGGCGACCCGTGAGTGCCTGTGCGACCTGCCGCGGGACAGGCTCGCGGATGCGGTCGTGCTCGTCGACATCGAGGGAGGGGAATTCGGCCTTCTCGACAAACGGGTGCTCGGACACCTGCGCGAAACCGTGATCGTGATCGAACTGCACGACCACAAGCCGGGCTTCGGTCCGGATTGCCGCATCGCCCTTGAAAGCCGGGCCCGCAACCATTTCGACATCTCGGAAATCGCGCTTCTCGCCCGCAACCCCGACCTGTTCTCCGAACTCGACGACCTCGAAGAGAATGACCGCTGGCTGGCCTGCTCCGAAGGTCGCGGGCGCAAGATGACCTGGCTGCTGCTGCAACCGCGGATAGGACGACAAACGCAGACCGATCGCGAATCGCGGATTGTCCAGCCCACTTGATCGCTCACCTCGCGATGCTACGATCCGGGCAACAAGTCGGCGGAGGAAAGACCATCATGATCAGACGCACCTTTCTGGCATCGACGGCCGCCGCCGGACTGGGCGCGGCGACGACGCGACGGGCGGCGGCACAGGAAGTGACGCTGCGGTTGCACCAGTTGCTGTCGCTCCAGGCCATCATACCCGGCAAGGCACTGGTCCCGTGGGCCCACAAGGTCGAAACGGAGTCGGGCGGGCGCATCAAGGTCGAGCATTACCCCTCGATGCAGCTCGGCGGCGCTCCGCCATCTCTCTACGATCAGGCCCGGGATGGCGTCGTCGATCTGGTCTGGACGGTGCTGGGCTACAATCCGGGACGTTTTCCGGGAGCGGAGGTCTTCGAACTGCCGTTCATGGTCACGAGTGCGGAAGCGACCTCGAAGGCCTTCCACGCCTTCTACGAAAGGTACCTGCAGGACGAGTTCGCGGACATCAAGCCCATCGCCCTCCATGTCCACGGCCCCGGCACGCTGCACATGAAGGGGCCGCCTGTCGCAAGGCTGGAGGATCTCAGGGGCAGGAAGGTGCGCGGCCCGACCCGGATCATCACGACCCTGCTCGAACGGCTGGGCGCCGTTCCCGTCGGCATGCCGGTGCCGGCCGTGCCCGAAGCCCTCTCCAAGGGCGTGATCGACGGCACGGTCATTCCCTGGGAAGTCACCATACCGCTGGGCATTCTGGATCTGGTCGACAGCCATACCCAGGTTTCAGGCGACCACGGATTGTACACCGCGACGCTTGGCTTCGTGATGAATCGCGGCGCCTATGAAGGACTGCCCGACGATCTCAGGGCGGTGATCGATGCCAATTCCGGTGTCGAGACGGCCGGCCTGTTCGGCCGGGCGCTGGACAGGGGCGATGCCGCCGCGGAACAGGCGGCCCGCGAGACCGGCAAGCCGGTGATCACCATCGATGAAGCGGAAACCCGCCGCTGGAAAGATGCATCCCTGCCGGTGATCGACGACTGGATCGCGGAGATGTCCGGCCGCGGCATTGACGGCAAGGCGCATCTCGACGCTGCGAGGACACTGATCGACCAGTACACGGCCTCGTGATACCGGCAGCAGGCCGCATGCTCCACGTCATCGCCCGCGGCCTTGCCCTGCTTGGCGGCACCGTGCTGGTGGCCATGATCGTGCTGACATCGGTGAGCATCATCGGTCGCGCCCTGATCTTCGCCGGCCTCGGCCCGGTTCCGGGCGATTTCGAGCTGATGGAAATGGGCTGCGCCTTCGCCGTCTTCGCCTTCCTTCCATGGTGCCAGCTCCGGCGTGGCCATGTCACCGTCGACATCGTCATGGGGCGTTTCGGCCGCCGCGCCAACCGGCTCATCAACGCCTTCTCCAGCCTGCTGATGACGGGAGCGGCGGTCATCGTCGCGCTGCAGCTGTTCAAGGGTGCGGCGGACAAGGCATCCTACGGGGAAACCACCTGGATCCTGCAATTGCCGCTCTGGTGGGGCTATGCAGGAGCCTTGCTCGGAGCG
This sequence comes from Geminicoccaceae bacterium, assembly GCA_020638465.1. NCBI lineage: Bacteria > Pseudomonadati > Pseudomonadota > Alphaproteobacteria > Geminicoccales > Geminicoccaceae > Geminicoccaceae bacterium. The sequence goes on from JACKIM010000001.1 coordinate 258,813, forward strand.
GTGATGCTCATTCCGGTCTCGGCCTACACGATCTGGCGCGACCTGCACGACCGCGGTCCGGCCGCATGAGCAATCCCGAAATTGCCGGGGTCTCGCTGGCCGTCCTCCTGGCGATGATCTTCATCCGCATACCGATCGGCCTCGCGATGCTGGTCTGCGGCTTCTTCGGTACATGGATCGTCACCGGCAGCCCGGTGGCGATCATGGCCCAGCTGAAATCCCTGACCTACGACACCTTTTCCAGCTACTCGCTCTCCATCGTCCCGCTGTTTCTGCTCATGGGCCAGTTCGCCACGCGTGGCGGCATGTCGGACGCCCTGTTCCAGGCCGCCGAAAGCTGGCTGGGCCACCGCAAGGGCGGCGTGGCCATGGCGGCTGTCGGCGCGTGCGCCGGCTTCGGCGCCATCTGCGGCAGCTCGCTGGCAACGGCCGCCACCATGGGACAGGTCGCACTGCCGGAACTGCGCCGCTTCGGTTATTCGGGCGCCCTGGCGACGGGTTGCCTTGCCGCGGGCGGAACGCTCGGCATTCTCATTCCGCCTTCGGTCGTGCTGGTCATCTATGCCATTCTCACCGAGCAGAATATCGCCAGACTGTTCGTCGCCGCCTTCATACCGGGCTTTCTCGCGGCCATGGGCTACCTCGTCACCATCGCGATCTTCGTCCGCCTCAGGCCCGAATCGGCCGGCCTGCGCGATCCTTCGCCGCGGTCCGAGCGCATCCGGGCCCTCCTCGATGTCTGGCCGGTCATGCTGGTCTTCCTCCTCGTGATCGGCGGCATCTACCGGGGCTGGTTCACTCCCACCGAGGGTGCTGCGGTCGGGGCAGCCGGAACCGGGGCGATCGCGCTGCTGCGTGGCGGCCTCGGACGCAAGGCCCTCGCCGAATGCCTGCTTGCCACCGCCACCACCACCGGCATGATCTTCTTCATCGTCTTCGGCGCTGCCGTGTTCAACGGTTTCCTCGCCTTCTCGCAACTGCCGCAGCAGGTCGCCGACTGGGTGACGGCACGGGACTACGGGCCGATGACGGTGCTGGCTGCCATCCTGTTCTGCTATCTGCTGTTCGGCTGCTTCATGGATTCGCTGTCCATGATCCTGCTCACCATCCCGACCTTCTACCCCATCGTCTCCGCGCTCGATTACGGGCTGCCGGCGGAAGACTTCGCCATCTGGTTCGGCATTCTCGTCCTGATCGTCGTCGAGGTCGGGCTCATCACCCCGCCCGTCGGCCTGAACCTGTTCGTCATCAACGCCATGGCCGATGACGTGCCCATGTCCCATACCTTCAGGGGTGCGATTCCCTTCGTCGTCAGCGACATCCTGCGCGTGATCGTCCTCATGGCCTTCCCCGGCATCACATTGTCCCTGGTTTGGCTGATGTATTGAAGCTGTCCTGAATTCGCCATCCATCAATATCGGGGGTCGCTGGATCGTTTCAGCGCAGCCGCGCTTCCAGCCGGTCGCAAAGCCAGTCGATTTCGCGACGCGACGCCTCGCTCAGGTGCGGGGCCGGGGCGCGGGTGGTGTCGCCGGCAATGGCACCGCGGCGCATGAGCACGTATTTGCGTGCGGCAAGGCCCAGTCCCGGCTGCTGCTCGTAGCGCACCAGCGGCAGGTAGAGGTCGAAGAGGTCGAGCATCTGCTCCCTGCGGCCGGCGCGGTGATGGGCGCACACGCCCACCAGCATCTCCGGATAGGCAAAGCCGGTCATGGCGCCATCGGCACCGCGCAGCAACTCGAACGGCAGGAAGATCCCGCCATTGCCGGTGAGGATCGCAATCCTGCGCCCGAGTGCGGTGCGCACCGCCGAAAGCTTGTCGAGGCCGGGCCAGTCCTCGTGCTTGAGCATGACGCAAGACGGCAGCGTCTCGACGATCCGCCGGATCAGCCCCGCACTCATCGGCACGGATGACGCCAGCGGGAAATCCTGCAGCACCCACGGGCTGTCCTCGCCGATGGCCTCCACGCACTGGGTGAGATAGGCCAGCACCGCCTCATCGCCCCTTGCCGCGGCGACGGGTGGCTGGATCATCAGTGCGGCCGCCCCCTCCTCGATCGCCGCCCGGCCGAGCTGGGCCATGGAGGCGAAACCCGGCGCGGAGGCGCCCACCACCACGGGCACCCGTCCCTCGACGCGCCGGATCACGTGGCGGGCAAGGGCCAGCGCCTCCTCGGTGGTGAGCTTCGGCGCTTCGCCCATCAGGCCCAGGACGGCGAGCCCGGACACCCCGCGTTCGAGATAGAACTCGACCATCCGCGACGCGCTCTCCAGGTCGAGGCGCCCGCTGTCGTCAAACGGCGTGGCGGCGATGGCGAACACGCCGCGCGCTCCGTGGGTGAGCTTCGTCATCCGCAGTTACTCCCCGGGGCCGGGCACTCCACTCTGTCGGCAACGATCATGGTCGTTTCCGGGCCGGGTGTCGACAACGCCGCGCGATTTGCCCGCTTCGGCAACGATCGTGGAACACCGGGCAAATGGTGGATTTGCTCACCGTGGTCGGCTATGCCTGCATGACAGGACATCAGGCAGAAATCCGGGGGGACGCTTCGACATGGAAAAGTTGCGCTTTGGCATCCTGAGCACGGCGAGGATCGGCTGGGACAAGGTCGTGCCGCCGATGATGAAGGGCCGGCGGACGGAAGTGACCGCGGTGGCCTCGCGCGATATCGAACGGGCACGCAAGATGGCCGGCGAACTCGGCATCGCGAAGACCTACGGTTCCTACGAGGAGCTGCTGGCCGATCCCGACATCGACGCCATCTACAATCCGCTGCCCAACCACCTGCATGTTCCCTGGACGATCAAGGCGGCCGAGGCGGGCAAGCACGTGCTGTGCGAGAAGCCCATCGGCATCACCCGTGCCGGGGCCGAGCCGCTGCTGGCCGCGGCGAAGGACAAGGGCGTGATCATCCAGGAAGCCTTCATGGTCCTGACCCACCCGCAATGGCTCAGGGCGCGCGAGATCGTCGCGGGCGGCGAAATCGGCGAGTTGCGGGCGATCCAGGGAATATTATCCTATTACAATGATGATCCCGACAATATCCGCAACAAGGCCGACATCGGCGGGGGCGGCATGCTCGACATCGGCTGCTACCCTACCGTCACCTCGCGCTTCGTCACCGGCCGCGAGCCGGAACGCGTGTTTGCCTTCATGGACAGCGATCCGGGGTTCGGGACTGACAGGCTCGGATCGGTCATCCTGAAATTTTCCGATGCGGATGGCTTTCCCGTTCAGGCAAGCTTCCTCTACTCGACGCAGCTCACGCCCTTCCAGCAGATGACCTTCTTCGGCACCAGGGGCCGGCTTGAGGTCGAGATCCCGTTCAACGCCATACCCGGCCAGCCAGCCCGGCTCTATCTGGACGACGGCAGCAACGCACCCGGCACCAGCCGCAAGGCCATCGAGATCGGGGCCTGCGACCAGTATGGCGTGGCGGGCGATGCATTCGCCGCAGCCGTGCTCGACGGCACGCCGCAGCCGGTGCCGCTGGAGTTCACCATGGCCAACATGGCGGTGATCGAGGCGGCCTTCCGCTCGGCGTCAAGCGGCGAATGGGAGAAACCCTGATCGTGACGAGATCGGCGAGGCTCGACCTGCTGGGGGGAATTGCCGGCGACATGTTCGCGGCCGCCATGCTCTCGGCCCTGCCCGATCTCGAACGCCCGTTGCGCGAGGAGATGCGGGTGCTCGAAGCGATCGGGCTTTCGGCCTTCCGCCTCGAACGGCGGCATGACGGCGTGTTCGACGCGCTGCATCTCGACCTCGACGGCCCGAGCCGCCATGAGCATCGCAACTGGAGCGATATTCGCCAGTTGTTGAACACACTGGACATCGAGCGGCCCGTGCGCGATCGGGCGCTGGCCATGTTCACGCTGATCGCCGAGGCCGAGGCGAAGGTCCATGCCCGGCCGCTGGATGACGTTCACTTCCATGAGGTGGGCGCATGGGATTCGATTGCCGACATCCTCATGGCGGCATGGCTGATCGAACACTCGGGCGTGACGGCGTGGAGCTGCGGTCCGGTCCCGCTGGGCGGCGGCCAGGTGCGCACCCGCCACGGCCCGATGCCTGTCCCCGCACCGGCGACCACGCTCCTTCTCGAAGGCTTCGAGCTTGTTGACGACGGCGTGCCGGGCGAACGGGTCACGCCCACGGGTGCCGCAATCCTGCGCCACCTGTGCCAGCCCGGCGGAAAGGCCCGGGGCCGCATCGTCGCCCAGGGTGCCGGACGCGGGACGATGGAGCTGCCCGGCCGGGCCAATATCCTGCGCATCCTCCTCATGGACACGGCCGACGTCGATTCCACCCGCCGTGAACAGCTCCGCGAGATCGCCTTCGAGATCGATGACCAGAGTGGTGAAGACCTGGCCCTTGCCCTCGACCGGCTGCGCGGGCTCGATGGCGTGCGCGACGCGTTGCAGATACCGGCATTCGGCAAGAAGGGGCGCATGACCGTCGCCGTGCGACTGCTGGTCGAGCCCCGCTATTGCGAGAAGGTCGCGCAGGCGTGCTTTCGCGAAACCACGACGCTCGGCCTGCGCATGGCCGAGGTGGAGCGGCTGGTGCTGCCGCGCGAACAGCATGGCGACGTGAAGCTGGCTCGTCGCCCGGACGGCGAGATCAGCGGCAAGGCCGAAGCGGATTCGCTTACAGCCGGGAGCGCCTTCGCCCGATCCCGCGAACGTTTCGGGAAGGTCGAACGGGCGATTGCCCGCAACGACGGCGAACGGGACAGGCCATGACGCTCCAGCGTCTGCATCATGTACTCGACAGCTGCGCACCGGCCGCCATCGCGCTTTCGGGAGGAGTCGACAGCATGACCCTGGGCTTCATTGCCCATCGCCGCCTGCCCGGTCGCGTCGCCATGTTTCACGCCGCATCGGCGGCCGTCCCGCAGGCCGCGACCGAACGCATCAAGGCGTATGCTGCCCGTGAGAACTGGTCGCTGAACGTCGTCGATGCCGGAGAGCTCACCGACGAGCGCTATCTCGCGAACCCGGCCAATCGCTGCTTTTTCTGCAAGTCCAACCTTTACGGCACCCTTGCCTCGCTCACCGCCGATCAGTTGCTGTCCGGAACCAATCTCGACGATCTCGGCGACTGGCGGCCCGGTCTTCAGGCCGCGCGGGAGCATCATGTCCGTCATCCCTTTGTCGAGGCGGAAATCGACAAGAATGGCGTTCGCGCGCTTGCGGCCAGCCTTGGCCTCGACGACCTCGCCGAACTGCCGGCGGCTCCGTGCCTTTCCAGCCGCATCGAGACCGGGCAGCGCATCGATCCGAAGGATCTGGCGCTGATCGACCGGGTCGAGACGCTGTTGCGCGCATCCTGTGCAGCCCGGACCGTTCGCTGCCGCATCCGCCATGATGCAATGGTGATCGAACTCGACCCGGCCGATGCCCTCGGTGCAACGGCACGTCAGCAACTGGCGAACCGTATCCGCTCGATGATGCACGAACGGAAGCCGGTTCGCTTCGAGTCCTACCGTCGTGGCAGCGCCTTCCTGCGCCATACCCTCGACAATCCGGATGCCGTCCCGTGAACGATCCGCAGGTCTTCGTCTGGGATCGCGAACGGCAGGACCGCCTCGGCTTCGATGAAGCGATCTACTGTAGTGGAAAGTCAGCAGCGCATGTCGAAACCATCCTCGACGAAGCCTCGTCGATGGGAAAATGCCTGCTCCTGACAAGACTCGACGAGGAAAAGATCGCCGAACGGCACCGTGCGGTCATCGACTACGATCCCCTTTCGCGGACCGGAATCTTCGGCGAGTGTGCCCGGCCATCGACCGCCGGGCGTGTCGCCATCGCCACGGCCGGCACCTCCGATCTCGCCGTCGCCCACGAAGCCCGCCGCACGCTCGCCTATTACGGCGAGGAAGCCACGCTGTTCGCCGACATCGGCGTGGCCGCCCTCTGGCGCCTGTCGTTGCGCATCGAGGCCGTGCGCACGCATCGCATCTGCATCGTCGCCGCCGGCATGGATGCAGCGCTGCCCAGCGTCATCGGCGGGCTGTTCAGGGGGGCCGTGATCGCCGTTCCCACGTCGGTCGGCTATGGCGTGGCGCAGGGCGGGCGTACGGCCCTCGATGCCATGCTGGCCAGTTGCGCGCCGGGCATTGCGGTCTGCAACATCGACAACGGCTATGGTGCCGCCTGTGCCGCCCTGCGGATCCTCAACGCGACATGATGACGAGTTCGGTTCCATGAAACTGCATCGCACCCGAGTACCATCGCCGGTGGGCGAAATCATCCTCGTTCACCGCCCGGACGATGCCGTCATCGTTCATCTCGACTTCGAGGATTGCCCCGAGCGGCTGAATTCCCTTCTTGCCCGCCGCTTCGGCGGAATCGAACTCGACGACGCGCCGCACGTTGACGGCCAACGGGCCCTCGACGGCTACTTCGAGGGCCGATTCGATATGCTCGACCGGCTCGATGTCGATCCGGGTGGAACCGAATTCCAGAACCGGCTCTGGCTTGGTCTTCGCGACATCCGGGCCGGCACCACCGCGACCTATGCCGACATGGCCCTGCGTCTTGGCAATCCCAGGGCCGTACGCGCCGTGGGCCGTACCAACGGCCTCAATCCCATCGCGCTCATCCTCCCCTGCCACCGGGTCATCGGCAAGGACGGCAGCCTGACGGGCTACGCCGGCGGCCTCGAACGCAAGGCCTGGCTCCTGCGTCACGAAGGCGCGTTGCTCTGACCGCCCCACCCGTTCGCGGTCGCAGGGATATTCGAAACGGCATGAAGAGGACGGTGGTTGACACCGGAGGAATTGCGCTGCCTGTTGAAAAATGGCTGATTTAATAGACAAATTCACCAAGCCATTTCACCTTCCGCAAAAATCGACATGTAACTTTCCATACCGACAAGCGAATATTGACAACGATTTGAATCAATTTCTTGTTGATAAGATCAACATGAGTTCACTTAATTTTAAAATATGTAATTATTATAGAAATGGTGTAAAAATCGGTTATAATGATATTGTTCTGAATTTATTTATATCAGATTACGGAGAGCGTGGAATTGGCTCAGGAACGTTATGACGATGGCCGTATCGAGCGGGAGCGCGACTTTCATAACGAACGCTACCAGAACGAAGTTCGTGGCGGTGTGTGGAAGTTCTACCGGGCCATTGACGACTGCATGGACGACCATCGCCAGGCCGTGAAGGAAGCCAGTCGCGGAAGGGATGTCCTTGAATATGGGTGCGGCAGGGGTACGAAGTCCCTTGAGCTGGCGCCTATCTGCAAGTCGATCGTCGGCATCGACATTTCCGATGTGGCCGCCGGCAACGCCAATGAAGAGGCCGCTCGGCGCGGACTCGGCAATGCCCATTTCATGGCGATGAATGCCGAAGAGATGAATTTCCCCGATGGCTCCTTCGACATCGTGTTCGGCTCCGCCATCATCCATCACCTGGACATCTCGCGCGCCTATGCCGAGATTGCCCGGGTCCTGCGTCCCGGCGGTCAGGCCATCTTCGTCGAGCCCCTCGGCCACAACCTGGCCATCAACTCCTTCCGCAACAGGACACCGGCCCTGCGCACGCCCGATGAACACCCCCTGCTTCGCCCCGACATCGAACTGGCACGGCAGTATTTTCGGGACATTGATCTCAAGTTCTATGGATTGACGAACCTCGCATCGGCGTTCGTCCATGATACGCCGCTTTTCCGCCCGGCATTGGCAGCACTTGGTGCGGTCGATCAGATATTGTTCACGATCCCGCCCCTGCGCTGGCAGGCCTGGTACGTGCTGATCCGCCTCTCCCGCTGATCGGAACTTTCTCCCTTGCGCCATGGCCGCAAAAGCGAAATGCTGCCTTGATGTTCCCGCACCGGTTTGCAGATCAATAACGATTCCTGTATGGGTTTTTTCTGGGCCATGCGGCATGGTCGGACGCGATCGGGCGCCACGCGATCGACGAACCCGTTCAGGAATTCAAGGAAAACCGGTAGATGAAGTACGCCATCCTCGCCCTCGCCCTGCTGCCCATGATGGTGGCGGGCTGCACGCAACGTTCCACGCTCGGAAATGCCATCAGCAGCGAGGGGGCCGCCATTGCCGCCATCGGCGACAAGTGGAGTTCCGGCGACGACCTGATCGAAATGGGCAACGGGCAGATCAAGGATGGCAACGAGATGATCGAGGATGGACGCGACCTCATCCAGCGCGGCGAGGACAACATCGTGCTCGGCAAGAAGATGAAGCAGGAAGCCGAGAACGACTATCAGGCCCGCACGGGCAAACCATTGCCCACGCCCGAGGAGTGATTACCCCGGGCGCGGGCGAGTGCTTCAGACCTCGATGGACCCGCCCGGTTCGAGGATTTCGACACGGCCGCGCGTGACCTTGTCGCGGAAGACCCTCGGATCGCCGGTCAGCAGGTCGAAGGTACCCCAGTGAACCGGAATGGCAACGTCGAGATCGAGGAACTCGTTGCAGGCGATGGCGGCCTGTTCCGGTCCCATGGTGAAGCGATCCCCCACGGGGAGAAATCCGACCTTGGGCTGGTAAAGCCGCTGGACAAGCGCCATGTCGGAGAACAGGCATGTGTCGCCCGCATGGTAGATGCTGTGCCCGCCCGTGCGGATGACAAAGCCCGCCGGGTCGCCCATGGTGACGGGCTTGCCGTCTTCCATGATGGCCGAACTGTGGAATGCCGGAACCATCGAATAGAGGACCCCGCCGTCATCCACGGTGCCCCCGGTATTCATCGGCTGGAACTTTTCCACCCCCTTGCCATTGAGATACATGCAGATTTCGAACTGGGCGACCAGCACGGCATCGAATGCCCTGGCCAGTCGCACGGCATCCTCGCCCATGTGGTCGCTGTGTCCATGGGTGAGGACGATGGCATCCAGCCGGTCGAGTCCCTTTTCCCAGTCCTGCGGAAATTTCGGATTCCCGGTGAAGAACGGGTCGATCAGGATCGAGCGTTCTTCGGTACGCAGATGTACGGCGGAATGGCCGAGCCAGGTGATGTTCATGCGTTCAAATCCTCCATGAGCCTGATGAGTCCGTCGGCATCGGTGGCAACATGATGGGCACCGGCCGCACGCAGTTTCGGCGCGTGAACGGCATGGTCGACATGACTTCCGGCAGTGAAACCCACAACCGTCATGCCGGCGGCCACGCCGGCCGTCACGCCGGCGATGCTGTCCTCTACGACCATGCACCGGCCGGGCTCGGCCCCCATGGTCCGGGCAGCGTAAAGGAAAAGATCCGGCGCGGGCTTGCCATTCTCCACCATCGTACTGGAAAACAGGTTCGGTTGCAGCCGTTCATGGAGACCGCAGAGCTCCAGCGAGCGGCGGATGCGTTCGGGATGGCTCGACGAGGCCACGCAGACGGGACCGCGCGTGCGGGCCAGGACCCTTTCGATACCCGTCACGGGTTCGAGCTCGCCCTCGTAGGCTTCCAGCGTCCGCTGCCGGATATGGTCGCGGAAGCCCTCGGGCAGCTTGCGACCGAAGCGGGCCTCGACATCCTTGAACATCGTCGTCACGCTCGTGCCGAGATAGCGTTCGCAGACGGTCCGCTCGTCGATGGGAAAGCCCGCCTCCGTCAGGCAGGCCGCACCGGCACGGCAACTGATGAGCTCGCTGTCGACGAGCACGCCGTCCATGTCGAAGATCACGAGGTCGATGGCCACTACTCCCCTGCCGGTTCGAACACGATGCAAGCGTCAGGAACCTAGCAGCGTGCCGGACAAATGCCGACAGCTAGATGTTCACCGGGTCGTGCTTCCGCTTGCCGGCCCGCCGGTTCCTCCAGAACCCCATTCTTCCAGGAGCGCCGCAAGCCCTTCCCGATAGGTCGGATAGCGCAGTTGTACCCCCAGTTCATCGCGGATCCGCGAGGCCCGGACCTTCCGGCTGTCAGCGTAGAACGTGCGGGCCATCGCGGGAAGATCCGCCGTTTCGTAGGCCTGCTCGGGCGGTGGCTCGACACCCATCAGGCCCGCTGCATGAGCCACCACATCCTGCGGCGGTGCGGGCTCCTCATCGCAGACATTGTAGATGCGGCCGGGATCCGGTGACGCGATGCTCGCCAGCAGCACGGCCACGATGTCATCGACATGGATGCGCGAGAAGAGCTGCCCCGGCTTGACGATCCGCCGTGCCGTACCGTTCCTCAGATTGACGAAGGCGTTGCGCCCCGGACCGTAGATGCCGGCCAGGCGGAAGATGTGGACCGGCAGGCCGCTGTCGAGCCAGGCCCGTTCGGCACGCTCGCGTCGCCGGGCGCGGTCGAGCGTGGGCATCGTCGCGCTGTCCTCGTCCACCCATTCACCGCCCCGATCTCCGTAGACCGCGGTGGTGCCCAGATAGCCGATCCAGCGCAGTTCCGGCATGGCATGCAGCTCGCGCCGGTGTATATCGAGAAGAATGTCGCCCGTGCCGTCGGGCGGGATCGACGTGAGGACATGCGTGATGCCGTCGAAATCCGCTGTTTGCAGCGGATGTTCGCGGGAAAAGCGCCTCGTGCCGTCGCGTCCGTCGCGCGTGGTGCCGGCAACGCTCCACCCTTGCCCGCCCAGCGCCGCGGCAAGTCGACGCGCCGTGTAGCCATGGCCCGCGCACAGGAGTCTTCCGGTCATGCCGTCCACTCCTCGATCACCTGTCCGTCCTCCTCGTCACGCGGCCTCGCCCGATCGTCACCGCCGAGCCGCCGCCACGCCCACACGGCAGCGCCGCGGAGCACCGGATCCGGGTCGCACAGATGCGGTTTCACCGATGAGGCCAGCTTGTTGTCACCACTGTTACCGATTGCAACCATCACGTTACGAAGGAAACGTGCGCGACCGATGCGCTTGATCGGCGACCCTGAAAAGAAGTTACGAAATGCGCCATCGTCCAGTTCGGCCAGGCGGGCAAGGGCTGGCGATGCAAGTTCCTCACGCGCCCGCAGTTTCACCTCGCCGGCTGTTCGGGCGAACTTGTTCCACGGGCAGACCGCAAGGCAGTCGTCACAACCGTAGATGCGATTGCCCAGCAGCGGCCGGAGATCGCGGGGAATGGGCCCCTTGTGCTCGATGGTGAGATAGGAAATGCAGCGCCGGGCATCGAGTCTGTAGGGGGCAATGAAGGCGCGGGTGGGGCAAATGTCGAGGCAACGGCTGCAACGGCCACAACGGTCCTTCTCGGGATTGTCCGCGGGAAGACGGGCGGCCGTGAGGATTTCGCCCAGGAAGAACCAGCTGCCCATGTCGCGTGACACGAGGTTGCTGTGCTTGCCCTGCCAGCCCATGCCGGCCTGCTGCGCCAGCGGCTTTTCCAGCAGTGGTGCCGTATCGACGAATACCTTCACCTCGGAGTCCGTTACCCGGTGCACCCATGAGGCCAGTTGCTTCAGGCGACCCTTGAGCACATCGTGATAGTCGCGATTGCGGGCATAGACGGAAATGTTGCCATTCGACCGTCGTTGCAGGTTGTCCAGCGGATCGTCCTCGGGACCGTAATTCAGGGCCACGATGATCGCCGAACGCGCCTGCGGCCACATGCCCTGCGGTTGCTCGCGGCGGTGCGGTTCGCGGGAAAGCCAGTCCATGTCGCCATGCAGGCCGGCGCGAATGAAGTCGCGGTAGGCAGCACTGCGGGCATCCGGGACACGGGCATCGGCAATCCTCACGAAATCCAGCCCCAGGCCGCGTGCGCGTGCATCCAGGTGGCGCCTGAAACTTTCTTCGGGAAAACGTGACAAACTTTCAGAAGTCGAGATCGGCATAGTGATCGGGCGGCTTGAAGCTGACAACGCGATCGGCAAGCAATGTCCGGAAACTCGGGCGTGACTTGATCTTGGCATACCAGTCACGGGTGGCGGGAAAGTCCTTCCATGGCACATCTCCCAGATAGTCGAGCACCGACAGATGGGCCGCGGCAGCAAGATCGGCCATGCTCAGGACATCGCCGCCGAGCCAGCGCCGATCCTCATACAGATGGGCGATGTACCCCATGTGACCGCGGATGTTGGCCGCGCCGGCCCGCATGGCTTCAGAATTGGGCGTCCCGACCCGTCGCAGCTGCTTGAGCAGCCGCTCGCCGAACAGCAGGTCGGTGACCTCGCGGCGGAACTTGACGTCGAACCAGGCCACCAGACGCCGGATTTCCGCCCGCTGTTCCAGGCTTCCGCCCAGCAACGTGGTCTGCGGATAGGCCTCCTCCAGGTAGTCGGCAATGGCCTGACTGTCGACAATCGTCAGGTCGTCATCGACGAGAACGGGTACCTCGCAGGCATGGTTCAGTGCGATGAACGAGTCCTCGCGCTTCCACGGCTCGATATCGATGGACTCCGCAACGAGGCCCTTTTCACTCAATGCCAGGCGGATCTTTCGCGAGAACGGACAAAGGGGGTGCTGATAAAGGGTGAGCATGGCGGTTCCGTGCAATGCCTGGCATGGGTTCCTTAAAAGCCCAGCCACGCCCGCGCTTCAAGCCCCATGGACATGCCCTCCCGAAAGTCGAATGAAAATCTGCGAACGGGGAACGGGCAATCCCTTTTCGGACACGGAAGACACATATGAGTGAGGCTTTTGAAACACATTGAAAAGGAGGCCAGTACGAACCACTGGAAACCAATTTTCTTCCAATTGTGCGTTTCTCCATGAATTTCCCTCCATGCAAGAAGCTTTGCGACTTTCTTACATGTGTCAGAACGTTACGAAGGTTGAATTGGTATTTCGATTGGTACGCTTGACTGGCATGGGAATCCCTTCGAGCATGCCTGTAATTGTCTCGATTTTCCCTAAAAAACACGGGATTCCGCCCTTTCCCGCAACCGATATTTCTTTATTTTTCCGTTTGTTACATGCCCCCGAAAGCACTCATGACGAACGTCACCTTCACTGTGGGATATTGATCACACGTGGAGGAAACCCGGAAAATGATACCTCTGGCACGCCAACTTGCAGAATTGTGTTGCACATCAACCACTGGTTGAAATATAAGATCGTCAGGCGTCTGCCACATAATCGACATGACCTGATGAGGGAATAATCATGCTCCTGACGGATGGAGTCGAGATCGGAATGACTGCCCTTCAGGCCGATGGCTGGAGCGGCCTCGCGACCGCACGGACAGGTCTGAAAGAGGAGAATTCCATCCATGCCTTCGTCCGGCAGGACACGGCCGAAGCCGGCCGCCACGGCGACTGGAGTCACTGGCGCAACCTGCGCCGGCGCTTCAACCGCGAGGGCGAGGAGGCGATCGGCGAACAGGAAGTCCTCGAGGTCCTGCTCGCGCTGGCAACCGGCAATACCGAAAGCCAGCAGGATCTCGCGGCCGGCCTCCTGTCGCGTTTCGGCGATCTGGCAAGCGTGCTCGGCGCCAGCCCGCGTCTCCTGAGCGAAGCCATGGGTCAGACCCGGCGCTCCGGCTACTGCATCACGGCGATGCTCAAGGTCGTCCACGCCGCGGCCGTCAAGGTCATGCGCCGCGAGATCATCGAACGTCCGGTCATGAGCTCCTATGAAAGCGTGGTCTGCTATTGCCAGGCACTGATGGCCGACCAGCCGCAGGAGCAGTTCCGCATCCTCTTCCTCAACAAGAAGAACATCCTGATCACCGACGAGATCCATGGCCGGGGCACCGTCGATCACGTTCCGCTCTATCCCCGCGAGGTCGCGAGGCGCGCGCTCGAACTCGGCGCGAGCGCCGTCATCATGGTCCACAACCATCCAAGCGGCGATCCCTCGCCTTCGGCCGCCGACATCGACATGACCCGCAAGGTCATCGATGCGCTCAAGCTCTTCGAGATCATCGTCCATGATCACATCATCGTCGGCGCGGGCCGGCATCTGAGCTTCCGCTCGCGCGGCCTCCTTTGAAGGATCCGCACACCGCGTTCGGACGGGGAATGTTCCCCGCCTTCTTGACAATCGCCCCGACTATCGGCCATCGCCTGATCGACTCGCAAGGGAGGGGTGAATGGCTGCGCTGCTCGAGGGCATCCGCGTACTCGATCTGACCAATGTGCTCGCCGGGCCGTTCTGCTGTTACCAGCTGGGGCAGCTGGGTGCCGAAGTGGTCAAGGTCGAGGTTCCGGGGACCGGCGACCTCGCCCGCCAGCTGGGAGCCGATCCGCAACTCAATGCCGGCCTCATGGGCGCTTCCTTTCTCGCGCAGAACGCAGGCAAGCGCTCGATGACCCTCAATCTCAAGCATCCGGACGGACGGGCAGCCTTCGAAAAGCTCGTGGCCACCGCCGATGTCCTGGTGGAGAATTTCCGGCCGGGAGTCATGCGGCGCCTCGGTCTCGATGCGGCCCATCTGCGAACCATCCGCCCGCAACTGGTCTATTGTGCCATCTCCGGCTTCGGTCAGGACGGGCCCCTGTCCGGCAATCCTGCCTACGACCAGATCATTCAGGGCATGGCCGGGGTCATGAGCGTCACCGGCGACCGGACCAGCGCGCCGCTTCGGGTGGGCTATCCGGTGGCCGACACCATGGGCGGCATCACCGCCGCCTTCGCGATTGCCGCGGCACTGGTCCGCGCCCGGTCCACGGGCGAAGGCGAAACCATCGACGTCTCGATGCTGGAAAGCACCCTGGTGGCCATGGGCTGGGCCGTTTCCAACTGGCTCATCGCCGGGCGGGAAGCCTCGCCCCTGGGCAACGAGAACATGACCGCAGCGCCGTCGGGCACTTTCCGCACCGGCGAGGGACTTCTCAATATCGCCGCCAATCGCCAGCAGCAGTTCGAATCCCTGTGCCGGCTCATCGACCGGCCCGAACTGATCGATCATCCGGACTATGCGGACCGCGAGGACCGGAAGCGCAACCGGGATGCCCTGCGTGGTGAGATCGAACGGGGGCTCGGCAGCCGAACCGCCGCACAATGGTCGACGATCCTCAACGAGGCGGGTGTGCCGGCCGGGGAAGTCCTGTCGGTGCGGCAGATCCTCGACCATCCACAGGTGGAAACACGCGAACTGATCCGCCGGTTCGACAAGGTTCCCGGTGTGGATCGCGACATCTCCGTCGTCCGCGCGGGCTTTCGCCTGGCCTCCGGCGACCCGGCCCCGGCCACCCCTCCCCCGGGGCTGGGTGCGGACACCGACGCCATTCTGGCCGAACTGGGCCTGACGTCCGACGAGATCGATGCGATGCGCAGGGAGAAGGTCATATGAACGGCAACGACAGCGACGACCGCAGGGCCAGCGAGGACTGGTGGCACACCTCCATCATCGAGATGGAACCGGGCATGATCCGCTATCGCGGATATGCCATCGAGGATCTGATCGGCCGGATCTCCTTTCCCGCCATGATATGGTTGATGCTCAAGGGAGAACTTCCCACGGACGGGCAGGCCGAGCTTCTCGGCACCGCCCTCATGGCGGCCGTCGACCACGGCCCGCAGGCTCCCTCCATAGCCATTGCCCGCATGGCGATGACCTGCGGCGTCGGCATCAACAATGCCATGGCGTCAGCCATCAACGTACTGGGAGATGTGCATGGTGGGGCCGGTGAGCAGGCGGTGATACTCTACAATGCGATTGCCGCCGACATCGACGCGGGCACGCCGCCCGGACAAGCCGTCTCCTCGGCACTGGACCGGGAACGATACGTCCCGGGTTTCGGCCACCGGTTCCATCCCGTCGACCCGCGCGCACCGCGACTGATGGAGGTCGTGCGCGAGCACGCGGCAAGGGGAACGGTCAGCGGCCGTTTCGCCGGCATCGCGCAGGCCATCGAAAGGACACTTGAACAACGTAAATCCCGTCGCATCCCGATGAACATCGACGGTGCCACCGCCGTGATTTACGCCGAACTGGACTTTCCGCCCGAGCTCTGCCGCGGCCTGTTCGTGCTGTCCCGCTCCGTCGGGGCCATGGCCCATGCCTTCGAGCAACGGCAGCAGGGCGGCCGCAACAAGGGGCCCATCCCGCGCCAGTATACCTGGACCTATGACGGGACGCCGCGACGGGATCCCTGACGGCAGCATTTCTCCGCATCCGGCCCTTTTCCGACGTATCGGGGCATGGATGGACGATGCCTTGGCATCGGTCCGGCGCGACAGGATGAAACGCCGTTCTTGACATGGTTTCCCGCAACCCCTTCTCTGCGCCGGACGAGTTGATCACGGAGGCAAATTCATGATTCGCAGATTCATTCTGCTGTCGGCCGCGGCCCTTTCCGCGCTGGCGCTGGTCGGACCGGCCAGGGCTTTCGAGCCATCGAATGTCGAGTGCATTGCACCGGCCAACCCCGGTGGCGGCTGGGATTTCACCTGCCGGCAGATCGGCAAGCTGCTCAGCGAGCTGAACGTGGTTCCGGGTACGGTTCAGGTGACCAACATGGCCGGCGGCGGTGGTGGTGTCGCCTATAGTCACGTCGTCACCAAACGCAACGAAGATCCGAACCTGATCGTGGCCGCTTCCACTGCAACCGCCACCCGCCTCGCACAGAACCAGTTCGCCGGCCTCACCGCCGACCAGGTCCGGTTCGTCGGCTCGCTCGGCGCGGATTACGGGATCATCGCCGTCGACAAGGACGCCCCTTACCAGAACCTCCAGGACCTGGTTGACGCGGTGAAGGCGGATCCGGCGTCGATTTCATTCGCGGGTGGCTCCGCTGCCGGCGGGTTCGATCACCTCAAGGTCCTGCAACTGCTCAAGGCCGATGGCTTCGATGACATCCGTTCGGTACGCTACATCAGCTTCGATGGCGGTGGCGATGCCATCACCCAGATGCTCGGTGGACATGTCCAGGCGATGACCGGCGACATCTCCGAGGCGGTGGGCTTCATCCAGTCCGGTGACGTGCGCGTGCTCGCCGTGCTTTCCGAAGACCGTCTGCCGGGCGAATTCAGCGAGATTCCGACGGCCAGCGAACAGGGTTTCGACGTGATCGCCCCCAACTGGCGCGGTCTCTACATCCCCAAGGGCACGGGCGAGGAGGTCTTCGAGTTCTGGGCCGGTGCTTTGACGACCGTTGGCGAAAGCCAGCAATGGCAGGATATCATGGCCGCCAACGGGCTGATGCCATTCTTCAAGGTCGGCGATGATTTCCAGAGCTTCGTCGACAACCAGATCAAGAGCATCCAGGACCTCAGCCGCGAAATCGGCGTGATCCAATAACATGTCGGACCGCATTCTCGGCGGTTTGCTGATCCTGCTGGCGGTTGCATTCGTTGTGGCCGCCACGCGGATCGAATCGGCGATGATCTTCGATTCGCTGGGACCCAAGGCCTTTCCGATACTGATCGGCGTGTTGCTGGGACTGGCCGGCCTCTATCCCTTGCTGCGGCCGGATCCGGAGCCCGACTGGCCCGCGTGGCCGAGATTCTTCGAGGTCGTCCTAGGGCTGGCCATACTCATAGGCTACGCCCAGTTGCTCCAGCCGCTCGGCTTTCTCATCGCCACGGCGATCGCGGCGAGCCTGCTGTCCTGGAGACTGGGAGGCTCGCTGCTCGCAGCACCCGTCATCGGCATCGGCCTGTCGGCCGGCATCTACACCGTCTTTCACCTGATCCTTGGCCTGTCGCTGGCCCGGGGCCCGTTCGGTTTCTGAGGTCATGGAAACACTCGGCTTCCTCATGCACGGGTTCAGTGTCGCCCTGACACCGACCCACCTGCTGCTGGCCTTCATCGGCTGCTTCCTCGGCACCATCATCGGTGCCTTGCCGGGTCTGGGACCGTCCAACGGCGTGGCCATTCTCATCCCGCTTGCCTTCTCGCTCGGGCTGGATGCGACCGCGGCATTGATCCTCCTCACGTCGGTCTATTACGGTGCCATGTATGGGGGGCGGATCTCCTCGATCCTGCTCAACATCCCCGGTGACGAACCGGCCCTGATGACCACCCTCGACGGCTACCCCATGGCACGGCAGGGCAAGGCCGGCGAAGCCCTCGCGCTGTCCGGCTTCGCCTCGTTCATCGGCGGATTTTTCTCCACCGTGGGGCTGGTCATCCTCGCTCCGGTCCTCGCCAAGGTCGCCCTCCTGTTCGGTCCCGCCGAGTATTTTGCACTGTTCACGCTGGCCTTTGCCACGCTGGGCGGCATCTCCAGCCGCAACCAGGCCAAGGCAGCCATCGCCGCCATGCTTGGCCTCGGCATCGCCATGATCGGCATCGACGGTTCGTCGGGAACGACACGTTTTACATTTGGCGAAATGCACCTCATGGAGGGCATCGACTTTCTCGTCGCCATCGTCGGCCTTTTCGCCATTGCCGAAGTTTTCCTGTTCTTCGAACATGGTGCGGCCAACACGCCCGTCGGCATGGCGCTCGGACGCATCACCGTGCCGATCGCCACGCTCGGCAAGTGCACATGGACCATGGTCCGCAGCACCATCATCGGGTTCCTTGCCGGTGTCCTGCCCGGTGCGGGCGCATCGCTCGGCAGTTTTCTCGCCTATACCGTCGAAAAGCGTGCCAGCGATCGCGACGGCACCTTTGGACATGGCGATCCGCGCGGCGTTGCCGCGCCTGAAGCCGGGAACAATGCGGCAGCCGGCGGAGCCCTCGTCCCCATGCTGACGCTGGGCGTGCCGGGGTCGGGAACCACGGCCGTGCTGCTGGCCATGCTCATGACCCTCAACATCACCCCGGGACCGCTGCTGTTCGAGCAGAAGCCCGACATCGTCTGGGGCCTGATCGCCGCACTGTTCATCGGCAATGCGATGCTGCTGGTGATGAACATTCCGCTGGTGGGCCTGTTCGTGCGCATCCTGACCGTGCCGCCGCACATCCTCATGCCGGCCGTCGCCATGGTTTCGTTTGTCGGCATCTATGGCATTTCGGGATCGGTGTTCGACCTCATGCTGATGATCCTGTTCGGGGTCATCGGCTGGCTGTGTCGCAAGGTCGACATTCCCACCGTGCCGATCATCCTGGGCATTCTCCTGGGCAACCAGATGGAGAACAACCTGCGTCGTGCCCTCACCATTTCCAATGGCGACTGGTGGATCCTGGTCGAGAGTCCGCTCGCCAAGGGCTTGTGGATCGCCGCCATCGTCGGTTTCCTCGCTCCCCTGGTCATCGGCAAATACGTTCGACCGAACGTCAAGCGCGAGGAAGAACTGACCGATTGAACGGCCGCGAGCGGGCGACCGCAAAGCGAGCCGGGAGAGCGGGTTCCCCGATTCGCAGGGTCCGGGCGACCGACCCCGGGCATGATGTCCGCATGGGGTTGTCCTTGCGGATGAAGGGACTATGTGGGGCGTAGCGATTTTCATTCGTTGAACCGGGGCGCCGCATGAACGACATGGCCGTCAAACCGACCGACCATCCCGATGCCCGGCGCGGCCGCATCGGGGTGATCCTGCTCAATCTCGGCACACCGGAAGCCACCGACTACTGGTCGATGCGGCGATACCTGAACGAGTTCCTGTCCGATCGCCGGGTGATCGATCTGCCGCGCCTGTTCTGGCAGCCGCTGTTGCAACTCATCATCCTGAGCAAGCGGCCGTTTTCTTCAGGTGAAGCCTATCGCGCCATCTGGAACAATGATCTCGACGAAAGTCCGCTGCGCACGGTGACACGATCCCAGGCCGAACGGGTGGCAGCCCGCCTGCAGGCCGATTACGGCGACCGGGTGGTCGTCGACTGGGCCATGCGCTACGGTAACCCGTCGACGCGCTCGGTCATGGAGCGACTGATCGCGCAGGGTTGCGACCGGCTGGTGTTGATGGCACTCTATCCGCAATATGCGGCTCCCACGACGGCCACGGCCTACGACAAGGCCTTCGAGGCCCTGCAGCAGATGAACTGGCAGCCCGCCGTGCGGACCATGGGGCCCTATCACGACCATCCGGGGTATGTCGATCTGCTCGCACGGTCTATCGAGGAGCACCTCTCCTCACTCGATCATGAACCGCAAAAGGTGTTGATGTCCTATCATGGCGTACCCAAACGCTATCTCATCGAGGGCGACCCCTATCACTGCATGTGCCGCAAGACGACCCGCCTCGTCGAGGAACGGTTGGGTTGGGATCCGGGGCGGATCATGACCGTCTTCCAGTCGCGCTTCGGCTCGGAGGAATGGCTCAGGCCCTATCTCGACGAGACCCTCGAGTCGCTGCCGGGCCAGGGCGTAACGCGCATAGCCGTCATCTCGCCGGCATTCGTCACCGACTGCGTCGAGACGCTTGAGGAGATCGACCAGCAGGGGCGGGAATCCTTCCTTCACGCGGGTGGCGAGCAGTTCAGCTACATTCGCTGTCTCAACGACCGTCCCGACCACATCGAATTCCTTGCCGGCCTTGCAAGGCGTGAACTCGCCGGGTGGATCGATCCGGCATGATCGTCGAGGAACTGAACCGGCGGATCGCGGCCGGCAGCCTGAAGCCCGACGTCGCGCAGGAAGATGCGGCCCGCAAGCTCGACGCGCTGGCATCCCGGCTCGACGGCTACGAACCACCGGCGGCACCCCGGAGGAGCGGCCTTCGCCGGCTGTTCGGCGGAGGGGGCGAAACGGGTGCTCCAGCACCGCGCGGCCTCTATATCCATGGCGCAGTCGGTCGCGGCAAGTCGATGCTGATGGACCTGTTCTTCGACCTCGTTCAGGTCGACAGGAAGCGCCGTGCCCACTTCCACGCCTTCATGCTGGACGTTCACAAGCGGCTGCACCGCCTGCGCCAGGGCGGCCACGGGGCCGATCCGCTCAAGGCCGTCGCCGATGAGCTTGCCGATGAGCACCATTTGCTGTGCTTCGATGAATTCCATGTGGTGAACATCGCCGATGCGATGATTCTGCGTCGCCTGTTCGAGCGGCTTTTCGAGCGCGGCGTGGTTGTCGTCGCGACCTCCAACTGGCCGCCCGAGCGTCTTTACGAAAACGGCCTCAACCGCGATCGCTTCCTGCCCTTCATCGACTTGTTGCTTGAACGCAACGACGCACTGTCGCTTGACGGCCACATCGATTACCGCCTCGGCCGCCTGCGCCAGTTGCCCGTCTACCACCACCCGCTCGGTCCGAAGGCATCCCGTGCGCTGCGTGCCGTCTTCGAGGAGCTCACCGACGGCGCGCGGGCCACTGCGGACGAGGTCCAGGTCAACAGCCGGCACATCCATATCCCCGAGGCGCACGGTGGCGTCGCCCTCCTGACCTTCCCCGATTTCTGCGAACAACCGCTCGGCGCCGCCGACTACCTCGCCATTACCGATGCCTACTGGGCCCTGCTGCTCGACGGCGTCCCGCGCCTCACGGCCGAAAATCGCAACGAGGCCCGGCGCTTCATGATCCTCGTCGACGCCTGCTACGAACGCAAGACCATGCTCTATGTCGCCGCCGATGCGCCGCCCGACGAACTCTATGCCGCCGGCGACGGAACCTTCGAATTCCAGCGCACCGTCAGCCGGCTCATGGAAATGCGCTCCGTCGAATATGTCGAACAGTGTCGCGCCCGCAGTCTCGGCGGCGATGACAGGCCCTTCGAGCCCTATGCCCTGACCAGCGACCTGGTCTGAGCGGACCTGACCAACGCCTGGTCTGAGCGGAGAAGGATCCAACGGGAACGGGCTGCGATGCGAACAGACATGCGACGAGAATGCCGGAGCTGTCCGCCAGCTTGGACAATGGAGGCCCGGGCCGGAATCGAACCGACGTACAAGGATTTGCAGTCCTCTGCATCACCACTCTGCCACCGGGCCGGTGCGTCGAGCGTGGAAGTCTCTATATGCATTCGCCACGGCAACGTCAATCGGACCCTGAGACCTTCGATCACGGTACGGGACGGACGAATTGTACCCCGGATGACATCGCGGTATAGGAAGGCAGGTCGTCAGGAGCACCGGGTGGAAGATATGACGGATTTAGCACTTGCGCGCCACTACATGGTCGAGAACCAGCTGCGCACCAACAAGATCGACGAGCCGCGGCTGGTCGCCGCCCTTTCCACCATCCCGCGCGAACTCTTCCTGCCCAAGCGCCTTCGCCGCGTCGCCTATATCGACGACGATATCGACCTCGGGAACGGCCGCCATCTCATCGAGCCGCTTGCCCTGGCCAAGATGCTTCAGGCCTCGGCACCCCGGGCAGGCGAAGTCGCACTGGTGGTCGGCTGCGGCACCGGCTACAGCTCTGCCGTGATGGCAAGGTTGGTCGCCACGGTCTTTCACCTGGTCGCGGATGAAAGCGAGGTGGCCACGGTTGAATCGCTGATGGAAGAGGCCGGCTGCGACAACGTCGTGGTGCAGGTCGCCGCTGCCGGCGAGGGCCTGCCGGCCCAGGCCCCCTTCGGTGTCATCCTGCTCGCCGGCAGCGTCCCCGCCGTTCCGGAGAAGCTGGCATCGCAGCTTGAGGAGGGAGGCCGCCTCGCCTGCATCGTGGCCTCCGGCTACAATGGCAAGGTGACCATCCGCAAGCGTGTCGGCGAGACGGCCGGCGACCTGACCCCGTTCGATGCCTGGATCCCGAGGCTCGAAGCGCTGCAAGCCAGGGCCGGGTTCGCCTTCTGATCCCGGTCGGCCTGATCCCGGTCGGCCTGATCCCGGTCGGCAATGTCCGGCATCGTGCTGGCGGATTCATGCAACCGCCGGCACCGGGGAACGACAGTAATGCACTTGTGAATACTGTTAATACACGTGTGAATATTGTTCGCCACCTGACAATACGCGCATCGGTCGCATAACGCTGGCATGCTTCAACGTTCGGTGGTACCATGCGAGTCGATGCGCGTACTGGTCATGGTCCTCCTTGCCTCGATATCCGCTCCGACGGTCGCCGCATCGGCGACGACATTGCCGGCGGTGCTGGCGCGCGTCTATGAACAGAGCCCGCTCCTCGCCGCCGCGCGCGCCGATCTGCGTGCCCTCGACGAACAGTCGCCCATAGCCCGGGCCGGCCGCAGGCCCAGCATCGGCCTGACCTCGTCGACGGGCATGATCGTCAAGGGGACCGGCGACACGCCCGACGGCGCCCATGCCGGCCGCGCCGGGCTGTTCCTGGAACAGCCGATCTATACCGGCGGTAGGGCCTCCTCGGCCATCGAACAGGCCCGGCGTCAGGTCGAACGGGCACGGGCCGAACTCGATGCCCGCGAACAGGACGTGCTCCTGAGCGCGGTGAATGCCTATCTGGCGGTCATTTCCGCCGATCGGCGGATGGCGCTGGCCACGGCGAACGAACAGCGGTCGCAACGCATCCTCGCCAATGCCCGGGACCGCTACCGGCTGGGCGGTTCGACCAGCACCGATGTGGCCCTGGCCGAGGCCCACCTCGAAGAGACCCGCGCCGACCGCGAGGCCCTGCGCGCCGTGCAGGCTGCGGCACGGGCCGACTTCGCCGCCATCGTCGGCGAGGAGCCGGAGAATCTGGAAGCTGCCGGCCGTCCCGGGGAATTGCCACGCGATGTCGGGGAGCTGCGGGCACGGGTGGAGGATCACCCGGCGCTCCACGCTGCTATGCTGGCCGTTTCCGTCGCCGAATCGACGATCGAAATCGCCCGCTCCGCATCGGCCTCCAGCATGACGTTCAATGGCGAGGCGTCCTATGTCGACCAGCCGGGCCAGACCAGCGGTTTCGAACCGCAGGTCCGCGTCGGCGTCTCCTTCGAATGGCCGCTTTATCGGGGTGGAGGCGATTTCGCCCGCGAGAGACAGGCACGGCAGGCCATGGTCGCCCGCGAGCATGACGTGAACGCCGTCCGCCGCCGCCTCGACGCCGAACTGCTCTCGGCCCGTGCCGCCGCCGAAAGCGCCCGCTTGCGCCGGGTCAGCCTCGAAGCCCGCAGGCGGGCAGAACGCATGGCCATCGACGGGCTCCAGCAGGAAGCCATGCTCGGACTTGTCGGCATGACGGAAGTCCTTGATGCAGAAGAAAATCTTTTTGAAACTGAAGTCGATCTCGAACTGGTCGCCCATGAAGAGATTTTTGCGGAATACAGACTTATTGCCGCAACCGGAGGGCTTCTGGCACGCAGGCTCGGGCTTGACGTCGTCCTTTACGAGCCCGACGATCACTTTCAGGAGGTTCAATCGAAATGGTTCGGCAAGACCGTTGACGATGAAACCGGGAATTGACCAGCCATGACGCGATCGTTGCCGCGGCAGACATCGCCATTCGGGAGAATTCCTGACCATCGGTTACGATCTGTTTACTATTTCACCTTATGTTCAGGCCTAGCGTCGAACCCATCGCGCGGCGTGGTCGCAACGACGAGATTGAGACACGAACGATGAGCAAGTCGAAGGAAGAGCAGGAACCGTCGATGGAAGAGATTCTCTCCTCGATTCGACGGATCATTGCTGACGAGCAGGACGAGGACGGAAAGGGCGGCCATGACCTGGCGGCCGATCTCGACGATACGCTGGATTTGCAGGACGACGGGATCGGCGAGGACGAGGACGATGTGCTCGATCTCGGCGACGATGACGTCCATGACGTCACCGCCGGCGCGTTCGACGACATCGAGGAGGATACCCTCGACCTTGAGGATCCGGTCGCCTCGATCGAGGAACCGGAGTATATCGAGGATGAGGAAGATGCCGAAGACATCTTCGACCCGGCCGACCTGACGGCGGATGACGTGTTCCCGGAACCGGAAGACGAGGACGAAGCCGATCTCGAACCCATCGAGATGACCGAGCCCGTTCCGGCAGAACCCGAACCTGCTCATGCGATGACGCACATGGACGATGAGATGGAGACCATTGAAGTGGCAAGCCGAGCGACAGACACTTTGATTTCAGAGCCCGCAGCGTCCGCCAGCACCAGCGCTTTCGCGCGCCTGGCGAGGGCCGCGGCCGGTGACGGCGGTCGGGCCATCGAAGGCGGGGACAAGTCCATCGAGCAGTTCCTCTCCGATCTCATCAAGCCCATGCTCAAGGAATGGCTCGACGAGAACCTCAACACCGTCGTCGAGCGCGTCGTCGAGCAGGAAGTCAAGAAACTCGCCCGCCGCGCCGAACTCCTCTAGCTTTTCCCGTTCAGGCGGAATAGCCTGAACGATCGGGAAATGCAGCGAAACAATGGATGGAGCGTCAGGCCGGTCGCACCCGATCGGAAAGCGCACCGTCGGGCAAGGGCAATCGGGCACGCCTGGTTGCCCGTTTCTCAAACGGTGCGGGACCCGCATGGCGGGACGGTGCCTTGTCGTGACGATATCGGAAAATATTCCTTGACTCTCATGCTGCCTTTCCATCATAACCTCCCCCCATGTCCCATACCCCCGCCACACCCCCCATATTGCCGCGCAAACTCGCCGGGCGGGTCTTTCGCTGGGGCGCGCCTCGCTTCCTGAAGGTGTGCTGGCTGGTGGCGACCGGGCGGCGCGGGGTGCTGGCGGGGCCGGCGGTCCGGCTCGATGTGGCGGAGGTCGACGGGCTGGAACATCTGCCGCATGTGGCGGGTGTCCTGTCGGCGATGCGGGCGGGACTGTCCCCACATGGCGGTCATGGCCTTCGGGCGATCCTCCACCGTCTGCTGCTGTTCCACTCCCGCGACTGGTTCCGCCAGTTGCAGGACAACTCCCTGGCGCAATCCGTCGCATCGGCGGATGGTGCCGAAAGGGCATGGCTGGATCGTGCCGGACGCAGGGGAATGGGGAATGTCATCACCTCGCTGCTGAAGTCGGTGGCCAGAGGGATCGATGTGCCGGATGTCTGCCCGGTGCCATGGTCGCTCACGAAGGACACTCCCGCGGCGGCGAAACCCGCAAGAACGAGGAAATCCCGCAGCGAGGAGGAAAGGCTCCGCGCAAGGGGACGGTCCCGTCTGCTGAAAAGTCTCCACGAGCATATCCTCGACGCGATGATGACGACCCCGCAGGCGGGAGCGTTCGCCATCTTCGCGCCGGACGAGTTGCGCCTGATCCGCGCGCTTCCGCCCGGCGATTTCCCCGACCTGCCGCCGCCACCCGTGCGGCCCGTGCCAGCGAGGCGGCCGCTACCGGTCTGCAAACCCCACCCGATATTCGGAAAATCGCTCTCCGGCATCCCCTGACGCCTTCGTGTGAGTCTATTATACAGTAGAAATAATGGTATTTTGGGCTGTTTCCTGCCTTGTCACTTCGCCAGCAGCCTGACGACATTTTCGACTTCGCGCGGCATGGGGCTGCGTTGGGGCCACAGGGTCAGCGAGCGCGGCAGCGGGACCTCGACCTCGAAGGGGGCAACGAGTTTGCCGCTGGCGAGGTCATGCTGGACGAGGGCGCGGTGGCCCATGAGGACGCCGGCACCGTTTCGGGCTTCCTCAAGAGCCAGGGCGTAGAGGGAAAAGGCAGGTCCGCGGGCGGGAAGCGGCGTGCCGGGCATGGCGTGGGCGGCCCACAGGGTCCAGTCCTCGGGCCATGCGGCATCGACGAGGCAGGTGGTGCGCAGCAGGTCGGCCGGATGCCGGAGCCTGCCCGCCAGTGATGGTGCGCAGACGGGAAAGATGATATCCGCTCCGAGATTCCTTGCATTCGGCGGTTTTCCGCTCGTGAAGAACAGGCACAGGTCGAAGGGAACGCGCTTGAGGTTGGGGGGCGATTCGAGCGCGGTGATGGAGATGTCGATGTCCGGTAATTCCTCGCGCAATCCGGGCAGGCGTGGTGACAGCCAGAGCTGGGCCAGGGCAGGCAGGGTGGCGACATGCACCTTGCGCGGCGCGGCTTCGCGGCGAAGGTCCCGGACTGCCTGCCCGAGCGCGTCGAACGCGGCGACCAGACCGGGCAGCGTGCGGTTGCCGAGTGCGGTCAGGCGCACGCCGCGCGAATGCCGCTCGAACAGGTCCGCACCCAGTTCCTGCTCCAGCGCCTTGACATGTGCCGCCACCGCACCGGGCGTCACCCCGAGTTCACCGGCGGCGGCGGCGAAACCACCGAGCCGGGCGGCGGCCTCATAGGCGCGAAGGGCGTTCAGGGGCGGCAGACGGGGAAAGGGCGGAGCGACAGGCATGCCGGTGAGACCCAGTTTTTCTGAGGCCGATATTTTCCAAAGCTGGTTTGCGTGAATGCCGTCCATGATGTCAAGCTGGCGTCACCATCTGCCGGAGGAAGACGATGACCGCCCTTGCCCACCGCGACTGGCTGCCCGCGATCTGCAGTCAGCGCATCGATCCGATCGCCGCGCGGACCGCCAGCGCATCGTCGGATGCCATTGCCGCGAGGATCGCCGGGCTGGTCGCGGAGAACCGCGAGATCCACGAGCGGCTGTGCTTCAACCTCAATCCTGCGACCAATGTGATGAACCCGGCGGCCGAGGCGGTGCTGGCGGCCGGCATCGGCTCACGGCCATCGCTGGGGTATCCAGGCGACAAGTACGAGATGGGGCTGGAGGCGATCGAGGAGATCGAGGTCATCGCCGCCGAGCTTGCCGCCGGGATATTTCACAGTCGTCATGCAGAGATCCGCGTGGGCTCCGGAGCGCTGGCCAATCTCTATGCCTTCATGGCGACGACGAAGCCGGGCGATGCGATCATTGCCCCGCCGGCCGCCATCGGCGGTCACGTCACCCATCATTCGGGCGGCTGCGCGGGGTTGTACGGCCTTGTCACCCATCCCGCCCCGGTCAATCCCGACGGCTACACGGTCGACACCGATGCCCTGCGCCGTCTCGCCCGGAACGTGAAGCCGAAGCTGATCACCATCGGCGGCAGCCTCAATCTGTTCGAGCATCCGGTGGCGGACATCCGGGCCATTGCCGACGAGGTCGGCGCGCACGTGCTGTTCGATGCGGCGCATCAGTGCGGCATGATCGCCGGCGGCGTGTTCGCCGATCCGCTGGCGCAGGGCGCGCATCTGATGACCATGAGCACCTACAAGAGCCTCGGCGGTCCGGCGGGCGGACTGGTCGTGACCAATGACGCATCGCTTGCCGAGCGTGTCGAGGCCATCGCCTTCCCGGGACTCACCGCCAATTTCGATGCCGCGAAGTCCGCGGCACTGGCTATCAGCCTGCTCGACTGGCGCGAACACGGTGCCGCCTATGCGCGGGCGATGGTGGAGACCTCGAAGGCGCTGGCGGAGGCGCTCGCCGGCGAAGGACTGCCGGTCTTCGCCGGCGGGCGCGGGTTCACTGCCTCACACCAGTTCGCCGTCGAGGCGGCAGCGTTCGGCGGCGGTCAGGCGGCATCGAAGACGCTGCGGCGCGCGGGTCTCCTCGCCTGCGGCATCGGCCTGCCGCTCGACCCCGTGGCGGGCGACATGAACGGATTGCGCATCGGCACGCCGGAACTGGTGCGCTGGGGCATGACCACCGCCGACATGCCGCGGCTGGCCGCGTTGATCGCACAAGCGCTGCGCCCGGACGCACCCGAGGGGCTCGCCGGCGAGGTGGCCGAGTGGCGGCAGGACTTCGACCGGCTGCACTTCATCCGCCAGTAGCGAATATCCCCTGAAGAAGTGTTGTATCGATTGGCCGTATTCGCCATGAATACGGTTTCGATGCGACCTTCGGGGGAAAACGGATGCGCGCACCAATCAAGAGCCGATGCCGCCAGGCAACGGCCGGGCGACCATGACACGGGCTGGAATCACCTCGTCCGACCGACCGGCCGGGCTCGACACGCTGGGCATCGCCGCCGCGATCGTGGGCGCCGCCCTGTTCTCGACCAAGCCGGTGTTCATCAAGCTCGCCTATGCCGACGGCAGCATCGATGCGATCACGCTGCTGGCCCTGCGCCTGGCCATGGCGCTGCCATTCTACATCGTCATCGGTGTCCATGCATGGCACCGGGCGCCGACCCCGTCGCCACGGCTGGTCATCGCCATCATGGCCAACGGCCTTCTCGGCTATTTCGTCGCCAGCCTGCTCGACTTCATGGCGCTCGAAGAGATCACCGCCCAACTCGAACGGCTGGTGCTGTTCACCTACCCGATCTTCGTCGTCATCCTCGGGGCAATGTTCTTCGGCCAGCCGCTCCGGCGCATGGCCCTGCCCGCGATCGCCATCGCCTATGCCGGCCTCGCGCTGGTCTTCATCGGCAACATGCAGCACGACGGCAACCGGGACATTGTCACGGGCACACTGCTGGTACTCGCCGGCGCGTTCAGCTTTGCCCTTTTCCAGTTGTTCGGCCGCAGGCTCGTGGGCGCGGTCGGTGCCGCACTCTACACCTCACTGGCGATGTCGAGTGCCGCCGTGGGCCTGTGCAGCTACTTCCTGCTCGAACATCCGCTGGCGGCGCTGGCAGCCCCCGCCCCGATCCTGCTGATTGCGTTCCTGATCGCCATCTTCGCGACCGTCATCCCATCCTACATGATCAATTTCGCCCTGGGACGCATCGGCGCCGACGGTACCGCCGTCGTCGGCAATGCCGGCCCCCTCTTCACCATCGCAATGAGCGCACTGATACTCGGCGAGCCCTTCGGCCCACTGGAAGCAGCCGGCGCCACCCTCGTCATCGCCGGAATGGTCATGTTCTCCCGCCGCTGATTGTAATTAAGGATTAAATACCTTATCATATTCCCGGAGGTTTTCCAAGCGCCCTGACGTGCCGGCAGGGGCGATCCGGTGCGTGAAGGGCTTATTCGCTCACGGGTTCGGCGACGGCGTCGGCCCAGGGGTGGATGACTTCGGCCGTGCCGTAATGGTGGTTGTCGACCTTGTCATGCAGGACAGCGACCGGACAGGCGTAGGAATTGGGATAGACGCGGGCCTGAACGATACGGGTAGGGTGATGCGCGGCAAGCGTCTGCGGAATGGGATTCCACAGGTCCTGGCTGATCGTGACCATATCCTCGCCGCTCACATCGATGCGCGGCTGGGCGAACGCATCCTCCAGCGGCATGTGATAGTCGAAGACGAAGCTCATGATCTGGGTGACGGCCGGCAGGATCCGGCGCCCCCCTGATGCGCCGATGGCCAGCCGCACGTGGTCGTTCTCGGCAATCACCGGACACATGTTGGACAATGGCCGCTTGCCGGGCGCGATGGAGTTGGGGCGGCCGGGTTCGGGATCGAACCACATGACCCCGTTGTTCATCAGGATGCCGGTTTCCGGCAACACCACCCGGCTGCCGAAAAGCGACAGCAGCGTCTGGGTAAGGCAGACCATGTCGCCCTTGGCGTCGATCACGCACAGGTGGCTGGTGCAGGAAAGCCCCGGACCGTCACCGGTATCGCCCATCGTCGACAGGCGCTCGGCATAGGCCCGCTTCAGGGCGGTGACATAGGCGAGGAATGCGTTCTCGTCGGGCCAGTCGCCGGTGAAGACATGCTCGCCCATCAGCGACAGCGTGCGCTGCAGTGTCAATCCCGCGTAGAGCCCCGGCATGGCACAGACATTGGCCGTGCCATAGGGGAAGAGCATGGGTTCGACCGCCCGTGCACGATAGCGCCGCAGATCCCCGGCATCGATCGGCGAACCCACCCCCGCCAGGTCGCGCGCCAGCATCTCGGCGAGCGTGCCCTCATAGAGACTGCGCGGCCCCTCGGCGGCGATGACCTGCAGGGTATCCGGCAGACGGTCGAGGCCGATGAACGCCGTCTCCCCCGAGGGTGCCGGCACCGGCGGCAGGCCGTCGGGCAAAAAACGGGCAGCACTGGAGGGAAAGCGGCGCAGATCGCGGGCAGCACTGGTCGTCAGCAGCGAGGAGAACCAGTCGATCTCCAGCCCCTGCACGGCAAGGGCGATGGCCGGACGCACGAGGCTCGCGAAGGGCATGCTGCCCAGCCGGTCGGAGGCCAGCGCCAGACCGTCGAGATAGCCGGGAACGGCCATCGACAGCGGCCCCACGATGTTCCGGTCATCCTTGACCGCCGCCCATGGGAAAAGGTCGTTCGCCCGGCCTCCCACCACC
Source organism: Geminicoccaceae bacterium (assembly GCA_020638465.1). NCBI lineage: Bacteria > Pseudomonadati > Pseudomonadota > Alphaproteobacteria > Geminicoccales > Geminicoccaceae > Geminicoccaceae bacterium. Next base: position 289,496 of record JACKIM010000001.1, read on the forward strand.
GGATAGGCCGCGGGATCGAGCCCGCGGGCAGCGACCATGCCGAAATCGAACGCACTGGCGCGGCCACTCTCGTTGTCGAGATGCAGCATGACCCCGCCACCGCCCAGGCCACTCATCCACGGTTCGCACACGCCCAGCGCCAGCGAGGTGGCGATGGCCGCGTCGACGGCATTGCCGCCATCGGCCAGCACATCGGCCCCGATGGTCGCGGCCTTGTGGTTCTGTGCCGAGACCACGCCCCGCTTGGTGCAGATGGCATGCTTGGTCAGGCGCTGATTGACGGCGAATGCGCCGGACATGGGTGGTCCTCCCGTCTCATTGGTTTTCGACGATTCGATAATTTTTCCCGTGTCAGGCCATCGTGCCGCGATCGCGCGCGCATGCGCGGACCGCAGGCCCGGATCATGATGCGGCGACCTTCCGCGCAGCCGAGCCCATCTGCGTCCATGCGAGAACCAGACAGGCGAGCAACAGCGGAATGGCCAGCATGTTCATCACGCTCCAGCCGACGGTATCATGCAGTGCACCCGAGGCGCTGGCCGACATCGCCACCATCGAGAACAGCAGGAGGTCGTTCATCCCCTGCGCCTTGGCCTTCTCCGATGGCTCATAGCAGCGGGTCAGCAGCGTGGTGCCGCCGATGAACATGAAGTTCCAGCCGATGCCGAGCAGCCCCAGGGCGAGGGTGAAATGGATCAGGTGGACGCCGCTCAGGTTGACCGCCACCGCGACCAGCAGCAGCAGGGCGCCGGCCGCGATCATGCGATATTCGCCGAAGCGCCCGATCAGCGAGCCGGTGAAGAAGCTCGGCACGAACATGCCCAGCACATGCCACTGGATGACGAACGCGGTATTGTCGAACAGGTGCCCCTCGGCCTGCATCGCCAGCGGGGTGGCCGTCATGATGAGGTTCATGGTCACATAGGAGACGATCGCCGAGACCACCGCGGTGATGGCCATCGGCTGGCGGAAGATCTCCAGGGCCGAACGTGCCGGACGCTCGCTGCGCGCTTCGCTCATGCGCGGCAGGTCGAGGGCCAGCAGGCCGACGGCCGAGAGCAGCGCCAGTCCGGCGATGGTGAAATAGCACCCGGCGAACAGGCTGCCGGCCACCAGTTCCTTGGTCAGCTTGGCGGTCTCGGGGCCGAGCACGGCAGCGACCACACCTCCGGCCAGCACCAGACTGATGGCCCGTGGCCGGGCCTTGCCACTCGGGTCCGAGCGATCGGCAGCATCGGAGGCGGTGAAGCGGTAGAACTGGCAGAAGGCCGAGAACATGCCGTAAAGGGCACTCGCTCCGATGAAGAGCAGGAAGCTTTCGAGCATCACGGCCGATGCCGCGCAGATCCCCGCGGCGAAGCCGAAAAGGCAGCCGAAGGCCAGGCCGTGGCGACGGCCGACCGCGCGCATGAGATAGGATGCGGGCAATGCGGTCACCATCGCACCGAGGAACTGGAAGCCCAGCGGCAGCGTGGCCATGGCGTGCATCGGCGCCAGACTGAGCCCGACCAGCGGCGAGGTGCTGATGAGCATGGTGTTGGCCATGAAGAACATGGCCTGACAGACCGCCAGGATCGAGACATTACGGATGAGCGGGGGTGACCACATGGGCTGACCTTAGCAGCGTGTTGACGAAATGGCGACCGGCGTCAGGCGATCAGGCCGCCTTCCACTTGATCGAGCAGCCCATGGACGGGATCTGCTCGCGCGGTCCCTGCCCCGTCCGCGCCACCTCCTTCATGGCGAGGAAGAGGTCGCGCCGGGCATCGGGCACGAGGCTGGTCTTCGATTCATCCAGACGCCCCCGATACTGCAGTTCGAGTGCTGCATTGTAGCCGAAGAAATCCGGCGTGCAGACGGCACCGAACCGGCGGGCCACCTCCTGGCTCCCGTCATGCAGGTAGGGAAAGGGAAAGGACTTTTCCCGCGCCCACGCTTGCATCGCCTCGAAGCCGTCCTGGGGGTAATTGTCGGAATCGTTTGCGCAGATCGCTGCGACGCCCACGCCCAGTTCCTGCAATTCGCGGGCATCGCGGACGAGCCGGTCGATGATCGAGCGGACATAGGGGCAGTGATTGCACATGAAGACCAGCAGGAGTCCGTTCTGCCCGGCAACATCGGCGAGCCGCCATATGCGCCCGTCGGTCCCCGGCAGAGCGAAATCGTGCGCCTTCTCGCCAAAATTGCACACCGGCGGCTGCGCTGCCATGACATCTCTCCCCGTTTACGATCATGTCCGGCCGGATGGCCGATACACTCCCGTCACCATAGCAGCCTCCCGCGGGATTGCCGACATGGTTGCAGCATGCGGCCCCGCACCGTCCCGGCCGCCTCCCTCACCCCATGTCCGGCAGGGCGGCGAGGCTGGCCTGCAGGTCTTCCTCGGCGTAGGTCCGGTCGGTCAGCTTGCCGGCGAAGTAGTCGTCATAGGCCTGCATGTCGAAATGACCGTGGCCGCAGAGGTTGAAGAGGATGACCTTGGCCTCGCCGCTGCGTTTGCATTCGAGCGCCGCATCAATGGCACCCTTCACGACATGGGTAGCTTCCGGAGCTGGCAATATTCCTTCCGTGCGGCCAAAAGTGACGCCCGCCTCGAAACAGGCGAGCTGGTCGAAGGCATAGGCGTCGATCAGGCCCAGTTCCCTGATATGGCTCACCAGCGGCGCCATGCCGTGATAACGCAGCCCGCCGGCGTGAAATCCGGGCGGCATGAAGTTGGCACCAAGAGTGTGCATTTTGACAAGCGGTGTCATTCCCGCCGTGTCACCAAAATCGTAAGCGAAACGACCGCGGGTCAGCGACGGGCAGGCCGCCGGCTCGCAGGCCCGGATCTCGACCTTGCGACCACCGCGCAACTGCTCACCGAGGAACGGAAACGCGATCCCGGCAAAATTGGACCCTCCGCCGGTGCAACCCAGCACGATGTCGGGATAATCCCCGGCCATTTCCAGTTGCCTGAGCGCCTCAAGACCGATCACGGTCTGGTGCAGCAGGACATGGTTGAGCACCGAGCCCAGCGCATATTTGGTATCGTCGCGCTCGACCGCCTTTTCCACGGCTTCCGAAATGGCAATGCCGAGCGACCCGCGACTGTCCGGGTCCCTGGCGAGAATGGCCCTGCCCGCTGCGGTCTCCTCGGACGGGCTGGCGACGCAACGCGCGCCATACGCCTCCATCAGCGCCTTGCGATAGGGCTTCTGCTGGAAGCTGACCTTGACCATGTAGACGTCGATCTCGAGGTCGAACAGTGCCCCGGAGAAGGCGAGCGAACTGCCCCATTGTCCCGCACCGGTCTCGGTGACCAGCCGTTTCACACCTTCGACCTTGTTGTAATAGGCCTGCGCCACGGCGGTATTCGGCTTGTGCGACCCTGCCGGGCTCACGCCTTCGTACTTGTAGTAGATCCGTGCCGGTGTATCGAGATGACGCTCCAGCCGCCTTGCCCGGTGCAGCGGCGTGACCCGCCACTGGCGGTAGATGTCCCGCACCGCTTCGGGAATCTCGATCCAGCGTTCGGCCGATACCTCCTGCTCGATCAGCGCCTGCGGGAACAGGGGTGCGAGCATCTCAGGGCCGATCGGCTCGTGCGTACCGGGATGCAATGGTGGCGCCGGCGGAATATCGAGATCGGCGACGATGTTGTACCAGCGGTCGGGAATTTCGCTCTCGTCGAGCATATAGCGAATGGTGTTGTCCGGCATGACTGGCGCTCCCTCATCCTGACCGGTCCCCGCAGGCCGTCACGTTAGCAACGCGCGAGATCGCCGGCAATCCAGCCGCTCGACGGCCTCTGGCGCAACCGCGCTTCAAGGCGGCTTCTCGCCGCCGACAACCGGCCGCTGCGCAACTGTGCCTCGATCAGGGTCAGGGGCAGCAGGTCGCGCTGGGCATGGCTTCCGGTCATGCCGGCCTCATGCGTCATGGCCGCACCGAGCAGGTCGGCTGCAGCCCCGGCCCGCCCCTCCTCCAGCGCGGCCGCCGCCTGGATGGCCGGAATGCCGAGGTCCCGGAGCATGTCGCCATGACCCGTGCCACTTCCGGCCAGTGCGCCCAGCCGGGCCACATAGTCGCCCAGTCGGTCCCGCTCGCCGGCCGCGGCAAGGCAGAAGCCGGCATGGACGTCGATGAAGACATGGGACGGCCGTTCGACATGGGGCTCGAACAGTCCGGCCAGCACCTCCCAGCGGTTGCCGGTGTCGATGCCATGCAGGCGCAGGCGCCACAACAATGCCGCCGCATCGCACAGGTTGAGCGAAATGCTGCGCTCGTCCGGCGCAATTCCCCCGTCATAGACGGCAAGGGCAGCCGCGTGCTCGCCGAGATCGAGATGGTAGAGCGCCTTGTGCCACCAGTTGTGAACCGAGAAAAAGCAATCCTCGGACCATTGCGGCCCGGTCGAGTCGTACCATGCGATCCCCTCCTCGACCCGCCCCAGCATCTCCAGCACATGGCCGCGCGCGTGGATGGCCCAGGCGTCGAGCGGATTGCCGTCAAGCGCCTCGAACGCCAGTTCTTCGGCCGGGCCATAGAGCCCCGCCTCCTCGCACGCGAAGGCGCGCATCCCGCAGAGGTAGCCGAAGCCCGACAGGTCGGGGCTCCAGGAGGCGACGGCGGCATCGAGTCGTGGCAACATGGAGGATGTTTGCGCAGCGAAGAAATCAGCCTGATGGCTGAAGAACAGGGCCATGAGGTCGCGCGGCCAGTGCTGGAGGATCCGCGCGAGCCGGTCGGCCGCCTGTTGCGGTTCCCCACGGAGCCACGCCTCGATCGCGTCCCGGTGCAGGGCCTCGTGCTCGCTCAGCGGAACCGGTGGATCCGCCAGCGGGGCGAGAGCCTTCAGGGCCGCCGCACGGAAGGGGGCATGGAGCGACAGGGCGAAGACATGCCCCTGTAGCAGGCGGGCGGCATGCAGGGTGGGGTCGAGCTCCAGCGCACGGCGGGTCAGTCCCAGCGGATCGCCATGGAAGCTCGCGGTCGCATCGATGGCCCGGTCGAACAATGCCATCGCCTCGGCACTGCAACCGGACCATGACACTTCGCGGATATCTCGTTGCACGGCATTTCTCCCATAAAGCGACAATCGCCTGTAAAATGAACAACCCCGACAGCCTGTCAGGATAGGCCCCGAACGCCCCCAAATCAGCCTCAAACACCGTATCCGGAGATATTGGAGGTCTTTTTTTTCCGGTCCGGCACTCTCGCGGAGGAGCAGAACGATACCGCCGGCCCGTTGCGCGGATCCTCGACAAGTTTACAGGTTTTTCACTTTTCCCACGCGATTCCAATGGGTTGAACATCACTCAAGGAATCAACCCTTGCGCTATCGGACTATATTCACCTTATGGTTTTGCCGTCACAGTGGTCGTTTCTTCGTTTTCAACCACAAAAGCTCGATTTTTCAGCTGTTTGCAACCGCAAACATTCATGATATGGGCGATCTGTCTTAATAGTGGAACAGGAGTTCTTTGATGACACTCGACGAGCTGAACGCGGCTGTTGCTGCGGCAACAGAGACCTCCAAGGCGACAGCGGCGAAATCCGTGCAAGCCGTGCTCACGAGCATCCAGGATGCACTGGGCAAGGGTGAAAAGGTCTCGATCGCCGGTTTCGGCATCTTTGAGGTCTCGCATCGCCCGGCCCGTACCGGCCGCAACCCGCAGACCGGCAAGAGCATCGAGATTGCAGCATCCAACGCCGTGAAGTTCAAGCCCGGCAAGGCCCTGCGCGACTCGGTCAACGAGTAGTTCGAACCTGGCAGCTCCGCAGGGGCAAGATTTTCATCCTGTCCACTGCAGTCCATGTGTTCACGGAGCGAGCGGTACCGGCAGGGGTGCGGTGCCGTTCGCTCGAACATTTTCCCTACTTCATGCCACTGACGGCCTGATTGCAGCGATGTGACTTGAGAACGATGAGCAAGCCATTTGCGACACTCAGGGAGGGGGATGCCCCCGTCGTCACGGCTCCGGACGGCTCCGAGGTCACCATCCTGCCGTCGCTTGCGGGTGGCAGCATGGCCCGGTTCCGGCTCCGTCCGGCGGCCGTCGCCCGTGCCATCGTCCATCGCACGGTCGAGGAAATCTGGGTCATCACCGCCGGATCCGGGCAAATGTGGCGCAAGCTCGGTGACATCGAGGAATTGACCGGGCTCGCTCCCGGGATCAGCCTCACCATTCCCGCCGGGTGCCGCTTCCAGTTCCGCTGCGATGGCGATGTTCCGCTCGAAGCCGTGGCGGTCACCATGCCGCCTTGGCCGGGCGAAGACGAGGCCGTGTTCGTCGAGGGGCCATGGACCGCGACCGTGGAAACGGGCCGTCCCGCCTGATTTCGCAACCCGGCGACCGGGAAGCTCTCCACGGACGATCCTTGACTCGGCGCCGGTACGCCCGACATTCCCTGTTGTCGGGACGGCAGAGCGGAAGATTGGCGCAGGACACCCCGAGCGCCGCCGATGGTCCCCGGGAGAGACGATCTTGAGACGATCATCACTGAAGGCCGCAGCCGTCATGCTGCTGGCCGTCACGGCGGCCAGGCCGTCTTTCGCCGAAGAGATCGGCGAGGTTTCCACCAAGTTCAATCTGCTCACGCCCAACCACAAGATCGTCATCGAAGCCTTCGACGATCCCAAGATCGAGGGCATAAGCTGCTATCTGAGCCGGGCCAAGACCGGTGGATTCAAGGGAATGATCGGCATCGCCGAGGACACGTCGGACGCCTCGATCACCTGTCGCCAGACGGGCCCGATCAGGGTCACCGATGAACTCGACGAGGGCGAGGAAGTCTTCAAGCAACGAACTTCCCTGATTTTCAAAACCATGCAGGTGGTTCGCTTCCTCGATCCGAAGAGAAAGACATTTGCCTATCTCGTCTATTCCGACAAGATCGTCGAAGGCAGCCCGAAAAACTCGATCTCGGCGGTCCCGGCGATGCCATGGAACGGACAGCAACCCGACCTGGACAAGGCCGGCGACTGACATTCACCTCCAGCAGGCAGGAGAACCGGTCATGGGTTTTCGCCTCGGCATCAATACCAATTTCGCCATCAACCGCATCGTCGAACCCGAGGAACTGGTGGCGACGGTCGCCGAGGAGGTCGGGCTGCGCTACATCCAGCTCACGCCGGAGATCCTCAGCCCGGATTGGCCCGCCAGCACCATCGGCCGCCACGTGAAGGCCTACAACCGCGCCTGCGAGCGGCATCGCGTCAGGATCAGCCACACCTTCACCGGTGCCTACACGCGGCTCAACCACCTCGCCCACCCCGACGCGGAGGTGCGTGCGCACTGGGTCGAATGGTTCATGCGCTGGGTCGACATGGCGGTGGACCTTGGCGCACACGGCACCGGCAGCCAGATCGGCATCCTCACCTACAGGGACGACCGCGACCCGCAGCGGCGTCGCGACCGCCTGGAGCAGGCCCGCGATTGCTGGCGGAAGATTGCCGAACATGCAAAGTCCCGAGGTCTTGAATATCTCATGTGGGAGCCGATGTCGGTACGTCGCGAACTCGGCCACACCATCGAGGTCTGCCGCCGGCAGCATCGCTGGCTCAACGAGGACATGCCGCTGCCGATCCACCTCAACTCCGACATCGACCATGGCGATGTCTCCTCGCCCGATCCTGACGATACCGATCCCTATGCCTGGGCCGAAGCCTTCGCCGCCGACAGCCCGGTGATCCACATCAAGCAGAGCTCCATGAACAAGGGCGGGCACTGGCCGTTTACCGCAAAGCACAACGAAAACGGCCGCATCCAGCCGCAACGCCTGCTCGATGCCATCCGCAGGGGCGGAGGCGGCGACAACGAACTCGTGTTCGAGTTCAGCTTTCGCGAACGCGAGCCCGATGACAGCATCGCCGTCGATGCCCTGCGCGAATCGGTCGAGTTCTGGCGGCCCTACATCGAGGATTGACACATGGCGTTCTGGGTCGGCACCGGCTGGAAGATGAACAAGACCCGCGGCGAGGCGGCAGCCTATGTCCATACCCTGCGCATGGCGGCGGACATCGGTTCGCTCGGCGCACGACTGTTCGTCCTGCCGCCCTTCACCGCCCTTGCCGAAACCGCCGCCGGCCTCGGCGGCAGCGGCGTGCTCGCGGGCGCGCAGAACATGCACTGGGCACGGGACGGGGCCTGGACCGGCGAGATTTCGGCAGCAATGATCTCTGATTGCAGAGCATCCATCGTCGAGCTCGGGCACAGCGAGCGGCGCACGCATTTCAACGAGACCGACGCCGCGATCAACGCCAAGACGAGGGCAGCACTCGCCGCCGGGCTCATGCCGCTCGTCTGCGTCGGCGAAACCGCCGAAGAACGCAGTCTGGATGCGGCGGCAACGACCGTGCAGCGGCAGACACGCATGGCCCTGAGCGGCGTTGCCCCGGACGACGCCGACCGCCTGCTGCTGGCCTACGAGCCGGTATGGGCCATCGGCGAGGGCGGTACGCCGGCCACGCCGGAACAGGCCAGGGAGATCCACGAGGCAATAGCCGAGGCGGCCTCCGACCTGCTGGGCCAGCGCCCGGCGATCCTCTATGGCGGCAGCGTCAACCGTGGCAATTGCGAGGCCCTCGCGCGGGTCGGGGCCATCGACGGGCTGTTCATCGGCCGCTCGGCATGGCAGGCCGAGGGCCTGCTCGACATCGCCCGCGCGGCCGTGGCGGCCCGGCGCAAGGCTGGCCTCATGCCATAGTCACATGCCGACACGGCAAGACGATCCCTCACGCTGGATCATCGTCGCGTCGGGCATAGATATCGCCTGAGAAATCCTCCCCGCGGCGACTTTCCAGCCAGCTGCGGACATCTGCGGATGTGCGCCACTCGGGCCATAGCATGGCCAGGCTCTCGCCCTGCGATAGGTTGAAACGTGCCCGGCCCAGACGGTCGATGCGCTCAAGGCATTCCAGCGCCCCATCAATGCGCCCGGCAAGGAACTCGAAGGACAGGAGTGGCGGCAGGCGACTTAGCCCCAGCAATGCGTCAATCTCCATGCCCTCGATGTCGATCTTGACGAAATCGGGCATGCCGTAACGCTCGATCAGGCCGTCCACCGTCGTCTGCGGTACGATGATACTGCGATTCCAGCGGACGATGTCGAACGAACGGATTGCGCCGGTATCGGCAATGAAGCGTTGCGAACCACTGGTCACCGTCGGCGTCGCCTCGCTTAGATGCAGTTCCAGTTCGCCAGGCTCGCGCCCCACCGCCTCGGCCAGCAGCGTGACCCGCTCCCGGTCGCCGGCCGGGCGCCATGTCAGCAGGAAACGCAGCAGCCGCTGGAAGTCCGGTTGCGGTTCAAGGGCGACGACCCGCGCGCCAAGGCGCAGGAAGCACAGGGTGCGATTGCCGGCATGCGCGCCGATGTCGAAACACAGGTCATCCCTGCCGATCAATCCACCATAGAAGCCGTCCATCCGCCGGTTCGACCCGGGCGGCCAGTAATACATGTGCAGCGAGCGCAGCAGTCCGCGCCCCCGCAGGATGATGGAACGCAGTCGGGCAATCACGGCTGGCGTATGGCCTCGATCTCGAAGCGCAACTGCACGTCGTCGCCGACCAGATTGCCTTCTACACCATAGGTGCTGCCAAAATCGCTGCGCTTCAGATGGGCGCCCGCCGATATGCCGATGACATAATTCTCACCCCAGGGATAAGGGCCGATCCTGTTCAGTGTCACGTCGACATCCACCGGCAGCGTGACGCCGCGCAGGGTCAGGTCACCATGGATCGTGCCATGACGATCGTCGATCGCATCGGCCGACGTCATGACGAACCGTATGCCGGGATGCGCTTTTGCATCGAGGAAATCCTTGCTGCGGACATGATTGTCGCGCGCGTCATGGTCGGTGAACACCGATGCGGCGTCGATGTCGACGACAAGATCGGCGAGTTCGCCGCTGTCCTCGTCATAGGTGAAGTGCCCTCCACCATCGAGGAAAAGCCCCGTCTGATGCTGATATCCGATATGTTCCACGGAAAAGACGATGGAGAAATGCTCGGGATCGATGGTGTAGCGGCGCGGTTCGGCAAGGGCCGACATGCCCGCCATGGCCACTGGCAGCGCCAGAAGTAACGCCTTGCGGCCGGTTCGAAACGTCATGATTTCCTCCCATGCCATCGGCTGGCCGGAACACAGCATGCACCGCCGGTCACAGGTATCACGTCACGAAACCGTGAGGTCGTCGAGCGACGCATTGCCGCCACAGACCACCACGGCCACCGGATGGGACGGATCGAGATCCACCCCACCGCCCATGAGCCCGGCCAGGGCGGTTGCACCGCCCGGCTCGACGACGATCCGCAACTGCTCGAACAGCCAGCGCTGGGCGCGACGGATGGCGTCATCGGCCACCAGCACCACCGGCGTGCGGTGACGGCTGGCGAGCCCGAAGCCAATCCTGCCGATGCGCCGCGCACCGAGCGAATCGGCAGCGATACCCGAAACCTCGACATCCACAGGTTCGCCCGCATCGAGGGCGGCCGCAAGGGCCTTCGAGGTAGTCGGCTCGACCGCGACGATCGTCTGCCGCCCGCCCATCCAGGCCAGCGCTCCGCCGATGAGCCCGCCGCCGCCCACGGCGAAGAACGCAGCCTGCATGTCCGGGCACTGGCGCTCCAGCTCGCGGGCCAGCGTCCCCTGCCCCGCCACCGTGCCGGGCTGGTCGTAGGCGTGGACGTCCAGCGCTCCGGTCTGCGCCTGGCGGTCGCGCATGGCGGCGAAGGCCTCGGCGTAATTGTCCCCGGCCCGGTGGACCACCGCCCCCAGCCGGCGCAGGCGGGCGACCTTGACCGGCGAGGAGATGACGGGAACGAAGATCTCTGCCGCGAGCCCCAGTTCGCGGGCAACGTGGGCGACGGCGATGCCATGGTTTCCACCCGAGGCAGCGATCACGCCTGCGGGAAGGTCGCCAGCCTGCAACACCGTGTTGAAGGCCCCGCGTGGCTTGAACGAGCCCGCATGCTGCAGGCTTTCGAGCTTCAGGATGACGGGCGAGGCGCAAAGCTCGCCCGGCTCGATGCGGATGACCGGCGTCTCGCGTACCCGGTCGCGGATGCGGTCCGCTGCCGCCTCGATATCCCCGGCGGTCACGCTCATGCCCGGGCCTCCGCACGCAGGGCGGCGATGGCCGCGGCGTAGTCGGGCCGGCCGAAGACCGCGGAACCCGCCACCAGCACGTCCGCTCCGGCCTCCACGGCACGGATGGCGGTATCTCCGTCGATGCCGCCGTCGACTTCCAGCAGGATCCCGCGCTCGCGGGTCATGGATGCGATCCGCCGCAGCTTGTCCAGCGCGGAGGGGATGAGTTTCTGCCCGCCGAATCCCGGATTGACGGTCATCACAAGGACCAGGTCGAGACGGTCGAGCACGGGTTCGACGACGCAGGCGGGCGTCGCCGGATTGAGGGCGAGGCCGACCCTGGCCCCGAGATCGGCCACCTGCTGGAGCGTACGGTCGAGGTGACGGCAGGCTTCAGCATGCACCGTGATGCCCTGCGCACCGGCGGCCACGAAGGCGTCGAGACAGGAACCGGGCTCCTCCACCATCAGATGGCAGTCGAAGAAACGGTCGGTGACGCCCCGCACCGAACGGATGACGTCAGCACCGAAACTGATGTTGGGCACGAACCGGCCGTCCATCACGTCGAGATGGATCCAGTCGGCACCGGCGTCGGCAACGGCACGGATCTCCTCGCCGAGACGGGAGAAATCGCTGGCGAGGATGGATGGGGCGATCAGCGGCATCTGTGGACAATTTTCCATGGGCATCGTTGGCGGGGAGGCAACGCCCTTCTAGCAGCCGGACATGGAAATGCCGAGAGCATAGCGGTATCGGCCGGCGCATCCGCTCGCCAGCGGGTCGAAAGGGCTGTCCCGGGCCGGCATGACCGCGGCAGCACGGGCCGCCAGCGCCCCGATACGGCAGCGAAAAACCGTACAGGACAGGCAACTTGTCAAATAACCAATTGATTATATTGAGTAATATCAATCAACACGGAATCGGCCGTAAAAGCCGGCCGCGGCTGCTTCATTGCAACGCAACACGTCAAGCAAAAGGAGATCTTGTCAAACAAGCAATCAATTCTTGCGTGACTTGTGCAACGGTGGAGGCTGCGGAAACGAACCGTTCTCAACCCGTTTCCCCCTTGACGCCGGTCGCGGTCCGGCGGGTCCGCCGCAACGGTTTTCCACAGGTCGGGGGATGGTCTTGTGAAACCGGCTGTGGATGAAATGTCACGTCCGCGTCATTTTTCCATCACAACAATCTCCTACGCTCCGGTACCGATTTTAACACCGAAATTTTGTTTATTGCCCTTCACCGGCTATTCCATGCCGAAATTCTTCAAACGATATCAACCAATGGTCAATATCACATCGAAAAAGAGACATTACCGGATATTACGGGAATTCGGTGCCGCATGACGCCGGCATGTCATGACGGACACAGGAAAAGGTCGGCCGAAGTCACGGCATGAAGAACTGCCGTGCCCCGAAGTCTCGGGTCACGTTCCGCAACAATGCCAGCCCCGGTCATCGCCCCTTCGTCATTGTTCTCCTTCCCTCTTCTTCATCATACGGTTCCACCACCTCCTCCCCTTTCCGGACGACGATGATAACCGGTGGGAATTAACCCCAGGTTAACGAATCGGTGGCAACCGTGGCACGCGTCGGTTTCACTGCCGCAAGGAGTTCCCCGAAACGGACCGCCTGCGGCAAGGTGCGGGGTTTTCATCCCGGTTTGTTGACGCGAGCATGACGTGTTGACTATGACGCAGGCGGCGCCCGGGTCCGACCCGGCAGCGCGCCGCGTTCGCCAGAGGCGTGAGTGGATGAACTACGAGAGCTACTTCGAGCAGGCCGTCGGCAAGGTTCGAAGTGAGGGACGGTACCGCGTCTTCGCGGACCTCGCCCGCAAGGTCGGGGATTTCCCCCGTGCCGACCACCGATGCGACCGGGGCCGCCGGGAAGTCGCGGTCTGGTGCTCCAACGACTACCTGGGCATGGGCCAGCATCCCGATGTCCTCGCGGCGGCCGAGCAGGCAGTGCGCGACTATGGCGCGGGTGCGGGCGGAACGCGCAACATTTCCGGCACCACCCACCTGCATGTCAGGCTCGAACACGAACTCGCCGACCTGCACCAAAAGCCCGCGGCACTGGTGATGACGTCGGGATATGTCGCCAACGAGGCGGCCATCTCGACCATCGCCCAGCTTCTGCCCGACTGCATCATCCTGTCGGACGAGCTCAACCATGCCTCGATGATCGCCGGCGTGCGCTCCAGCCGCTGCGAGAAGGCGGTATTCCGCCACAGCGACCTGGATCACCTCGAAAGCCTGCTGGCGGCCCAGCCGCGCGAGCGCGCGAAGCTGGTGATCTTCGAGAGCGTCTACTCGATGGACGGCGATTTCGGCCCGATCCATGCCGTGTGCGACCTCGCCGACAAGTACAACGCGATGACCTATCTCGACGAGGTCCACGCCGTCGGCATGTACGGGCCGCGAGGTGCCGGGGTGGCCGAGCGCGACGGTGCCATGGACCGGGTCGATGTCATCCAGGGAACGCTGGCCAAGGCATTCGGCTGCATGGGCGGCTACATCGCCGGATCGGGGGCGCTGGTCGATGCCGTGCGCTCGTTTGCCGCCGGCTTCATCTTCACAACGTCGCTGGCACCGGCCGTGGTCGGCGGCGCCATCGCCTCGGTACGCCACCTCAAGACCAGCGGTGTCGAACGGGACTCCCAGCAGGAACGGGCGGCGGCGCTCAAGGCGCGGCTGGCGGCAGCCGGCCTGCCGGTGATGGCCTCGCCCTCGCATGTCGTCCCGATCCTCGTCGGCGATCCGGTGCGCTGCAAGGCCGCCACCGACATGCTGATGGACGAGTTCGACATCTACATCCAGCCGATCAACTACCCGACCGTGCCGAAGGGAACGGAAAGGCTGCGCCTGACCCCCGGCCCGCTGCATGACGACGCCCTGATGGACGAACTGGTGGCTGCCCTCGTCGAGGTCTGGAACCGGCTCGCCATCAAGAAAGCTGCATGACGACGGCCCGGGCCTACTGGTCGACGGCACCGTTTGAAGGCGAGATACGCGAACAGGAACTGCCGCCGCCGGGCGAGGGCGAGGTGCGGGTGGAAGCCCTGTTCAGCGCCCTGAGCCAGGGGACCGAGAAACTCGTCGCCGCGGGCCTGGTGCCGGACAGCGAGCACCGGCGCATGCGCTGCCCGTTCCAGGAAGGCGATTTCCCCTTCCCGGTGAAATATGGCTATTGCAATGTCGGTCGCGTGACCGAAGGTCCGTCCGAACTCGTGGGCCGCACGGTCTTCTCGCTGTACCCGCACCAGGATCGCTTCAACATCCCGGCCGCGATGGTGACCGTGCTGCCGGACGACCTGCCGCCGCGCCGCGCCGTGCTCACCGCCAACATGGAAACCGCGCTCAACGCCATCTGGGATTCGCGCATCACCGCCGGCGACCGGGTGCAGGTGGTGGGAGCGGGAGTCATCGGCCTGCTCACCGCCAGCCTCGCCGCGCGCTTCCCCGGCACGGAAGCGCGGATCCACGACATCGATGCCGGACGGATGGCGGCAGCGGCAGCACTGGGGCTCGAATGCGGCATCGTCGAGGATGCCGACATCGTGTTCCACTGCAGCGGCAGCGAGGCCGGGCTCGTCCGTTCGCTCGAACTGGCCGGGTTCGAGGGCACCATCGTCGAGATGAGCTGGCACGGCGCACGCACGATCGGCCTTCCGCTCGGTGCGGCCTTCCACAGCCGCAGGCTGAAGCTGGTGAGCTCGCAAGTCGGCCACATACCGCTTCATCAAACCGCGAAGTGGACTCACGCAAGGAGAATCGCGAATGCGGCAAAACTCTTGCGCGATACTCCCATTGATGTGACACATTTCAGCGACTGTCTTCTGGACGATCTTCCGCAGATGGTGAAAATCTTATCCGGCAAAGACTTGAGCTTTATTGGTAGTATCGTACGTTATGCATGACGCCGCCGGTGCGAACCGGCGCATGCCAAGATAAAGGGTCCACGCAAAAAAGGACCTGACGACCGTGAGGATATGGAGGAGCGCTGATGTTCACCGTACGGGTACGCGATCACGTGATGATCGCCCACAGCTTCAGGGGCGACCTGTTCGGCCCGGCACAGAAGCTTCATGGCGCGACCTATGTGGTCGACGTGGAATTCCGTCGCGAGGCGATGAACGAGGACCACGTGGTCGTCGACATCGGCCGGGCCATTGACGAGCTCAAGGCCATCCTGGGCGAACTCAACTACCGCAATCTCGACGAACTCGACATCTTCGAGGGTCAGAACACGACCACCGAGTTCCTCTCCCGCCACATCTTCGACCGCATGGTCGCGGCGATACGGGCGGGCAGGCTCGGCCCGGGCAGCGAGGCCCTGCACTCCCTCAAGGTGGAGCTCGGCGAAAGCCATGTAGCCTGGGCGGGCTTCGAAGGACGCCTTTGAGCCCCCGGCACCCGGTCAGCGACCCGGAGCCGGACGACCGTCCATGAGGCGCAGCCAGCCACGGATTGTCCGCCAGGCGATGTAGGCCCATGCCAGGGCGAGAAGGACATAGCCGATCAGGATGATGGACAGGATGGAACCCGCAATGACCATCAACAGGCTCCACCAGAACGTGGAAGTACCGTAATGCAGATGTCCCCTGTAGGGCTCCACGGCCCCACCCCGACAGACATAGGCAATCACCGCAGCCGCGAGGATCGGCACGGCAGTGAACAGCGACAGGGCATAACAACCGTACATCAGATGGGCCGCGCCGCGGCCGCCGAGATCATCCGCCATGCCCTGTTCCCCTCTCCTGCCCCTGACCATCCCGCGACGGGAGGCTAGCACACATGAACAGGAAGGAAACGGGTCCGGCCGTTCTGGCCTTTCCGGGAGACCTGTCGATCCGCACCGGCGGCTACATCTACGACCGGCGGGTACTGGACGAACTGCGCAACCAGGACGTGGCCATCGAGACGCTGCCGCTTGGCGACGGTTTCCCGCTGCCGACCGCGCAGGCCATGCACGTGGCCGAAGCCCGCCTGATGTCGCTGCCGTCCGACACCTCGGTCATCATCGACGGGCTGGCCTATGGTGCCATGGGTGCTATCGCTCAAAAGCTGGCCGCCCACCTGGACATCATCGCCCTCGTCCATCATCCGCTGGCGCTCGAAACCGGCATTCCCACCGTCGATGCGGAAAATCTCCGGCTGAGCGAGACCATGGCGCTCGCCCATGCGAGACGGGTCGTGACCACCTCGCCCACCACCGCGCGAATGCTGGCCGAGCATTTCGCGGTCGATGCCGACAGGATCACGGTGGCACCGCCGGGAACCGACGAGAAGCCCCTGGCCCATGGTTCGAACGACCGCCAGGTGCGGCTGCTCAGCGTCGGCAGCGTCGTTCCGCGCAAGGACTTCGTCACGCTCGCCCGCGCCCTGTCGGGCCTGTACGACCTGCCATGGCACCTCGACATCGCGGGTTCGCTGGACCGGTCGTCCGCCGCGGTGCGGCAGTTGCGCGATGTCATCATCACCGGCGGCATCGAGGAGCGGATCTCGCTGCTGGGTGAACTCGACGACAAGAAGCTCGACAGGCTCTATGCCCGGGCCGACCTGTACGTGTCCAGTTCGCTCTATGAGGGCTACGGCATGGCGCTGATGGATGCGATCGCCTGGGGCCTGCCGGTCGTGGCCGCGCGCGGCGGGGCCGTTTCCGACATCCTGCCCAGCGATGCCGCCTTCCTTGTCACACCGGGCAACGCCACCTCGATGGCATCCGCCCTGCGGCGGCTGATCGAGAACGACGCCCTGCGCCACCGCCTGCATGGCGGGGCGCTGGAAGCCCGCGAAAGGCTTCCACGCTGGCCCGCCACGGCCGGGATCATCCGCGATGTCCTGTTTCGATGAGCGGTTTTTCGTCCGACTGGCTCGGCCTGCGCGAACCCTTCGACCACGCGGCGCGCTCGGACCGGCTGACCGGCATGCTGACCCGGTGGGCGGATGGCCGCGAGGGGCTGGTCATCGCCGACATGGGCAGCGGCACCGGGTCGAACTTCCGGGCCATCGAACCGGTGCTGCCGCCGGGACAGCACTGGTACCTGCTCGAAAACGACCCGGCGCTCATCGAGGCGGGGCGCTCCACCCTGCCGGCGACGGGCCGTTCCAGCTGCCTCTATGTGGCGGCCGATCTCTCGTCGAGTCTTGAGGATATCGTTCCCGCATCCGTCGATATCGTCACCTGCTCCGCGCTGCTCGATCTCGTCAGCATGACCTGGCTCGAAAGACTGGTCAGGTTGGTGATCGGGCGCAAGGCGGCCCTGCTCGCCGTCCTGACCTATGACGACCGCATCCGCTGGCGGCCCGGCGATCTCCACGACACGGCGATGCGGGACCTGTTCAACCGCCATCAGCGCACTGACAAGGGATTCGGTCCTGCACTCGGCGGCAGTGCCGCCGGCGAACTCGAAACCATGCTGAAGGGCAAGGGGCAGTTGTCGACCGAGCCGAGCCCATGGGTGTTCCGGCCCGGCGACCGGTCCATCCAGCAGGCCCTGCTCGACGGCTTCGTCGCGGCGGCGCGGGAGCTGGACGATTGCGACAAGGAAGAGGCCCTCGCATGGCGGAACCAGCGCCGCACGCAGATCGACCGGGGACGTTCACACCTGACAGTCGGTCACATTGATCTTCTTTTCCTACCGGATTCACGATAGGAATAATCATCGCTTAAGGCATCGGGATAATATGAATTCCGAATTCTAGTGACAAAATCCCTCTGTCCGGTCAGATCAAGCCGTATTTCGGCGGATGGACGAGAGGGCAACGATATGGGAGGCAGAAATGGTCGGGCATACGATGCTGAAAGAATCGGCGCTCGCCAGCAGGTTCCTCAAATCGATTGCGAACGAGCATAGGCTTCAGATCCTTTGCACCCTGAGCCAGGGGGAACGGTCGGTCGGCGAGATCAGGGAAACCGTCGAACTGCGGCAGTCGAACCTCTCGCAGCAGCTTGGCCGGCTGCGGCAGGACAAGCTGGTCAAGACCCGGCGCGAAGGCAAGATGATCTATTACAGCCTCTCGAACGACAAGGTCATCCGGGTCCTCGACCTGCTCTACGAGCTTTTCTGCAAGGACGAACCGGACCCGCAGCAGGGCCGCGCCTGACAGGCGCTCCCTTTCTCCGGTGATTTTCGTAAAATTTGACGAATTGGTCCCGAAAGGGCCTTTCAGGTCCGGACGTCCCGGAGATTGTCCCCTCCTGTCACCGTGGAACCGGCGGCCGGTGCCGGCGATGCGCTCCTCGACGCGGCCGTCCGGGAGGGACCTTGCAGTGCCGACGCGTCCGGCGGCGGTTCGTCCGCCCGTGCCGGCAGCGCCCTTCCCGCATCGATCAGCTTCGCCCTTCCCGCATCGATCAGCTTTCCGGCGATGAGATCTGCGAGGCGACGCACGAGACGGCGCCGGCCGCGGCTGCGCGACAGCGCCTGCTGGTGGTACGGATCCTGCTGCAAGTCCCGCTTGCATCGGTCCCGTTCCGCAGCGCCTGGGGGGGTCGCCGCCGGAGCCGGTTCGCGAGAGCCTGGCGTCGTGCTCCCTGTGCGCTCCGGACGGTCCATATGCCGCAGCACGCTGCGCAGCAGGGCATCCAGCGGCCGATAGAAGCTCCGCGAAATTGCCCAGCGGAGCCATTCGGTCTCGTCGGGATTCTCCTGTTCGGGCCAGTGGAAATGCCGCGAACACAGGTCACGGAACCACCCCTGCACCCATGGCCGGATTGTCCTATCCAGGCAACGGCGATCCGTGCCCCCCAGGCCGGACAGGGCTGCGACCAGCGCTTTCGCGCGTTCCGGCAGTTCCGGACGACCCGCATCCGCCAGCACCTGACGTCCTGTCGCCCGCAGCCAGCAGAAGCGCAACAGCCTTGCGCACCCCCACCGCGCCATCCGCCCGGCCAGCGTGTTCCGGCGTGGGTGTGGCGCAGTTGAAGTGGCGGAAGTGACAGGAGGGCAACAGGTAACCATGCCACGCATATGCCACAACCGCGGTCACAGTTCAAGGAATTTATTCTTTTATTCGTTCAGGCTGCCCGTCCAAGGACTTCAAGGCTCAGATTGCGGTTTTCGGTGATTTGCCGGCGGACATTGTCGGGCAGGCCATCGAGTTGCAGGAGGCGGTTGTTGAGGGCGACGGCACGGGCATGATCGCCCGTCCAGTAGGCTGCAACCGCCAGCATCATGCGGCAGCGCCAGTCATAGAGCGACTGGTCGACGAAGAGGAGGTCGCTGGCCGGGAATGGAATTTCGGCAGCGCGGGAAAGATAGAGCAACGCCTCCGCATAGGCCTCCCGGTCGAGACAGAACTGCCCGAGCCAGTAGAGCGGTTCGGCGCGATGGGGAGCGAAGGCATGGGCATCGATGAGCGCTTCGGCGACATCGGCCGGGCGGTCGCCGCGGGATTGCAGGAGCAACCCGATCTGCAGCTTCGACTGGAAGACCTCCTCATACCATCCGCCCATGGCCACACGCCGGCGATAGGCGTCAATGGCCCGATCGGTATCATCGCAATCTCGATAACTCTGCCCAAGGTAGAACATATAGCGGGCGTTGTCCGGCTCGTCGATCAGCGCCTGCTCGAACACGAGGGCATCGCGACGGTACTTGTGGGGATCGCTGGAGCGGGCTCCCTCGCTGACCGCATGGATCCAGACGCCGTCGATGCGGTCCTGACGCAGCGGCATGCCGGCTTCGAGATATTCGTGCAGCACGCCCTTCCACTTCCAGCCGCATGCCGCGCGGACGAGACGCGGGTAGCGAAAGGAGAAGGTCTCCATCCTGATTTCGATTTCATAGGCATCGGCCGTGAGTTCCGGCAATCGGGCACCATCGGCGGATTTCATGGTTTCATCGGCGTCGATGAACAGGATGTAGTCGCTCCTGCCCTCGATGAGCGCCAGCGCCTCGCCGCGATTGTGGCCGAAATCGACCCATGGGCGCTCATGCAGCTCGCCGGGAATGTCCGCAAGGATCTCGCGAATGCGGTCCTGCGTGCCATCGGTGGAGCCGGTATCGACGATGACCCAGTAATCGATGCTGTCCATCACCGAGCGCAGGCAGCGTTCGATGACATGGGCCTCGTTCCTGACGATCATGTTGAGGCCGACGGTGGCCCGCCCCTTTTCCGCTACCGGCCGGGACGCGCGGGACGGTGATGGCGGCATGTGCCGTCCGGTCACGGCGTCGGTTTCGCCGGCACGCCGGGCAAAGGCCGCGAGTTCCGGATGGAGGCCCTCGACCATCGCATCGGGCAGGATCGATTGCGGGAAGGTCGCCGCTCCACCCGACGGATCGCCGGACATGCGCAGGTGGAGTCCGTCCCGGTCGTCGAACAGCAGCAACTCTCTGCGGGCAGCGAGGCCGCGCAGGAAGGCGGCGAGCGACCGGTCGCCACCTGAGGACCGGCGATGTTCCCGCCATGCGGCGCGGTCGATGACGAGACCGCCGGTCTCGCCCGAAATACCCGTCGCGACACGGCGGCGAAAGGCGTCATCGGCCTCCACCCAGCGCATCGTGGCACCGGCCCAGTCGACATGCGGACCAGCGGTGATGCGCTGGTCCCAGTGGCCGAAGCGGCGATGGCGCCTGCTATAGGCGAGGAAGGCGACAAGCCTTGCGGCGGGCTGCCCGGACCGGTCGAGCGCATCGACCATCCGGCGCAGATATCCACGGCCGTAGAAATCCCCCTCATCGAAAATGGCGATGCGCTCGCCACCGGCGGCATCGAGCAGCGCTTCCATGCCGGCCTCATCCGAAGCCGGATCGTCGACGCGGCGGTAGTCGACAGGCAGGGACAGCGACGACAGCCTGTCCCGCACATCCTGCGGACCGGCATCGAGGATGCGCCACTCGACCGGGGCCATGTCCTGCGCCGCCACGCCGGCCGCAAGCAGGTCCAGCCGATGGCCGCAGGAACGAAGCCGGGTGACGACGGAGACCGACGACATCATGCGACCTTCATCACCTCGTCCTGCAGGTTCTGCACGCCGGAGTTGCGCTCGATGACGTCGGCGAGCGTGGTACGCTCCAGTTCGCGGAGAGCCGCACCGGAATACTGGTTCTGGTACCAGTAGCGGTCGCCGTCGCGGGTCCGGGTGAACTGGTCGACGAGAATGGCGCGGAAGGTCTCGCCGACCAATCCACCTCCGGCAGCTTTCTCGGACAGGCCACCGACCCACAGATCGACATCGTCGACGGATGAGTAGACCTCGGCGAGTTTCGCCCCTGCACCGTCCCGCAGCGACGGATCGTCGAAACTCTCGATGCGGGGAAGGCCCAGCGCCTCGCGCGCATCGTTCCACGACGGAATGCCGTGATCGCGGCCGCGCTGGATGTTGAGGGCGGCAAGGTCCAGGCCGCCGGCACCGGGTGCGCCGAACAGCATGTTGCGCAGCGGGTCGATGATCTGCTCGTCGAGTTCCTGCGCCTCGTGCGACGCGAGCCCCCGCAGGTAGGGGTCGATACCGTCCTGCGAAATCGGCGTGGAATTGAAGAAGGCGTCCTTGATCTCCAGCGGGCCGCCGGCAAGCGACTGGCCGTTCGCATCGAGGCGCCGGATTTCCGGCGACACCATGCTGTGGCCGAACCGGAAGGCTGCGGAAGCGAAGCTCGACGAGATTCGCGGATCGACACTGGCATCGTAGCCGGAATATTGCGGCAGCGCGTCCGATCCGAGCAGGATGGGGAGAAACTCCTGATAGGTGATGACCTCGATCTCGGCGATGACCTTCTCGCGGGCCGCCTGGTAGAGCTGCTCGTCGCCCCATTGCGGGTTCTTCGCAGCCAGCTCGTCGGCGATGCGGTTGTGCTCGCGCATGAACACGGTGTGCATGGCGGTGAGGCCGGGCTGTTCCGCGGCGCGTTCGTCGCCACCGACGAACAGGCCGGTATCGGCGGATACGGGCAGCAGGTCGCCGGTGCTGGTGCGCAGGTGCCCGCCCTCGAACGAACGCAGCGCATTTGCCGCCTCGGTCGTCGAGCCATAGACCTGCGAGCCGTCGAGGAACGCGGTGATCGAGTTGACCTGCTGTTGCTGTCCCGTGCTGTCGGCCTCGCTGGTGGAGCGGGTGAACGGCATCCATTGGTCGGCGGGACCGGACGGGTTGTACATCAGGTCGCCCACCGGGATGGAGATGTCCATGTTTTCCGGGGACGTCGTGTGGTTGAGGGTCAGGTCATGGTCGATGAACTGCCCCCATTGCCAGAACATGTCGCTGGCATCGGCGACATTGCCGGTGAGCTCGCCCTGGGCGACCACCGCGTTGCTGATCTCGCGGGCACCGGGGCGATCGGCGCCGGCCGGAGACCCCGTGCCATCGGCATATTCGGCCGGCATCATCCGCATCGACGCGGTGTCGACAGCTCCCAGACCGGGTTGCGCCACATTGTTGCCCGTACCGTCGATGCTGCGCGGGTTGCTGCCGTCATAGGGCTCGCCCTGCAATTCGAGGATGATCTTGTCGATCACCTCGATCAACGACTGGATCAGCTGGACCAGTTGATCCCGGTTCGCGCCGTTGCCATTGCCATTGCCGCACTGCTGGCGGCCGAGAAGGCCCGAGAGAGCGTTGATGCCGCCCTGAATGACGTTCGGCGAAGACGATCCGGCGGATCCCGACGAACCACCGCCCGCCGTTCGCTGGCCGGAACCTCGCCCCGGGAACAGGGCTGGCGATCGCTGAAATGATCCCTCGTACTGGGCAATCGTGGCCATGGAGGCTTCTCCGTGTCGTCTCTGTCTCGTTAAGGGGAAAGCCGGCAATTCGACATCGCTGACGGCCTTCCTGTTTTCCAGGGAAGATTACTCCATACCCCCTGAACAGTCCTTCAGAGTTTTCAAGGTTCGATTTTTCAGCGTATTATAATATATATTCTTTTACACTCATTATTCGTTCTTAGAATCCATGCCATACGAATCTATTTTCATTTATTTTACTATGCATTTTGAAGGGGAATATTTTTCAATAATGATACATCTTCAAAGCGAAATCTTCCATCACTCTCCTCCACCAAGTCCCGACAACGCGGTGACGGCGGCGATCGCCTGCGCGACTTCGCTGAACAGCTCCGGAGGCACGGCCTGGCCGATCGTGCCCTGTTCGGCCAGTTTCTGGGTGAGTGCGGCCCTCTCGACCCGGGGGATCGTCCGCTCGGCCGTCTGTTCGAGAAAGCGCTCCGCCCCCGCACCGACTGCGATATTGATGATCATGGGTGCGGCACCCTCGCTGGGCACGTAGCGCAGCCCCACCGCCAGCGAAAACCCGTCATTGAGGACAACGGTGGTCTCGCTGATGCTGTCGTCGGGCAGCACGGAAACGAGATCGCGGGCCAGCGAGCGGCGGTGGCTCTTGATCAGCGGATCGCCTTCCTGATCCTTGTGCTGCCGCTTCACCTCGGTCTTCGACATCCTCATCTCGCGGCGGAACAGCCATATCTGCAGGAAGTGGTCGAAGAAGGCGAAGAGCAGGAACAGCAGGGCAATGGACACCAGCAGCATGAACGACGTCCAGTGCGTGACTTCGAACATGCATTCGGGACCGCAGGTCGGAGCGAGAAGCAGGTCGTGCAGGTAACCGCGCAGCACCAGCCACGTGATGAGGCCGATGAAGAAGATCTTGATCGCCGACTTGAGCGCCTCGATCAGCTGCTTCAATCCGAAGAGCCGTTCCAGCCCCTTGGCCGGATTGATCTTGTCGAACTTCGGCGCCAGGGGCTCGACGGCAAACAGGATGCCCTGATTGACGATGATGCTGGTGACGATGACCACCAGCACGATCAGGATCACCGCCGGCGCGACAATGGCGATACCGACCAGCATCACTTCGCGCAGGGCCTCGCCGATGACCGCGCGCAGCGGCTCCTCGGAAAGACGCCCCATCGTGACGAACAATCCGCTCAGGCGATCCGATATCAACCCGCTGGAAAACCAGAGATAAGCGGAAATGGTCACCGTCAGCGTGACCGTGACGATATCCCTGCTCTGGGCGATCTGCCCCTTCTTGCGTGCATCGTCGAGCTTGCGCTTTGTCGGCGGCTCGGTCTTTTCCTCGCTGTCGTCGCTCATGGGCCACCTGCCGCCATGCCTGCCAGGAATGTTCGCATTTGCGGGATGATCCCCGCAATGACACTGACCAGATTGCCGGCCTGCGAGCCGAGCGTGCTCATGTAGAGCGGGATGATGAGGAAGAGGACGAGGCTCTTCACGCCCAGTCCGAGGACGAAGACATTCAGGCTCGGGGCGAAGCGGGTGGTGATCGCGAGCGAGATCTCGGTGAGCACCATGGCGATCATCATGGGCGCGGCGATGAGAACAGCCGCCAGCATCAGCCGATCGAGGAGGAGGAAGACCTGCCCCCCCGAGGCCGAGGAGAATTCGGGCAGCGCGGAAAGCGGCGGCCAGATCACCAGGCTTTCGACATAACCGTCGAGTATGGCGAGGAAGGCACCCGAGACCAGCATGTAGGCCATGATAAGCATCGACAGAAAGGCACCCATGAGCGAGGCCTCGTTGCCGGATTCGCTGGCATCGATGGCCATGGTCGCACCGCGTTCGGCATCGAGGACGTCGCCGGCCATCTGCATGGCAAAGATCGGGAAGGAGACGACAAGGCCGATGAGCAGGCCGATGAACCCCTCCTTGAGCAGTAGCCCCATGAGGGCAAGGCCGCCGGGGAGGCCATGAATCCCGATGTCGGCATAGACCATCGGCACGACCGGCAGGCTCATCGCGACCACGACGCCGTTGCGCACGAACCCCTGCAGGCCGCTGCGCCCCATCAGCGGGAGGATCGACATCATCGCCGTCATGCGCGCCGCGGCAAGCGCCACCGCCCACAGCAGGGCGGCGAGGTCGAAGCCGGCGAATGCGTCGGTGAGCAGCCGCGACATTGCCCGCCTACCTCGTGAGGATGGGGAAGTCGGTGAAGATCTGCAGGCCGAAAGCGTAAAGCTGGCTGCCGAGCCACGAGGCGGAAATGACAAGCGTGACGATGACGCCGACCAGCTTGAGCGCAAAGGAGAGGGTCTGGTCCTGGATCTGGGTGAGCGCCTGCAGCACCCCCACCAGCAGGCCGATAATCGTGGCAGCTCCGAGCGGCGGCAGGGAAAGTACCATGACGAGATAGAGTGTCACGGTGGCATGGTAGAGGATGGAGCTCTCGTTCACCTGGATCCCTTCCTCAACTGTAGGTAAGTACCAGCCCGTGCATCAGCTTCGACCACCCATCCAGTGCGACGAACAGGAGAAGCTTGATGGGCAGGGAAATCATCATGGGCGAGACCATCATCATTCCGAGTGCGAGCAGCACATTGGAGACGACAAGGTCGATGGCGACGAATGGCAGGTAGAGAAGGAAGCCGATCTCGAATGCCCGTGTGAGTTCGCTGACGACAAAGGACGGAACGAGAATGAGCAGATCATTGTCGCTTGCCGCCGCATGCATGTCGGGCGGCCACAGCCGCTCCGTGGCATCCACGAAGAACGCGGTCTCCTCCGGCTGGGTGAACCGGGACAAAAACGCCTTGACCGGCACGACCGCGCGGGCGGCGGCGGTCTGCAGGCCGACAGCCGTATCGATCGAGATATCCGGCGAAGTGAGAATGTCTGAAATCTGATAAAAGATCGGCGCGACCACATAGCCGGTGAAGACGACGGCAATGCCATAAAGCACCAGATTGGGCGGCGTCTGCTGGACCCCGAGGGCATTGCGCAACAGGAAGAGGACGACGACCACCTTCACGAACGCCGTCATCATGACCACGGCAAAGGGCACGAGCCCCATCAGCAGAAGGACGACGATCAGCGTGAAGGGATCGGGCAGGTTGAGCATGGCTCAGCTTTCCGGGTCGTGGCGCTCGCCACTCAGCGAGACGATCCGAACACCCAGACGGTCGTGGATCATGACAAGTTCGCCACGTCCGATCCGCCGCCCCTTGACCCGGATATCGACGGCCTCGTTCAATGCCCGATCGAGTTCCAGCACATGGCCGGCCTCCATCGATTGCAGTTCGCCCAGCGGCAATCGCAGCCGCTGCAACTCAAACACCAAGTCGACGGGGACATCGCCCCAGGCCTGGTCCTGATCGGTTTCATCGGTCATCAGATCCTCGATCATGCTTTGCCAGGGGAGAGGAAGGTTACGGAGGGCTACAGGTCGCGATGCCGCCACCAGTCGTTTGCCGTCGACGCGCAACGGCACGGCCAGCGCCGGCTCGACCACGCCGAGGAGGAATCCCCGCTCGGGTGGCGCGGCATCGCCGAAAACGACGTCGCCGGTATCGAGATCGCCAATCTGACGGCCATCGAGTCGGGTGCGCATGATTCTCGCGCCGAGATCGAGCGGCACGTGATCCACCGGTCGACGGACGACCGGCTGCCTTTGCCAGACCAGGTCAAATCGCTTCAACAGGCTGTGAGGCGCCAGCAACGACAGTGCCCAGCTCCGTTCGCCCGGAATCTCAAGGCTGAAGTCGCGACGGCCGGCAAAGGCGTTGCCCACGTGCCGAACCCCCAGCGCCACCGCACCGAAACGCCGCTCGACGGCGGGCAGGACATCCTCGAAGAGACGCTCGAACACCAGCCCCTCGACCTCAGGACCGAGGCTCAGCATCGGCAGGTCATCGCGGGCCAGCGTGAGCAGCCTGTGCCGCAGGGCACGGTCGAGGACCAGCCGCGCAGGCACACCGCCGACCAGCAGGTCGAGCACATGGCCATCGCTCAGCCGCAGCTCCATTTCCGGTCGCAGACGCAACACGGTCGAACCGAGCCGCATTTCATAGGCCTTGCGGCGGCGGCACACCAGACGTCGCCGATGCGCCTCCTCTCCCGTGACCAGGCGCGGAATGAAGCGTTCGAAGCCACTTCCCGTCTCGGGATCGATCACCCGTGCCGACATCATTGGCGGCCTCCGGCGGCGAAGGATGGCAGCGATGGCGAAAGGTCGTCGAGCACGGATTCCTCGCGGCGCCGATGCGCACGGCCTTGCTCACGTCGGGCAAGGCCGACGAGGTGATCCAGCCGCTCGGTGTCGCGGCGGCGGGACTGCCAGGCGTTCCGCGCCTCCGCCAGCGCGGCACTGGCGGAGGCCACCCGGTTTTTCAGGTCTTCGACACGGCTGGCCAGCAACTCGCCCTTCACCTGCATCGAATCAAGCTGGAGCTGGAACAACTCGATGGTGAGCGTTTTCACCTTCCTGCCCTCCACCTCCTTGCGGAAGCGTGTCTCGTAGTCGAGGCGGTCGAGGCGATGTTGTTCGCATTCGGCCAGGGCCGCTCCGAGATCGTTGCGGCAATCGTTCAGGTTTCGATGACAGGCGGCGAGGTCCTGCTGCGCCCGCCGTTCGCGGTGATGACGCAATTGCAGAAGGGGATCGAGCGACGATTGCATCACGCCTCCATCTCTTGCCGTGAATGGTTCTCCCCGTCACCCGCATCCTCGTCGCCCGGATCGTCGTCACCCGGATCGTCCGGCCGGACATCGCCAACCGACGGTGCTGCCAGCGCGAACAGACGATCGAGCATGGTTCCGAAATCGCCACTGTCGCGCAGGAAGGCCTGGATATCGTCGAACTTGTCGACGGCCTCATCGAGGAGAGCATCAGCACCCGGCTGATATTCTCCCAGCCGGATGAGAATCTCGTTGTCGTTGTAGGCCGACAGCAGCTGGCGGATGAAACGTGCCGCTCCGTCGTGATCCTCGCTGACAATGCGGCGCATCACGCGACTCGTGCTCTGCAGCACGTCTATGGCGGGATATTGCCCCTGGGAGGCGAGCTTGCGCGACAGGATGAGATGTCCATCGAGCAGGGAACGTACCTCTTCGGCAATCGGATCGGCGGTCTCGTCATCCTCTACCAGAACGGTGTAGAATGCCGTGATCGAGCCGCGCTCGCTGCAACCCGCCCGTTCGAACAATGCCGGCAGGCTGGCAAAGACCGATGGAGGATAGCCCTGCCGGGCCGGCGGCTCGCCGCGCGCCAGGCCGATCTCGCGCAATGCCCGGGCATAGCGGGTGACGCTGTCGAACAGCAGCAGCACCTTCTGTCCACGGTCGCGAAAGTGCTCTGCTATGGTTGTGGCCGTATGGCCGGCCTTCACCCGTTCCAGTGGCGAGCGCTCCGACGTCGCGCAGACCAGCACCGACCGTTCGATGCCGGCCGCACCCAGTTGCAGTTCGACGAATTCGCGTACCTCGCGGCCACGTTCGCCGATCAGCGCCACGACCACGACATCAGCCTCGCTTTGCTTGACGATCGCGGCGAGAAGGGACGACTTGCCCGTTCCGGCACTGCCGAATATTCCCACTCGCTGACCTTCTCCACATGTGAGAAAGGCATCGATGGCGTGCAGGCCGATGGCGAGTGGCTGATCGATCATCCGCCTCGACATCAGGTCCGGCGCGGCGTGGCGCAACGGAGCACTCTCGCCCGGCTCCAGCGGCCGCCCGTCGACCGGCCTCCCCAGCGCATCGAGCACGCGCCCGATTACCCGCTCGCCTACCGGAACGGGGATCCCGCCGGCACGGCGCGCCACTTCGGTCGCGGTCGACAGCCCATCGACGTCGCCGATGGCCGACAGCAGGGCGTGCGGCCCGTCGATGCCGATGATCTCGGCCATGACCGGATCGGTATCGTCGGGTCCGCTGCGCAGCGCGCACAGCTCGCCGATGCGGGCATCCGGGAGGCTCGCGCGGATGAGTGGCCCCGAAATTCTCGCGATGCGCCCGGTGTGGTCGTGAATGCGGCCGTGGATGATGGCCTGCTCCATCGTCCCGAGAAGGGTCGAAAATCGTTGGCCGATCGACGCCGGATCCAGTGTCACCTGCAGGCGCTGCCCCTCCCCGGTCATGACAGGGCCTGCCTGTCGCTGGCGATACGCTCGCGGATCTCCCGTTCGAGCCCATCAATCAGGGCCTCGACCGAGAGCTGCAGGAAGCCGCCTTCGGTGACGATCCGGCAATCCGGAACGGCGAGGTTTTCGTCGCCGCGGACCACCACCTCCGCCTCCGGCAGGCGTTTCTGTACGAGGCGCCGCAGGGGCTGGTTCAGCCTTTGAGCGAAACCTGCGGGAACGAGAATCGTCAGTTCGCGATACCCGCGCAGATCCGCGAGCCCCAGGGCCACCATGCGGGCCATGACTTCGGCGTGATCGAGCGTGCCGACAACCCGGCGCGTGGCCTCGATCACCAGCCCGACGGCCCGTTCCTCAAGTTCGGCCAGCATCCGCCCGGTTGCGTCCTGCTGGGCGAGCAGCAGTTGCAGCATGACCTGCCGTCCCTCGGCCAGGCCGGCCTCATATCCCTCCCGCTGCCGTTCCTCGCGCAGGCCTTCCGCCTGGGCGATAATCTCCCGAGCACGACCATCGACAACTTCAGCATAGCGGTCGATGGAACTCAGGTGCTCGATCGCCGGCGCCTTGAGGACCTTCTCCTGACTCCTGATCCGCGGCCACTGGCCATCGCCGGGAACCTGCTCAGTCATCGGCCTGGACCTCGCGTTCGACGAGAGCCGCAGCGCGCCGCGCCACATCATCCTCGATCCCGTCAAGATCCGGGTTTTCCGGCGGCAGGCGCAACAACAGCTGACGGATTCCATCCTGGTCGTTACGAGCCGCCCATAACCGCAGGCAGAAAATTCCGTCCTCGCACATGCGTTCCAGCGCGACAGCACCGTCTTCGTGGTCGGGCGCCGGCCTGCCCCAGACGGCATACCCGCCGACCGACCGCCGATAGGCCGCCTCCCCCACCGACTCGACCGCGTGCCGTACCACCGTGCGATCGATCTCGCGCGCCATCAGCGCACCGTTCCAGCCCAGGCCGATCCGCTTGAGGATTCGCTCGAAATCCCCGCCGTCCATGGCCAGCAGCCGACCGAGCGTGGATCGGGCATCGACCGGCGCCAGCCTTATCGACAGCCGTTCGAGCAACTGCCCGAACAGTCGCGCCCGACAACGCGACCCGGCACGCAGCCAATCCAGCATGGATACGCCACCCACCACCTCCGACAGGCCGTCACGCCACCAGTCCTCGTGGACGCCATCGGCGTCGATCATCACGAAAGGAGCGCGTCGGGCGTGGTCGACACCCGATGATGCCGTCGACATCTCCGTCATCGCAATTGCCTGATTTCTTCAATGAGATCGAGTTCACCTGGACGACGACGCCAGATGAGGAACATCACCGATGCGGCTGCGGCGAATACCAGGGTCAGGGCGAGGAGGCCGAGGATCAGCACCGCGGCGAGGTTGTAGCTCGACGGATCCAGGCGAATGCCGGCGAAATTTGCCAGATGCCGCTGTTCCCCCTTTGGAGCTTCGATCTTCGCCGGGAACAAGGCCACCGAGACATTGTCATAGACGACCCCCTCGATACCGTTCGCCACCAGCGTCTTGATCTCGGGCACCAGCATGCCGAGATCGACGCTGTCCAGATGGCGGATGAACACCGAGGCCGACGACGGCATCGCCGCCTGCCGGAACGGATTGTTGTCCGGCAGGACGATATGGACCCGCGCCGACAGCACACCATCGATCCGCGACAGGGTATCGGACAGTTCCTGGCTCAAGGCGAAGATGAACCGCGCGCGTTCCTCGACGGGAGAGGAAATCAGACCATCGCGACCAAAGATCGTGCCCATGTCCATGAACGACTCGCGCGGATAGCCCGCATCGGTCAGCAATCGCACCGATGAGGCGAAATCCGATTTTTCGACGAACAGGGTGATGGTGCCGTCCTTGGCGATCTCACGGTCGACATCGATCCCGTTGTCCAGCAGGATCGCTGCCATTTCGTTCGCATCGCGCTCGCTCAGATTGCCGTAGAGATCCGTCTTGCAGCCGGCCAGCACCAGCAGCGTCAACAGGGAGAGCGCGAGTCTGAGCGCGCGTGCGCCAGGGATGGCCGTGTGCATGACCTACTGACCGCGCAACAGGGTGTCGAGGCTGCGATTGCCGCGCCCGGCCGTGCTCGACATCAGCTGTTCATGGACCATCAGGCGCCCCATATCGAGCTGCATGGCCAGCATCCCGCGAATCTCGTCGATTGCCGTCGCATGAGGATCGATCGCCTGCGATGTGGCCACCTCATGCGAGATCACATTCTCCGACGAGGCCGTCAGCGCCCCTTCGGCCGGCCCCGGTTTCAGCATGTTCTGGGCATCGCCGACCATCCGCTGATAGTCCTCGCGCATGCCCTGCACCGAAGCGAGGATGCGGTCACCCAGCGTCGCCGGATCGAATGAAACGCCCCGGTTCCCCGCAGGCCCGGCCATGGCGGAATGTCGTTCCACAAGCTCATTCCAGCTTATGACCGTCCCACGGCCGATGTCGCCTGCGGAGCCGATGGAACCGGCCGTGCCGGTGGCCGCCGGCATCGTCACGGTCAGTGCCGCCACGGGTGCAATGGACTGGGTCATCGCTTCCTTCCCTTCATCGGTGTCGAATTCAACAAGGGTTGAGATCCTTCATGTTCATTCGTCAGACCGCGATGGTCGCCACGGGTTGAACGGTGATCTCCGGCGTCAGTTCCTGGTATGACAACACTGCCATCTCCAGACCGCTCGTCTCGAACAGCGAATGCACGAAACGGCGGACGTCGAAGGCCGTCACCACCACCGGACGCTTCGCCAACCCGCTCATGTCCCCCACTTCCTCGCGAATACGATCGACGAGGCGCTGCGACGTATCCTGGTCGAGAGTCAGATAACTTCCCACGGAGGTGTGACGGACGGCCTTGCGGACGGTCTCCTCGACCTGGGAGTCGAGCATCAGCACCGGCATCAGCCGCTGCGCGTCGACATGACGGAAACAGATCTGCCGCTTGAGGGCGCCACGGACATATTCGGACAACAGGGCCACGTCCTGCTCGCGCTGCCCCCAGTCGACAAGTGCTTCGAGAACCGGCCGCATGTTGCGGATCGAGACGCCCTCGGCGACGAGGCGGCGCAGGATCTCCGCGATCTTCCGCAACGGCACGACGCGTTGCGCCTCCTTGACCAGTTCACCGTGAAACGGTTCGAGCGAAGCGAGGATGTTGCGGGTCTCGTGAATGCCGATGAACTCGCTGGCATAGCGCATCATCGCCCTTGCGAGCAGCCAGACGATGGTCGATGTCGGCGCCATGTAGGCGATGCCGAGTTCATCCAGCTGCCCCTGCCACTGCCGTTCCACCAGCAGGACCGCCTGCCCGGGAACGATCCCGCGTTCCCGGTCAAAGGGGATGTCGGCTATGGCCAGGTGATCCTCCTCGTCGCGGATCCACAATTTGTCCGGATCCAGATCGCCCTCGCCGATGGGCACGCTCTCCATCACCACCGACCATCCACGCTCCGGCAGGCGGCGATCGAATTCGAGCGTCGCCGATGGCAGGACGATGCCGAGGTCCTCGAACACCGCATGGCGGATCTGTTCGAGATCCGCATCGAAGCGTGCCGGATCGACAATATCGCGAAGATCGCCGCCGACATGCATCGACACGGCGATCGACGGCGGCCGCAGGACGGTCTCGGCGGGCCGTGGCGCGTCTTGCGGAGCGCTGATGAGATGCGCGGTGAGGTTTGCCTCGGCCCTGGTCTTTCGCAGATCCCGCCAGTAGAATAGCAATCCGGTTCCGCCCAGCAGCGCACCGAGGAACAGGAAGATGGCGGCCGGAAAGCCCGGCACGAAGGCGAACAGCGCCATGACCAGGCCGGCGAGCCGCAGTGTCTTCGGCTCGGCGATCATCTGCGAGGAGATGTCGATACCGAGATTGCGGCTGTCCTCGCTGACCACGCGGGTGACAATGGTCCCCGAAGTGATCGAGACGAACAGGGCCGGGATCTGGGCGATCAGGCCGTCACCAACGGTCAGCAGGGCATAGACATGCAGGGCGTCCGACACCGCCATGCCGTTCTGCAGGGTGCCCACAGCGACACCGCCTATGAGATTGACGGCAATGATGATCAGTCCCGCGATGGCATCGCCCTTGACGAATTTCATCGCCCCGTCCATCGCGCCGTAGAGCTGGCTTTCCTTCTGCAGGTGGTTGCGCCGCCGACGGGCCTCGGCAACATCCACCATGCCGCTGCGCAGGTCGCTGTCGATGCTCATCTGCTTGCCGGGCAGGGCATCGAGGGAAAACCGCGCGCTCACCTCGGCGATGCGTTCCGCGCCCTTGGTGATCACGACGAACTGGACGATGGTGATGATGAGGAAGACGACGAGCCCCACCACCAGGTTCCCCGCAACGACGAAATTGCCGAAGGTCTCGACGATCCTGCCCGCATCGGCCTGGACGAGGATGAGCCGGGTGGTGGTGATCGACAGGGAGAGCCGGAAGACGGTCAGCAGCAGGATCACCGAGGGCAGCGTCGAGAAGCTCAGCGGATCGCGCAGATAGACCGAGACCATCAGCATCATGATGGTCATGCCCAGATTGACCGCGATCAGGACGTCGACGAGGACCGTCGGCAGGGGCAGGATCATCATGAAGATGGCAAGCACGAGGAGTGCCACCAGCAACAGGTCCTGACGTTCCGCCACCAGTCCCAGAATGCGCATCACGGCCTTGCGGTCGACATTCATGACGCAATGCCCAAAAGCGGCTTCTGGTTGCGTCGCGCCCGTGTGAAGCGCTGGAATACCGCCCGTGACCGTTCCTTGCGGCCCAGCGCCCACAAGATGCGCGCGTGCAGCAGGTGAACCGGGTCGGAGGCGGAGATCGTCGCATCGACCGCGAGGAAGCGCTGAAGGACAGCCAGCGCTTCGTTCGGCTTCTCGTTGAGGAACAGGACGTGCGCGAGACTGAGCTGCACGCCGGCATCGTCCGGATCGAGTTCGCGCGCAACCAGAAGCAGGATGAGAGCCCGCCCGGCATAGCCGTTGACGCGATACATGTGCGCGAGGCTGTTGATCACCTCGACCTGCTCGCTCCGGTTGCGTTCAGCCTTCAACGAGCTCTCCGATCCTGGCCTGGAGCCTGGCGCTTCGCTCGACCTCGCGGCGGATGACATTCCTTGCGACGTCGGAAAGACGACTCGACTCACCGCCCACCACAGCCTGCTCCAGTCCCTCGCCGATGCTCCGCAGGATGGTCGTGAAGCGGGCGCGCTCCAGCACCGACGGATCGCGCAGGCGCGGCAGCAGCCGGTCATCGAGCGCCCTGGCGAGCCCGGCCACGGGCATGACCGTCTCCGTCCATGACGGATCCTCGTCACCCCGCAGCGAAGGCTGGAACCGCTGCAGGTGAGCGCGGTCCGCAGGACTCGTCCGGGCTCCGGTCAACAACTGGTCGATCGCGTGATCGAGCCGTTGACCGACAATGGTGCGATTATCGATCTTGCCGGTGGTCATTCCGTCTCTTTTTCTTGCCGGGGATGTCAGTCAGCGGCGGGGTGGTCGAACGGTCGGTTCAAAACGTGATCGTGCGGACTTCTCCGTTTCGGGTGATGACGATCAGATCCTTGTCGATCCTCTCGAGAGTCCAGCCATGGTCAATCATGCGGCCCGGCCTGACGCGGCGGTTGCCGCTCAGGATCAGTTGCGGATCGGATCCGAGGACGACGGCCTGCAGGCTGTCGAGCGGATCGTTGGCACCGGTGCTGTTCACGGAAATCGAGAGGTCGTAGAATGCTCCGTATCGCCGATCGAACCAGCGCCGCAGGTCGTCGATGCGGCCTTGCCGTTCCTCGTCGATGCGGCCCGCGACTGCGAGGCTCGCGCCCCGGTGTTCGACATGCACGCTGTCATCGACCTCAAGCTCGATCAGCTTGAGCGAGATAGCGTCGGCGATTTCGTCAAGTGTCGTCAGCCGGTTCTCGACACCGGTCACGCCGGGTACAACCTGCGAAAGCCTGTGAGCGAAGCGGTCACGGGCATGATTGTCGACAACGACGCCCTCGATCCGGACATTGCCGCGGTCGAGCAATGTGCCGTAAGTTCGCCCGACCTGTTGAAGCGACAGCTCATTCAACGCGGTCTGGATTTCCCCTGCCGAGGAAATCTTCAGCTCCGCATCGACATTGGCAAAGGCCCTGGTAACGGTCCGCATCTGCGGCTCGTTGGCAAGAACGCCGCGAACCCGGACGTGTCCGTCCGGCGCCGTGTCGACGATCAGCCGGTTGCCGAGCTGCAGTCCGTCGACACTCTCGCGCGCACGCTCCAGTGGCGAGGGGTCCGAGCCGAAACTGGTCGATCCTATGGCGGCGATCGCGAAGACCGCGACCATCGCCGCAAGGCCGCCACCGAGCAGGCTCGGCCGCAGCCACGGACGCTTCACGGGCGCGCGCGTACTGTCCAGTTCCTCAAGGCTGGCCGTGAAAACGAGGCAGGACGCGCCCACATGGGCGACGGCCGGCGTAAGGAAACTCTGTGCCTGCCCGGCCTTGATCACGGCAGGACGCACGGTATGACGCGTCTGCAGCCGCACCTCGTCGGCCGCGACCACGATACGCGTCCTGTCCGGCTGGATCTCGATCGTGAAGGCATGGCCGGCAATGCCGGGATCCGCGAGCACGACATCGCATTCGAGATCCGTACCGACCCGGTAGGACCCTTCGTCGAGTTCGCACCGCGCACCGGAATTCCGACCTGTTGCGACAATGACGCTCAACACGTCCGCACCGCGCTTTCTGGCCTGCTGGCGTTTCATTCTGGCCCGCGCCAGGGATTTCTCGATGCGCGGTGCCACCCCTAGGATCCGGAGAGGCGGGTGCCCGCGCCTTGCGCCGCCGGCACCCGCATTCCGGCAATTTAATCAGGCTTGACGATCAGCCGGCGCGGACGTTTCGCGCAACGCCGTTCAAAGCCTGAACGAGATTGCTGATCATGCCGCTTTGCGCCTGGACCTGGGCGAGCTGCAAGCCTTGCTGCCACTGCAGGTCCAAAAGCGAATTGATGTCGTTGACGCCGGTAGCGGTCGCCTGGGCCGCTCCGACGCTGCCACCTACGGCCTGGGTTGGAATATCGAACATGGTCCTAACATCTCCTGACAGGATGGAAAAACGATCCCCTCTCGCACAACCACAACACTACCGTTGCTGAGCTTCGCGCAGACGCGGCAACAGTCGGATGCCGGCCTCGAATGCTTCCAGAACCGTCGAGAAGCGCTGGTGATCAACCGCTGCCACCCCCGCATCCATACGATCCCTCAGTCGAAGCCGCCCTTCCGCGAGCACCCCCAGAAGCCGACGCAGTTCCTCACCATTGTGATCTTCAGCGAATTGATGATCGAGCTGCATCATCTTGAGGGATGCCTGTGACATCGAAAAGGCTCCAAGCTGTTCCTGTAACCCTTCGCGACATCTCGATAAACTGGATCCGTTTGCTTCGCGGCAATGCTTTCATACCGCAGATTGTCAAAAGGTCCGGATCACCGAGAGGACACGAACAGGTCGCGATCTCCGCGATGGACTGTGGTTTCGCGCTTCGCCGGTCGATCGGCAAGACCCATCTCCTACGCTACACAATATGGTACTTCTTATCAGGAGTATAACGCATGGATCTCTTTTCGAGATGAAAGAAAGAATTTTGCTGTGTCGGTTTTTTTTACACTATTCCATCCATTCATATCGTATATCGAGGTTAATCCCCTTGATGAATATTTCCTTATCAGATGAATTACGATCTCATTATTGCACCATGGTACTTCGAATCGTTCTGAATAGTGGATATTGGCGTATTCGATCTTTCGATGATGGGTTTCTCAGGGTCATTCTACCCACGTCGAAACGCTCTCGATGATGCGATGACGAAGTCGCTACCGCTGAGAAGATGTTCGACACTGTGAGCGGAGTTGCATGTTGTCTGGCAGCGTTCCGACGCTGTCGAGAGTCCCGACGAGCAGGAAGTAGTGGAGCGATGGCAATCATCAGAAGTGCAAGGACAGGGAGGCCGCCGGAGAGCGGGCGCAACGGCGCCGCGACGGCCGGAGCCGCCGCGAACGTCGCGCGTCCGATCCCTCTGCGCGTTGCCCTGGTCGCGATGCTCGCATCGGTCGTCATCGCGACGCTGTCGACAGACGGCAACGCCTCGGCCGCGGAACGTTCCTTCGCCGATTGGCCGCAGTCGCCCCTTCCGCTGCGCATCCTCCGCCGTCCGGTTCGCGACGTGTTTGCCGACATCGCCGAACAGCTCGACCTGACCCTCGACCTGTCGCCCGGAGTGGATGGCATCGTCGTCTCTCCACCGAAGGATCTGTCCGCCGGAAGGCTTGTCGTCTGGCTGCAGAACGAGTTCGACCTCGTCTGCTTCTATGACGGGGTGGCGCTGCATGTGTCGACGAAGGCCGAAAGTGCGGCGGCCCTGATCGACCTCAAGGGCGTGGGCCGGCAAAGGCTGATCGAGACGCTCGATGAAATGGAGCTGAACGACGGTCGCTTCATCGCGGCCGACGGGCCCGATGCCGGCATGTTGATGATCGGCGGGCCGCCAGCCTACCGGCTCGCGGTGGAACGTATCGTTGAAATGCTCGCTTCCCGTCAGGCACGCACGCCCGTCGTCTACCGGGGATCTTCGCAGGAATGAGAAGAATGGCACCTGGCGTCGCCAGCAGGCGCCGTTCGAAGACAAGGAGAAATGATGTCCGCCCGCTTCAGA
This sequence comes from Geminicoccaceae bacterium, assembly GCA_020638465.1. Lineage (NCBI taxonomy): Bacteria > Pseudomonadati > Pseudomonadota > Alphaproteobacteria > Geminicoccales > Geminicoccaceae > Geminicoccaceae bacterium. The sequence goes on from JACKIM010000001.1 coordinate 327,134, forward strand.
CCGCGCATCCTCAAACGCCGCCCCTCCACGCCACGGAATGCCGCCGGCTCGACAAGGTCGGGCACGGCCGGATCCCCGGCTACCGACGAGGAACTGCAGCTGCTGACACAGATCGGCTATTCGGCCGTGATCAGGGGATTGATCGAGGAGTCCAGGCCCATTTTCGAAGCCCTGAAGATCTGCGCTCCGAACAATGCCGCCGCGGCCATCGGCCTCGCGCTGGGAGCGTTGATCCAGGGCGATCTCGACCAGGCGATCGCCATCCTCAAGCGGGACGGCATCAGCAAGCCGAAAAGCGGCAACGAAGCCAAGGCGGTGCTGATGATCGCGTTGCAGCTCGCCGGTCGACAGAACGAAGCCGACATCCTCAAGCGCGACATGGCCCAGGTCGGCGGACCTGCGAGCCAGCTCGCCAACATGCTGCGTGGCTGACCATGTCACAGGCCGACAAGGCTGCCTGCAACACGTCCGCATGGCCTGCATGCAGCAGAGCGGACACTCCGTTTCACGCGCCGGCTGGTGCCGGAAGCGTGTCACCCCACATCCCGGCCAGCGATTTCGGGGACCTGGTCCCTTCCGTCGTTGCCGTGATGTCAGTCGGGCGATGGACATCATCGCCCATTCATCAACCTCAGACTGGAGAATAGGATGGTTTCGTCCATTACAAATGGCCTGAGCCACATCAATTCCCTGGCTACGACCGCCTCGACGACCTCGGCGGCCAAGACGGGTTCGACCGGGCAGGGGAGCAGCAATGCCAACCTCACCCAACTGATGGAGCAGCTCGTGCAGTTGCTGCAGCAGAAGCTCGGCGGCGGTACCAACACGGGTGGCAGCACCAGTGGTGGCAGCGGCAGCGGATCCGTCAACGGCGGTTCCGGGTCCGGATATGGCGGCGGTTCCGGTTCGACCGGCGGAACGGGTTCGACCGGCGGCACCGGCTCGACCGGTGGCACCGGCTCGACCGGAGGTACCGGTTCGACCGGTTCGACCGGTTCGACCGGGAACAATGTTCAGGATCTTCTGAACGATTTCGCCAACCTTCTGTCGAACCTGCTGAACCTGATCAGCAATCAGGTCGGCAATGGTCAGGGTACCGGGGGTACGGGCGGCGCTGCCAACGGAAATGGTAGCGGCACCGGCATCGGTGGCCATGGTCAGAACGGATCAGGTACCGGCGGACTCAACGGTGGTTCCAATTCAGGCAACGGCCCGAATGGCAACTTCGGTTACGGAAACCATGGCGGCGGCGGTGGCAGTGGCTGTTGCTCTGGTGCTACCGGGGCAACGGGTGCTCAGGGTGCTACCGGCGCTCAGGGTGCCACGGGCGCTACCGGGGCAACGGGTGCTCAGGGTGCTACCGGTGCTCAGGGTGCCACTGGCGCTACCGGGGCAACGGGTGCTCAGGGCGCTACCGGCGCTCAGGGTGCAACTGGCGCTACCGGGGCAACGGGTGCCCAGGGCGCTACCGGCGCTCAGGGTGCAACTGGCGCTACCGGGGCAACGGGTGCTCAGGGTGCCACCGGGGCTCAGGGCGCTACCGGTCCCAAGGGCGACAAGGGTGACACGGGTGCTACCGGCGCTCAGGGTGCTACCGGCCCCAAGGGCGACAAGGGTGACACGGGTGCCACCGGCGCTCAGGGTGCCACCGGCGCTCAGGGTGCCACCGGTCCTCAGGGCGCTACCGGTCCTCAGGGCGCTACCGGTCCTCAGGGCGCTACCGGTCCTCAGGGCGCTACCGGGGCTTCCGGCAACAACGGCCAGAGCTTCTTCGACTGGTTCTCGCAGAATGTCGGCGATGTGAATGGTGATTCCACCATCAACTCCTCCGACGTTCAGGACTGGTTGCGTGGTCCCCAGGGTGCCACGGGCGCTACCGGGGCAACGGGTGCTCAAGGTGCCACCGGGGCTCAGGGCGCTACCGGTGCAACGGGTGCTCAGGGCGCTACCGGCGCTACCGGGGCAACGGGTGCTCAGGGCGCTACCGGCGCTCAGGGTGCCACCGGCGCTACCGGGGCAACGGGTGCCCAGGGTGCTACCGGCGCTCAGGGTGCTACCGGGGCAACGGGCGCTACCGGGGCCACCGGCGCTACGGGTGCCACCGGTTCCAAGGGCGACAAGGGTGCCACGGGCGCTACCGGAGCCACTGGTCCGAAGGGCGACAAGGGTGCCACGGGCGCTACCGGAGCCACTGGTCCGAAGGGCATGACGGGTGCTACGGGTCCGACCGGCCCGGGAATGCCCGGCATGGTTCAGCCGAATGTCAACTACAGGGTCATGGACCCCATGTACGGCAACGGCACCTTCATCTGGAACGGCAAGGATGCCTGGCTGAAGTTCGACAAGGGTGGTCAGATCGACTTCCCCAACGTCGTCAAGAATGCCGATGGCACATTGACGGCCAAGACCAGCTATACGCCGGCGTCCAACCGTATCAACGGCTGGTATGGCGCGACCACGGACGTCAATGGCGATGGCAAGGCCCTCGTCATCAGCACCCAGAATGGCAACGGTTCGTTCTCCATTCAGGCTGATATCGCCAAGGGCAAGCAGGTTCAGGGCAAACTCACCGCCTGATCCGGGGCTTGGCTGCGAGCCCGGAATGCCGGTCATGACCGGCCGAAGGGCTCGCATTCCCGAATGAACACTATCGCTTGCATGCCCGGCTGGGATCAACCGCCCCGGCCGGGCATTTTTTCGTCCTGCGCTCCCCCGTCGCGGACATCGCTACCCCGGCTTCAGTAGCCGGATCCGCGTCAATAAGGCTCATCTGCAATTTGAATTACATCTTGCTCCGGCATCCGGTGTATTATAAGTGTCTTCCTGACATTCCAGAATATGAATGTTTGAAGCTTTCAAGACAATGTCACCAGGACAACGCCACGAGGAGATGTTTCATGATCAAGACTGCCAATGTGGGTCCCGTCGACCGCATGTTCCGGCTCATTGCCGGCATCATCCTCCTGCTCCTGCCCTTCATCGTCGATCTCGGTGGATCCTGGCTCGGCTGGGCCGCGCCAATCGTCGGCATCATCCTGATGCTGACAGGTTTCCTGCGCTTCTGCCCCGCCTATACCCTGCTGGGCATCAAGACCTGCCAGACCTGAACAACGAACGGGATCAAACGATGGATTCGATCGCTACCGACATTTCGGTCAGACCGGACGTCAAGGCGTTCTTCGACCCGGCAACCAACACGATCAGCTACGTCGTGAAGGATCCGGGCAGCAATGCGTGTGCGGTCATCGATTCGGTGATGGACATCGACTACTCGGCCGGCCGGCTCAGCTACGTTCATGCCGACGAGATCATTGCCGACATCGGGGCGCGCGGACTGAAGCTCGAATGGCTGATCGAGACCCATGTCCACGCCGATCACCTCTCCGCCGCTCCCTACATCCAAAAGAGGCTCGGCGGGAGGATCGGCATCGGTTCGAACATCACCGTCGTCCAGGACGTGTTCGGCAAGGTCTTCAACGAAGGCACGGAATTCCAGCGCGATGGCAGCCAGTTCGACCGGCTGTTCGACGATGGCGACACCTACATGATCGGCGGACTGGCTGCCGCGGCCTATCATACGCCGGGACATACGCCGGCCTGCATGACCCACGTGATGGGGGATGCCGCATTCGTCGGCGATACCCTGTTCATGCCCGACGGCGGAACCGCCCGCGCGGATTTCCCCGGCGGCGACGCCCGGGCCCTGTTCCGGTCGATCAAACGCGTGTTGAGCCTGCCCGCCGAGACGCGGCTGTTCATGTGCCACGACTACGGCCCCAACGGCCGGCAGATCCAGTGGGAAACGACGGTCGGCGATGAGCGGACGCACAACATCCATGTTCGCGACGGCGTGGACGAGAACGAGTTCGTGCGCATGCGTACCGAGCGCGATGCCACGCTCGACATGCCCAGGCTCATCATTCCCAGCATTCAGGTCAACATGCGCGCCGGACGGATGCCGCCGGAGGACAGCGATGGCCAGACCTATCTCAAGGTCCCCGTGAACAGGCTCTGAACATCGTCCTGCCCGCGAGGGCACCATCCCGGTCAGAATGCAGGCTTAGTCTTGCAAAGGGATGTAATTCCTAATATACTCTCAAGAGATGCGCGGAATCAATGATGCAGCTCAAACAGATCGACGACAGGATTTCCGTCTCGGCCCAGATCATGGAACGCGACCTGGCCGAATTGGCCGATCGGGGCTTCCGCTCGGTCATCTGCAACCGCCCGGATGGCGAGACCGGTGACCAGCCGAATTTCGACGAGATCGCACGGGCCGCGAAGGAGGCCGGTGTCGAGGCCCGGTATCTGCCGGTCGTGTCGGGCAAGGTCAGCGACGAGGATGCCCGCTCGTTCGGCAGGCTGATGTCGGAACTTCCGGGGCCGATCCTTGCCTACTGCCGTACGGGCACCCGCTCGGCGACCTTGTGGTCGTTGTCGCAGGCGGGAAAGTTGCCCATGTCGGACATTCTCTCGAAAACGGCTGCTGCCGGCTACGACATGAAGGGCGTTGTCCGCCGGATCGCCAACAATGGCCGCACCCCGACCGATACGGCCGATGTCCGCCACCAGGTGGTGATCGTCGGCGGCGGAGCCGGCGGCATCGCCGTCGCCTCCAGCCTGCTTGCCCGCGATCCGGGGCTCGATATCGCCATCGTCGATCCCGTCGACATCCATTACTACCAGCCCGGCTGGACACTCGTGGGAGCCGGGGTGTTCGAGCCGCAGTCCACCGTGCGGACGATGGCTTCGCTGATCCCGCGGGGCGTGCGCTGGATCAAGACGGCCGTGGCAGCTTTCGAGCCGGAAAACGACACCGTCATCCTCGAAGGGTGCCGGGTCTTGCGCTACGATCGTCTTGTCGTGTGTGCCGGCATCAAGCTCGACTGGAATGCCGTCGAGGGGCTGACCGATACGCTGGGCAAGAACGGGGTCACGTCCAACTACCGGTTCGACCTTGCCTCCTACACCTGGGAGCTGGTCAAGGACCTCAGATCGGGGCGGGCCTTGTTCACGCAACCGCCCATGCCCATCAAATGCGCCGGGGCGCCACAGAAGGCCATGTACCTGTCGGCCGACCACTGGTTCCGTCAGGGCACATTGAAGAATATCGACGTCCAGTTCTACAATGCAGGTGGCGTTCTCTTCGGTGTGAAGGAATATGTCCCGGCGTTGATGAACTATGTCGAGCGCTACCATGCGGGCCTGAATTTCATGCACAATCTGGTGGCCATCGACGGCCCGTCCAGGACGGCATGGTTCAAGCAGCCGGACAGGGACGAGCGCATCGAGGTCCGGTTCGACATGATCCATGTCTGTCCGCCCCAGGCCGCACCGGACTTCATCCGTGTCAGCCCGATTGCCGACGCCGCCGGCTGGGTCGATGTCGACCAGGCGACCCTGCGCCACAAGACCTACGAGAATATCTGGGCGCTCGGCGATTGCATGAACGCGCCCAATGCCAAGACCGCGGCGGCGGCCCGCAAGCAGGCTCCCGTGGTGGCCGAGAACCTCGTCGCCAGCCTCCGGAACCGTTCGGCGATCGCGCATTATGACGGCTATGGTTCGTGCCCGCTGACGGTCGAGCGGGGCAAGATCGTGCTGGCCGAGTTCGGCTATGGCGGCAAGATGCTGCCAAGCTTTCCGCCATGGCTGATCGACGGCACGAAACCCTCCAGGCTCGCCTGGATGCTCAAGGAGCAGATCCTTCCGCCGATCTACTGGAAGGCCATGCTGCGCGGCCGCGAGTGGCTGGCCAGGCCCGAAATGACCGGCTGACGGCCTCACGGCTTCCGGACGGCCCTTTCCGGCAAGAAGAACCCGTCGGCCGCCTGCAACCTCCCCGCGCAGGTGGCCGCCGGGCCCATGACGACGGACTTGCAAGCCCATGCTGAGCCGCTACCTGCCCATTCTCGACTGGGGTCGCACCTATGGCCGGGACAGTCTGACCAGCGACCTGATCGCCGCGGTGATCGTCACCATCATGCTCATCCCGCAGAGCCTCGCCTACGCCCTGCTCGCCGGCCTGCCTGCGGAGATGGGTCTCTATGCGAGCATTCTGCCACTGGTCGCCTATGCCATCTTCGGTACGAGCCGCGCGCTGGCCGTCGGCCCCGTCGCCGTCGTCTCGCTGATGACGGCCGCCGCGGTCGGCGAGATCGCGCAGTCGGGGACCATGGGATATGCCACCGCGGCAATCACGCTCGCCTTCCTCTCGGGCCTGATCCTGCTGGCGCTGGGCTTCTTCCGCCTGGGTTTCCTCGCCAATTTCCTCAGCCATCCGGTGATCGCGGGGTTCATCAGCGCGTCCGGCATCCTCATCGCCACCAGCCAGCTCAAGCACCTGTTCGGCATCAGGGCGGACGGACACAATCTGCCCGAACTCGTCCGGTCGCTCGCAACCCATCTGCCGGATACCAATTTTATCACACTGTTGATCGGTGCCAGTTGCACAGCTTTCCTGTTCTGGGTCCGCAAGCGGCTCAAGCCCCTGCTCGCCTCTCGCGGCTGGAAGCCCGCGCTGGCCGATATCGCCGCCAAGGCGGGGCCGGTTGCAGCCGTCGCCGTGACCATCCTCGCCACCTGGCTGTTCGGCCTGAATGACCGCGGCGTGGCGATCGTCGGGGAGGTGCCGCAGGGCCTTCCGCCCCTCACCCTGCCCGCCTTCGATCTCGACCTATGGAGCACGCTTGCAGGACCCGCGCTGCTCATCAGCGTCATCGGCTTTGTCGAATCGGTTTCCGTCGCGCAGACGCTCGCTGCAAAGCGCCGGCAGCGGATCGTGCCCGATCAGGAGCTGATCGGCCTGGGTGCTGCCAACATCGCTTCGGCGGTGTCGGGGGGCTATCCGGTTACCGGCGGCTTCGCCCGCTCCGTCGTCAATTTCGATGCCGGTGCGGAAACTCCGGCGGCAGGGGCGTTCACCGCACTGGGCATCGGCGTCGCCACGCTCGCCCTGACACCCCTGCTGTTCTTCCTGCCCAAGGCCACACTCGCGGCGACCATCATCGTTGCCGTGCTGTCACTGGTCGACTTTTCCGTGCTGAGGAAGACCTGGACCTACAGCAAGGCCGATTTCGCCGCTGTTGCCGCCACCATCGCGACCACGCTGGCCGTCGGCGTCGAAATCGGCGTCTCCGCCGGTGTGGGCATCTCCATCCTGCTCTTTCTCTTCAAGACCAGCCGCCCGCACATGGCGGTGGTGGGCCTCGTCGAGGGGACAGAGCACTTCCGCAACGTCCTTCGTCACGACGTGCGTACGAGCCCGCATGTGCTGGCCATCCGCGTCGACGAAAGCCTCTACTTTGCCAATGGCCGCTTTCTCGAAGACCGGATCTACAGCGAAGTGACGGCAAATCCGCAGATCCGCCACGTCGTGCTGTTGTGTTCGGCAGTCAACGAGATCGATGCGTCGGCGCTCGAATCGCTGGAGGCGATCTGCCAGCGCCTCGATGCTGCCGACGTCAGGCTGCATTTTTCGGAGATCAAGGGGCCGGTCATGGACCGCCTCCGGCGCACCGACTTCCTCGACCATCTGACGGGGCGCGTCTTCCTCACCCACTACCAGGCCGCGACCACCCTCGATCCGGCACTGGGGCGATCTTCGCCGCCAGTCGGCGGTAAAACGGCTGAGCCTGAGGCCTGATAGCCTGTGGCCTGATGTCCGGTCTTCGGATCGTCACCAGTACAGCGGTGCGACGAGCGGAGCGAGCAGGTTGTATGACGGAAGCCCGGGACCGGATGGCGTGGCCTCGACGATCCGCGCGATGGTCCAGAACTGGCCGATGGCGACGAGCGAGACGAGATAGACCAGCATCAAGAGCACCATCATGGGCCGGCTGCAGGGCGAGCGCAGCAGGGCGACGATAGGTCCGGCATAGGCGACGAGGCACCAGACCGTGCCGCCCAGAACCTGCATGGCCAGCCCGATGCGGCCGAGCAGCACGCTGCTGGCGGCGTCCGGCAGGACCTCCCCGCTGATCGCATCCAGATAGGGACCGAAATAGCCGATCACGGTCTGGCTCAGGGCCAGATACATGAGCAGGTCGCCGGCGAGGAGGCAGTAGGGCTCGCAAAGTCCATTCTCGTCGATAATTGCCGAAGCGAGAAATACAGCCATAGCCGCCAGCGACAGCGCTGCCGCGCAGACGAGAACCGTGCCGGTACCCAGGTGGATGACATCGCGGAACCCGGACAGCTTGATGCCGCCCTGGAACAGCTTCGCCTGACTGTTCTGGAAGGTGATGATGGCGAGGTTGAAGCCGAGCATGGTCAGCCTCGCCCGCATCACGTTGACCGCAACACGCACCTTGCGCCCCGATCCGGCCATTCTCATCCCGTCCCGACCCGTTGCCGATGCGAACGACGGCCCCGCCGGCCGGCAAGCCGGAAGGAGCCGTCGCGGAATCGTCTCCGGATGTCTATGAAATCACCATGGCGATATACCCGCCCAGCAGGGCAAGGACGGTCGTGATCGCATAGGTGATCGGATAGGGCACCGCCGCGACGTTGCTTCCCGATTCCTCGCAGATCGCGTTCAGGCCCGGCGTGCTGTTGCGTGCGCCGGTTGCCGCACCATCGGCGATCACCGAGTTCAGCTTGAACATCCGGTGCCCCACATAGAAGCCGGCGAACGGCGGCAGCAGGGCCCCGATCGTGCCGATGAGCGCTATCCAGATGACCGTCGGCCCCTGGAACGACTGGATGATCTTCGGACCGACATTGGCCGCCAGCACCGCCACGAACATGTTCAGCCCGATATCCTGCAGGAAGGCGCGGGCCCCCTCGTCCACCGGCCCCCCCAGCTCGGGATTGCGGCTGCGGAAGTAGGAGACGAAGATGCCGGCGAGCAGGCAGCCTGCCGAGGTGCCGAGTGCGATCGGTATGCCGCCGAGCGTGATGCTGGCGATGCCGACCAGATAGCCCACCGCCATCGCACCGGCCATGTAGGACACCTCGGTCAGCGTGGTACTGAGCAGCGGCTTGCCATGGACGTAATGCCCCGCGCGCTCGATGCACCACTTCGGCCCGACGATCCGGGCGACGTCGCCGAAATGCAGCACCGTGTCCGGCCCGGCGGGGATCTCGTTGCCCTGGCGGAACAGCGCCTTCAGACGCAGGCCGTAGCCTGCCTTCTGTCCCAGTTCGGCCACCGTCCTGCCGGTGAGATCCTTGCGCCCGATACGCAGGTCCGCCACCTCGATGTCGATGTCCCGCGCCGCCGGATCGTCGACCTCGGGTCCGATGGTGGACTCCCCGCCGAAGATCAGCTTGTCGACATCGCTGCGCACGGTGACGACGTCCCCGTGCTCGATACGCAGGTTCTCGGCGAGTTCGAGCACCTTGCCATCACGGATCACCCTCAGGATCGGCGCCTGCGGATATTGGGCGAACAGCTCCGCCAGCGTCTTGCCGACGATGGTTTCATGCTCGACCCGGTAGGCACGCATGTCCGCGGGCGAGAACCCCAGCTTGAGGCTGCCCGACGATCCCGGAACGGGATCGCCGCCACCGCTCATCGACGTTTCCGCTTCCTTCGCATCGGCCTTCGGGTCGCGGCCGAACATCGACGGCAGGTAGCGGATCAGCAGGATGATGCCGATGCTGGAAAGGACATAGCTCACCGCATAGCCGGCCGCGATGTTCGCGCCGACCTGTTCGGTGGACATCCCCTGCGGCGGGACGTAGGCGCCGCTCTGCATCGCCGAGGTGGCGACGCCGATGATCGCGGTGATCGTGTAGCTCCCCGACATGATGCCGGCGGCGAAACCGGGTTCCATGCCGACCAGCTTCGTGCCGCCGACGCAGATGATCCAGTTGAGCGACCAGACGACGAGCCCGATGCAGATGAAGGCGAAACCGCCCCGCAGGCCGGCAAAGAACTGCGGCCCGACCTTCAGTCCCAGCGCGTACATGAACATCAGCAGGAAGATGGTCGAGACGAGGCCGGGCATCGAATAGGTGATATCGAACGCGACCTGGGCCGTCAGGGCCAGGGCGACGCCAACCACCAGTGTTCCCGCCGTCGATCCGAGCGAGATGCCGTGGACCTTCACCCGGCCGAGCGGATAGCCGATGGCGAGCGCCAGCAGCAGAAACACGAAAGGCTGCTTGTCCAGCAGCTCGAAGAAGCCGTGCAGGCCGGACGCCACCACGGGCGCGAAGATTTCGAGCGCCGCACCGCCGGCCTTCTCGGCCTTGTCCGCCGCATCGGCGGCCTGCTGCTGGGCAAAGGCACCTGCCGAGGCCAGCCACACGGGCAATCCGGCCAGGATCGCGGCTCCTGCGCGTTGACAACGCATGTTATTGCCTCCTGTTGGTTCCTGAAACACCGGTGCCACCCGCCCTGATGGCGGGTGGCAGGCGATGGTGACGGGCCGGAACCCGGGGGGAACCGGCACCGGAGGTTCTGCTTTCAGCCGTCGGTCAGCACTTGGGCGATGCCTTGGCGTGCGAATGCAGCTTGGGCGGCGCGACATTGCCGCCATGCTGTTCGAGGAACTTGCAGGCCGAGATGATGTCGCTGGCGAGATTGTTGATCACGTCGCCGTTCAGGTGCGGGCGCACCACCACCCGCAGCGACGTCACGGTCTCGGCATTGGGCGGCATGGTGTAGGCGGAGAGCACCCAGCCCCGCTCGCGCACCTTCGCCGAAACGTCGAACTCGTTGAAGTTCGTGAACTTCTTGTTCAACGTCAGGGCAACGACCGGAATCCTCTGCGTCTCGTTCATGATCTCGAAATAGCCGCTCTCCAGCAGCAGCTCGCGCAGCCGCTTGGCGTTTTCGAGGGTCAGTTGCATGATGCGGGTGTAGCCGTCATGCCCCAGACGCAGGAACTGGTAGGCCTGACCGATGATCTGCATCGCATTGCGGCTGAAATTCAGCGTCGCCGTCGGCGACTCGCCACCCAGATAGTTGACGTAGAACACCAGATCCTCGTTGAACACCTCGCGGTCGCGGAAGACCACCCAGCCGAGACCCGGATAGACGAGCCCGTACTTGTGGCCCGACGCGTTGATCGACTGCACGCGGGGCAGGCGGAAATCCCACTTGTAGTCCGGGTAGAGGAACGGATTGACGAAACCGCCCGATGCGCCGTCGATATGCATCGGGATGGAGACACCGGTCCGCTTCTCGTAGGCGTCGAGCCAGTCGTGGATTCCCTGGAAGTCGTCATCCTCGCCGGTGAAGGTCTGGCCGGCAATCGCCACCACGCAAATCGTGTTCTCGTCGACATACTTGTCGAGATGCTCGGCGGTCAGGCGATACTGGCCCGGCTCCAGCGGCACGATGCGCGGCTCGACATCGAAATAGCGCAGGAACTTCTTCCACACGATCTGGACATTGCCGCCCGTGACCATGTTCGGCTTCGTGGCGTCCTTGCCCGCCTTTTCGCGCGCCTGCCGCCAGTTCCACTTGTGCGCCAGTCCGGCCAGCATGCAGGCTTCCGAACTGCCGACGGTGGCCGTGCCATAGGGCGTCGCATCCTTGGGACCGTTCCACAGATGATGGAGCATCTGCACCATGCGGTGCTCCATGTCGAAGGTCTTGGGATACATGTCATGGTCGATATAGTTCACATGCGCATGCCGCCCCATAAGCTGCTGGCATTCCGGCTCCATGTAGGTCGTCACGAAGCTGGAAAGATTGAGCATGGGATTGGCATCGGTCCACATGTGCGCATCGACGCAGGCCGTGGCGGCGCGCGCCGAAATGCCATGTGCCGGAAACTCGTCCAGCGGGATCTGGCGCTGGAACTGCTCGTAGATTGTCGCCTCCTCGCGATCCGTTTCCGTACTCATTGCTGAAATCCCCCGATTATGGATCTGTCTTTTAACCAGAGCATGATGGGAAATTTGAACATTGATCTGGATCAATCGCGTTCTGATGCAAAGATCCGGCAGATTGAATATATCTGAATGTATAATGTCGATTTCAAATTATGATTCCCATCTTGTCGTTATGACTCAAGGGATAATCATTGTATAAAAATCCTATAAATAGGATGATATATATAAATTAAGATTATACTCTTTTCAAGACAACTCACCGATGAATTGATTTCTGCATTTTTATTGCAACTTTTGTGTTTTTCAATTGTCTTTTGTCAATTCCGGTCCCCTGTTAATTGTAATTTGGTCCGGAATTTCTCCAGGTTTCCGGCAGAATTTTTTTTTCGCCTGAAATGTCGACGATCCTGAAGCATGGCAGGACGCAGGCAGGAACAGTTATCCTGTATAAGAATTTTTTCCTTGATTTTATATCCCGCCTGTCGCATGATGGAAGCATGAAGGAATTCTTCGAACATGGCGCGGGCCTGCGGGTGCGAGGCTTGTTGCAGCAGTCATGGAAACTGCTGCGGCGGTGCCGCATCCTCGCGGGCGATACCGGCAGATCACAGCGGCGCGGACGCCGTACGGCGACGGACGGCCTGTCCGCGACGGCGATTGGCGTGTTCCGGCTGATGGCCGCCCGCGTGCGGGCCGTGGCCGGCGCCGGCTCCCGTGGCCGGGCCTCGCTGCGGCGGTTCGCGCCGGTGCTCGACGCGTTCATCGCGGCACATTCGGCACAACTGGCGCTGACCGGCGAGGAGGCATGGCTGTTGCGCCGCGCCTGGCTCGAACATCTCGAAGGCGGCGACGCGACGGAATCCGCGCGGCTGCTGCTGGCATCGTTCCGGCAGCGGCGGAGCAGCGGGAATGCGACGGGGCCGGCCGATCCGGCCGATGATGATCCGCGGGCCGATTCGATCTGGCATGCACGGCTGGAGGCCCTCGTGCTCGACGAGATGGCGCTAGCACCGGGTGTTGTTCCGGTACGGCCGGAGCGCGTCCGGCACCCGTCCACGGCCCTTCCGGCGGCTCCGGTCACTGCCGGCGCACGCCCGCTCGCGCAAGGCCGCGACCCGCCCCGGCTTTCCCATGCCCGACCTGCAAGCCAGCCTGGTGACGGATGTCACCGGGCCATCGGCGCTGGCATGGCGGCGTGATGGCCTATTCGAACGCGGCGGGGATCTCCTCTTCGCGTCTGGCGATATAGGCGGTGATGGCTTCGTCGATGCCGGAGTCGAGCGGGGGCAGCTCATACGCGGCAAGGGCCCTTTCCGCCGCCTCGAAGCCGCGCCGGGCCATATCCTTGCTGCCGTCGATCTCCCACTGCTCGCAACTGTTGTTGTCGGCCAGTTCGGACATGAAGAAGGCGTCCTGGAAGTGGTTCTGGGTGTGGGACGTCCCGAAGAAGTGGCCGGCGGGGCCGACTTCGCGGATGGCGTCCATCGCCTCGTCGAAATCGTCGAAGGACGGCCCCTGGCCCATCTTGTGCAGCATCTCCATCTGCTCGGCATCGAGCATGAACTTGGAGAGGTTGGCGGTGAGCCCGGCTTCGGTCCAGCCCGCCGTGTGCATGACGTAATTGGCCCCGGCGAGGAGAATCGGCATCATGTTGAAGGCGCTCTCGTAGGCCGCCTGCGCGTCCATGATCTTCGATCCGGTGATCATGCCCGAGGACCGCCACGGGACATTGTACTTGCGGGCGAGTTGGCCGATCATGAAGTTCATGAGCGCGCATTCGGAATTGCCGGTCATCGGCGCGCCGGTCTTCATCGAGACGGTGGAGAGGAAGTTGCCGTAGAGGACGCGCGCGCCGGGCTTCACCGCCTGGGCGAAGGCGATGGCCGCCAGCGCCTCGGCGTTGAGCGAGGCCACCGTGGCGACCGTCGAGGCGGGGGTGTTCGCTCCGGCCAGCGTGAAGGGGGCGAGGATCGAGGCCTGTCCGCCGCGGGCGTAGACCTTGAGCGCGCCCAGCATGGTCTCGTCCCACACCAGCGGGCTGTTGCAGTTGAGGATGGACACCATGACGGCATTGTCGCGCACGAAGTCCTCGCCCATGACGATGCCCGCCATGTTGATGGCGTCCTGCGCCCGCTCCGGTGCCGTGACGGGGCCCATGAACGGCTTGTCGCTGTGGCGGATGGCCGAGGCGGTGATGTGCAGGTGGCGGCGGGAGACCGGCGAATCGGTGGGCTCGCAGGTGACGGCACCGGTGTTGTGCAGGGCCGGCGCCATGTGCGCCAGCTTGTGGAAGACCGCGAGGTCGTCGAGGGTACCGTAGCGCCGCTGGTTGTCGGACATCCGCACGAACGGCGAGCCGTAGGTCGGGCCGAAGGTCATGCTGTCGCCGCCGACGAGCGTGCTGCGCTCGGGATTGCGGGCATTCATGGTGAAGCTGGAGGGGGCCTTCGCGGCGAGGTCCATGAGCAGCTCGCGGGGGATGTGCACCCGCTCGCCCTGCACGTCCGCCCCGGCCTCGCGCCAGATGGCCAGGCTTTCCTCGTCGCGGAAATCGATGCCGATCTCCTCAAGGATGCGCAGCGATGCATCATGGATCATCTCCAGGCCCTCGCTGTTGAGGACCTCATAGACCGGAATCCGGCGCACCAGCGCCGGCAGCGACCGGATTGCACTGCTGGTGCGAACCGCACGCCGGGCGCTGCGCCCGCCTCGACGACCTTCAGCCGACATCGCTCTACTCCCTCGCCGCCTGACATGACCGATATGCCGATCACCTGACTTAGGCAGAAGCGCGCGTCCGCTCGCGAGCGTGGACGACGCCTTTTGTCGCTTTTCGACAAAGCATCGGCTTGCAAGGCTCCGGCAATGCGTCGATGCTGCAGGCCGCACGCGCGCGAGACCGCGGTTCCGTGGCCGCGCGGCGCCATTCATTTTGGGGAGGAACATGGAGCCATGGCAGGCCTGGCCGATATCTACGAGATCCATCATCCGTCATTCCGCCACCTGATCAACGGCAACGCCCGCCTGCACCAGTTGTGGACGGGCGCCGCATGGGCCGAGGGGCCGGTCTACTTCCGTGATGGCGACTTCCTGCTCTTCAGCGACATTCCCAACAATCGCATCATGCGCTTCGTTCCTGACGCCTATGCCCTCACCGGCACGACGAGTGTCTTCCGGGCACCGGCCGGCAACACCAACGGCCATACGCGCGACATGCAGGGCCGGCTGATCTCGTGCAGCCACGGTGACCGCTGCGTGACCCGTACCGGGCATGACGGCAGGATCGCCGTCATCGCCGACAGCTACGAGGGCAAGCGGCTGAACTCGCCCAACGACGTCGTCGTGAAATCCGACGGCACGATCTGGTTCACCGATCCGTCCTATGGCATCCTCTCCAACCTCGAGGGCTGGAAGGCCGAGCCCGAATATGGCGGCTGCTACGTCTTCCGCATCGATCCGGACGGAACGCTGACCGCAGTGGCCACCGACTTCGTCAAGCCCAATGGCCTCGCCTTCTCGCCCGACGAGAGCAGGCTCTACATCGCCGACACCGGCGCCAGCCACATGGAGAACGGCCCGAAGCACATCCGCGTGTTCGATGTTGCCGGCGACAACACGCTCTCGGGCGGCGACGTGCTGATGACCTGCGACAACGGCATGTTCGACGGCTTCCGCATCGATACCGACGGCCGGATCTGGTCGAGTGCCGCCGACGGCGTCCATTGCTTCACGCCGCAAGGCGAACTGCTGGGCAGGATCCTCGTTCCCGAGGTCGTCGCCAATGTCTGCTTCGGCGGCGTGAAGAGGAACCGCCTCTACATCTGCGGCACGACCTCGCTCTACGCCGTGCTGACCTGCGTCGAGGGCGCCCAGATCCCCTGAGTGGCGGGCACGGCGGGAAAAAATGTCGTCGCGGAAGGCGGCGTTCACGATTTGTTAAGACTTTCCATGCGAGCATGAGGGAACGTCCTCACCTCAAGAGGAGACACCCTCATGCCTTGTCTTCGCGAAAACGGAAATCCGCTTCGCCCCCGACTCATGACATCCGTTGCGGCCCTGGCCCTGGCCGGAGTGATCGTCGCCCTGCCCCTGTCCCTGTCCGATCCGCTCACGGGCGATCTGTCCGTCAGGGCATGGGCCGACGATGACGGCGGCGACGACCACGACGGTGGCGGCAGTGATGACCACGACAGTGGTGGCAGTGACGACCACGGCGACGACGATCACGATAGCGGTGACAGCGGCAGCGACGACCATGACGGCGGCGGCAGCGACGACCATGATGGCGGTTTCGACGACGGGAATGACGATCGCGGCAGCCATGATGACGGGAATGACGATGATTACGATGGCGGCGGGGACTACGATGATGACCATGGCGGAAACGATCGCCAGGATGACATGAACGAGGCCGCCGGCTTCGACAATGATGCACACGAGACCGGCGACGATGGTCAGGCTGACGACGGCGTCGAGGCCGGCCAGAGCGGGAGCGGATCGACGGAGTCCGGCATCGTTGGCAGCGACGACCTCATGCTCGGCGATGGGACTGTCGAGCTTGACGCGCAGGACGAGGCTTCGGCCCTGCAGGGTGGCTGGTAATGGGTCGCCGGACCTGCCCGGCCCTCGCGCTGGCGGCAGCCATCCTCGCGACGGCCGGATGCAGTGGCGACACGCCGCGGATGGCGGCCACGGTGTCCGGCGCGATGGACACGGCGGTGCTCGCAACCCTGCCGCAGCCAGCCAGCGGTGATCGGCTGGTCTTCACGACGGGACAGCCCGCCGAGGTCGTGTCTTCCGATGCCCGTTCGGTTCATTGGAAAGTCGGCTCGACCACCGCCATGACCAGGCCGCGCAATCCGTTCCTTCCCTATACGGAATTCGAGAACACGAAGGTACGCATCGTCTCGCAGGTAGACGCTCCACCGGATGCCCTGTTTCCACTTGAAGTCGGCAAGACCGCATCATTCACCGAAACGCGGCAGATCACCTACAAGTCCGGCGCACCCGCCCGGACGCAGCAAAGACGTTGGAATTGCAGCGTCGATGACGAAGAGATGGTCAAGGTCCGTGCCGGACGCTTCGATACCTTCAGGGTCCGGTGCGAGAATCCCTCGAACCGCGCATTCTTCAGGACGCTTGTGGCGCATGAATGGAATTTCGCGCCGTCCATCAACCAGGTCGTCAGGGAGCGCTACGAGCGGTACAGGAACACACCGCGCGAACGGGAACTCGTGCGCATGGCGACAACCCGGCCGGTCGCCCGCGGCCCGGTCTTCGAAAGAACCGTGCAATCGGTGTTCGAGACCCGCGCTTCCGGCACACCGGTGGCCTGGTCCGACCCGGTCAGCGGCCAGAACGGCGAGATCGAGATCCGCCGGACGTTCAGACTGGCCGATGGCACCTATTGCAGGGATGCGGATATCGCCCTGCACACGGCGGGAAAGCCGATCGATCAGGCATTTCGCGCCTGTCGCGACGAGAAGGGACTGTGGGTGCCACGACTGCATTGAGACAGGTGGAATCAGAGCTGGCCCGCGAGCCACAGGACCACGACGTAGCGTGCGACCTTGCCGATGGTGACGAGGATGAGGAACGGCAGGAACGGAGTGCGCAGCATTCCCGCCGCTACCGTGAGCGGATCGCCGATGACCGGCACCCAGGCGAACAGCAGGCTCCACAGGCCATGCCGCCGGAAGGTGGCTTGGGCGCGTTCCAGCGCCTGCGGGCTGACGGGGAACAGGCGGTGATGGCGGAAGCGCTCGATGAACCGGCCCAGCAGCCAGTTGATGACGGAACCGGTAACATTGCCGCAACTGGCAACTATCAACAAGGTGATACGATCGACATCGCCGACTGCCGCCATCGTTCCGAGCACCACCTCCGAGGAGAAGGGGAGGATCGTCGCCGCGAGGAACGCCTGCAGGAAGAGCGCGGCGAGATCCATCCGGCGTCAGGTGGCGGGGGCGCCGGTGAGGTCGGCTGCCGTCGTCGGATCGCCCACGGTCACACCTTCGGGGAGAGGAGCGAAGGCGTCGAGACGATGATCGGCGGTGACCGCTTCCACCCGCCAGCGACCGTTTTCGCGCCTGAAGACCATCGGCAGGGCATTGGTATAGGCCCATGTCTGCAAGGGTGCCGCAAGGGCCGCGGCGATCACCCGCAGGACCCCGCCATGCGCTGCCACGAGGACATGGTCGTCCACGAGCCTTGCCTGCAGGCAGTCGCAGATCCGGTCGACGAAATCCTCGATGGACTCCACTCCTTCGTCGGTTGCATCCCAGTGGTCCACGCGGATGGGTTGGCCCTGCCGCGGGCCGAAGCCGCGTTCGCGCAGGGCCGGCGTCGTTTCGTGGGCGACAGGCGACCGGGCGAGGATTGGTGCGATGGTCATCCGGACCCGCCGCAGGTCGCTGGCGATCGCCCGTTTCACCGGGAACGACGCCACGACCGGTGCCGCCCGCCCGGCCTGGGCGATGCCGTCGTCGTTGAGCGGCACGTCGTTGTTGCCCTGACAGATGCGCGCCCGGTTTTCGGCCGTTTCTCCATGACGCAGAAAGTAGAATATGTTCGCGCGAGGATCGAGTTGCCGCGACAAGGCGCGGGCTTCGAGCCGTTCCATCCAGCCCATGAAAACTCCCGGTCGTTCAGGTGAAATCCGTTCCCATGAAGTAGGCGCCGCAGCCTGCCTTGTCGACCGGGACTCTCACCGCTGGCGGTACATGCAGGCATCCGCCGGCGCATCGAGTAGTTCGATGAGTTCGCCGTCGAGTTGCATGAGCGTGACCGACAATCCGGCCATTTCCAACGATGTGACATATTCCCCGACATGGGTCTTGTGCACCGCAACGCCCCGATCGGCGAGGCGCCGGTGGACCCGGCGGGCGGCGACGTATTGTTCGATGGTGGAGGTCGCTCCGAGTCCGTTGACGAGGACAGCGCAGCAATCCCCGCGGCCCAGCGGCAGCTCGCCCAGGATCCTGTCGAGCATGGCATCGACGATCGCATCGGCCGGCTCCAGCGGACCGCGGCGCACGCCCGCCTCGCCATGGATGCCCATGCCGATTTCCATGTCGTCGTCGCCGAGCTCGAAACCGGGGGTGAGGACGGCGGGAAGCGAGCACGCGCCCAGCGCCACACCCATGCTGCGCATCGCCGCCACAGCCTTGCGGGTCAGGGCCTCCACCCGGTCCAGATCGTCACCGCGACCGGCAGCGGCACCGGCGCACTTGAACAGGAAGAAGCCGCCGGCGATGCCGCGGCGGTTCCCGGGCTCGCGGGCAGAGGCGATATCGTCGATGCCGAGCACCGTGCGGACCTCGATGCCCTCACCCTGTGCCATTTCGGCAGCCATATCGAAGTTGAGACAATCTCCAGCATAGTTATTGTAGAGATATAGAACACCATTCCCACTGTGTATGGCTTGGGTGGCCAGCAGGATCGGCTCGGGCGTGGGCGACGTGAACACCTCGCCCAACGCCGCCGCATGCGCCATGCCTCGCCCGACATAGCCGGCAAACGCCGGCTCGTGCCCCGATCCACCGCCGATCAGGACGCCGACTTGTCCCTCTTTTGGAAGATGTCTCGATAGCAGGACATACTCGTTTTCGGGATGGACCATCACATGCCGAGGATAGGCCGCGCAGATGCCCTCGACCATTTCCGGCACGATCCGCGCAGGATCGTTCATGATCTTCTTGGTTTTCGAAGTCATTCATTCCTCCCCTTGCGAAAGTCATCGAAATGATGGTTCCGACAACCGGAGAACCTTGCAGGCAGTCTGCATGCTGGCGTTTGGGAAAGAATGCGGGAAGGGACATTCCCATCCGGCATGGAAGAATGTGATCCGGAGGTCAGCGCCCGAAGCTGACCAGACGACTCCAGTAGCGCTCGATCCCGGTGAGGATGCGATTGAGCTCCTTCATCTGGTCGAGGCTCGCCAGCCCCTTGATGATCTCCTCGGCGTTGCGCTCGTAGAGATCGTCGATCTTGGCCGTGAGATCGAGCCCCTTCTCCGCCAGGCGCACCCGTGTCATGCGCTTGTCATGGTTGGAACGTTCCTGAATCAGGTAGCCGTTTTCCACCAGCTTCTTGACATTGTAGGAAACGTTCGACCCAAGATAGTATCCCCGTGCGGTGAGTTCGCCGACAGTCAGCTGCTCCTCTCCGATATTGGAGAGGATCAGGGTCTGCACATTGTTGATGTCCTCGATCCCGAGACGATCAAGCTCTGCCTTGATGACGTCGAGGAACCTGCGGTGCAGACGCTCAATCAAGCGTATCGTCAGCAGATATTGATCTTTCACTGCCGCCTCATCAGCTGATTCCACAAAACTCTACCACACGTGTCGAAAGAACCGGTCCGGTCACTGCATGCCACGGATCATCCGGACAATTCCAGAAAAATCCATCCTTTCGTTCCCCTGACGCGCGAATAGTTCATACATGCGGCAAGCCTCCGCTCCGAGTGGAGCCGCCGAATCCGCCGCTTGAGCCGCTTCGCAGGCCAACTTCAGGTCCTTGAGCATCATAGCAGCCGTAAAACCAGGGCGATAGTCCCTGTTGGCTGGCGAGCTCGGGACAGGCCCCGGAACGGGGCAATAAGCGGTCATGGACCAACACTGTCCCGAAGATTGCGAACTGATCTCGAACAACTTGTCGGCAGACAGGCCCAGGTTTTCAGCCAGAACGAACGCTTCGCTCACAGCGATCATGGAAATGCCGAGAATCATGTTGTTGCAGATCTTGGCCGCCTGGCCGTTGCCCTCTGCTCCGGCATGGATCACCGCCTTGCCCATGACGTCGAGAATGTCGCGGGCACGGGCAAAGGCCTCGTCCGATCCGCCGACCATGAAGGTCAGCGTCCCGGCTTCGGCACCGCCGACACCGCCCGAGACCGGTGCATCCAGGATCGGCAGCCCGCGCTCGGACGCACGCGCGGCGACATCGCGAGCCGTCTCGACATCGATGGTCGAGCAATCGATCAGCTGGGGCTTTCCGGTGACACGGTCAAGGATACCGTCCGTGCCGAGATAGACGGCGCGAACGTGCTGCCCCGCCGGCAGCATGGTGATGACGAATTCGGCATTCTCCACCGCCGCGCCGATGCCGGACGCAGCCTCGATGCCTCCCACGGTCGCCCGCTCCATGCTGTCGGCCGACATGTCGAAGCCGCGGACCGCGTGCCCGGCCCTGGCGAGGTTGACCGCCATCGGCAAGCCCATGTTACCCAACCCGATGAACGCGACCCTGCTCATGCCATGTTCCCTGATCGTTGATTGTCGTACCGAGATAACATTACCGATTATTGTGACAGATTTACAACTTCCAGTCGAATGTCAACCGGTCACCCTGCCACGGTTCGAAGAAGCGCCCGACGGCCTCGTCCGTTACCTCGTCGAGGCTTGAAAGCTGCCAATTCGGATTCTTGTCCTTGTCGATGATCAGCGCCCGCACACCCTCGTGAAAATCCCCGTGCGTCATCACGTGGCGGACAAGGCGATATTCCAGACGCAGACATTCGGCAAAGTCGAGTTCGCGACCCAGCCGCATCTCGCGAAAGGCTATTCCCACAGAAATTGGAGACTTTCCCTTTAAGGTAGTCAGCTCCTTTCTGGCAAATTCCTCGTCGCTGGAACGCATTCGTGCCACGACCCGGCCAAGGTCGTCGCCGGCATACAGGCGGTCGATCGCCTCGCGATGCCCGACGATGGCGGAGTTTCCCACCCCTTCGTCGAACCGGCCGAGCACCTCGTCGAAGGGGTTGCCACCGATGAGCGCATCGGCGAGTTCGTCGATGCGCCCCGAATCGACGTAATGCGTGCCGATGCCGATGGCACGGCAATCCCGACCGTCGAGACGCGCTCCGGTCAGGGCAAGACGGGTTCCGATCTCTCCGGGAAGACGCGGCATGAAGGCGCTGCCGCCCACATCGGGAATCATGCCGATGCCGGTTTCCGGCATGGCCAGCACGGTGTTGGCGGTCACCACCCGATAACGGCCATGTACCGATATGCCGACACCGCCGCCCATGGCGATGCCGTCCATCAGCGCGATGTAGGGCTTGGGAAAGTGCCTGATGCGCCAGTTCATCCGGTATTCGTCGCGAAAGAACGGCAACACCGCATCGGGCCCGTCGGTTGCGGCCAGTTCGGTGACCGCGCGGATATCGCCACCGGCGCAGAAGGCCCGCCCCGGTGCTGCCCGCACCAGCACGGCGCTGATATCGTCGCGTTCGCGCCATTCGACGAGCCTGGCGGACAGGGCGTTGACCATGGGGTGGGTCAGCGCATTCAGCGCCTTCTGCCGGTCGAGGGTGACAATGCCGATGCCACCTTTTTCCTCAAAGCGGATATCGTCAGTTGTCATCGTCAGCTCTGCGCCAGCAGCTGACGGGCGATGATCATACGCATGATCTCGTTGGTTCCTTCCAGAATGCGATGAACCCGGGCATCGCGCAGATGCCGCTCGATTTCGTAGTCGCGGATATAGCCATAGCCACCGTGCAACTGCAGCGCTTCGTCGATGATCTCGAAGCACAGGTCGGTGGCGAGGCGCTTGGCCATCGCCGCCGCCTGCGTCTTGCCGGCCGCATCGCGGTCAAGCTTGAACGCCGCCTGCAGGGTGATGAGTCGCGCAGCTTCCAGCTTGGTCGCCATGTCGGCGAGCTTGAACCGGGTCACCTGGAAGTCGGCAATCGCCTGGTTGAACTGCCGCCGTTCCTTCACATGGGCGAGCGATTTCTCCAGAGCGGCACGGGCGGTCCCGAGCGAGCAGGCGGCGATGTTCACCCGGCCGCCGTCGAGCCCCGTCATCGCCAGCCGGAACCCCTCGCCTTCATCGCCGAGACGGTTGGCGACCGGCACGCGGCAGTCATCGAAATTCACCACGGCGGTGGGTTGCGAATTCCAGCCCATCTTGTGTTCCGGGGCGCCGAAGGACAGTCCTGCCCTGTCCTTTTCCACCAGAACGGCACTGATCCCGCCGGCTCCGTCGCCGCCGGTCCGGCACATCACCAGATAGAGGTCCGAATGGCCGCCCCCGGAGATGAAGGCCTTGGAACCGTTGAGAACATAGTCGTCGCCATCCGGGATCGCGCTGGTCCGCAGGCTGGCGGCATCCGACCCCGATCCGGGCTCGGTCAGGCAATAGCTGGAGAAATGCCGCATGGTCAGCAGACCGGGCAGGAAGCGCTGGCGCTGGGCTGCGCTGCCGAAGCGGTCGATCATCCATGCCACCATGTTGTGGATCGACAGATAGGCCGCCGTCGAGGTGCATCCCGCCGAAAGCTCCTCGAACAGCATCGCCGCATCCAGCCGTCCCAGTCCGCTGCCGCCATGCGCCTCGTCGACATAGATGCCGGCCAGCCCCAGAGCGGCGGCCTTGCGCAGGGTCTCGACGGGAAAGTGCCGTTCCTCGTCCCACCGGCGGGCATGGGGCGCGAGTTCGCTTCGGGCGAAGTTCCTCGCCATTTCCACAAGCGCCTCCTGATCCTCGCTTCTTTCAAAATCCATGGCCGCTCACCATTGTCGCCCGCCCGCCCGGCACATATAGATGTTTGAACGCTGTCAAGGAACCGACGAGATTCGCGATGTCCCAGCACCTGCCACCGCTCGCACGTTTTCCACAGGCCCGGCCGCGCCGCTTGCGGCGCATGCCATGGAGTCGGGCCCTGGTCGCGGAGAACAGCCTGCAACCGTCCGACCTGATCCAGCCCATGTTCGTCGTCGAGGGCAAGAGGAAACGCGAGCCCGTGGCCTCGCTGCCGGGGATAGAGCGACTGTCCATCGACCAGCTCCTGCCCGAGGCCGAGCGTTGCCTCGATCTCGGCATTCCGGCCGTGGCCCTGTTCCCGGTGACGCCGGCCGACCGCAAGTGCGAGGAAGGCAGGGAGGCGTTCAACCCCGAGAACCTCGTTTGCCGCGCATTTCGTACACTCAGGGAAAATTTCCCCGAACTGGGACTTGTGGGTGATGTGGCCCTCGATCCCTACACCAGCCACGGCCAGGACGGGCTCATCCGCAATGGCGTGATCGTCAATGATGAAACGCTCGATGTGCTGTGCCGGCAGGCCGTTTGCCAGGCCGATGCCGGGTGCGACGTGATCGCCCCGTCCGACATGATGGATGGCCGCATCGGCGCCATCCGCGCCGCACTCGACGACAGGGGACACACGCAGACGCTGATCCTTGCCTACAGCGCGAAATACGCTTCGGCATTCTACGGTCCCTTCCGCGATGCCGTCGGCTCGTCGGGCACGCTCGGCAAGGCGGACAAGAAGACCTACCAGATGGACCCGGCCAATTCGGACGAGGCGCTGCGCGAGGTCGCCCTCGACATCGCCGAGGGTGCGGACATGGTCATGATCAAGCCGGGACTTCCCTATCTCGACATCATCCGCCGCGTGAAGGATGCCTTCAGCCTGCCGACCTTCGCCTACCACGTCTCCGGCGAGTACGCGATGATCAAGGCTGCCGGCGAGAAGGGCTGGCTGGATGCCGACGCCTGCATGATGGAAAGCCTCGTGGCCTTCAAGCGCGCGGGTGCCGACGCGATCCTGACCTATGCCGCCATCGACATTGCCGGGCGGCTGTGAACCGCAGGTGCTTCAACCTTCAGTTCGAGCAGAAATCGTAGGACGGCCAGTCGAACTTCGCCCGGAGCTGGTCGGAAACCCGCTGATAGACCTTTTTGGGCATTCCGTCGACGAAATGGCCGATCGTGGTGTCGTGCTTCACCCAGCCTTTCGCCCAGAACCGGCCGAGAATCCTGAACCCTGTCGCCTTTTCGAGGCTTGAACACGGCTGGTCCAGATCGAAATCGATATTCCGGGCACGATAGGTCGTCGCCATGATCGTTCCTTCGCAAGGATCATAGGCAAGAGGCCGGATGTCGCAGACCGCCATCGCCGCACCGAAGAAGGCCTGATCGCCGATACCGTCGGCACGGCGGGCCCGGATTTCGGTGAATTCGCCCTGCTTGTCATGGTAGAGGTGGCGGGCGGTCTCGAAAACCCGCTTCGACTTCTTCGACCTGCGGAAGAAAAACGCGCCGGAGTTCATGTCGACGACATAGCCGACGCCTGCGGCCTCCATCATCCGCTTCACATCCAGGCTGGATATGAAACCGTCGGTGCGCATTTCCCCGGCCATCATGAAGTCATCTTCCGCATGCTTGCGCCAGTGACGATCCATGTCCTTCTTCAGGATGATGCAATCGGAATCCACGTAGAAGACCTCGTCATACGGCGCGATCCGGTCGATCGTGAGCTTGATGGCGGTTCCGGCGTAGTGGTCATTCGCGGGGAAGGCGACCACATCGTCAAATATATCAGAAACCCCTCCGGGGACCGTCTCGGCCCCCTTGTGCATCAGGCATATCGGCCGGCCCGGATCGTTGAGCTTGACCGACAGCGCAAGATTGACCGCCATCTCGAAAAATTTCCGCGCGCCATATGCTATGGTGACATAGCCCTGATTCTTGCAGGCATTCACATGATTACTATTCATTTCGCAAAATTCATCATGTGTAAATTTTTCCGACTCAATCGACCGAGCCATGTTGCCCCCGTTCTCAAATAATCGTCCAACTTATGATAACATTGACCATAGTAGATACTTTTCGTCCAGCAACGAATCGGAAGGGCATTGCATCATGTTACACACGATGGCATATGGCATCCGGCGCGCATCCGCCTGATGCGGAACCGACAACATTCCGGAGCGGACATCAGCATGCGGATGAAGCGACCGAAGCGGTTGCACCGCCGCCATGCCCCGCAGCCATTCCTCCCTTCGGGAAAACACTTCCTTTTCAGCAGCGACCAACTTCTCCATCATGAAAGACAGACAGGCGTTCGGGGTCGGCAGTGCCATGGCAGCCGACACCGTCGTCGATTGGAAACGGCTTCGAAACGGGGAGGAAAGCGATGGGTCTGCAACATCCGTGGAGGGGGATTTTCCCGATCGCTCCGGCGGTCTTTCATGACGATGGCACACTCGACGATGACGGCAACGCCCGTGCACTGGAGTGCATGATCGACCAGGGGGTCGACGGAATCTGCATCCTGGCCAACTACAGCGAGCAGTTTCTGCTCAGCGACGGCGAGCGCGACCGGATGCTGGAGATTTCCGCAAAGACGATTGACGGCCGGGTACCGATGATCGTCACAATCAGTCATTTCAGTACCGATGTCGCCATCGAACGGGCGAGGCGGGCAAAGGCATGCGGAGCCGAGATGCTGATGCTCATGCCCCCCTATCATGGGGCCCTGCTGCGCGCCGACGAGCAGGGAACCTTCGAGCATTTCGAGCGCATCGGCTCGGCCGTCGACCTGCCGCTGATGGTGCAGGACGCACCGCTGAGCGGAGTGAACCTGTCCGTCCCCCTGCTCGCCCGCATGGCCCGCGAAATCCCGCAAGTGAGTTATCTCAAGGTCGAGATGCCGGGTACCGCCAACAAGTTGCGGGCGCTGATCGCCGCCTGTGGCGACAGCATCGACGGGCCGTTCGATGGCGAGGAAGCCATCACCCTGATGGCCGATCTCGATGCCGGTGCCACCGGCACGATGACCAGCGCGCTGCTGCCGGACCTTATCCGCCCGATCGTGTTTCACCATCTCGATGGCCGGCGGGAGGAGGCGCGCGCACTGTATGCCCGGCTGCTGCCGCTGATCAATTTCGAGAACCGTCAATGCGGCCTGCGGGCAGCCAAGGCGGTGATGAAGGAAGGTGGCGTCATCCGCAGCGACCACGTCCGCCATCCGTCGCAGCCGCTGCCCGACGCCACCCGCAGGGAGCTGCTCGAACTCGCCGGCGAGGCCAGGCCGCTGGCGCTGCGCTGGGGCAAGTGACATCCGGGATATCCGCCGCGACATGGAACGGCGGTTCCAACATATGCAACCTTTTAATCTTAATTAAGTTGTAGAAAGCATCCGACTGTCTATGGAGTCCTTCGGGATATTGACAATGGAAGGAAACATTCCTCATGAGTTCGCTATCAGGACGCCACGCAATCGTCACCGGTTCGACCAGTGGCATCGGCCACGGCATCGCCGAAGTGCTGGCTGCGCATGGATGCGACATCACGCTCAACGGTCTGGGTGACGCGGCCGACATCGAGAAACTTCGCTCGGGAATGGCCAGCAAGCACGGTGTGAATGTTCGCTACAGCAACGCCGACATGACCAAGCCCGACCAGATCAGGGCGATGGTGGCGGACGCCGAGAAGGAAGCCGGCCACGTCGACATCCTCGTCAACAATGCCGGCATCCAGTACACGGCCCCGGTCGAGGAATTTCCCTCGGCCAAATGGGATGCGATCATCGCCATCAACCTTTCCGCCAGCTTTCATTCGATCGCCGCCGCAGTCCCGGGCATGCGCAAGCGCGGTTTCGGCCGGATCATCAACATCGCCTCGGCCCACGGCCTGGTCGCATCGATCCACAAGGCCGCCTATGTCTCCGCCAAGCACGGCCTTGTCGGGCTGACCAAGGTCGTGGCACTCGAAACGGCCCGGGACCCGATCACGTGCAACGCCATCTGCCCGGGCTGGGTCCTGACCCCGCTCGTGCAAAAGCAGATCGAAGATCGTGCGGCGGAGGAGGGCAAGAGCATCGAGGACACATCCAACGAGCTC
The DNA here is from genome assembly GCA_020638465.1 of Geminicoccaceae bacterium. Taxonomy (NCBI): domain Bacteria; kingdom Pseudomonadati; phylum Pseudomonadota; class Alphaproteobacteria; order Geminicoccales; family Geminicoccaceae; species Geminicoccaceae bacterium. The sequence goes on from JACKIM010000001.1 coordinate 354,560, forward strand.
CTCGCCGAAAAGCAGCCGAGCATGCAATTCGTCACGCCCGAGCAACTGGGCGGGTTTGCCGTGTTCCTGTCCAGCGACAGCGCCGCACAGCTGACCGGTCAGGCACTGGCGATGGATGGCGGCTGGACCGCCCAGTGAGCTCCGCTGCCGATAAAAAGGGAAAAAGCGAGCCCCGGCGCATCAATCTCGCCCTTCAGGGCGGAGGATCGCACGGGGCGTTCACCTGGGGCGTCCTCGACCGGCTGCTTGAGATCGAGGATCTCGAGATCGTCGGGCTCTCGGGGACCAGCGCCGGGGCCATGAATGCCGTCGTCACGGCCAATGGCATCGCTCGCGGCGGCCGAAAGGCCGCCCGCGAGGACCTTGCCCGTTTCTGGCACATGACCATGGAAGCGGCAGCCTGGAGCCCCGCACATCCGACACCCATCGACAAGCTGGTCAGTCCGGGCAACATGGACTACTCGCCCGGCTGGCTTCTGCTCGACGCCTCCACCCGCCTGATGTCCCCCTATCAGCTCAACCCATCGGGATGGAACCCGCTACGGGACATTCTCAACGAGATGATCGATTTCGACGTCCTGCGCGAAACGGGGGTCGTCGAACTGTTCGTCTGCGCCACCAATGTCAAGACCGGCCGCGCCAAGGTATTCAGTCGCAACGAGATCACGACCGAGGCCGTGCTCGGGTCGGCCTGCCTGCCGCACATGTTCCAGGCCATCGAGGTCGAGGGGCAATATTACTGGGATGGCGGTTTCATGGGCAATCCGCCCATCTTTCCGCTCATCTACGGGACCGGTTGCGAAGACGTGATGATCGTGCAGATCAATCCGATCAACATCGACTATGTCCCGCAGACCCCTGCCGAAATCCGCGACCGCGAGAATGCGCTGTCCTTCAATTCGAGCCTGATGCTCGAACTGCGGGCGATTCACTTCGTCCGCCGGATGATCGACGAGGGACGCCTCGAACGCGGCCGCTACAAGCGGCTGAACCTGCATATGGTCGATGCGGAAGCCACGATGAGCCGGCTGACCTATTCGAGCAAACTCAATGCCGATGCGGATTTTCTCGACATGCTGTTCAAGCTGGGACGGGAAAAGACCGAAAACTGGCTCAAGGAGAACTACAGCAAGATCGGCGTCGAAGGCACGCTCGACCCTGCCCGCACCTATCTTTGACGCGCTGCAACATCAGATCCCGGATCGAATTCCTCATTCACAAAAAGCAAGACGGGCTGCCTGGAGTTCCACGACACCAGACAGCCCGCCTGCATCTCTTTTTTCCGCATTGGCAACCGTCGCCAGTGCGGGAAGACCCATGCCGCAATCAACTGGCAGCGGGAACTCCGACACCGCCACCCATCGGCTTCTTGTCCGAAGACGGCTTGAACAGGCTGCGGAACCATGCGGCCACCATGCGGCCACGCATGATACGGGCCTCCATCATGATCCGCTCGATCTCCTCGCGGCTGGGGGGATTTAGAATGAGATTGTCCTCGGTGCGCTCGCTCATCGTCATTCCTCTAACGCAGGTCATTGAACTCATGGACATCATATGCTTGTTGCACTGCAAAAATGTACCCTGACCTTCGCATGCCTGCCATGCACCGATGGGCATGACGTTCCAATTGATCCATGATGCCCCAAGCCTCGCTCATCGCGATGATTTGCATGGGATTCATCACGAATATCAGCGAAGGATCAACAGGCATCAGCGCAATCCTCCATCCGGAGCCATTCCCGATTTTGGTCATTTATTGCAATGCAGCATGCGCTGGAATGCTGTCGCCATCACAGAAACCCGTTGGCACGCCGGCCCGATGCCGGTAGCCAATACCCCTTCCCGGCACGCATACGGACCGGGTCGACATGATGGCACGAGCGCCCGGAAAAGGCCGCGGACGGAGCAGGACATGAACATCGCGGTCATCGGAAACGGAAGCTGGGGTACGGCACTGGCAATGGCGGCAGTGCGCGCCGGACACCGCCCCCGGCTTTGGGGCCGGGATCGCGAGGCCCTGAGAATAGCGGCCGAGACCCGCATGAATGCACGTTACCTCCCGGGGATACGTCTCGATCCGGCCATCACGTTCGAACCCGATATCGAGGCGCTTGCCGATGCCGACCTGCTGCTGGCCGTCGTTCCGGCCCAGAACCTGCGCCGCGTCCTCCAACCTTTGAAGAATTTCTCTGGAAGGCTGATAAGCTGCGCGAAGGGAATCGAACGCGGCTCGGGTCAGCGCATGAGCGAGATCGTTGCCGAGGTGATGCCGCGCGCGACCTGCGGCGTGCTGTCCGGCCCGTCATTCGCTGGCGAAGTGGCTGCAGGCAAGCCTACAGCACTCGTCTGCGGCGCCTGCGAAGCCGACATCGCCCGCGACAACGCCGCCGCCCTTTCCTCGTCCGGCCTGCGGCTCTACCCCTCCACCGATCTTGTTGGCATCGAGATCGGCGGCGCGCTCAAGAATGTCATTGCCATTGCCGCCGGTGCGGTCATGGGCCGCGACCTCGGCGAGAATGCGCGCGCCGCCGTCATCACCCGCGGCCTCGCGGAACTGACCCGCCTCGCCCTGTGCCTCGGCGCCCGTCCCGAAACGATGGCCGGCCTGTCGGGCCTTGGAGACCTGGTCCTCACCGCATCCAGCCTGCAATCGCGCAACACCAGTTTCGGTCATGATCTGGGACGTGGAGTTCCGGTCGGGACATTGCGCGGCACCGGCGGCAAGCTCAGCGAGGGAGCATGGACGGCAGAGGCAGCGCTCGAACTCGCCCGCCGCCATGGCGTCGAACTGCCGATCACCGAAGCCGTCGCCCACGTTCTCGAAGGCCGTCATTCGCTGGAAGACGCGATAGCCTTCCTGACCAGCCGCCCTCTCGCATCGCGAGAGTGACAAGGGCACACCGCCGGCCTCCGCCAACGTGAAATGAAACGGGCCGTGCGCCCCGGACCGTCAGGGGCTCTCGCGCCCCCGCATGAACCGCCGGGCCTGCCCCACCCAGTCCTCGCGCTGGATGCGCCCCTTGAAATCGAGCACGTCGTCGATCCGGGCGATATCGTCATCGGTGAACGCCGCCAGCTGCGCGAAACTGCGAACACCCAGACCGTGCAGGGTACGTTCCAGCTTGGGACCAATGCCCTTGATCCGCTTGAGATCGTCGGGCCTGACCTCCGGCTGCGAGAAAACCGGAACGCCGGGCTGTCGCCCGCCATCGTCGGCAGAGACAGCCTTTCCCGCTGCGGGTCGCACGTCATCCGCCGCTTTGGCGACGTCGTCCGCCCTTGCCTTTCTCCCGCCCTCCAGCAACGCAGTCCGATCGTCTTCGAGCTTGCGCCGTGCATCCGATCCGGCCGGAAGCTGGGCGATCTTCGCGTCGAGCGCATGCAGGCCGCGACGTTGCTGCAGGGCCTCGGGCGACGCAGCCGGAGCATTGTCTTCCACATGTGGCGATGATTGCCCGGAAAAGCTCATCGCCGTTTCATGCAGGGCCAGCGACGGCGACGGCATGTCGATCAAGGGCTTCCAGTCGACCGGGCGGGCCAGCCTGCCGTTCGAGGCGTCGATCAGCGCGCGGCGCTCGGCCTCAAGCTTGCGGCGTGCATCCGATCCGGCCGGAAGCTGGGCGATCTTCTGGTCCAGCTTGCGCAGGGCGCGGCGACCATGGGCCATGATATCGGTCGCCGTCTCCACCGGCTCCCTGCCGGCGGTTTTTTCTCGGGCAGCCTTGTCGTCATCGCGGTTCTCCGCCGGCGGACCGACTGCCGCCCCCGACCCGCTCCGCGACCACCCGATGGCGGCCGCATGATCATCGTCACCATCGGCCGGCTTCGCGGCGGGCGCCGATGCCGACACATGTTCAGCCTGCGCCGAAACCATCGAGCCCACGCCGCTCGCCGAGTCGGGCTTGCCGCTCCCGGTGGCCTTGGGATCATCCCCGGCTGCTCGCGGCGCATGCTTGAAGTCCCCGGGCTCCTCGTGCAGCGCCCGCGACGGGGACGGGCGATCCATGAGACTGGCCTTCATGGAAGCCGCAACGCTCGCATGGGCGCCATCCTCCGCACCCGAATGGTGCGCCGCCTGTTCCAACCTTGCGAGATGTCCACGAACCTCGTCGAGGCGGGCACGTTCGAAGGCCAGCGCATTGCGTGCCCGATCCAGCTCGCGCTCAAGCTCCACCCGTGCGGCGACCGCCTCGTCCTTCTGCGCCCTCGCCTCCCCGAGTTTACGCTCGCCTTCGTCCCGCGCCTCCAGGGCATCGCGGATGGCCGCCTCGCGCGCCAGGTGCTCGTCCTGCAGGGCAAGGAAACGTTCCTTGATTTCCAGATTGTCTTCGTTGGCGCTGCGCAACTCCTGGTTGGCATCATTGATGCGCTTGTGCCAGTGGCGCTCGCTTTCCTCGAAATGCTCCGTCCGCGACCGGCCGACATAGTACCAGCCCAGCAGGAAGCCCAGGATGATACCGATCATGAGCATCAGCAGGTCATACAGAATGTCGGTCCCGAACACGTCGTCGATCTCCTTGAAACTTCTTGCCTGCGAGGTCCGTCGACAGGGCCTTGGAGACACCGGCAAGCGCCTGACACGATCAACGGGCCCGGTTATCGAATCTTATACGGTTTCACGGCACTCGCAACCAAGCATCATTCAAACATCGGCTTGAGCACTACCTGAACGCGCCGACAGCCGATGGCCGGGAACCACCCGCCACGAACGGACCGGTCGCCAGCCTCCCGGACTCCTGCGCGAAACTGTGTCCATCGCGCCACGATACCGGCGCAATGACATGACACCCGACCGGCCGAAGGGCCTCGTCCGCGCCTTCGGCAACTGCGGGAATCACGAGTATTTTACCGGCGCCATCAGGTAAATCGCCGGCGAACGGGCAACGTCTTCAATTTACAGGACAATATATGCGAAACAACGAAAATGATACCCATAGGCTTGCAAATAAAAGAATTTACACCGACAAGGTGAGCGCCGGCGGGAAACCCGGCCCGGCACCTCGCCCCCGGAGGAACAACAGCGCGGCCCGGCACGCATCCGGTACCGTGATCCGCAGCGGGAGCGAGCCCGAAGCGAGCCGTTCAATCAATCGCCCAGAAGTCGAAGCCTCAAAAACACGCTCATACTTTTATTCTGTGGCGCCCGGAGGCAGGTTACAAACATCTAACAATCACCCCTGAACTGACGCCGAGAGGACCTGGTTATTTCTCGCTTCCGTACGTCCGCGCCCATGCCGATATTGCGTATCAGCGGTACATCGTCGCGAATACGCATAGCATTGCGGGCCTGTCGCATTTCCAATACGGCGCAACTGATCGCGGCGACCCGGTCGACGGAGTCGCTGCGCGCCCTGGCCGGGCGATGCGGTGTCGAAGTCGAGCAGCTCAGTCGCCTCGTCGACCGGGCCCGGCTGCGGCAGGTGCAGGGAGTCGGCCATACCTATGCCAACATGCTCGAAATGCTCGACATCGACACACCCGAACGACTGGCGCAAAGCCATGCGGCCGACCTTGCTCATCAGCTCAGCGAGCTCAACAAGCGCGAGATCCTCGTCCGCCGCACCCCGGGCGAGGCGGAAGTCGACCGCTGGATCGAAGGTGCACGCTACCTCGTCGGACGCTGATACGGTCGGTCAGACCACCCGTACCGGCTGTCCCTCCATGAACGCCTCCAGCGCTTCGATGGTCTGGTTCCACAACCCCTGCTGCGCCTCTTCGCTGGCCCAGGCGACGTGCGGCGTCACGATGACGTTCGGCCGATCGAGAATCGCGAGCAGCGGATTGTCGGGGGCTGGCGGCTCGCTGGTGAGGACATCGAAACCGGCACCGGAGATCAACCCCTCGTCGAGCGCACGAACCAGTGCCGACTCGTCGACCAGCCCGCCGCGGGCGCAGTTGATGACCAGGGGCTTTCGTTTCATTCTGCGGAACTCCTCCATGCCTAGCATGTTCCGGGTCGAGGATGTCAGGGGAGCGTGGATGGAAATGATGTCGGCACATTCGAGGGCATCGTTCCACGGCGTGTAGAGCGGTCCCAGCCCGTCGACCCCCTTGTGGGCGACGAACAGCGGAACCATGCCGAACGCACGGGCAATGGCTGCCACCGACTGGCCGATGGACCCCTCGCCCATGATCGCGATGGTCGAACCGGCAAGATCCCGGATGGGGTAGTCGAAATAGCAGAACGTGCCCGCCTCCTGCCAGCGGCCGGCAATGACGGAGGCGCGATAGGGCACGATCGAACGGCGCAGGGCGAGAATCAGCGCAAAGGCGTGTTCCGGCACGGTGTTGACCGCGTACCCCCGGACATTGGAGACGGTGATGCCACGCTCGCGACACGCGTCGATGTCGATGATGTCATAGCCGGTTGCCGCCACCGAGATCATTTTCAGCCGACGGGCTCCGGCAAGTGCTTCGGCGCGCACGGGCGCCTTGTTCGAAATGACCAGATCGGCATCGGCTACACGCGAGGCAACCTCATCCGGCGAAGATCGCTCATACTCGATCCACTCATGATTGAAACGCGGACGGACGACCTCCACGCCCGGCCCGAGTGTCAGACGGTCGAGAAAAACGACCCTGCATGTCATGATATCCGCTCCTCCCCGGATCGATCCGCTTGAAGGCGAGCAGCCCGGACAAAATGGCCCGTTCTCATCCAGCTGGTGGAAAAGGGGCTTGCTAAGGCGCTTGTGGCTGCTCACCATCAGCTAGCAATATCGGGAATTCGAGGGGAGGCAAGAAGCGAATGCTGTATGAATTGCGTGTCTACGACTGCTGTCCGGGCCGTCTGCCGGCGTTGCTCAAGCGTTTCGAAACGGTGACGCTCGACATCTGGAAGCGCCACGGAATCCGGCAGGCCGGGTTCTGGACGACCGTCATCGGCCCGAATAATCACCGGCTCACCTATCTTCTCCAGTGGGAGAATCTTGCTGAACGTGAAAGCAAATGGGGCGCTTTCATGGCCGATCCGGAATGGCAGGAGAAACGCGCCGCAAGTGAGGCGGAAAAGCCGATCGTCGCCAATGTTTCGAGCGAGATCCTGACACCGACGGCGTTCTCAAGCGTGAAATAGTACGGCAGCGTCATTCCGACAGCAGCCAATTCGGGGTCGCACGTCGATTTCGTCGCGGAATGATTGCCAGTCCGGGCAGGAACGTGCGATCCTTCAGGGCAAATGGCAAGGGCCGGCCAATCCATAGATTCAACAGTGTCCTGAAGGGATTTGGGCAATGAATCCACTGATCGGAGCTCTCGCGACTGGCCTTGTCGTTGGTGTTGCATGCGTCCCGCTGCAGGATGCGGCCGCCCAGACGAAAGTCAACTTCGCCATTGACTGGAAGTTCGAGGGTCCGGCCGCGCCTTTCACCGTGGCCCTCGACAAGGGCTACTACGCCGATGAGGGACTCGACGTCTCGATCGACAGTGGCTCGGGGTCGTCCCAGACAATTCCACGCATCGCCACCGGCAATTACGATCTGGGTTCGGGAGACCTGTCAGCCCTTGTCAAATTCAAGGACCAGAATCCCGATGCTGCGGTGCAGTCGGTCATGGTGCTCTACGATGCCCCCGCCTATTCGATCGTCTCGCTCGCGGGCAGTGGCATCGATCCCTCGGACCCAAAAAGTCTCGAAGGACACAGGCTCGGCGCTCCTCCGCCTGATTCGGCATTCGCCCAGTGGCCGGGATTCGTGAGGATCAATGATATCGACGAGAGCGCGGTAACCATCGAGAGCATCGGGTTTCCCGTGCGGGAACCCATGCTGGCGGCCGGCGAGGTCGACGGCATCTTCGGGTTCTCGTTCTCGTCATTCCTGAACCTCAAGTCCAAGGGCGTTCCGGCCGGCGATATCAGGGTCATGCTGATGTCCGATCACGGATTGGCCCTCTACGGCAACATGGTGATCGCCAATACGGACTTTGCCAGGGAACATCCCGAAGCGGTGAAGGGCTTCATTCGGGCAACGATTCGCGGCCTGAAGGAAACCATCGCCGATCCGCAGGCGGCTATTGCCTCGATCACCAGCCGCAATGACGTCGCCCGGGAAGAGGTCGAGGTCGAGCGACTGGAGATGGCGCTGCACGACAACATCGTTACCGAACGGGTGAAGGAAAACGGCTTTGGCGCGGCGAAAATCGACCGCCTCGAAACCAGTCTCGACCAGATCGGCATCGGCTACGATTACGTCAACCGCCCTGCCGTCGCCGATATCTACACATCCGATTATCTGCCGGATGTGTCGACGCGGATGCTGAGATAGCGGTCGCATGGCGTTCGTCGAACTGAATGGGGCCTCGCTCGCCTACAGGACGCGCGATGGCGAGGTCCTTGCACTCGACCGTGCCGATATCTCGGTAGCGGAAGGGGAATTCACCGCCGTGGTCGGCCCGTCCGGCTGCGGCAAGTCCACCTTGATGAAACTCGTCACCGGACTGCGACCGCCCACGCACGGATCCGTCAGCGTCAACGGCTCGCCCGTCAGGGGACCGCTCAAGATCGCCGGCATGGCGTTCCAGAACGCCACCCTGCTCCCGTGGCGCAACGTCCGCGAGAACGTTCTCCTTCCGCTGGAAATCGTCAAACCGCACCGTTCCCGCATCCGCAAGGATCGCAGGATGTATGAGGAACGCGCAGACGCCATTCTCGACACGGTCGGGCTCAAGGGTTTCGGCGACCGCTTCCCCTGGGAACTGTCCGGTGGCATGCAGCAGCGTGTTTCCCTATGCCGCGCCCTGGTCCACGAGCCGAAGCTGCTCATGCTCGACGAACCGTTCGCCGCGCTCGACGCCTTCACCCGCGAGGAGCTGTGGTGCGTCCTTCGCGACCTGTGGCAGCAGCAGCGCTTCACCTGCATCCTGGTCACCCACGACCTGCGGGAGGCCGTTTTCCTGGCCGATACCATCCACGTCATGAGCGCCCGTCCGGGCAGGATCCTCCATCGCCACGTCGTCGACATTCCCCGTCCGCGTTCGCTTGAGGTACTCTACGAACCGGCCTGCGTCGACATCGTCCACACGCTGCGTCTCCAGATCGCCGGTGTACGCGAGCCATGACCGCCGAACGCCTGGCTCCCCTGTTCATCACCATCGGCCTGTTCGTCGTCTGGGAGGTCGCCTGCGTCGCCTTCGACATGCCGTCCTATGTCCTGCCGCGGCCATCGGAAGTCTTCGCCGAAATGTGGCACTTCAAGGGTGCGATCTTCTTCAACTCGCTGCAAACCCTGTGGACGACGCTGGCGGGCTTCGTCATTGCCATCGGCTTCGGGCTTGCCCTCGGCGTCTTCATCGGCTGGTCGCGCACCATCTACAACGGCCTCTATCCCGTAATGGTCGGCTTCAACTCGATCCCCAAGGTCGCGATCGTCCCGATCCTCGTTCTCTGGTTCGGCGTCGGCGCCGTTCCGGCCATTCTCACGGCCTTCCTCATCAGTTTCTTTCCCATCGTCGTCAATGTCGCCACCGGCCTCGCGACGCTTGAGCCGGAGATGGAGGATGTGCTGCGGGCACTTGGCGCCAGCAAGCTGGAAATCATGACGAAGGTCGGCATTCCCCGCTCGATGCCGTATTTCTTCGGCTCGCTCAAGATCGCCATCACCCTGGCCTTCGTCGGGGCAATCATCAGCGAAACCATTGCCGCCAACTCCGGTCTCGGCCACCTCATGCTCCAGGCCCAGGCCAATTTCGAGGTTCCGCTGGTTTTCGGCTGCCTCATCGCCCTGGCAATCCTGGGCATCGCCATGTACGCCATCTTCGCCCTTCTCGAACAGCACATGACCGGATGGGCGTTCCGCAGCGGCATCAACGCGGGATAGGTCTTTCCGTCGTCCCGGAAACCCCCGAATATGCATGGGCAGACTTGAGCGATTGCTGATCTTCGCGAAAAGTTGATATTTTACGCATCAATAACAACTTAAAATTGAAAAATTTAACAATTGTTAACCATCCCGGCCGATAAATCGGATGCGAATGCAATATTGTTCGGGGAAAGCGATGGTAGCGGCCGGAATCAATGTCAGGGCGAGGGACGAAACCCTCAAGGATCAGTTGCAGAACGGGAGTTCCGGATCACAGGTAACCGGGAGCAGCCAGGGCCAGTTCGGGCTTGCCCACGCCCTCAATCTTGCGAGCAGGAAAAGCGACCGGAGCGTTTTCGACCTGGCGGCCGAGTTTTTCCAGTTGAGCCGTGGTCGTGGTCATCTGTCAATTCAGGAATATCTCCAGTACGGAGTCTATGATCGCACCCGCCACGATCGCGACTCGCGGCAGCGCTTCCTCACCAATCGCCTGCACTGGCCGATCACACGGGCCGTATGCGACATGACCTGGCAGGCGAGCACCGAGGACAAATGGCTCTGTTCGCATATCCTGTCGAGAAGTGCGATCGAGATCCCCGAGACGCTGGCCATCATCGACCGGGGCCATCGCAACTATCCCGATACCCGGACCATCAGGACGGCCGATCAATTCCGGGAGTTCACGAAAACCGACGGCCAACTGCCGTTCTTCGGCAAGGAAAACCGGGGAATTTGCAGTCTGGGCGCCTTTCTCGTCACGGCAGTCGATACCGACAGGGTCCAGATCTATGGCGAGGGCTGGCTCGACCACGAGACATTCTTCAACGAATATATCGGCGGTACCAGCTATATCCTGCAGCGCCAGGAAACCAATCATGACGCTCTGGCCCAATATACCGGGCATCTCGCCACCATACGACTGTGTATTCTCGCCGGAGAACAGGACGTCGACATTCCCTTTGCCGTCCTCAAATTGCCCGGCGGCAGCAATTTCACCGACTCGTTCTGGCGTTCCGGCAACCTTGCCTGCGGCCTCGATCCGCTGAACGGCACAATCCAGACCCTATGCGAAAAGGATGGCTGTTTCGTCCAGGAGCACGATCGACATCCGCGCACCGGCGTCGCGCTCAAGGGTGAGCGTGTCCCGATGTGGGATCGCGTGGTCGAACTCGCCCGGTGCTGCGCGTCGATTTTCCAGCCTGTACGTTACCAGTCCATGGATATCGCCGTCACGCCATCCGGCCCCAGGCTGATCGAGGTCAACACGGGCGGCGGCTTCGACCTGCCGCAACTGGCGACACGGACCGGCTTTCTCACCGATGGCGTGATCGCCCATTTCCGTCGCTTCGGTTACACGGGACTTTGAAGGTGAAATCCATGATTCAGGACACTCCAGCCGTACCCGATGTCTATTCCGCAGAGCCGATCCCCGGGGCCGCACAGGACGAGATCAACGCACTTTTGCACAGTGGCGATCTGTTTCGCTATACTTCCGGCCTGAATTCGCCAGTCGCCCGACTGGAAAAGGAATTCGCCGAACTGCTGGACATGCCCCATGCCCTGGCGGTCAGTTCCTGTTCGGCCGCGCTCTTCCTCGCCATCAAGGCCCTGGACCTGCCGCGGGGGAGCCGCATCATCATGCCGGCCTTCACCTTTGCCGCGGTCCCCTCGGCCGTGGTGCACGCCGATTGTACACCAGTTCTGGTGGAATGCGGTCATGACTACCGCATCGATCCGGAGGATTTCTCACGCAAGATCGACACCAACATCGCCGCGGTGCTCATCAGCCACATGCGCGGGCATACCTCGGACATGGATGTCATCCTCGAAAGCTGCGAGCAGCGCGGCATTCCTGTGATCGAGGATGCGGCCCACTCGCTCGGAACCCGCTGGCACGGGCGGGCGATCGGGACCTTCGGTGCAATCGGGTGTTTTTCCTTTCAGTCATACAAGATGCTCAATGCCGGCGAAGGCGGCATCCTCGTGACGGCCGATCCCGACCTCATGGCACGCGCCGCCATCATGTCGGGTGCTTATGAAACCAACTGGAAGAAGCATCCGGGTATCGGCGATCGTGGCGGTCACTGGCAGAACCGCCTGCCCCTCTACAACATGCGCATGAACAATCTCGCGGCAGCGGTGCTGCGACCCCAACTGATCGAATTGGGCGGGCGCATCGCCGCCGGTCGCAGGAACCATGACCATGTGGCCGGACAGCTCAACCGCTCTCCCTGGCTCAATGTACCCGAGCCCCTGCCAGGCGAGGAGCGTGCACCCGATTCGATCCAGTTCAATCTTTCGGGTTTCGCGACGGACGACGAGGCACGGACCTTCGTGAAACTGGCCGCCATGAATGGAGTGGACGTGCAGGTCTTCGGGCTTGCGGAAGGCAATGCGCGCGCATTCTGGAACTGGCAGTTCATCGACCGTCAGGAATCGCTAGAGCGGACCCGCGCGATGTTGATGCGCGCCTGCGATGTACGCCTGCCCGTGCACCTGCTCCGGCACCAGCTCGACCAGATCGCCCAGGCCATCGTCGACGCCGCCGAAACGGTCAGGGGCAAGGACAGGCGCAGCCAAGGCACCTCCACGCGCGGATACGCGACGATCGCGGAGATGACACCCGGCCCATGATGGCACTCGACCGCTGTCCGATCGGCAACCTCAGCCCGTCAGATACATTCCTCGAAGAGACGTTTCAGTGATGCCGCATCGAGCGGAACGGGGTTGCCACCGCAACTCGGGTCTTCGGCAGCCATGGCGGCCATCTCGTCGATGCAGTCACGCCCGACCCCCAGTTCGCCGAGCCTGTCGGGGACACCGAGGCTGGAGCGCATGGCCATGATGTGGTCGTAGAATGCATCGAAGGAATCGCCGACGCCCATATAGCGGGCGGCATCGGCCAGACGGTCTTCGACAGCGGGGCGGTTGAAGCGCAGGACCGGCGGCATGACCACGGCATTGGTCAGGCCATGGTGGGTATTGTAGATCGCGCCGACCGGGTGCGAGAGGGAATGGATCGCCCCCAGCCCCTTCTGGAAGGCCGTGGCCCCCATCGCCGCCGCGCTCATCATGTTGGCCCGGGCGTCGAGGTCCGCTCCATTGGCGACAGCCCTGGGGAGATTGTCGCTGACCAGCTTCATGCCTTCCAGAGCGATCCCCTGGCTCATCGGGTGGTAATGCGGCGAGCAGAAGGCTTCGAGGCAATGGGCAAGGGCGTCCATGCCGGTGCCCACGGTGATCATCCTCGGCATGCCGACAGTCAACTCGGGATCGCAAATGACCACTGAAGGCAGAATTTTCGGATGGAAGATGATCTTCTTTACGTGGGTAGCGGAATTGGTCAGCACGCTGGCCCGCCCCACCTCGGAGCCTGTACCGGCAGTGGTGGGAACGGCAACGTTGGGATGGATGGCCGAGGCATCCGCGCGGGTCCACCAGTCACCGATATCCTCGAAATCCCATACCGGCCGGGTCTGTCCGACCATGAAGGCGACGAGCTTGCCCAGATCGAGCCCCGAGCCGCCACCGAACGCGACCACGCCGTCATGACCGCCATCGCGGAACTGCCTGATACCCGCTTCGAGATTGTTCTCGTTGGGATTGGGGTCCACATCGGCGAAGATTGCCCGACCGAGACCGGCTCCATCAAGCACATCCAGGGCGCGGGCAGTAATCTCCATCGAGGCCAGGCCCCGGTCTGTCACCAGCAGCGGACGGGAGATCTTCGCCGTCTTGCAGGCATCGGCCAGCTCCCGGATGCGCCCGGCACCGAAGCGGATGGCAGTAGGATAGCTCCAGTTGGCGACGGGACTCATGTCAGGGCTTTCCTCAGATGGTAGGATTTGGGCCTGGTCAGATTCTGGTAACCGATGGGTGATAGCGCCCCGCCGCGCCCGGTATCCTTGCATCCGGTCCAGCACAGCGCCGGGTCGAGATAATCGCAGCGATTCATGAAGACCGTACCGGTCTCGATGGCAGCACCGATCCGTGCGGCCCGTTCGACGTCCCGCGTCCACAGCGAGGCCGTCAGGCCGAAGGCACTGTCATTCATCAGCGCCAGCGCCTCGTCGTCGTCGCGCACGGGCATGATACCGACCACGGGACCGAAGCTCTCGTCACGCATCACCTGCATCGAATGATCGACTCCGACGAGGATCTGCGGGGCCAGATAGGCACCTCCATCGTCCTGCGGGAATCGTGCCGGATCGATCAGCGCACGCGCTCCCCCGGCAAGGGCTTCACCGGTCTGGCTGCGCACCTCGGCGGCAAATCGCACATTGGCCATCGGTCCCAATGTGGTTTCCTGATCGAGGGGATTGCCCAGCCGGTAGCCGTTGACGATGGAAACCGCCTTCTCGACGAAGCGGTCGAACAACGCCTGCGCCACGTAGATCCGCTCGATGCCGCAACAGCACTGGCCGGAATTGAACATTGCCCCGTCGATCAGCGTGTCGGCCGCGGCCTCGACATCGGCATCCTCCATAACGTACCCCGGATCCTTGCCGCCGAGTTCGAGACCGAGCCCGGCAAACGTGCCGGCTGCCGCCTTCTCCATGGCTCGCCCACCCGCTACCGAGCCGGTGAAGTTGATGAAATCGAATGCCCGCTCACCGATGAGGGCGGCTGTCGTCCCATGATCGAGGAAGATGTTGGCGAAGACCTCGCGCGGCACACCTGCCTCGTGGAACGCGCGCGCCATGCGTTCACCCACCAGCAGGGTCTGGGTGGAGTGCTTGAGAATGACCGCATTGCCGGCGATGAGAGCCGGTACCACCGTGTTGATGGCTGTCATGTAGGGATAATTCCAGGGCGCAATGACCAGCACCACGCCCTGCGGTTCGCGCAGGATGCGCCGCTCGAAACGCGCTGAGTCCTCGATCACCACCGGCGCCAGCGCGGCGGCGGCGATATCGGCCATCCAGGACGCGCGCTCGTCGACACCACGGAACTCGCCGCCATAGCGTACCGGCCGCCCCATCATCCACGCCAGTTCGGGCACCACCTCGTCATTCATCTCCCCCAGCCGGGCGACACCGGCACGCACCAGTGCGATCCGCTCCTCCAGCGGGCGCGCCGCCCATGACGGGCAGGCCCTGCGGGCCCCGGCGACACATGCACGGGCGTCGTCCAGCGAGACGACCGGCCGGCTGGCAAAGACGGAGCCGTCGATGGGGGAGATGCAGCGCAGTTCGGACGTCATCCGGTCAGGTCCTTTCAAAGCCGCGGGCGATCTCCCAATCGGTGACCACCCGGTCGTATTCGTGCTGTTCCCAGCGCGCGGCATGGAGATAGTGGTCGACCACATCGCTTCCGATGGCTCCGCGCAACATGTCCGACGCCTCGGCCGCGTCGATGGCGTGGCGCAGGGTCTTCGGCACCTCGCGCCCCTCACCCTTGTAGGCATCGCCGCTGAAGGCTTCCTCGAGTTCCATCTCGCGATCCATGCCATCCATGCCCGCCGCGAGCAGGGCGGCCATGGCGAGGTAGGGGTTGAGGTCCGAGCCTCCGACACGGCACTCGACACGCACCGCCCTGCTGTCCGCACCGCACACGCGATAGCCCGCCGTGCGGTTGTCCATCGACCAGACGGTCTTCGTCGGGGCGAAAGTGCCCTCGGCGAACCGCTTGTAGGAGTTGATGTAGGGGGCAAGGAACAGGGTCACGGCCGGGGCATGATGCAGCTGCCCGGCCAGGAAATGGCGCATCAGCTTCGACATGCCATGTTCGGCCTGCGGATCGTGAAACAGGGGCCTGCCGTCGAGGCTCCACAGGGACTGGTGCACATGACTTGAACTTCCCGCCTTGTGGGTATTGGGCTTTGCGAGAAAGGTCACCGCCCTGCCCTTCGCCCACGCGATCTCCTTGACCGCGTTCTTCACGATCGAGTGGTTGTCGGCCATCGTCAGGGCATCGGCATAGCGGACGTTGATCTCCCCCTGCCCGGAGTCCGCCTCGCCCTTGGAGTTCTCCACCGGCACGCCCGCCCCCTGGAGGCCGTTGCGGATGGCCCGCATGACATCCTCCTCCTTGGCGGTCTGGAAGATGTGGTAATCCTCATTGTACGGGCTGATCGGCGTGAGCTTGCGATAGCCGCTGTCATGCGCCTCCTCGAAACTTTCCCGATAGAGGAAAAATTCCAGTTCGGTCGCCATCATCGCCTTCATGTCCCGTTCCGCGAGGCGGGCGAGCTGGCGCCGGAGCACGGCGCGCGGCGAGTGGGGAACATCCTTGTGGGAATGATGGTCGAGCACGTCACACAGGACCATGGCGGTACCTTCCGCCCATGGCACACGACGCAGGGTGTCGAGATCCGGCTTCATGACATAATCGCCATAACCGGCGGCCCATGAGGTCGCCTTGTATCCCTCGACGGTGATCATCTCCAGATCGGTTGCCTGAAGGTAGTTGCAGCTGTGGGTCTCCTCCCACGCGCTGTCAATGAAGAATTCCGCCTGGAACCGCTTGCCCATCAACCGACCCTGCATGTCGACCTGAGCCGCGATGACGGTATCGATTTCGCCAACCTGAACAGCCTCGCGCAGCCAGTCCAGTGTCAGTTTCTCGCTCATCGTTGGTTAACCTCCAGGTCGACGCGGCCCGATTGCGGAGGAATGCGGGCCGCTCTTGTCCGAAGCCGGAAACGTCCATGCCGGTTGCCCGACGCGCGCCTGCCTGCCCCACCTGAATAATCCATTGCCATGACGTGGCAAGGGCGCTGATCCATCGCCCCGCCAGCAATGACCGGCAGCCCTCCCCGGATCAGGCGATCGAGACGGCGGGACCGGCAATCTCGTCGCGGACCCTGGTGAAACGCCGGATCACCTCGTCGATCTGCCCGGGCGTGTGCGCAGCCGAAACGCTGCAACGCAACAGGCAGACGCCACCGGGCGTTCCGGGCGGAACCGCCAGATTGACATAGACGCCTTCTCGAATGAGGCGGTTCCATGCGTGGACCACCGACCGCTCGTCCGGCATCCGCACCGCGATCACCGGGCTCAGAGCGGAGCACAGTTCGAACCCCGCATCGCGGAGGCCCGCATAAAGCTGTTCGGCATTGCGCCAGATCTGCCGGCGAAGCTCGGGACGGGATTCGATCTGGCGCAACGCTTCGGCAACCGAGGCCATGCTCGATGGCGTTGGCGAAGCGGCAAACATGTAGGGTCTGGCGGTGAGCCGCAGCAGTTCGAAGTCGGGATGGTTGGAGACCGCGAAACCGCCGGTCCCGGCAAGACTCTTGGAGAAGGTGCCGGCGATGAAGTCGACGCCTTCCTCGACGCCCTGCGCCTCGGCAACGCCACGTCCATTCTCGCCATAGACGCCGACGGAATGCGCCTCGTCGACCCAGAGCCAGGCGCCGTGCCTTTCCTTGACCTCGACGAATTCCCGGATCGGGGCCGTGTCGCCCAGCATCGAATAGAGCCCCTCGACGACGATCAGCTTGCACTCCCCCTTGCCTTCGAGACGCGACAACCGCTTGTCGAGGTGGTCGGGGTCGTTGTGGCGGAACATCACCGTCTCGGCCTGCGACAGGCGGCAGCCGTCCCAGATGCTTGCATGATTGTCGCTATCGGAAAGGATGTAGTCCTTCGGACCGGCCAGCGCCGACAGCGTCGCGAGATTGGCCTGGTAGCCGGTCGTGAAGACGATCGCGTGCTTCCTGTCGAAGAAGCGCTTGAATCCCTCCTCCAGCTCCCTGTGCCTGGCATAGGTCCCATTGGCGATGCGTGAACCCGTCGTTCCCGTACCGAGTTCGAGCGCCGCATCGGCGGCGGCCTTGCGGCAGGCCGGATCGAAGGACAGTCCCAGATAGTTGTTGGTGCCGACCATGATCGTGCGGCGGCCGGCGATGATCGCTTCGGTCGCCGAAACGATCTCGTCGATCTCCTGTCCGAAGGGATCCGTGCCCGCACTGACGACGGCGTCGTGACGAGCGCGGGTCGCGCCATATTTGGAGAATATATCCATCAGCCCTGTCTCGCTTCGACCGTCTCGCGCACCAGCGAGACAAGGTCGCCCACAGTCTGCAGTTCGGAAACCTTGTTCATCGGGATGTCGATCTCGAAATGGTCCTCGATCTCCATGATGAGGTCCATTGCGGCGACCGAATCGATGTTGAGGCCGGCACCGAGCTCGGTCGCATCCTCGACGGGCTTCCGTTCCGGATTGTAACGATCGAGCAGTTCGAGGATCCGATCACGCAACGTATCGGTCATGGGGACGTCTCCACCTGCTGTTTGTCACCGGCTTCAGATCCAGCCGGCCTGCCGGTACCATTGCAAGGTTTCCCGTGCACCTTCGACAAAATCCACCTGCGGCCGCCAGCCGGACGGGCGGTCACCTCGACCGACCCATCGGGGATGGCAGAGCTCGCCGAGCTTGTCGCGAGACAGAGGCAATACAGCATTGGTGAAGCTCGATAAACCATCACACATCGCGGCGGCCACGGAGAAGACCCACCGCGGCAACCGTGCCACGCGCACGGGGCGTCCGGCAACGACCTTGCCGATATCGGCAAGGTCTTCCCACCGGTAGCCTCCCGCCTTGCCATCATCCGGCTCGACGACATCCTGCTCCTGCGGAGATAAGATCAATGTCGAGATCAATGCCACGAGATCGTGTACGTGCAACAGTGCGAAACTCGACATCCCGCCTCGCGGCACCAGGAGAACGCCCGAGGCCATCTGCTTGAAGATCGCGAGCGTCATCCGGTCCCCCGGACCATAGATTGCCGGCGGCCGCAGGATTTCCAACGAGCAGGACCGAAGTTCGCTTCGCGCTGCCTTTTCGCCTTCCGCCTTGCTCCATGCATAATTCGATGCCTGGGGAACTGTGGCAGCCAGGGAAGAAACCAGCATGAAGCGCCGTGCACCGCCCTGCTCAGCCAGACGTGCAAGCCTCGCAGTCGCCTCCACATTGTCGCGCTCGAAATCAGCACGGGCCCGTGCCTGGATCGAACCCGCCATGTGCACCACGACATCGGCACCATCGACCAGCCGCCGCAAGGCCGTTTCGTCCTCCATCGAACCGCGGACGGGCCGAATGTGGGGGCGCTCCTCGACATCGCGACGATGGAGCAGGCGAACAGTGGATAATCCACTGGACCCGCCGGACAACAGGGGTTGTCCAAGCAGATGCCGGCCAATGAAACCCGTCCCGCCGGTCAGTGCGAGTGTCAGCCCCATTTCATCGACGCTCGGTCAGACCGGCAACCTCAACCCGAAGCTGCGAGGCGCAGATCGACAGCGGCCTCATGCGTGGGAGCCATCACCGCCTGCACATCGCGAATGGCACCATCGAGGAAGTTCTGTCGCGCCGCTGCCCGCGACAACTTTCCCGAGGTGGTGAAAGTCAACGAACGCGGCGGAGCGAGCACCACGTCGCTTTCGACACCGGCCACCCGGCTGACCGTGGCCTGCACCTTGTCGCGCAATCCGGCTATGGCCTCGTCACCCTGCACGCGGCACTCGACAACGACCACCACCCGCTCGCGATCAAGGGAATCACTGGCAGCGAACGCCGCCACATCACCCGCACGGACCTCCGGCAGCTGTTCGATCGCCCATTCGAGATCCTGCGGCCAGATGTTGCGACCGCCGATGATGATGAGATCCTTGGTCCGCCCGGTGACGACCAGTTCGCCATCGACCATGTACCCCATGTCACCGCTGTCGAGCCAGCCGTCCCGGGTAATGACGGCATTGGTGGCCTCCGGGTTGCGGAAATAGCCGCCCATGAGGCTCGGCCCCTTGATGCAGATACGGCCGACCTGGCGCTCATGCATCGGGCGGTTGCGCTTGTCGCGGATCTGGATCTCGTAACCGGGCATGGGCTTGCCGCAACGGGCAAAAGAGCGGGCTTCGCTGTCATCGACCTCCGAGTGCGCCGGAACGGCAATGCGCTGCTGCTCAAGGGGAGCACCGCGCAGGATGCGATCCACGGCAACACCTGTTCCCACCTTCGGGAAGGTCACCGCCAGAGTGGCCTCGGCCATGCCGTAACTCGGCAGGAAGGCACCCGCGTCGAAGCCGCTGGCGGCAAAGGTCGACGCAAAGGTATCCAGTGCATCGGGGCGGATCATCTCGCCACCGATGCCAGCCACACGCCACGACGACAGGTCGAGGTCGGGAGCGGCGCGATTGGCGACCCGGCGGGCGCAGAGCTCGAACCCGAAGGTCGGGCTGAAGGCGATGGTTCCGCGGTTGCGCGAGATGAGTTCGAGCCAGACCAGGGGGCGGCGGGCAAAGGACGAAGTGGCCAGATAGTCGACCGAAACCTGCCCCAGGACCGGCGTCAGGCAGCAACCGACCAGGCCCATGTCATGGTAGAGCGGAAGCCATGAAACGCAGCGATCGCCCTGCCGCAGGCAGACACCATCGACGGCGATCGAACGGGCATTGGCCGTTATCGCCTGTTGAGTGACCAGAACACCACGCGGAAAACTGGTGCTGCCGGAGGAATACTGGATGTAGCAGGCTTCATGCGCCGCGAGCGGTTCAAGGGCCGCCTTGACGCGATCGAGCCCCGCCAGATCCGAAGCCGTGCCGACATAGCGCACCGCGGTCGGGCGCGCTGCCTCCTGCAGGACATCGATCAGGTCCGAAGGGCCGATGGCCGCACGCGCGCCCGCTGCCTGGAGCATGCCGCGCAGGCGCTCGGCATAGGCCGCGCGACCGCCGAAATTGACGGCAAGCGGCAGCGGAACGGGTACCATGCCGGCATACTGGCAGGCAAAGAACACCCGCAGGAAGTCCGGCGTGGTCTCGGCGATGATGCCGACGCGGTCGCCGCGGCGAAGGCGGGTCGAGGGAAGGCGGCTGGCCGTGTCGATGGCCTCTGCGCGCAACTGGCGATAGGGCACGACAGTCTGCAACTCGCCACGCGGCGAGTAGAAGTTCATCCCCGTCTCTCCGCGTGCGGCGTAATCGAGCCCCTCGCTGAGCGTCGAAAAGCCCTCCAAACGGAACGACAGCCCTTCGTTGATCGTCGGAGTAGGCATGGACATCGAGACTTCACCTTACACGCCAGCAACGACCGGACCGCCCGGCGCTGCCATTGTTACCTCGTCCCTGCAATCGCGGATCGCCGCGACCTGTCGGATGAACGGACGGCTGGGGCATTCCGCCCCCGTCCACCGTCAACCTTTCGTTTTCGAAAACGGCTCGCCGAACTCGAAAGGCACGGTCCGGAACGTCTTCCGACACCGGGAATGGGCGGAACCTAGAGCCCGCATCCGGATCCCACCACTCACGTTGTGTTGCAGTTTATTGCATCAATTGACCCAACAAATCTCTGAGGTTTGTATATTAAGTAATTGAAATTAATATATATTATCATGTATTTCGCATTTGCGAAATGCCATATTGCATTGCAGGATGACAGGCTTCGAATCCCGCTTGCAATGAAGCTGTCGCCTTCGCGCAACAGGTGAAGCCGCCCATTGACGGGAGGCTTCCCTTCATGCATCCGAGGATCACCGACGGGGTGCCGCTCCGGTGACGCCCGGGCTCAAGACATAGGGATGATCAGCGCATGAGTTGGAAAAAACTGGCTGCTTTCGCCATTTTCGGCATCTGTGCCATGACCGGACTGGCCAATGCCGCCGAGGTGGATGCCGAAGCGAAGCGCCTTTTCGCTCTCAACATGTATCACGAGGCCCGATCCGAGGGACGTGAGGGCATGGTCGCGATCGGCTGGGTCGTCCTCAACCGTGTGGCGGACCCGAAATATCCCGATACGATCACTGGCGTCATCACCCAGAAGCGGGGCCGGCACTGTGAGTGGGGATGGTGGTGCGATGGCAAGTCCGACAAGCCGACCGAGCCGAAGATGTGGGAGATGGCCCAGAGCCTGACCGATGAAATGCTCGGCGCCAATCCTCCGGCCGACCCGACGGGTGGCGCATTGTGGTTCCAGGAGAGCTTCCGCAAGCGGCCCGGCTGGATGGGCAGCGACGTCCGCGAGACCACGACGATCGGCCGGCACAACTTCTTCGGCCGCAACTGACTTCTTGCGGGTGCCGCCGGGTGGAACCATCCATCTCGCGAGAATGACACGCGAAATCGGGAAGCTGGAGCGATCGGCCGATCTCCCTTGGTCGGAACGCGCTCCAGCAAGAAGGGTGTTGTGTCGCCGAAGCCCGGCCGGCGCGACGATCGAATGATCGCATCGCACCTGCGCCTCCCAGGTCGGGACTGTCTCAAAAATATCACAGTTGAGCCGGCATATTACCCTATGCGCGATAAGCGGCATTGATTTATTCACTGGCAGTGTTGCTGCACCGCAACAACGCCGGTGATCGCCCTTTCGTTCACGAACACCGTAGCGCTCGCCGGAAATTCCGGAATAACAGCGTCCGTGGAGCGAAAGACGCCGGAATATCGGCAGGTTTTTCGACATTAACATCATGTTCATCGAAGCATGCGATTCTGTGGCGACAGTCACGAAAGCAGGGAATGCCCCATGATCCGCGCCATCGGTGTCGTCCTTGCCTTGCTGGTGTCGTGTTCCCCACCCGATACCCACGCGGGAGACCTCACCCAATGGCTCGGCATTACCGGCGATGACGATCGTGACGCCCCCCGTTTCAACAGTGGCTGGCCATGGGTTGCCGTGGGCAGGCTGGATCGTGAAGACGGCGCCCATTGCAGCGCCACCCTTGTCAGGCGCGACGTCGTCCTGACCGCCGCCCACTGTGTCATCGATGACCGCGGCAGCGTCGTCCGGCCGGAATCTGCCAGGTTCTCCGCCGGCTTCACCAATGGCGAAGCCCGTGCCACCGCATACGGACGACGGATCACGGTCGCCGAGGATCTCGAACTCGATGCGGACGAAAGGCCGAAGCGGCTCCAGCAGGACTGGGCGTTCATCGAGCTCGACCACCAGCTCTACGACGGCGGATGGCTCCGGCCGGTGCCGATGGCACCTGCGGCCATGGCCATCAAGGCCGGGGCGGACCGCTGGCGGCTGTCGCAGGCCGGATACAGCGGCGACCAGCTCGACAGGCTCACACGCAACCGCTCCTGCAATGTGGTGGGCCTGTCCGCCGGAGGCCACCTGCTCCTTCACGACTGCGATGCCACGTTCGGCGATTCAGGTTCGCCGATCCTCATCGACACCGACGGCGAATTCAGCATTGTCGCCGTCCATTCGGCAATCGCCCGGCATGATGGCAGGGTCGTCGGTGTCGCCGTCGTCCCACCGGATGACGTTCACCCCTGAACCGGATTCGACAGGATTGGGGTCACTGTATGCCATTGGCAGCCTGGACCTCACGCACATAGGCGATCACGCTCGCGATCTCGTCGGCAGTTATCCCTGCGACAGGAGGCATGTCACCGAAGTTCCAGTGATGGGCGCGTACACCGCGGGTTGCCGCCATCACGAAGGCCTGATCCCCATGATGTCCGGGTTCGTAGTATTTGTGGATCAGGGGCGGCCCCTGGTCCGTTCCGACCGCGTCCTGACCATGGCAGGATGCGCAACGTTCATCGAATACGACCTCTCCGGCACGTGCCGGCGAAGTGAGTTCGGGTATGACGGGCTCGATTGCGGCACTTCCGTGCCGCCCGTCCACGCCCTGGCTCCGGTTCCAGTAGAACAGGCCTGCGCCAAGTACCGCCACGACGGACGTCGCGATCATCATCTGCCTTGGTGTCATCATGGCTCATGTCCGATAGTTTCCGACCGACGGCACGACCATTCCGGCTCTTCGTCGAAAGGTCGCGCAAATAACAGGCAGGCTCCTACACATTCAACCTGCGGGAAGGTCAAGCGCCGATCTTTGCCGCCATTTCCCGAATCACATCCCATGCCTCGACGACATGGGATCGCCGGGTCGCATGAGCGCCGATGCTGACGCGAATGACCATGCGACCGTCGATGCGATTGGGCGTGAGGTAGATGCGGCCGTCATCATTGATGGCGTTGACGAGGAGGTCGTTGAGACGGTCGATTTCGGCACCTTCATCGACACCCTGCGGCAACCAGCGGAACGACAGCAGCGCCAGTCTCGCAGGCGAGGTCAGCTCGAAACCGGGCTCCTCGTCGATCCAGCCGGCAAGCTCCCGCGCCCATGCGATATGATCCCGCAACATCTGCTGCAATCCCCCGACACCGTAGGCCCGCAGCACGAACCACAGCTTCAGTGCGCGGAATCGACGGCCAAGCGGAATGCCCCAGTCGCGATAGTCGATGACATTGCCGGTCTCCCGTCCCTGCAGATATGGGGGAAGGATCGAGAGGGTCCGCACGAGGTCAGCCGGATTGCGGACGAAGTGGGCCGAGCAATCGAACTGGACGCCGAGCCATTTGTGCGGATTGAAGCACAGGCTGTCGATGGTCTCGCAACCGTCGAGCATCCAGCGATATTCCGGCAGGATCAGAGCACTGCCGGCCCAGGCGGCATCCACATGCAGAAAGACACCATGCCGCTGGCACACTTCCCCGATCGGGTGAAGCTGGTCGATGGCGCCAATGCCGGTACTGCCCAGGGTGGCGATCGCGATGGCCGGCTTGCAGCCATTCGCAAGGTCCGCGCGGATCCCTGCATCAAGAGCTTCCGGATCCATCCGGCGTTCGTCGTCGAGCGCGACTGCCCGCAGGCTGTTGCGTCCGAGTCCCGCGATCTTCACCGCCTTTTCGACCGAGGAATGAGTCTCGGTCGAGGCGTAGGCGGTGAGACGCGGGCCCGCGGCCAACCCCATCTCGTTGCCCTGCCAGCCGGTTGCCCGTTCGCGGGCGGTCAGAATGGCGCAGAGGACGGCACTCGATGCCGAATCCTGAATCACACCGGAGAAACCATCGGGCAGGCCGATCATCTGCCGCAGCCAGTCGAGCAGCCTCGTTTCCATCTCGGTCGCCGCCGGCGAGGTCTGCCACAACATGCACTGAGCACCCAGTGCAGCCGTTATCATTTCGGCAAGGATCGACGGTGGCGTGGCATTGGCCGGAAAATAGGCGAAGAAGCGCGGATGCTGCCAGTGGGTCATGCCCGGCATGACGATCCTGTCGAGGTCGTTCATGATATCGGCAAAGGGCTCGCCGTCCTGCGGCGCCGAGGCTGGCAGGGCGGATGCAATCGAACCGGGCTCGACGCCGGAGCGCACCGGCCGGCGTTCGATTCCTTCGAGATAGTCGGCCATCCAGTCGACAATCTCGTGCGCATGCCGGCGAAACGTTGCATGGTCCATGACGTCCATCCTCCCAGATGGCGAACATCTCCGTTCGCCGACTTTCTGCCATCGCATCCTGACGGGATGCTAAAAGGACATCGGGGCCACGTTGCAAGATGAAAACAATCAGGAACGGTAAGTCAAAAGGGCTGGCTCTCCCGGCCCTCCCCTCTTCGATATCGATGAATTTCTCGGATCATCGATCTTGTCCAAAAGCAATATACAGCCGTCAGCCAGACTGCTTGCACAAAACAAAATGCCCGACGAAGAGATCATCTCCATCGGGCATTCCGTCACAAGCCAAACATCACCGGACTCGCATCGTCCCGGACTACCGGCAAAAAAGCCGGACGAACGATCAGAACTTGCGGGCAATCATGTCAATTTCACCGCGCTCCAGGCCGATATCACGCAACTCGTGATCGGAAAGGCCACTCAGCTCGGTGTAGGTCCGGCGATAACGCCGGTAGCTGTCGATCTTCTCGACGAAACGGAAGATCAGACGTGCCAGCGCGCTTTCGCTGGAAGACGACATGGCACCATAGGCGGGAAGCGTCAGATTCGTATTCATGGCAGGCCCTTCGACGCGTCATGATCCACGTTCGCATCCTGTCACGAAGCGGTCGACGCAGTTTTTCTGAGGATCCTCTTACTTCTTCCGCACAGAAACAACCAATGCAATTTTTGCATTGCAGCATCGCGAAAAATGCAGAGATGCCCGACGCGTCATATCATGTCGCGATCACGGAATTCTCAACGGAAGTCGATTGCCTCGCGATGGCCGATTGGACATCCTTCCTTTCATGGTCAACGAGCCCGATTCCCGTGCCGACATCCCCGGCTCCAGCCTGCGACGGTTGAAAGAAGCCATCTTCGGCCCGCCGCTGCCGGAGGACCTGCCGCCGCGGATCGTCGGGATCATCCATCGCGAACAGGAGCGAAGCGAGATCCTGATCAGTCTCGTGCAGATCTGCGCGATAGTCTTCTTCTTCGCGTTCTACGCGCTCACGCCCAAGGCCTTTCCGCCGAGCGTCCCGTTCGAACCCATCCCGTGGGCGCTCGCCCTTTACGCGGTCTTCACAGGATACCGGACGTGGCTCGCCATGCGCCATGAGCTGGGCCGCGTGCTTTTGACGGTTTCGGTGGTCGTCGACATCACCTTGCTCATGGTGACGATCTGGAGCTTCCACCTGCAATACAATCTACCGCCGGAGATGTATCTCAAGGCGCCGACACTGATGTATGTGTTCATCCTGATTGCGCTCCGGACACTGCGTTTCGAACCGGGGTTCGTCATCATCGCCGGCCTTGCCGCCGCAGGTGGCTGGATCATCCTGGTACTCTACGCGGTCCATGTCGGTGACGACTCGATGATCACCCACAGCTTTGCCACCTATGTCACCTCGTATTCGGTGCTGATCGGTGCCGAGGTCGACAAGATGGTCTCGATCCTCATCGTCACGCTCATCCTCGCCATCAGCCTGTCGCGTTCCCGCAAACTGCTCTATCGCGCCGCCATGGACCGGCAGGCTGCAGTCGATCTGTCGAAATTCTTCGCACCGGAAGTTGCCGGCCGGATACGCGAACAGAAACGCGATCTCGTGCCGGGTACCGCCGAGTTGCGCCACGCGGCGATCCTGTTCATCGACCTGCGGGGCTTCACCCGCCTCGGAACGGCAATGTCACCCGCCGATGTCATGCACCTGCTCTCGGATTACCAGTCGTTGATGGTGGCACTGGTGCGCCGGCATGGCGGCAGCATCGACAAGTACATGGGCGACGGCATTCTCGCGAGCTTCGGCGCGACGCGGATATCGGACAGCTTTGCCGCCGATGCGGCACGATGCCTGGAGGCGATCGTCGAGGACGGCAAGGGATGGACGGCAAGACGGAGGGCTGGCGGCAACCCGGCACCGGAGATTGCGGCGGCCATGACATGCGGCACGGTCATGTTCGGCACCGTCGGCGATCGCGACCGGCTCGAATATACCGTTCTGGGAGAACCGGTGAACCTTGCCGCCAAGCTCGAGAAGCATTGCAAGGTCGAGGGTGTCCGGGGCATCGTGACCCGAACGGCGTGGCAGTTCGCTGTCAGCCAGGGTTTTGCGGCACATTGTGCGTGGAACGAGCGGCCGCAAGCGGCGGTCGAGGGAATCGACCTGCCGGTCGATCTCATGACACATGAGGGGCCATGATGTTGTTTGCCGGGTTCGAGACCCATAGGGTCGAGGGAGAGGGAGCGACGATACACCTTCGCAGGGGCGGCAACGGTCCACCCCTGCTGCTTTTGCACGGATATCCGCAGACCGGCGCCATGTGGCATGCCATGGCCGCAGACCTCGCCCGCGATTATACGCTGATCATCCCGGACCTGCGCGGCTATGGCGACAGCGACAGGCCGGCGACCGATCCGGCTCACCGCACCTATTCGAAGAGGGCGGTGGCAGCCGACATGGTGACGGTCATGCGCCGTCTGGGATACGACCGGTTCATGGCTGCCGGCCATGACCGGGGCGGTCGCGTGCTGCACCGCATGTGTCTCGATCACCCGCAGGCCGTCACCCATGCCGCCGTACTCGACATCGTCCCCACCGCCACCGTGTTCGAGGCGACCAATCAGACGCTGGCAACCGGGTATTTCCACTGGTTCTTCCTGATCCAGCCGGGCGGGCTGCCGGAGCGCATGATCGGCCATGAGCCGAGCCTGTTCCTGCGCTCCTGTCTGGCCGGCTGGTCGCGCGGACGGCTGGACTTTTTCGACGAACGGGCGCTGGCGGAATACGAGCGCTGCTTTGCCGATCCGCAGGTCATTCACGCCACTTGCGAAGACTATCGCGCGGGCGCGACCATCGACCTCGTTGATGACCGCGAAGACGGGCTGTCCCGAATAACATGCCCCCTGCTGGTATTGTGGGGACGTCATGGGTTGATGCATCGGCATTTCGACGTGCTGCAATGCTGGCGGGACAAGGTATCGGGAACGGTCAGCGGCTCGCCGGTCGATGCCGGGCATTTCCTGTGCGAGGAAGCACCCGAGACCGCCGTGGACAGGTTCCGCGCCTTTTTCCCATCGGCCTGACACCGGCCCGCCGCAGGTTCTCGGAACCCGGTTCAGCCCGGGTCCCTCGACATCCTTTCGACGATGGCTTCGCGGAGGCTCCCATCCTTGGCGATCAGGTTGTGAAAGTCTCCCGCGCGCAATTCGAGCAGCCGGCACGAATTGAGCGTCACCACGGTAATCGTGCGGACATGTCCGTCGAGCAGCGCCCGCTCGCCGAAGAAATCTCCGGGTCCGAGGACCCTGCGCATCGTCGCATTGCGCAGTACCACCTTGCCCTCGTCGATGAAGTACATGGCATCGGCGTGCTCGCCGGCATGTATGATTGTGTAGCGCGACGGTAGACGGCGAATATTCAACATTGCGGCAAGTTCAGCGATCTGCCCTGGTGACAGATCCGAGAAAATCTCTGCACGAGCAACAATCGCCACAATGGTCGAGAACTTGTATTTCTGCAGTTCCTCCATGAACCCGGCACCGAGAATGGCGGTCGGCAGGGCGAACATGCCGATCCCCAGCAGCGAGACCACCCCCGCCAGTGCCTTGCCGGCGACCGTGACCGGCGTGACATCGCCATAGCCCACGGTCGACATGGTCACGGCCGCCCACCACATGGCCGCCGGAATCGATCCGAACGCTTCCGGCTGGGCCTGATGTTCGGCGAAATACATCAATCCCGAACTGATGATGAGAAGCACGGCGACCACGCTGAGCGCGGCCAACAGGGGTTGCCGCTGGTTGAGCAGCACGACCTCGATGACACGCAGGGCCGGCGAATACCGGGCGAGCTTGAGAACCCGCATCAGGCGGAAGAGCCGCAGCAGTCGCAGTTCATCGGGAAGCAGGAAATAGAGATAGAATGGCAGGATCGCCATCAGGTCGGCGATAGCCAGCGGAGTGACCGCGTAGCGCATCCGCCCCAGGACCGGGCGGTTGTAGCGGCCGTCGCGATCCTCCACACATACCCACAATCTCACAATGTACTCGATCGTGAACGCGAGCGTCGAAACGACGTCGATGCTGCGAATGAGTGCGTACCACTCCTCGTGAATGCTCTTCACCGTCCCGAGGATATCCGCACCCACACTGAGGACGATCAGGGTGACGAGAACGCCATCGACAGCCTGACGTGTCGGTCCCTGCCCATCCTCGTCCTCGATCAGGGCATAGACGTACGCCCTCAGGCTGTCACCGAGTCCTGGCACCATCGTCCGTCGGTACTCCTTCCGGTTTGACCGGCCCGAAAGGTAGCGGCAGCAAGGGACCAGCGGCAATGCCCGCACCATCCGCTACCGCCGCCCGCAGGTCGTGGTCCTGACAGGCGGGCGGCGGGTGACCTCGTGGCCTACTCCCAGGGAGGGGGCGGAGGAGGAGGCGGTGGTGGCGGTGGCGCTGGCGGTGGTGGCGGCGGTGGTGGTCCCGGTGGTGGTGGCGGCGGGGGCGGTGGTGCCGGCGGCGGGGGCGGTGGGGGCGGTGGTGCCGGCGGCGGGGCGGCGGCGAAGGCGGCCCCTGGAGGTCCGGGCGGCGTCGGCGGTCCCGGCGGCGGGGGCGGCGGGGGCGGCGGGGCGGTGGCGGGGGCGCTGGCGGGGGCGGCGGTCCTGGCGGCGAAGGCGGTGGCGGTGGCCCCACGGGTGGCGGAGGAGGAGGCGGTGGCGGCGGGGGCGGTGGCGGCGGAGGAGGCGGCGGCGGCGGTGGCGGAGGCGGTGGTGGCGGTGCCGGCGGCAAGGTCGGGGTGCTGCTGTCGAGCGACGCAACAATGCGCGGCCGCATCACCATCAGATCGCTGATGGTCGGGTGCATCGGGAAGAGGCTGTAGACGATCGGCTGATAGTTGACGGTGACCCTGGCGACCATCA
Organism: Geminicoccaceae bacterium; assembly: GCA_020638465.1. Lineage (NCBI taxonomy): Bacteria > Pseudomonadati > Pseudomonadota > Alphaproteobacteria > Geminicoccales > Geminicoccaceae > Geminicoccaceae bacterium. The sequence continues at coordinate 384,441 of JACKIM010000001.1, forward strand.
CCGTATCGCCGGTCACGTTGAGTTCACTGGTCGCTTCGGTGAGTTCGGTCACGGAAAACGGGTTTGTGCCGGCAACATCGAGCTGCCAGCTCCCGTCGGCGGTATCGGGCAGCGGCACCCCGTCATCGTCGATGACGACGCTGGCGATGACGCTGCTGAAACTTTCATAGGGTTGCATCATCAGGCGGGCTGCGGTCTGCAACTCGTTGAGCTCGCCTCCGCCGATGACGGCATAGCGGGCCGACATGTCGACCAGCGCCTGGGTGGTCAGCGAGACCTTGCGCTCGATGGCCATGATATTGGCCGTCTCGACGCTGGCGCCGAGCAGCAGCAGCAGCACGGGCACCACGAGTGCGAATTCGACCGCCGTGGCGGCCGCTTCATCATCCAGGAGCGAAAGGTCCGCAGCTTCGCCACGTTGAGGCTGTTCGAACGCCCGGTTGAGAGCGGTCGAACCTAGGATACGGGATCGGGATGATTTGCTCATGGCAACGGGAACGGCTCGTTCTTGATCACGACATGGGCGATGATGGGTACGGTCGAACCACTGCCATCGGGTACGAGGAGGCGCGCGCCGAACGGGCTGACGAACTTGTGGGTGTAGGCGGCCGTCACCACGACCGTATCGCTGGGACCACCAAGATTGAAACTGACATCGGCGAGATGGCCATCCTCGTCGAGCGTCGTCTCGAGGGTCGAGGACGGCAGGTGGGAGTAGGCCTTGACCGAATAGGAAATGTCGGTGCACCGGATCAGGACGAGGCCGCCGCACAGCGCCTGCTGGAACAACGCCTGATTGGTCCGGACACCATCGACATAGCCGATCCGGGCCACTCGCGCGCCGCGCTGGACGGCATGGTCGATGATGGCACGGTCACCGAAGAACAACCCGAGCTCCATGATTGCCACGATGAGCGAGATGAAGACCGGACCGAGCAGGGCAAATTCGACCGCGGACACGCCACTGCAATTGTCGCGCAGGAGACGCAGGTCACCCGCCATTGCAATCATGGATCGGCGAAGGAGGCTGGACTGGACGATCACGATGATCCCTATCTGATGATACGGGTCGAGAGAATGTCGTAGGCGATCTCGCTGAACGCCGATTCGAGCGAGATTGCGGTCGGTGCATGGAAGTAGTTCGAGGGCGACGACGCACAGTTCTTGATGTCGGCAAGATCGGAAGACGAGATTCCGTCTCCGAAGGTGATGCTGTAGACATTGATCGCGGCGGCACCGTTCGGTCGCTGCGTGTTCTTGATGTTGTAGCAGACCGTCGCCAGCCGGCTTTCGATGGCCGCCACGGTATCGTCATAGGTTCCCTGGGTGCCCAGCGAGATGGAGCTGACCGGGTAGCCATAGGCCGTCCACTGCTCCAGCGGCCCGCTGCCGAGCGTATTGCCCCAGTAGCCGTTCACGGCCGGATCGAGCGACCAGGCGTCGCCGTTGACGTAGGCCGCTGCGGTGCAGCTTCCGCCGGTGTCGGATTGCTGGCTGCTGAGATTCTGCCGGCCATCGGTCATGATGATGATGTATTTCTGCCAGTACAGGTCCTCGTAGCCGGCCCCTTCGGTAAAGGGAGCATCCTGCGACAGGGTCCGCCAGCCCCAGGCTGCACCCAGCGAGGACATGGTGGCCGAGCGGGAGAATACCTGGAGATTGCTGATCTTGCTCTCGATCAGCTCCCGGTCCGAGGTCAACGGCAGGATCGGGTCGGGGCAGCTCCGGTTGGGGCCGAAGGTCAGTCCCGGATAGTCGATCGTCGTGTTGAACGCGTCGATGATCGACTTGTAGGGCGAGGAGATGCCGGCAGGATTGACGCAACCGATATGTTCCGCTCCGCCCGCGGTCGACTGGTTGGGCTCGGCGGGCCAGCGATAGGCCGCCCATTCGCCGCCCGCACCGGACGCCGCACCGGGATAGTAGGCATCGACACCGTCGAACCCGTTGCCGCGGGCCATGACGCAACCTCCCCAGCTGGTGCCGGGAAAGTTGGCGGCGTCCGTGCCCGTGACATAGGCGGCATTACCGGTGCCGATATTCACCGTGCCATTGTACGGAATGATTGAGATCTTCACGAGATTGGTGTTGGGCGAGTTGTCGAACAGGATCCCCACGAGGTCGAGCGCTGCGTTGCGCAGGGCCGTGATCCGCGGCGTGCCGCTGGTCGACGTCGCCATCGAGTGGGTGACATCGACCACCAGCGCAACCTCGATACCCGTGGGCTCGCTTATCGTGTCCGTCGAGGCATGGATCGGCAGCGTCGAAAAGCCGAAGAGGCTCATGATCGATGTCTTGAAGGTCGCCGTCGCCTCGACATGCATCACGTTGTCGTTGACGGTGATGATCGGCGTCGTTGGCGGAACCCAACCCCTGCTTTCATAATTGCGGTTGAAGAAACTCGTGCCGATAGCCTGAATTTCGGTATCCGACTTTCCATAGGCGGTGGAAGCTGCCAGTGCGGCAGCATCTATGGATGCCTGAAGATGTGTCTTGGCAATGAAGGCACGGGTGAGATCAATGCTGAAAGCGGCAATTCCAAAAAGTGGAATCATCGCTAACGCGAAAATGATCGCGACCTGCCCACGTCGATCCGGTACCAACGAAGGAATCACTCGAAGAAACATCGATCGGCCTCACGCCGCTTGCTGAATTCTGCGAGGATCCTAGATGACTAATGTGGATAAACTCTTAACAACACCCTCTTCGTCTTAAGCTGATTATCTTCAAAATATGATATTTGTCTTATGTTGAGGAAAATTTGACTGCACTTGCTCCGGCTGTACCCGGCAGGTCCGCCACCGGGTACGGTCTCCTACAGGTCCTGATCTCGAAACGGGAGCCAATGCCCCTCAGCGATCGATGCTGAAGAACTTCGTTGGCACCATGATCTTGTTCTCCTGGCGGACGAGGTTGCCCGCGGCAGCACTTCTCTTCTTGTATTCCTGCCACTGCGGATCGGCTTCCATCGCCGCGCGACGCCTTTCACGATCGCCGGCATTCTCGTAGGCCCAGATGTGAACGAAGCTGTTGACGTCACCGGTCTCCGTGGTGGCGTAGAATATGGGCTCGCCGAGGTGACGTTTTTGCGCCTCGATACCGTACTCTTCATACAGGGCCAGCTGGGCGGCAATCGTGCCGGGCCGGCAGTAATAGGTGCGGTGGTCGAAAATCACAGGACTCATTCCTCCCCTGTTCCATGGAATCGCGTGCAGGACAATGCAGTTCGCCGGCATTCGCGACGGTTGCAGGATCCTGACTACCATTGCAATTGCCCGCGATCGAGCCCGATATTCACCTCGGCCTCGACCGGACATGTCATTTCTGGAATGTGAAATGATCGTACCCACTTGGGGAACGTCCCCGCCGCCGAAAGGGTTTGATCATCGGCGCAACCGTGCCAGCATTTCCCGGTCAGATCTTGTGGAAGTAAGATGTGAACAAGGCACACCGACTGCAGGAAGCGTTCAAGATCGCTCTGGCGATGGTGATCGCCGTAGGGTTGAGTTTGTCCTTGGGTTGGGAAAATCCCAAATGGGCGATGTTGGCGGTAGCCACGTGCACACTCTCCACCGGCGGAGAATCCCTCCACAAGGGGCTGATGCGGATCGCCGGCACGATCATCGCCATCATCGTGACGCTGGGCCTTCTGGCGCTGTTCATTCAGGAGCGATGGGCCTACGCCCTGATGGTCATGACATGGATTGGCATCTGCGCCTGGAACATCCAGGAATCGAGGGTCTGGTACATCTGGTTGCTCAGCGGCTTCTGCGTGCCACTGCTGACCTTCTATTCCGACCTTGAATCGCAACATGCCTTCGAGATCATGGTGCTGCGCCTGCAGCAGACCTGCCTTGGCATCGTCACCTACACGCTGGTCGCCAGCTTCATCTTTCCCGCCTATACCCGTGATGTCTTCACGAACGACATCCTGTCGCATGTCGGCCACCTGCGGACGGCCTGGAAACATCTGGTCCGGGGTTTCCTTGCCGGACCGGATGGCAGGCTCGCAGCCGACGAGGCTGAAAAGCTCAAAAGGGCCATCTTGCAGCTTCAGGAAAGCATCAAGTCGAAGCTGGATGCCGCTGCTATCGAGAATTTCGATATATTGGAATCAGGTCGGGCATGGGAACGCCTCACTTCGGAAATGTTTGCATTTACCGAGGCTGTTGAACGTTGGCGCCTGGGGTTCAACGAACTGCATGAAGACGGAAGCCAGGCCGGAATTTCCGGCACAGGCCCGTTTTTCGATGAAATCACACGACGGCTGGAGGAAACCGAGGGCCTGCTTACGGGCGGAAACAACTTTACCGAGCCGCGGGACGTCGCGCTTGCAGTGTCGGATAAAGATGACACCCGCTCCGGCCGTTCCATTTTCTCTTCGGGTGCCCTGGCCCTCACCCTCATTCACCTGAAGGAAATCGACCGCGCATCTGCCGCCCTGCTGATGACAGCTGCCGAGATCCGGAAGCTGACCACCGGGCACCTGCAGGATGAACTCGATCCACCATCGCTTCCATCCACGGTCATACCCGACCCGGAGCGGGTTGCGGCAACCGTCCGCTCCATGTCGACTTTCGCGCTGGCCTTCATAAGCTTCGTCCTCTTTCCGGAGCTGCCGTCAGCATCCATGCTGCTCATTCTCGGTACCGTCATCAGCCTCTTTCTTGCACCCAAGCCATGGCTTCCGTTGAAGGAACAACTGATCGCGCAGTTGGTCACGGCAATCTTCGGCGGGTCCCTGCACATCTTCATCATGCCGCACCTGTGGAGCTATCTGGGTCTTGGCACCATGCTCTTCATCGTGACATTCCTGATCCACTGGCTGTTCCCCAAACCTACACAGAACCTTCCCAGATTTGTCGGACTGGCCAACATGTCGCTGATGATCCAGCTCAATAACCAACAAAGTTATGACTTTCTCTACATAGCCAATTTCTCCATTGCCCTTTGCCTGCCTTTCATCGTCCTGGCCATCACCACATCGATACCTGTGTCCTTTCATCCCGAAGATGCGTTCAACCGCCTGCTGCATCGCTTCTTCGGTTCGACGCTGAAGCTTCTTGAAAGCCTGAAATTCGAACATCGCAATCGACAGGGCTGGTGGCAGCGTCAGGTCCATGCCTACCATCTCCGCCAGGTGAACAGCATTCCACAAAAGCTGGAAGCATGGGTAGCAGCACTACCGCCTGGCGCCGTCGGACCCAACGGCCGCGAGGACTTCAGACATCTGGCCGATGCCATTGCCATCGTGTCGAGGCGACTTCTGGATCTCATGGCCCTGCGCGATGCGGAACTCGATTCCCGCGTCGTCGAGCGCATACTCCCCGTCATTCGCCAGTGGCGCCTCGGCGTCCAGCAGGTCTGCGTCGACCTCGTCCAGTCGCCCGGATCCCTCGACGGCGACGACCTTGCCGGACGTCTTTCACGACGCTTGAACGAAGTACACGATATCGCCCGACAGGCCCTGGAGGACATCGCGGACGACCCGGATTTCGAGCGAAGCGAACACAACGTGGTCAGGGAGCTGGGTGCGTTCCGAGGGATATCCGAAGCGATTGTCGTCACAGCGGGATCCGCCACCCGCATCGACTGGCAACGATTGAATGAGACGAGACTGTGAAACTTACCGGCGACAAGGACCGAAGGCATGAAGATGTCGCGATGGGAATATCAACGCCGTCGTCGCATCAATACCCTGTCATGCTGTCATGGAGACGCGGATGATCCCCCGTGAAATCGATATCAACGGTGTCTATGTGCCACCCTTGCTGCTGGTCCTGCTCATTTCGCTGGCCGCTGCATGGGTCACCGCACGGCTGCTGAACCGCTGGCGCATTTCCCGGTACTTCGTGATGCCGCGACTGGTCTATCTGTCCATCATCGCCATCTACGCTGTGCTGTTCGGTACATTCCTCATCAGGGTATGACACCATGAAGAAGTTCGTCCCCTATATGGTCACCATGGTCGTCGTGCTGGTCGCCATGCTCGCCGTCGCGTTCCGCTACTACGACTACCTGGTCAACCCCTGGACCCGCGACGGTCAGGTCATGGCCAACATCATCCGGGTGGCACCGCGCATATCGGGACCCATTGTCGAACTGCCCATCAGGGACAATCAACCGATCAAGGCCGGTGAATTGCTGTTCCGGGTCGATCCGCGCACGTTTCTCGCGGACCTGCGGCAAGCCGAGGCCAATTATGACCAGACCGTGCAGGACATCGACGTCCTCAGGAAAAAGATCGTGGCCGCCGAAGCCGGCGTGACGCAAAAGAAGGCCAGTGTGCGCGAGGCCGAGAGCGAGGTGGTTGCCGCCGCATCGACCGTGCGCGAGGCCAAGGGCGAGCTCGACAGGAATGCCGCCCTTGTCCAGAAGCGCGACGTCTCCAGGGCACGATTCGATCAGGTCCAGCGCGATTACGATGTCGACGTCGCATCCAAGCAGAAGGCCGATGCAGCGCTGGCGGCCGCCGAAAGCGCCCTCGCCCAGTCTGAAGCCCAGCTTGCCGAGGCCAGGGCCGAACTCGGTGCCGACGGCGACGGCAATTCGCGCATCCGGGCTGCCGCCGCCACTGTCGAGACGGCCAGGCTCAATCTCAGCTTCACCGACGTCAAGGCATCGGTCGATGGCTACATCACCAATCTCGAATTGCGCATCGGAAGCCAGGCCGTTGCCAACCAGCCGATGCTCGCCCTGATCGATCGGCAAAGTTACTGGATCGACGCATTTTTTCGCGAAACCATCGTCGCCGATATCGCGATCGGCAACAAGGCTGTCGTCACATTGATGGGCTATTCGGACAAGCCGCTGAAAGGCGTGGTCGACAGCATCGGCTGGGGTATCGCGAAGAGCGACGGCAGCACGAGTTCCGATCTGCTGCCGGAGGTCAGCCCGACCTTCCAGTGGATCCGCCTTGCCCAACGGATCCCCGTACGCATCCATCTTACCGAGATCCCGGCGGATATTCAGCTGCGCGTCGGCCAGACGGCGTCCGTGCTCGTCATGACAGGAACGGGCTCACCCGATCGCGACATCCCGGCCGCACCCCCGGCGTTGCAATGAGGCCGCCGCCGTTTGCCGCCGATCTGGCGGAACCCATGGGAAACATGCCCGTGACTTCCCCGATCGGGTTTCCGGGTACCTTCAGGCCGACATTCGCCCGAAGACCTCGAACGAGGGATGGATCCGGGTCGCCTCGGCCCGCAGATAGACCAGCAGGGCCCTGCCGTTGGGCGTCAGGATCCCGTTGCAGGGAAGGTGACGCTCCAGCCAGTTCACCTCGGCCGGATCGATGCATTCGGGAGACGCCCCGGCGAACAGCAGGTACATGGCCTCCGCCTTGACGAAAAGCTGCCGCCAGCCCGGATGATGGACCGCGTCATGCGTGGCGTGGTCGATGCTCATGAGCCACAGGGCTTCATCCTCGGAAACCTGCAGGCCGTCACTGCCGCCGCGGCCATAGACCAGCCGGCGCAGAGCCTGCACATCCTGTTCGTCCACGCTTCCGGCGGTGCGCCCGCCCTCGCCGAAGATGGCGACGGAGCTCGTCTTGATGCTGTGGAGCAGGGCCTCGCGGGTAAAGTCGATCAGCGGGGCGGGACAGGACTTTGCATGGAAGACGAGATTGAGGAGGAGACGAAGCTCGGTCGGATCGGCAGGCTTGCCGTTCTCCATGATCCCGGCCTTGAGAAAGGCGAGTTCATCATCGCCAAGAATCAACTCGTCCCTGTTCTGCATGAAATAGTCGGTCAGCGCCTCGACATAGAACTCATCCCATGACGGATGGCGCTTCCTGATCGCATGTTCGAGCGTCAGCAGGGCCTGGGCCTCGATCCGGTTGATGAACCCGTCCGAATAGAGGTCGCGGCGCATCTTCTGGACATCCCGTGGCGTCACCTGCCCGCGTTCAGCGACGCGCAAAGCCACGCTCGCAAGCGGCTCGTCTTCGGTCTTGAGCATGTCTGGCCCCGGTTGAACGTTCCAAGGGTGCATATTCGGGGATCGGAATTACCAAATCCTTAACGATGCGCTGATGAAATGCCGGGACCGTCACATCGCGGAAGATGGTTGTTCCATTTTCCCGGTCACATGGTCCGTGCTCAGGAAACCGGACATGGGGCCAACGGCGAGAGACGGGTGACGTGGCCCATCTTGCGCCCTGGGCGGATCGCAGCCTTGCCGTAGATATGCAGGACAGCGTCCGGTTCTTCGAGAATACCGGGCCAGGCCAGCAGGTCGTCACCGATGAGGTTGTCCATCACGACGACGTGGGTTGCGGACGTTCCACCCAGCGGCAGGTCGCATATGGCGCGGACCAGCTGCTCGAACTGGCTGGTCTGACAGGCATCGATGGTCCAGTGACCGGAATTGTGCGGGCGCGGGGCAAGCTCGTTGACCGCCAGTGCACCTCCCTCCATGAGGAACATCTCTACAGCGACAAGTCCTTCAAGCTGGAGACCTTCGGCGATACGTTCCGCGAGCTCGACCGCACGGCGCGCCACCCCGGCCTCGAAACCGCCCGGCACGCGGGTCTGGCGCAGGATCTGGTCGCGGTGGATGTTGAGAACAGGCGGGAACGAGGCGATCTGCCCGGACGGCGAACGGGCGGTGATGACCGACAACTCGTGAACAAACGGCATGCAGGCTTCGAGAATAGCCGGACTGCCGCCAATGGCATTCCATGCCGCCTCCGCGGTCATTCCCTCGATGCGGACCTGTCCCTTTCCGTCATAACCCAGGCGGCGGGTCTTCAGGATGCCCTTCTCGCCCAGCCGCACACGCGCCGCTTCGAGATCCGCGGGGCCGTCAACCGCCAGGAAGGGAGCCACGGGCACGCCGAACCTGTCGATGGTGCGCTTTTCCACGAGGCGATCCTGTGTAACCTCCAGCACGGTCGCTGCCGGACGGGTCGGCACCCGCTCGGCGAGAAACAGCAGGGCATCCGCGGGAACGTTCTCGAATTCGATGGTAATCACATCGACGCGGCGGGCAAACCGGGCCAGCGCGTCGCGATCGCCATAGCTCGCATTCGTCCAGTCGTCGGCGACGGCAGCCGCGATGCAATCCTCGTCGGGTGCGAAGATGTGACAGCGATAGCCCAGCCGGGCAGCGGCCATGGCCGTCATGCGCCCGAGCTGGCCGCCACCGAGAATGCCGATGGTCGCCCCGGGTTCGATCATCGCACCGACGATCCGTCCGTCGGCCGCTCCGGCACCCGGTCACGCTGGGCCGCTCGCCATGCATCGAGCCTCGCGGCGAGCTCCGCATCGTCCGCAGCAAGGATGGCAGCCGCGAGCAGCCCGGCATTGGTCGCGCCGGCACGGCCGATGGCGAGCGTGCCCACCGGAATTCCGGCCGGCATCTGGACAATCGAAAGCAGGCTGTCCCAACCGCTGAGCGCCTTGCTTTCCACCGGCACGCCCAGCACCGGAAGGCTGGTCATCGACGCGATCATGCCCGGCAGGTGTGCCGCACCGCCGGCGCCGGCAATGATGACGCGAAAGCCATCGTCGCGTGCATGCCGGGCAAACCCGAACATCCGTTCGGGCGTCCGGTGGGCGGAAACCACGCGATCGTCATGGGCAATGCCGAGTTCGTCGAGCACCCTTGCTGCATGTTCCATCGTGGGCCAGTCGGACTGGCTGCCCATGACGATGGCCACAGGTGCCGTCGGGAATGGCCGCGCGCTCATTCGCCGTTGTTCAACCGTGTCCCGACCGGCGCGGCCGCCTCCCCGCCGGGCTCGTCGAGCAGGTCGAGGCCGGCCGCCGCCTCCTCGTTCTGTTGCTTGACCTGCTGGAATATCTCCTCGCGGAGCACGGTGGCATTGGGCGGAAAAACGAAGCCGAGCTTGACCGTCTTGCCTTTCAGCTCGACGACCCGCACCTCGATCGAATTGTTGATGATGACGGCTTCTCCGGCACGCCGGGTGAGATAGAGCATGGTCGCCCCCTGCGTCCGCCGCCCGAAACGGACCTTTCAAGGCCGGACGATTTTCGCGGGTCAAGAACCGCGGATGTGAACACGCTGTTAAGAGACTGTTAACCGTAACCTCCTATTTTCGCAACCAGTAGGTCACCCGCCGGGATCCCCGCGACATGCGGGTAGCGGGCCGGATCCTCCCGGGTGGCGGACAACCGATGTTAGGACGATCGTCGTGCAAGGTTCATTGCTCCAGTCACTTCTCTCCGGTCGCAGCGCCTGGCTCCAGGCACGGCATGCCGTTCTGGCGCAGAACATCGCCAACGCGGACACTCCGGACTATCAGCCCCGCGACCTCAAGCCCGAGAACTTCGAGCAGCTCGTCGCCCGCGCCGGGCGCCGGGACACGGACATCCATCTCGTGCGCACCGACAGCCGCCACATCGATGCCGCCGGCTCGCGCAAGCCTGATGGAGCGGGACAGGCGATCACCGGTTTCGAAACCGCGCCGGGCGGCAATTCCGTGATCCTTGAAGAGCAGGCCGACATGATGCAGCAGACCCAGCTCGATTATCAGCTCACGACCAACATCTACGCCAAGGTTGTCAGGCTGATGAAGACGGCCATCGGTTCGGGAGCCTCCTGATGCGGAGCATTTGTCGTGTTTCCGGTCTTGTTGATGGAGCATGGGGACGATGAGCGACCTCGAAACCTCGATGCGGATCGCCGCCGCCGGCATGAAGGTCCAGTCCGCCCGCCTGCGCGTCTCTTCGGAGAATCTCGCCAACGCCCAGTCGACGGCAATCGAACCGGGCGGCGAGGCCTATCGGCGCAAGACCATCGAGTTCGGGAACCAGCTCGACAGGGAGCTCGGTGTCGAACTGGTCGAGGTTGCCGCCTATGGTGTCGATTCCTCCGAGCAGCCCAAGGAATTCGATCCGGACAACCGCGCAGCCGATGCCGACGGCTATGTCGCCCTGCCCAATGTCAACCCGCTTACCGAACTCATGGACATGCGCGAGGCGCAGCGCAGCTATGAAGCCAATCTGGGCGCAATGAAGCAGGCGCGTTCAATGTTGATGAAGATGATCGACATTCTGAGAGGATAACAACGATGGGTGATCCGTCATGAGCAATCCCATATCTATGCAGGCCGTCGGCGCATACCGGGCGGCAATGAGGCGACTCGAAGCGGCTGGCCAGACCCCTGCACGGCAGCCAACGGCTCCGACAAGCTTCGAGAGCCTGCTGAAAACCGAGATCGCAAACGGCATCGACAAGCTCAAGGGTAGCGAAGAGGTTTCGATTGCGGCTCTGACGGGCAGTGCCTCCACCCAGCAGGTCGTCGAGGCCCTGACCGCTGCGGAGCTGAGCCTGCAGAAGGTCACGGCGATCCGCGACCGTGTCATCTCGGCCTACCAGGAAATCATCCGCATGCCGATCTGACGGTACCGCCACCATCCGATCGAAGACCGGGGTGAGGCATGCAATCCGTGAGAAAAACACAGAATGCTGAATGAAAACGTCGTCATGGAGATTGGCCAGCAGGCCATCTGGGTCATCATCGAAACGGCCGCCCCGGCCATGCTCGTGGCACTTGTCGTCGGGCTTGCCATCTCGTTGCTGCAGGCCCTGACCCAGATTCAGGAAATGACGCTCACCTTCGTGCCCAAGATTCTCACCATGTTCATGGCGCTTGTCATTGCCATGCCGTTCATGCTCGCCACGCTGGCGGGTTTCACCGAGGAGCTTTATGCGCGGATAGCGGGGCTCGGTCCCGGCCTGTGAGCATGAACGGTGGCGAGGGCGCATGGGCATGAACCTTGGCGCCCTTCTCCAGGGCGAGATGTTTGCCGTCTTCCTCACCTTCTGTCGGGTGGGATCAGCCCTGATGGTCGTTCCGGGATTCGGCGAGCCCTATGTCATGTCGCGCCTTCGCCTTTGCCTGGCGCTTGGCACAAGCCTGATCATCGGGTTCGTCCATCAGCCCGAACTGCCTTCCGTCCCGGACGAAGCCGCAACATTCGTTGCACTGGTCGCCATCGAGGTGGTGCTTGGCCTGTTCATCGGCGCGACGGTACGCCTCGTGCTGGTGGCGGCACATATGGCCGGCGGCGTGATCGCCATGCAGTCCGGCCTCGCATCGGCCGCCTTCTTCGATCCCAGCGGCGGGACCCAGGGCAGCGGCATCGGCAACTATCTCACCATGCTCACCCTGACCCTGATCTTCGTCACCAATGGCCATCTCCTGATCCTCGAAGGCCTCGACCGCAGCTATGACATGCTGCCTGTCGGCAAGCTGATGCCGGATGACATGGCCCTGACGTTTTCCCGCCTGTCGGCCGACGCCATCGCCATGGCTACCCGGATTGCAGCCCCGATGCTGCTGGTGGGCATCATCAGCAATCTTCTCATGGGCATCCTCAACCGGCTGATGCCGTCGTTCCAGGTCATGTTCGTGATCATGCCGTTGCAGATCATGCTGGCGTTCGCGATCGTCGCCCTGTCGCTGGGCGTCACGGCTACCCTTTCCCTGCAATTGTTCGAAACCAGCCTGACCTGGCTGGACGGCCCCGGCGGTTAGGGGCGGGACATGGCGGAAGATCAGGACGACTCGCAAAAGTCCGAAGAACCGACGCAAAAACGGCTGGATGACGCGCGGGACAAGGGTCAGGTTTCGAACTCGCGCGAAGTCAACAATTTCATGATCATGGCGACAGCCACGCTGTTGCTGGCAACCTTTGCCCCCTATGGCATGCAACGCCTCGCCCGCGTCCTTGAGGTCTACCTGGCGCAAGCGGCCGTCATGCCCCTCGACGGGCCGTCCCTCGGCACGGAACTGATCACGTTGCTGGGTCAGGTTGGGATCGTCATGGCGGCACCGTTTGCGGCTTTCGTTGTCGCGGCCATCGCCTCGTCGGCCATGCAGAACGGCATCGTCTGGACGTCGCAACCCCTCCACCCGAAGTTCGACAAGATCTCGCCGATGGCCGGCCTCAAGCGGCTGTTCTCGACCAAGTCCATCGTCGAGTTCGTGAAGAATGTCGTCAAGATGACCCTGATCGGCGCGCTGGGTCTTGCGGTGATCTGGCCGGATCGGATGAGGCTGATGGTCACCGGCAGGCTCGAAACGGGTGTCGCCATGGGCTATCTGGACGGGATCGTGCTCTCTCTCCTGATGGCCATGAGTGCGGCCATGGCCATTCTGGCCGGTCTTGACTTCACCTATCAGCGCTTCGAATTCATGAAGCAGATGCGGATGTCCAGGCGTGACATCCAGGACGAGCACAAGCAGTCCGAAGGCGATCCTGTCATCAAGCAGCGGTTGCGGGCATTGCGCATGCAGCGTGCACGTCAGCGGATGATGGCCGAAGTTCCGGACAGCACGGTGGTGGTCACCAACCCGACCCATGTTTCGGTGGCCCTGCGCTACGAGCGGGAACGCGACGCGGCGCCAGTGGTGATCGCCAAGGGCGTCGAGCTGGTCGCGTTGAAGATCAGGGAGGTTGCCAAGGAGCATGGTGTGCCCATTGTCGAAAGTCCTCCTTTGGCGCGCGCATTGTACAAGCAGGTCGAACTTGGCCAGATGATCCCGCCCGACCACTTCCAGGCCGTTGCCGAGATCATCGGATATGTCCTTCGCCTGCGTGCGTCGCGGAGCTGACAGTCGGCCTTTTGAGGTACCATGGTCCGCCTGCACTGCCGAAAGGCCCATCGGGTCAACTCTTTGTTCACCAATCTCTGCGCATGGTATCGGTCACATCGGCAGCAAGGCCGGTGACAGCCGATACCAGGAGAACGGACATGGTCAGGCCGGCGGTCGTGGCACTGCTCTTGATCACACTGGCGCCGCCGTGGGCATGGGCACTCACTCCCGTTCCATTGTTCGGGACGCAGGAGTTCCGTGCGAACTCGCTCGCGGCACTGCCCCAATGGGAGCATGTGCTGAAAGAGATCGGCGAGGAATCACGGGTGTATGCCGCATGTGCGCAAGATTCGGATGCCTGCCCGGATCGCGCGGCCCTTGCCTGGGATGCCCATCTCAAGTCGCTTGTCGGGCTGGATGAGGCCGATCAGATCCGACGGGTCAACCGGTTCATCAATCACTGGCGTCCGGCATGGGCGGATGCGGTGGCGTGCGACATGAACGGCAACTGGTCTCCGCCGCTCCGTTTCCTTCGCAGCGAGGGGAGCTGTGCCGATGCCGCCATAGCCAAGTATGTCTCCCTGCGGCGGCTCGGGTTTCCCGCCGGACGTCTGCGGCTGGTGGTCGTTCACGACCGGTTGCGTGATGTCCGTCGTACCGTGCTGGCAGTCTGGACGGAGGACGATGTGCTGGTCCTCGACAGCCTCAATGATGCCACGCTCTCACAGCAGAGAATCTCCCAATATACACCCTATTACTCGGTCAATGAGAACAGCCGCTGGACCCATGCGCCAGCGAGGATCGAACAGTTGTCGTTCTCGTCGGACCTGCCGTTCGACACCGGACAACCATGACCCTTCCGTCTAGGTGCGAGCGCAGCAATGAACCATATTATTGATATTCCTACTTCCGAGAATGTCTCCACTTCGCCGTCCGTCTGGCGATTCCTCGGGGCCGCGGCACTTTGTGTCGCGATCGGCCTCGCGGCTGCCCGGTTCAGCGTCGACACCATCGTCGCCGAACGTCGGACGGCCATGGAGAATCAGCTCGGGCAGCGCCTGTTGGCCGAAGCTGGCGGGAGGTCGGAGCTGATTTCCACCTGGATCGATGGACTTTCGGGTTACGGCAACCGGCTCCTGCGCTCCGATCTCGTACGCCTGTTCGTCACCGAGACCGGGCTGGGCCAGAACGATGCCGAGTTGCGCACGGCGCTGCAGGAGCAGGAACCGTATATGGTGCAGGTGCTCGACGACCTCGCGCGCGAGCACGACCTGCGCGGCGTCTATCTCCTCGGTGTGGACGGCCGCTCCCTGTTGAGCGATGGCGATGCGCCGGTGGTCACGGGGGAACAGGTCCGGCATGCGGCCAGGCTCGTCGAAACGGGTGAGGAACGGCATGTCAGCCCGCCCGCCCGTCATGGCGACCGCTACTTCATGGACCTGATGCAGGCCATCGCTCCAGCCCAGTCCTACAGCGATGACGCAAGGCCCGTTGGCGTACTGCTGATGACCTTCGACGTCACCGCCATGCTGGAGAAGCTGCTGTCCATCCGGCCGCTGATCGATGCCGGCAGTTCGGTGCGGCTGGATGTCGGCGACGCCGGCGGATGGCGGCGCATCGCCCTGGAGGATGGCAGACTGGTCGAGATCGATGGCGAACCGGCAGTCGCCATCCCGGTGGCTTCCATGCAGCGCGACGGTGAACTCTACCGGCTGACACTGCCCGTCGAAGGCATGGACTGGCGCGTCGAGCAGCGCATGGATGCCGCCACCGCACTGGCCACCATTCACCAGTTCGAGAAGAACGCCTATGTGTTCGCGACCGCCGCGGCCCTCATCCTCGCCCTGCTGTTCGCCAGCTTCTTCTGGCGCCTGCAGAGCCGCCACCACGCGGCCATGGCCCGGCAGTACATGAGCCTTGCCGAGCAGATCCGTGCACGGAACGAACTGCTGCGGACCGTGACCGACCATACGCTCGACTTCATCGCCCTCAAGGGCACCGATGGCCGGTACGAACTGGTCAGCCAGAGTTTCGCGAAAGGCTTCGGCCGTACGGCCGACGCGCTGACGGGCCTGAGCGACAGCGACCTGTTCGATCCTCACACCTGCGCGCGGATCGCCGACGGCGAACGCGAGGCTTTTGCCGTCGGCGTCAGCCAGTGCGACGACATTCTCATCGGCACCGGCGACGACCAGCGTCACATGCACGTCGTCCAGGTTCCGGTGGGCGAGGACGAGGATACCCGCCGCATCCTCATGGTTGCCCGCGACATCACCGAACTGGTGCGCGCCCGCGCCGATCGGGAACGCCTTTCCAGGCAGACCGTCGATGCCTTCATTCGCGCGGTCGAACTGGTCGATCCCTATCTCGAAGGCCATACCAAGCGCCTGTGCGCCCTCACCTCCCGGCTCGCCGAACATCTCGGCCTCGACGCAACCCGGTGCCAGACCGTCCAGCTTGCCGCCGGCCTCTCGCAGATCGGCAAGATGTTCGTACCCCGCGACATCGTCGCCAAGCCCGATCGTCACACACGCGAGGAAGCGCGGGTCATGCGCACCCATATCGACCATGCCCGCCGCGTGCTCGACAGCATCCAGTTCGGCCTGCCCGTCGCCGAGGCCGTCTCCCAGATGCACGAACGCCTCGACGGCTCGGGCTACCCGCAGAAGCTGGCGGGTGACCGGATCGGCATGGCCGGCCGCATCCTCGCCGTCGCCGATGTCTACTGCGCGCGCACCAGCCCCCGCTCCTACCGCGAACACCTCGACCCGGCAGATGTGATCCACCACCTGCGCAACGCCACGGGACGATACGATACCGAGGTCATCGACGCCCTTGAAACCCTTGTCCGCGAAATCCCCGACGAGGACGATCCGCAACGCCCCCGAGGCCGAACGGAGTTGTCTCCGGCGTGAGGGACGGCATGCCTGCCGCCACCGCGCCCTTCAGTTGAATTAACTTCAATTTCACTGTAGAATAACCCCGCGCAAAGGCGTCAGGGGATGCCGGAGAGCGATTTTCCGAATACCGGGTGGGGTTTGCAGACCGGCAGTGGCCGCCTCGCCGGCACGGGCGGCGGCGGCAGGTCGGGGAAATCGCCGGGCGGGAGCGCGCGGATCAGGCGCAACTCGTCCGGCGCGAAGATGGCAAACGCACCCGCCTGCGGGGTCGTCATCATCGCGTCGAGGATATGCTCGTGGAGACTTTTCAACAGGCGGGACCGTCCCCTTGCGCGGAGCCTTTCCTCCTCGCTGCGGGATTTCCTCGCCCTTGCGGGTTTCGCCGCCCCGGGAGTGTCCTTCGTGAGCGACCATGGCACCGGGCAGACATCCGGCACGTCGACCCCTCTGGCCACCGACTTCAGCAGCGAGGTGATGACATTCCCCATCCCCCTGCGTCCGGCACGATCCAGCCATGCCCTTTCGGCACCATCCGCCGAGGCGACGGATTGCGCCAGGGAGTTGTCCTGCAACCGGCGGAACCAGTCGCGGGAGTGGAACAGCAGCAGACGGTGGAGGATCGCCCGAAGGCCATGACCGCCATGTGGGGACAGTCCCGCCCGCATCGCCGACAGGACACCTGCCACATGCGGCAGATGTTCCAACCCGTCGACCTCCGCCAAATCGAGCCGGACCGCCGGCCCCGCCAGCACCCCGCGCCGCCCGGTCGCCACCAGCCAGCACACCTTCAAAAACCGCGGTGCGCCCCAGCGAAAGACCCGGCCGGCGAGTTTGCGCGGCAATATGGGGGGTGTGGGAGAAGTGTGGGACATGGGGGGAGGTTATGATGGAAAGGCAGTACGAGAGTCAAGGATTATTTTCTTATTAATTCGACAATCCCTCATGCCCGCAATTCCCATGTATCGGGGTGTCACTGCAATTATTTAATACACATTAGTTGACTATCTGATATCAGATACTTTCACAGTTTGAGTAACTTACAGAAAAGAGACCGAACACAAGGACAGTTCGCCTCTCAGTTCAACAATCGACACGCAGGTTCCCGCCTGGACGAACCTGCCGTCCGCCGCCGCGGAGAAGGAGAAGACGATGAATATTCAGCGTTTCGAGCAACGGGACCAGGCGCGGTTGAAGTTCCATTACGATATCGAGTGCGAACTGGCCGACCGGTTGCGCCATTCGAGCCGTGCCGAGCGGATCGGCGGCCTCTACGGCCACGTCTACAACGAGCTCTTCCGGCGCGTGAGCGATCATCCGCAGCATATCAAGCGTCATCACGACGAACGGACGATGCAGGTCGGCATGTCGATCCGGGCCCTGCGTCCATGGCTGAACCCCGATGTCACGTTCCTCGAAATCGGCGCCGGCGATGCCGATCTCAGCCTGACCCTCGCCTCGCAGGTGCACAAGGCGATCGCACTGGACGTCGCCGAACTCGACGACGACGACCATGCCGGCACGCCGGGCTTCGAATTCGTGCTCTCCAACGGCATCGACCTGCCGCTCGGGGACGGGACCGTCGATGTCGCCTACAGCAACCAGCTCATCGAACACCTGCATCCCGACGACGCGCTCGAACAGATGCAGGAGGTCCGGCGGGTCCTGCGGCCCGGCGGCGTCTATCTGTGCTCCACCCCCAACCGCCTGAACGGCCCGCATGACATCTCGCAGCGATATGCGGATACGGCGCGCGGCTTCCATCTCAAGGAATACACCTATGGCGACCTTGCCCGGCTGATGCGGAGCGCCGGATTCGACCGGCTCGAAACGGTGATGATCATCAATGGCTGGCGCATGTCCCCCCCTCTGGCGCTGGTGGCGGTGCTGGAGGCCGTCGCCCGCATCGGCGGACGCGGGTTCGCCGGCAGCCGCCTCGTCGAACCGTTCCTGCGCATCCAGATTGCCGCCACCCGGTCGTGAACGCCCGGTACCGGGACCTTGCCGGACCTTCGTGACAATTCCTTGACGAAGGGGCGCTCCCACTTCAAAGATCGCACGCACAGATCAGGATCCTTTCAGGGAGGACGAGATGGTAGCGTTGACCCGACGGTTGCTCGCATGTGCAGTATTCGCCTTTGCCCTGCCGCAGGCGGTACTGGCCGAGGACTGCCCCCATGGCGACCTCGATGCCCGCTTTTGCGATGCCGATGGCGATCTCATCGCCGACATCCCGACCGATCCGGCCCAGCTCGTCGATCCCGACCAGCTGATCTTCGCCTATACCCCGGTCGAGGACCCGGCTGTCTATCGCGAGGCCTGGGCCGATTTCCTCACCTACCTGGAGGAGAAGACAGGCAAGACCGCCGTCTTCTTCCCGGTCCAGAGCAATGCCGCCCAGATCGAGGCGATGCGCTCCGGCCGCCTGCACATCGCCGGCTTCAACACCGGCTCCAATCCGCTGGCGGTGAACTGCGCCGGCTTCCGGCCGTTCACGATCATGGCCTCCAAGGACGGCCATTTCGGTTACGAGATGGAGATCATCACCTATCCGGGATCGGGTATCGAGAAGGTGGAGGATCTCAAGGGCAAGACGCTGGCCTTCACCTCACCCACCTCCAATTCCGGTTTCAAGGCTCCCTCCGCCCTGCTCAAGGGCGAGTTCGGGCTGGTGGCGGACACCGATTTCCAGACGACGTTCTCGGGCAAGCACGACAATTCGATCCTGGGCGTCGCCAACAAGGACTATGACGCGGCGTCGATCGCCAATTCGGTGCTGCACCGCATGGAGAGCCGCGATGTCGTCAAGCCCGAGCAGATCGTGAGCATCTACAAGTCGCAGACCTTCCCCACGACGGGCTTCGGCACGGTCTACAACCTGACACCGGAGTTGCAGGAGAAGATCAAGGAAGCGTTCTTCACCTTCCCGTGGGAGGGCAGTTCGCTCGAAAGGGAATTCTCCAAGTCGAACGAGGGCCAGTTCATTCCGATCACCTACAAGGACCAGTGGGAGGTCATCCGCAAGATCGATGCGGCCAACGACGTGTCCTACGCCTGCCAGTAGCGGGTCCGCGTGCTTACCCTCAAGGCGCTGACCAAGCGCTACCGTACGGGCGATCTCGCGCTCGATCATGTCGATCTCGACGTGCCGAAGGGGCAGGTCGTCGGCCTCATCGGTCCTTCGGGCGCCGGCAAGAGCACGATGATCCGCTGCATCAACCGGCTGGTTGAGCCGACCTCGGGCGAGGTCGTGCTCAACGGCGAGACCATCAGCAGCCTCGGTTCCGCCGGGCTGCGCCGCGCCCGCCGCCGCATCGGCATGATCTTCCAGGAATATGCGCTGGTCGAGAGGCTGTCGGTGATGGAGAACGTGCTCTCCGGCCGCCTCGGCTATGTCGGCTTCTGGCGCAGCTGGTTCAGGCGGTTTCCGAAGGCCGATGTCGAGGAAGCCCTGCGGTTGCTCGAACGGGTCGGGCTGGAGCAGTTCTACGACAAGCGGGCCGACGAGCTGTCGGGGGGCCAGCGGCAGCGCGTGGGCATCGCCCGTGCCCTGATCCAGGACCCCGAGCTGCTGCTGGTGGACGAGCCCACCGCCTCGCTCGATCCCAAGACGTCGAGGCAGATCATGCGACTCATCGGCGAATTGTGCGAGGAACGGGGTCTGGCGGCCATCATCAACATCCACGATGTCGCCCTCGCCCAGATGTTCGTTGCCCGCATCGTCGGCCTCAAGGCGGGGGCGATCGTCTATGACGGCCCGCCCGATGGACTCACCGCCGATGTCCTCACCACGATCTATGGCGAGGAGGACTGGACCCTGACCAAACCGGCGAAGTCCGGTACGGGAGGCGACGGCGACGAGGGCTTCGGTCAGGACGAGCGGCTGGCGGGGGCCCTTTGAGCGGCTCCCCGGCCATCGACGGGCTGCGCCCGTGGCGCGGCCGCCCGATCATCGCCGATCCGCGCCTGCGCTGGGGGCTCGGCATCGGCTTTGCCGTCTATCTCGTCCTGGCCCTCGGCAGCATCGAGGTGAACTGGCTGCGGGTGTGGGAGGGGCTCGACCGCGGCTGGGCCTTCATCCGCGCCTTCAGCGAGCCCGATTTCGTCAGCCGCTGGCGCGATATCAGCGAGGGGCTGATCGAGAGCCTGACCATGACGGTCGTATCGACCGTCGTCGGCATCGCGATATCCGTGCCCGTGGCGCTGGGGGCCGCGCGCAATCTGGCACCGCTGCCCGTCTACCTGCTGTGCCGCGGCATCATCACCCTGTCGCGTAGTTTCCAGGAGGTCATCGTCGCCATCCTGTTCGTGGCGATGTTCGGGTTCGGACCGTTCGCCGGAATGCTGACGCTGTCGTTCGCGACCATCGGCTTCCTCGCCAAGCTGCTCGCCGAGGATATCGAGGATATCGACAGGAGCCAGGCCGAGGCCGTGCAGGCGACCGGCGGGTCGTGGCTGCAATGGCTGAATTACGGTATCCAGCCGCAGGTCATGCCGCGACTGATCGGCCTGTCGCTCTATCGTCTCGACATCAACTTCCGTGAAAGCGCGGTGGTGGGGATCGTCGGTGCCGGCGGTATCGGCGCGACCCTGAACACCGCCTTCGACCGTTACGAATTCGACACCGCCGCCGCCATCCTGATCATCATCATCGCCATCGTCATGCTGGCCGAATACAGTTCGGGCCTGATCCGCCGGAAGGTGCAATGATGCCCATGACTGCGTCGAGAGCCTGGCAGCGCCGCACGACCTCCACGCAGCTGGCGATCTGGTTCGGCTGGCTGCTCGGTGTCGCCCTGTTCGTCTACTGCTGGCGGGAAATCTCGGCGGCGACCACATGGTTCTTCGTCACCGACAGCCCGCGGGTCATCGCCGACATCGGCAGCCGCATGGTGCCGCCCGCATGGTCCTATGTCCCGACGCTGTGGCAGCCGCTGTGGGACACGCTCAACATCGCGACGCTCGGAACACTGCTCGCCCTTGTCATGGCGGTCCCGGTGGCGTTCATGGCGGCATCCAACACGACGCCCAACACCTATATTGTCCGCCCGCTCGCCCTGCTCGTCATCGTGTCCTCGCGCTCGATCAATTCGCTGATCTGGGCGCTGCTGCTGGTGGCCGTCATGGGGCCGGGCGTGCTTGCAGGTGTATTCGCCATCTCGCTGCGCTCCATCGGCTTCATCGCAAAGCTGCTCTACGAGGCAATCGAGGAGATCGACACCACCCAGGTCGAGGCGATCGCCTCGACCGGCGCCAGCCGCACGCAGGTCATGGCCTGGGGCATTCTTCCCCAGATCATGCCCGCCTTTGCCGGCATCGCGGTGTTCCGCTGGGACATCAACATCCGCGAGTCCACCGTTCTCGGCCTGGTGGGAGCCGGTGGGATCGGCCTGCAGCTGCAATCCTCGCTCAACATTCTTGCCTGGCCGCAGGTCACCGTGATCCTGCTGTTGATCATCGCCACCGTACTGTTCAGCGAATGGGTGAGCGCCAGGGTCCGCCACGCGATCATCTGATCCCAACCGCAGATTATATCGGATCACGATTGCATCGGGACGCCTCGTTGTTGCGATGGACAGGCTTCGATCTACTTTAGAGTGATTTATTGTGACTTCGGGAGCAGCCCATTACGCTTGTCTTGCCGACAACGGACATTTCAGCTGATTTGCGGTATTCAACGGGAAGCCGCGCTCCTACAACCTCCCCGGTGAGTCGCCAAGCCATTTTCCTGGAGGGACATTGCAACATGGGTCGCAAGCCGGATTTTCTGATCATCGGGGCGATGAAATCCGGGACAACATCTCTTTGGGACGACCTTTGTCTCAATGAACAGTTCTTCCGTTCCCCCGAGAAAGAGCCGAATATTCTCATAAAATATGACAATAAAGATGAAATCATAAGACAGTATTCTTCACTGTTCAAAAGGGCGGATCAATCACAGATCTGCGGAGAAGCCTCGACCTGGTACACGAAACTTCCCCACTTCGATGGAGTCCCCCAGCGGGCCCATGATTCGATTGGCGACAATCTCAAGCTCGTCATGATCATGCGCGATCCCGTCAAGAGATTGTACAGCCACATCCAGCATCATCTCGTGATGGACTATGTCAAACCGGAGGATTGCGATCGGGTGATATTCGAAGACGAGCGTTATATCGCCTTCAGCGAATATGACCGGCAACTACAACCTTGGATTGATATTTTCGGGTTGTCCAACCTCCACTGCATCAGCCTCGTCGATTTCAGGAAGGACAGACACGAGACATTGAGGAAACTCTATGATTTTCTGGACATAAGAAATCACGACCAGATAAAGATCAACACGACCGTTTCCAACAGCGGGAATGAACTGCGAAGCAACCACAAATCAAGCTGGAGAAAATTCCTCAAGTCAAGATTCTACACGAGAGTTGTCCGTCCGAACACGCCGGAATTCCTGAGGAGCAGCATCCGCGACCGGTTGATGCCCATCAGGGAGGTTCCCGACTGGACCTTCTCCGAAGAAACAAGGAATTATATCAAAGGTCGACTGTCCGGCGTTCAGGAGCGACTTCAGCACCTGATCCATCACGACATCGTCATCAATGAGTAATCCCGCGCCATAGCAGCGCGTTGAAACCTGCAAATGATCGCAATGTTTCAGAATGCAAAAATTCTCTACCTGGCCCATGATTCGAACGACAGCCGCGTTCTCCATCGCGCGCGCGCTCTTCGCACATCAGGAGTCGATCTCATCGTAGCGGCATTCCACCGCACGAAAATACCTGGCCGGACAGGTAACGAATGGGCCTCGATCGACCTGGGCAGGACCGTCGACTATGCCTATTTCGATCGTGTTGTCCGCCTGTTCCTCGGGGCGGTCCGGTTGTGGCACATGCGGTCCCGGATCCGGTCGATCGATGCCGTCATTGCCCGCAATATCGAACAGTTGCTGCTCGCCTTGTGGGTCAGGCAGCTCTCCCACGGTCCTCTGCCCATTGCCTATGAGTGCCTGGACATTCACCGCATGATGCTGGGTACGGGTGTCACATCGAGAATTTTCCGCCTCGTTGAACGGTTCTGCCTGACACGCACGGAATTGCTGATCGTCAGTTCGCCCAGTTACATCGAGGAGTACTTTGCATCCCGGCAGCATTTTAGGGGAAGGTGGTTGCTGGTCGAAAACAAGCTGCCGGCAGAATTCACGGCGATACCGCGGTCATCCGGTGCGGCGGTGCAACCCGGGAGGCCGACGACGATCGGCTGGTTTGGAATGTTGCGCTGCATGAAGAGCTTCGACCTTCTGCTGAAGATTGCCGATGCGCGGCCGGACGATGTGCGCATTCTCATCCGCGGCAAGCCCACGGAAGTGACCGAGGACGCATTTCGCCGGATGATCGGCGACCGGCCCAATGTGGAATATGGCGGAGTGTACAGGAATCCCGACGATCTTGCCGAACTGTATTCCGCCATCGACCTGACCTGGGCCATCGACTTTTATCAGGAAGGCGATTGTTCCGAATGGCTGCTACCCAACAGGTTGTACGAGTCATGTTTTTTTACCGTCCCTTTGCTGGCGCGCGCCGGCACGACAACTGCCGCCTACACCTTAGAACGGAAGATCGGCTGGGTGCTCGTACCCCCGCTGGCGGAACATCTGCTCGTCCTGCTCGATGAATTGCGGGGGCCAGCCTATCGCACAGTCGTGACGCATATCGCCGCCATGCCCGTTCACAACTGGGTCGACAACGGCGAAGCATCCGACATCGTCGGAGGGCTGATCGAGCCGCCGCGTTCATGAAAGAAACGGGATAACCGGCTTGGACACCGAACAGCGCCGCAGGGCGGAAAACGTGACGATCACCGGTGGTGCTGCCGTGGCACGCAGCGCCATCTGGCGGATCCTGGAGGTTTCCGGCGCGGAGTTCCTGTCCTTCCTGTTCATGATCGTTCTGGCAAGACTCCTGTCGCCTTCCGACTACGGCCTCGTCGCGATCGCATCCGTGATCATCCTTGGCCTTCAGATGCTCGTTTATCATGGATTTGCCGAGAACATCATCCAGCGCAACGATCTGCAGGACGATCACCTGAATGCGGCCTTCTGGGCCAATGTCGGCCTCAGCTTCTGCCTGGCGCTCGTGTGCGTCCTTGTCGCGTGGCCCGTGGCCTTGATGACCGACAAGCCCGGATTTGCACCCGTCATGCTTGCGCTTGCACCGACGATGATCTCGTTCGGCGTGGTGGGCATCTATCAGGCCGTGATGCGCCGCGAACTGGCCTTCAAGGGACTAGCCATCCGCAGTCTGGCCTCGATCGGTGCCGGTGGAATGGCAGGCGTTCTGGCGGCTCTGGCCGGCTGGGGACCCTGGTCGCTCGTCACCCAGCAATTGTGCTATGCCGCCATGAACATGGCTGTCATCCTCGGGTTCTCCCGTTGGCAGCCGAGCTTCCGCTTCCCGCTCGCGCACCTCCGCAGCATGGTCGGCGCCGCGTGGCGCATCGCCGCGACCTGGCTCCTGGAAACCTTCTCCCGAAACGGCGCCATTCTCATTTTGGGAATATTCCTGCAAACATCTCAGGTCGGGTTGTTCTTCGTCGCCTACAGGGTTTTCATGGCGCTGAGCAACCTGACATTCTGGTCCGTCGGGGAAATCTCCCTGCCGGTCCTCTCGCGCCTTCAGGGAGAGCGCGAAACGGAGATCAGGGCCAGCCTGCAGACCCTCGACATGACGGCGCTGGTCTCGCTCGCCAGCTTCTGGGGACTGGCCGCCGTCGCGGATCCCCTGATCATGCTGCTGTTTGGCGAGACCTGGCGCGGCAGCGTCATGCCTCTGCAAATCCTGGCAGCCATCGGCATCCTCAATGGGATGACATCGACCACCAGCCAGATATTGACATCGTTCGGACATCCGGGCAGCTCCCTGAAGATCCAGATGCTGATTGCCCTGCTCCTGGCATCGTTCGTCACGATCACTGCTCCCTTCGGGCTGATTTCGGCCAGCCTGGGCATCGCGGCGGCGTTCATCGTCGCAACCCCCTTCGCGCTCTGGCTCCTGAGGAAGGATATCGGCGTCGACCTCACCACATTGGCTCGCCATCAGGCTCCCGTCTGGCTGGCGGCAGCCCTCATGACCGCCGCCGTGATCGTCCTTCGTTCCAGCCTCCCGGCGAACCTTCCTGCGATCCTGCATCTTGCCTGCGAGATCCCGGTGGGGATATCGGTGTTCACCGGTACCCTGTGGTGCCTGCGGCCATCCCTGCTGAGGACGGTGACGGAGGCATTGGTGGCAGCAACGAGGCGGCGATGATCCCCATCCCCCCGACCGGCTGCCGGGGATCCGGGGCATACCTCGCCATGACGAAGGGACAATGACCGGTCCGGTAATATCAACCCGGGCACCCCTTCCCGCCTGACAGAAATCCGCCCGGTGCGGAGGTTCTGCGGACTTGACGGACGTGCCGCGAACTTCGATCACCTCCAAGGGTGGTTCGACCCGGCACGGGGAACGATAGATGCCTGTTGCAAAGATGACGCCGGAAGCCTTCCATGAACTGGCCACCCAGGGTGTGCCTTATGTCGGGCAACTCGATTTCTCGGTGCTGCTCTTCGAGCATGGATGCGTGGATGTCATGTTGCCGCGCAAGGACCTGCTGCTGCGGCCCGGCGGAACGGTCTGCGGCCCGGCCATGATGGCCCTTGCGGATATCACCCTCTACGGCGTCTGCCTGTCGATGATCGGCGCCGTTTCGCTGGCCGTGACCACCGATATGAACATTCACTTCCTGCGCAGGCCGCAACCGGGCGCCCTGATCGCCCGCGGCCGCAATCTCAAGCTCGGACGAACACTGTTCGTCGGCGAGGTCACGATAGAAAGCGAGCATTCGGACAAAGCCGTCGCCCACGCGACCGGGACCTATTCGATCCCCCCGGACCAGGAGCGATGACGGCTGCGGGCAATCTTCGCGCCCTGCGCGCGACCCTCGCCGAACCGATCTATGGTCGCTACGTCGCCGGCAACAGCATTTCCCTCGTCGGCAACTGGATCCAGCGCACGGCCACCGCGTGGATCGCATGGGACCTGTCGCAAAGTGCTGCATTGCTGGGCCTCGTCGCGTTCTGCGAACTGTTCCCCGCCCTGATCGTCGGCCCCGTGGGCGGCGTCCTGGCCGACCGCCACGACCGGCGGAAGCTCATCATGCGTTTCCAGGTCGCCATGTTCGGTGTCGCCCTGGCCTTGTGGCTGGCCGAGGCCAGCGGTCATCTCGACACAGGCTGGCTCCTGGCACTGGTCCTGTTGCAGGGAACACTGGTCGGACTGAACCAGCCTGCACGACTTTCGATCATTCCGGCACTGGTCACCCATGCACATCTCGGCCCGGCCATCGCCATCAACAGCATGGTGTTCAACGCCGCGCGTTTCGTCGGCCCCGCCGTCGCCGGCTTTCTCATCGCCAGCTTCGGCACGGCCTGGACATTCCTTGTCAACGCCCTGACCTTTCTCCCCTTCCTGTGGGCCCTTTCGACGCTGGTTCCGACAGAAAGGCAACAACCGCTGGCGCGGGGCCGGTTTCTCACGCAGATCGTGGACGGTCTTCGCTACGTGCTGGATGCCCCCGCCCTCCGCGTCCTGTTCCTGCTGGTGATTGCCGGCGCGCTGCTGGTCCGTCCCCTGGGCGAACTGCTGCCGGCACTGGCCGACGGTGTCTTCGGCCGCGGTGCATCGGGTCTGGCCATGCTGAGCGCGTCCCTGGGACTGGGCGCAATCGTCGGTGGACTGATCGTCGCGTCGCGCGATGGCGGCCCTTCCGTCATGGCCCTGGCCTGGTGGCTCGCCGCCGGTGCGGTCTCGGTGCTGGCCGTGGCTTCCGCGCCGTCATTCGCGGTGACGATGGTGCTGGTCGGCCTGACCGGGATCTGCCTTGTCGGTTCGGGCGTCATGGCGCAAACCATGATGCAGATGCAGGTCGCGAGCGAGCTGCGCGGGCGGGTGATGAGTCTCTTCGGCCTGACGATGCGGGCAGCGCCCGCGCTGGGTGCCCTCGCACTGGGAAGCATTGCCGACGGTCTCGGCATCCGCATGACGCTCATCCTCGCCAACATCACCTTTCTGGCCATGCTCGCCCTTGCCGGAATACGGTGGTGGCGGAGCCGGATTGGGCGTTGACAGGACAGGCCCCTGCGACTAGAGATGCGCACCGCTGACGGGTGCCTGACGGTGCCCGCAAATTTTTTGTCGGTCCTGGGTTCGACGAATAGTGGGAACCACAGGCCACTGGACGAGCCCGGGAAAACCATGAAGACATATAGCGCCAAGCCCGGCGACATCGAGCGGGAATGGTTCGTGATCGACGCCGAAGGCCTTGTCCTCGGGCGTCTGGCTTCGATCGTCGCCAACCGTCTGCGCGGCAAGCACAAGGCCATGTACACCCCGCACATGGATTGCGGTGACCACATCGTCATCATCAATGCCGAAAAGATCGCCCTGACCGGCAAGAAGCTGGCCGACAAGACCTATTACCGGCACACCGGCTATCCGGGCGGCATCAAGGAATCGACGGCTGGCAAGATGCTGGCTGGCAAGCGTCCGGAGCAGGTCATCCAGCTCGCGGTCCAGCGCATGGTCCCGCGCGGGCCGCTGGGCAGTCAGGTGATGCGCAAGCTTCATGTCTACGCGGGCGGCGAGCACCCCCATCAGGCGCAGACGCCGAAGGAGCTCGATATCGCCGCAATGAACTCCAAGAACAGCAAGCTGGAGGCCGTCCATGGCTGAAACCGAATCGGCCTTCGCGAAACTCGCCCAGCTCAACGAGGGCGGCGTGGCGCAGGATCAGGCTGCCATTGCCGAACCCAAGATCGACAGTCTTGGCCGGTCCTACGCCACCGGTCGCCGCAAGGAGTCGGTGGCTCGTGTCTGGGTAAAGCCGGGCAGCGGCAGATTCACGGTGAATGGTCGCGAGATGCCGGCCTATTTCGCCCGTCCGACGCTGCAGATGATCATTGCCCAACCCTGCGAGACGATCAGCCGTGTTGGCCAGTACGACATTATCTGCACAGTCACGGGTGGTGGATTGTCCGGACAGGCCGGTGCGGTTCGCCATGGCCTCAGCCGTGCGCTCACCATGCAGGATCCATCCTTGCGCCCTGCCCTCAAGGCTCAGGGGTTCCTGACCCGAGACGACCGTCAGGTCGAGCGCAAGAAGTATGGCCGTCGCAAGGCTCGCCGCAGCTTCCAGTTCTCGAAGCGTTAAGGTTGTTTCACGCATTTTTGAACTGGTTTGGTGTGCAAAGGCAGGTAGGGCTCCAATAAAAGGATTCGAGTCTTATATAACTGAAATTTATCGGGTTCTCGCAATCCGGAAATGAATGAAAGGCCGTTGTGAAAATTCACGACGGCCTTTTTACTATTTGATCAAATCATATTGAGATTTCCGAACACACTGCTATAAAACTAGAAAGTTTATAACAATGAACATCCCTCAACCACGTCGGGTCGAGTCGTATGATTTCGTGTGCGCGATGGCATCGTCTATCGTTGCTGGTGGTATTCCTTTTATGGGCAGCGCCGATTTCGGCCACTGCGCAGGAGACGGCGAAAGTTGACCCGTCATTGTGGCTCTATGAGGTAAAGCCTGGCGACAATATCTGGACGATCAGCCGGCGGTTGCTTGTCGACTGGCATCGTTGGCCGGATGTCCAGGAGCGCAATCATATCACTCAACCAAGAGCCATACCGCCGGGTACCGTCATTGGTATTCCGCGCGACTGGCTTCGTCGCCGCCCCGGGCCGGCGACGATTTCGGCACTGTCAGGCACGGCATTCGCCGATGGTCCCGAGGGTCGGCACCCGCTCGAAGCCGGAGCCTCGGTGGATGCGGGGGAGATGATCGAGACCGGAGACCAGAGCTCGGTACAACTGACCTTCGTCGACGGTTCGACCGTGTCCATCTACGAAAAATCCCGTGTCGTGCTGCAAAAGCTGGATACGTTCGAGGGCACCCGTTCCGCCGACGTGCTGATACGGCTCGAAAGCGGCCGGCTGGATGCGAAGGTGGTGAAGGAACAGGACCGAGACTCGCGGTTCAACTTCCAGTCCCCGGCCCTGATCTCGGCCATACGCGGCACGCAGATCCGCACCGGGATGGTCGGTGGCAAGGACCGCGGCACGACCGAGGTTCTGGCGGGAACGGTCCATGTCGAGGCCGCGGGGTTGGCGGCCAGCGTCGACAAGGGATTTGGCACCGCAGCGAATGTCGGACAGGCAGCGGAGCCGCCCTCGCCACTACTTCCCGCCCCCGTACCGGTCACGGGCGACACACCTGTTCGCTCGCTGCCGGTCAGACTGACCGTCGTACCGGTCCAGGGCGCTGTTCGCTATCACGTCATCGTCGCCAGTTCCGACAGCCCAGCGGCGGCCCTTCTCGACCTTGTGAGCGATGAACCGTTCGTCGACGCGGCAAACCTCCGGGACGGTTCCTATCTGGTTCGCGCGCGCGGTGAGCCAGGGCGACATCGAGGGATACGATGCCCGATGGACCGTCGTCGTCGATGCCCATCCGGTGGCTCCGGACCTCATCCAGCCCACGCCGGGCTCGACGATCCGGACCGATCGGATACATCTGGAATGGGTGCCACGGGAGGATGGGACGACCTATCGCGTGCAGGTTTCGGACACGCCTGACTTCTCGTCACCGATCAGGGATGTCACCGGCCTGACATCAGCGGTGCTGGACCTGGACGAGATGGATGAAGGCCCGTTCCACTGGCGGGTCGCCTCGATCGACAGCGCAGGCAAGCAGGGCCCCTTCAGTACCGCGGCGATGTTCACCCACAGGCTGCAGCAGCCGCCCCCCGATCCGCGACTGGCCGATTTCGATGTCGAGGATGGCCGTATCGTCCTCGACCTGCCGACCGATGGCCGCCGTTTTCGCTATCAGGTTGCACGCGATCGCGACTTCACGTCGATCGTCGAGGATCGAACTGTCGACAAACCCGTAATATCCCTGGTTGGCCTTGTTCCCGACACGTATCACGTGCGCATTCTCAGCTATGAGGACGATGGCTATACGAGCGGGTTCGGTCCGTCGCGCAAGGTCGAACTCAAGCCCTGGCCCTACTGGCCGCTGATCCCTCTCCTGGCCTTGCTGGCCTTCCTGTAATGAAATTCGGCTCCGGCTTCCGCGACCGAATGCCGATAGCCCTACTCGCAGTCTGCCTTGCAGCCACCCTGGTAAAGTTCGGCCTGATCAAGCGCGAGGAACTCTGGGGACAGGACTGCCTGTCCTGGTTTTCGCCCTCTCCCGATTTCCACGATGTCGCGATGGTCGTGATCGACGATGCCAGCCTGGAGGAGTTCGGTCGTTGGCCGTGGTCGCGCGGGCTCCACGCGGAGATCATCGACCGCATCGCCCGCAACGGTGCCCGTTCGATCGGTGTCAACATCGTCTTCGCCGAACGCTCGAAAAATGATCCGGATGGCGACGAAGCACTGGTCGAAGCCGTTCGCCGGGCTGGCAACGTCGCCCTTGCGACCCTGCCGAAAACAACGGACCCGCTTGGCACGCCCTTCGAAGTGATGCCCTTTCCCGAACTCGCCGATGCCGCCGTCACATTGGGGGATGCCCAGATCGAACTGGACCCGGACATGCGTGCCCGGCAGATCAGCCGCGGCTCTCTGGCTCGTGTCACACTCGGCGTCGGCGGCAGCGAAACAACAATGCCGCGGGGCCTCGTTGGCATATTGCCGCCGATCCGCGACCTGCGGGACATCGACGTCATACCTGTTACCGACCTGCTGAGCGACACATTCCATACCAGCCGCCTGCGCAATCGCATGGTCATCGTCACCCAGACGGCCGAAGGGATGACCAACAAGGTCTGGCTCGGCTACTACAACACGCCCGACTTCGTTTCGACCGGCCTTGCCCAGACTCTCGCCCTGGCGGGCCTCGACGAACGACGCATCTTATGGATACCGCAGGCCCCGACAGCACTCGCGACTGGCCTGACGATCATCATGTTGCTGCCGTTCATGCTCCTCGGCCACGGTTTCGCGGCTGCCGTCATCGCGCTGGCGGTCGGCCTGCTGCTGGCCATCACCAGCGTTCTTGGCCTGCAACTGCTGCTGCCGGTCGTGGTGCCCACGACCATCACGCTGTCAACGCATGGCCTGTTCGGCGTGATCGGTTCGATCCGCCGGCATCGGCGCTCCGCACTTGCCGCCCAACGGGCCCACCGGGCGCTGGAGGCGATCTCGGATGCCGTCATCACGACCGCCGGCAATGGCCGGATCAACTATGCCAACCATTCAGCCATCGATCTTCTGGGGTCCGCCGACCGCGAGGTTGTCGGCGTCGATATCGGCGAGGTGCTGCCCGACACGGACCTGCATGACGATTCAGACCTCACCATTCAGGACCGGGAGGGCCGCCGCCGCATCTTTCGTACCCGTCGGCGCGAAATCATGAACGGCGACCGGACGGATGCGGTGATCGCATTGACCGATGTCACAGCCGACCGGCAGCTTGTCGAGGAGATCAACCAGCGGGCCTTGCGCGATTCGCTGACCGGCCTCGCCAACCGCCAGGCCATCGAGCAGCATCTGACCAAAATGATCTCGCGTCCTGACGCAAGGCAGACCGGATCGGCCGCCGCCATTCTCGATCTCGACCGCTTCAAGGCCATCAACGATGCCCTCGGCCACACGGCGGGCGACCACGTGATCTTCGAGCTGTGCTACCGGCTGGTCGAAGGCAGCCTTCCGGGCGATCGCCTGGGCCGCACCGGTGGTGACGAACTGACCCTGGTGCTCGACAATGTCGCCACACGCGATCAGGCCAACGAGCGAATCGTCCACTATCGCAACATTATCGCCAAACCGATCATGGTCCACGGGGAAGAATTGCACCTGCGAGCCAGTATCGGTGTGGCACTGTTCCCCGGTGATGGCGAAAACGCCGACGAACTGTTGCGCCATGCCGATGGTGCCTTGCAGCGCGCCAAGGAAATTGGCGGCAACGACGTTGTCTTCCATCAAAGTACCAGTTCGATCGACGGACGCGAGCGCCTGTGGCTCGAACGCGAACTTCGCATCGCCTTCCAGACCGACCAGCTCGAAATGCACTATCAACCGCGCTTCGAAATCGACACGCGCCAGATGACGGGTCTGGAGGCCCTGGTACGCTGGCGGCATCCACAGCGAGGGCTTGTGGCACCCGGAGCGTTCATCACCTTTGCCGAGGAAACCGGGCTGATCTGCGAACTGGGACGGCTGGTGCTGCGCAAATCCTGCCGGGAACTGGTTCAACGCACCGATGCAGGCGGCCGCGTTCGCCTTTCGGTCAATGCCTCGGTCGTCCAGTTGCGCTGCGATCCCGATTTCGTCGACTTCGTCAAGAATGTCCTGCATGAAACGGGCCTGCCTGCGGGTCGTCTCGAAATCGAAGTCACGGAAAGCCTGTTCCTCGACCCGGCACTGGCCCTTGTCGGCCAGCAGCTCGAAGGACTGGCCGGGCTGGGCATCCAGTTGTCGATCGACGATTTCGGCACCGGCTATTCATCTCTGGCCTATCTCAACCGTTTCCCCTTCTCACGCATCAAGATCGACCGGTCGTTCGTGAACCAGCTCAGCGTCGATCCCCACTCGCAAGCCATTGTCTCCGCCATCGTCGGGCTGGGGCATTCCCTGCACAAATCGACAACGGCCGAAGGTGTGGAGAATGCCGAGCAACTGACATTGCTGGCCGGCCTCGGCTGCGATGAGGTTCAGGGATTTCTCCTCGGCCGACCGCAACCTCTCGACGCCTTCCCGCAATTGTTCTGAATGATCGCTGCCCATCGGGCGCTTGCGGACGACAGGACTGGACAGCGGGATGCTGGAGTCGATAATCACGCCCCGTCCAACGATGCGAAGGGGAAGGCCATGCTGCTGGTGCTGGGATCGGTCAATGCTGACCTTTTGTTCAAGGTGAAGACCCTGCCGGCGCCCGGCGAAACGGTTCTGTGCCCTTCCTACGAGATGGCGCCCGGCGGCAAAGGTTCAAACCAGGCGGCCGCAGCCGCCAAGGCGGGCGGTGATGTCTCGTTCATCGGCCACCTGGGGAATGACGGCCATGCGCCCGAGCTGCGGCGCATCCTCGCCGCGGCCGGCATGAAGATCGATGGCCTCGCCACATCGCCAAATCCCACGGCAATCGCCGTGATTGGCATCGATGAGAATGGGGAAAACGTGATCATCGTCGCGAGCGGCGCCAATCTCGATACCAGTCATGAGCAGATTGCCGACGAGCGTCTTTATCCCGGTGTCACCGTTCTTTGCCAAAATGAAATTCGCCCTGAGGAGACCTTCCGCATTCTCGAACGGGCAAGCGCCCACGGCGCCCGGACGATCCTCAATCTCGCTCCGGCGTGCCGGGTTCCGGCGCCCACGCTCGATTCCATCGACGTGCTCGTGGTGAACGAGATCGAGGCGCGAATGGTCGCCGGCGACAACGACACGCCCCTTGAAGAACTCGCAAGACGGCTCGCCACGACCCACCACCTGACCTGCGTCGTCACGCTCGGCAGTGCGGGAGCCATGGCCCTGACCGCCGGAGGCGGACTGAAGGTCGGCGCACTGCGCATCAATCCCGTCGACACCACGGGTGCGGGCGACACCTTCGTCGGCGTTCTCGCCGCCTGTCTGGACGAAGGCATGTCGCTGGATGCAGCACTCCATCGCGCGGCCGTGGCCGGTGCCCTGTCCTGCGAGGCCGTCGGAGCCCAAAGCGCCCAGCCCCTGCGGACAGCCATCGAGGCCCGACTGGGCGAACTCGCTCCCCCGACACCCATGTGACGTGATCGGCCCGAGCCGGCTCGCCGACGCCCATGCGGCAACGTATCGTCAGCTTCGGGCCAGGGCGACCTGGACGACATCGGTGGAACCCGTTCTGAACCCTGCCTCGCAATAAGCGAGGTAATAGCGCCAGATGCGCTTGAAGCGCTCGTCGAATCCGAGCGGACCGAGATCATCCCACACGGACTGGAATCGCTCGTTCCACATCCGCAATGTTCGGGCATAGTCGAGCCCGAAAGCGTACAGGCCCTTCTCGCTCAGGCCGGCCTTCTCGAACTCCCGGCGAAGAGCCGAAATCGAAGGCAGACACCCACCGGGGAAAATGTACCGCTGAATGAAATCGGCGGTCCGGCGGTATCTATCGAAATAGGCATCGGCGATGGTGATGATCTGCAAACCGGCACGGCCTCCGGGCCTCAGGCACAGTGACAGCTTGTCGAAATAGGCTGGCCAGTAGCGCTCGCCCACCGCCTCGAACATCTCGATGGAGGCAATCGCATCGAACTGCCCGTCGAGATCGCGGTAGTCCTGATAGCGGATGTCGATGCGCTCGCCCAGTCCCGCTTCGTGGACGCGCCGGCAGGCCAGCTCATGCTGCGCACGCGAAATGGTGAGGCTGGTCACCTTCGCCCCGTGATGACGGGCCGCATGCAAGGCGAAACCGCCCCAGCCCGAGCCGATTTCCAGCACCTCCTGTCCCTGCTTCAGGCCGATCATCCGGCAAAGATGCTCGTACTTCGCCTCCTGCGCCGCCTCAAGATCGGCGGTCCCGGCTTCGAACAGGGCCGAGGAGTAGGTCATCGAAGGATCCAACCATGCGGAGAAGAACTCGTTGCCGAGATCGTAATGCGAATGGATATTGCGCTCCGCCTGCGCTGTGGAATTGTCATTGCGCCAGTGCTGGTACCATCGAACCAGCCGTGACGGCCACGGACCGTAATAGGTCTTGCGCCATGCTTCGTGGTTGCTGGCAAGCACATGGAGAAGGTCCGCCAGGTCGGGACTGTCGAAGTCGCCGGCGATGAAGCCTTCGGCAAAACCGACCGCCCCGTTGCGCAGATAGCGGAAGATGAGACGGCCGCGCCTGAGTTCCATGACTGCCGACGGCCCCGCTTCCCGTCCCTCGATCCGCTCGACGCTGCCATCGGGCATGGTCAGCGACAGGCTGCCACGATCAATCTTCCGCAACGTCCTGGCCAGGATCGTGGTGCCGATCCGGTCGACCCAGATTGCCGCCCGATCGTTCCGTCCCTGATGTTCGCCGGTCGCCGGTCGGGTCGTCTCGACGGTTCCGTTTGCGGTCCTTAACGCATTGCTTGCCATGATGCTTTCCGACTTTTCTTGATTCCCCCCAAGGCTTCATGGCGATCGTTCGGACCGTCCATGAACCCCCGACTGTTCATTCGACGGTTTTCGACGGGAAACCGGCGAATGACTTCCAACTCATCAGAAGATTACAGATAACGCAAGACAGTAACCGATGGTCAAATAGTTCTATTGTTGTACGATCCGGCATCCACCTCCCGAAAGTCCATGTGAAGGCGTCGATTCATGGTCTGCTCAACGGGAGATCTTCCACCATGGAAATGACTGGTCTACGAGAATTTGCATCTCAAGATTTCAACTTATAATTTTGGCATACTCACCATGCCAGTATATTCCAAAAGGGAACCGTCACGAACCGGAGTCCATTGATCGGGACACAACAATGACCGAAACGGGATTGTCGGGCAGGCCGGACGCGGCACGGAATGGTTCCGGGAGCCACGGGTCATCACCATCCCGGCCATGGCCCGCCATGCTCCCCGACACCGTCCGGCCCGCCCGACAAGCGAACGCCTGGCTTCGCACGATCGGTCATGATGCTGCGCGAATACGATGGGTATCGATCAGGGAAGCCGAGGAAGCCCCGCTATTCGAGTTGCTCGATGTTGAGACCAACGGTGATGGCACCGATGGCCTTGCCCGTTTCGGGATCGGCCACACTGACACTGACCTGCGACTGGAACATTTCGGTCGAGTCGTCGAACTCGATATCGTCGATGAACATCGCGTCGGCTCCGGCCTGATAGGTCTTCTGCCACTTGGCCTCGTCGCCCTGCCAGTAATCGCTCGTGATGTCGCTCTGACCGACATTCAACCCGCGATCGTCCATGAGAAACATTTCGGTGATGCGGGAACCGGATTCGGCCTTGCGCTGGACGAGAATTTTCGAGATCGGGCGCGATAAAATGTCGCGGATCATGGGTCCATCCCCCTGCTCCGCCTCCGAACGCCATGTCGCATCAAGGGATTCAATCCCTGCCTGATCGAGTCCCGCATGTTCGGCATTCTGCTTTCGCAACGCATCGACGATAGCCGGGTCCCTGAGCCAGGGTCTGATTTTCTGTTCGACGAATCGCTGGATCTGGGGGGCATATTCGTTGGCCATGACCGGCGACGCGGCCATCAGCGCAACGAGGAAGGCACAGGCGGAAACCGGTCGGTCCGTCAGCCGGAACAGCATGACCATACTCTCCTTGCAAGGAAACGATATCTGAGAATATCAACTCATGGGAGAATATGGAAATAATTTTTTCACGATTTAAGTCCCGCAAAATCAGTGGGCAATTAACCCGGAAGTTGGATTTCATCGCGTACCCTGTCGAAAATTGCAGGAGCCGGACGCGAGCATGAGCAGCAGGATATCGACATGGCTAGGTCAATACAGGATCGGCACACGCCTGATCGGAGCGTTCGCCCTGATCATTGCCTTGCTGGTCGCGGTGGGAAGTCTCGGGCTCGCCGCGCTCTTCAAGTTCAATACCGGAGTGTCGACGACAATCGAGATGAGCCATCTGACCAGGCAGCTCGGAATAACGTCCAGCCTCGCCAAGGACTATGTCGGCGGCAAGGGAGATGAGGTTGCGACCGAAGCCGAAAACAGCCTCGCCGGGCTGCGCAGCGCCGTTGTCGATGCCGTGAATGCCGGCGGCATCGAAGACCTGCATGATCTGGGCGAACAGCTCGTTGCATCGGTTTCCAACATCATCGCCGCGGAACGCGCCGTGCGGGCCGGACATGCGAAGATCGACGGGATCAATCAGGAATTCAACACGCTCATGAGCCGCATCGACGATGTGGAGCAGGCGGCATTCGACGAGAGCTCGAATCTCGACCACCAGCTTGCCGACACGGCGGCACGATCCCGCTCGATCGCCGATATCGCCCAGGCAATGCTGGAGAGCAGCATCCGTTCCAAGGCAACGCTGTTCCAGATCCTGACAACGAACAATCTCGACCTGGCTCCCGACATCAAGTCGTCGATCAACGATCTGTTCGGTTCGGCCCTCCGCCTGAAGAAACTCTCCGCGAACGACGACACGCGCAAGCAGGTGACGGTGATCGCCACCAATCTCTCGGCCTATCGTACGGGCCTGAACGACCTGCTCGACCTGCTCGCATCCGTAGACGCCATAGAGGTCGATCTGGCAGCGAAGCAGTCGGTACTCGCCGGAGCAGCCCATGATTTCGCGGCCGCAGGCGAGGCCCTTTCCGGTGTCGCCGCCGATGGAGGCCCTGCCTCGACAACTGATGCCGGAACACGACTCGACCTTGCCTTGCGCATTGGCGAAGTCATGAGACAGATCGAGAAGGCCCGGCTGGCCGAGGCCAGACTTGTCGCCACCGGTGACACGATCCACGAGGAGGAGCTTTCCGGGGCCGTCAAGAGCGTCTTCATCGGTGCGATGAAGCTGAAGAAGGCCCTTCCCGGCGAACCGGGCGCGCATAACGTCCAGGCCATGATGAATGCCGCCCAGACCTACCGCAAGGAGCTGGCGGAACTGTACCGTGCCGTGCGTGCCCGCAGCGATGCCAAGGCCCGCCTTGACCGCCTCCGCGACCAGACGATCGGCCATGCCACGGAGATCGCGAACGAAGTGGCATCGGTCGCCAAGAACGAACTGGACAGCGTCGAACGCGGGCTCCGGGAAAGCGATGCCGCCCGTAACGCACTCTCCATCCACCGCCATACCATGGACCTGGTGGCGACCCTGCGACTGCTCGGCACCGATGCCCACCGCCTTTCGCTGCAGATCGCCGAAAGCGAAGCCGACACCATTACAACGTTCAAGCGGCGGTCAGGCATTCTGGCAGGAAAAACAGGCGCGGCCATGAGTGCGCTCATCAAGCAGGCATCGACCCACGACCTGGAGGAAGTGGCCACACTCTCCGACAAGATGAGCGTGCTGCTTCAACGATATCTGCAGGGAATCCGTGACCTGGCAGGCACCGTTTCCGAGCAGATTGCCGGCCGCGAACAACTCGACGCGAGCATGATGCAGTTCGAACGGCAACTCAGCACCGCCGTTGCCGATCAGGAGGCGGACATGACAGCCATTTACTCGGTCGCGAGAGTCGGAATCGTTGCCGGCACGCTGGTGGCCCTGGCATTGTGCCTGATACTCGCCTGGGCCATGACGAACAGCATGACCATGCCCATTCGCGACATTGTCGCGGCCTTCGAGAAGGTGCGTGCCGGAAAGCTCGACCTTGCCGTTCCGGGAACCGGTCGCCGGGACGAATTCAGCAGCATTGCCCAGGCCGTCGAGCAGTTCCGGCTACGTTCGGCAAAGATCCAGGAACTGGAGGAACGCCTGGAACGGCGGGTGATGGCCGTGGTCGAGAAGCTCGCCGGCAGCGCGGAGATCATGAACACCTCATCGGTGACCATGCTCCAGTCCATGCGGGCCGCCAGCGAAGCGACCCGGTCGGTGGCCGAGGCCAGCCAGCTATCCGCATCGAACGCTGCCGCCATGTCGGGAGCCGGGGAGGAACTCGATACCACCGTTTGCCAGGTAGCGGAGCGCATAGAGGAGTCGCGCAAGATCGTCATCCAGGCATCTTCCCAGATCAACGAGACACGCTCGACATTCCAGAATCTGGAGGTCTCGGCCCAGCAGGTAGGCGCGGTCGTCAGCCTCATCCGGGACATCGCCGAACAGACCAATCTCCTGGCGCTCAACGCCACCATCGAGGCGGCTCGTGCGGGCGAGGCCGGCCGCGGCTTTGCCGTGGTAGCCGCGGAGGTCAAGGCGCTCGCTCACCAGACGGCGACCGCCACGCGCGATATCGAGGAGCATATCGCCTCAATGGGCAGCAACACCCGGGCCACAGCCGATGCCGTGGACAGTTTTGCGGGTGTCATCGAGAAGCTCACCGAGATCGCCATCAGTGTCGCCAGCGCCGCCGAGCAGCAGGCCGCGGCGACGCACGAGATCGTCGGCAACATTCACGAAGTTTCAGACGGCGCCCGGTCCCTCCAGGGACATGGCGAGGAACTGTCGGGCACGGTCGAAGCCACCATGATGGCAGCGGGTACCGTCGAAACGGCGGCGCGCGATCTGCGAACCCAGACCGACAACCTGTCGGCTACCATCCACGACTTCATTCAGGAGGTGAAGGCCGCCTGACCCCGATGACGGACGGACATGGACGATTGCCATCGGGCACATGGTGGTGGCCGGTGACTTCCACGAGTCGGAAAGAACCACACCTCGGATGTCGCAGGCTTGCCGCCCGCGCGTGCGGGAGGTAGCTTCCGCGGACGCAACGACACGATCATCTTCAAGTCACGGGGGAAATGGCTATGGCGAAGACGGCATTCATCGGTCTTGGAGTGATGGGCTATCCCATGGCCGGGCATATGGCAGCCAGGGGTCATGACGTGAAAGTCTGGAACCGAACCGGTGAAAAGTCCGTCCGATGGCGGGAACAGCACGGCGGCCAGGCCATGGCGACCCCGCGCGAGGCTGCCGAAGGCAGCGAACTGGTCATGATGTGCGTCGGCAACGACAATGACGTTCGTTCGGTGGTCTACGGGGAGGATGGCGTCCTTGCCGGCCTGAAGGAAGGCAGCGTCCTCGTCGATCACACCACCGCCTCGGCCGAGCTTGCCCGCGAACTCGGCACAGCGTGCAGCGAGAAGGGAGTGGGCTTCGTCGACGCCCCGGTTTCCGGTGGTCAGGCCGGAGCGGAGAATGGGGTGCTTTCCGTCATGTGCGGCGGTGCCATCGTCGACTTCACCCGTGCGGAAGGAGTGATGCAGGCCTATGGTCGCACGATCACCCTGATCGGCGATATCGGTGCCGGACAGCTTACCAAGATGGTCAACCAGATCTGCATTGCAGGTCTCGTTCAGGGCCTGTCGGAAGCCTGCAATTTCGCCCTGCGGGCCGGTCTCGACACCGACAAGGTGCTTGGCGTGATCGCCGGTGGTGCTGCCGGATCCTGGCAGATGCAGAACCGCTGGAAGACGATGGTGGAAGACAAGTTCGATTTCGGCTTTGCCGTCGACTGGATGCGCAAGGACCTGCGTATCTGCCTCGAGGAAGCGCGCAACAACGGCGCGGCCTTGCCTGTCACCGCGCTGGTGGACCAGTTCTACCGGCAGGTCCAACAACAGGGCGGCGGTCGCTGGGACACCTCGAGCCTGTTGCGGAACCTCACCGTCAAGGACTGACGAACGGGGTCGTGGACGGTATCCCGTTTTCGAAGGGCTTGGAGAAGCGGAACGTTCGTACCATATCTGTGGTTAGGGACATGCCCGTCGAAAGGGGTGTTCCGCGTGATCCGGCATGCCGGCCTTTCGGGTGTCGTGGGACAGGATGAGCACATGAACGAACGAAACGCGCGTTTTTCCATCGGCCAGATCGTCAAACACCGGATCTTCCCGTTTCGAGGTGTGATTTTCGACGTCGATCCGGAGTTCAGCAATTCGGAAGAATGGTACAAGTCCATTCC
Organism: Geminicoccaceae bacterium; assembly: GCA_020638465.1. NCBI lineage: Bacteria > Pseudomonadati > Pseudomonadota > Alphaproteobacteria > Geminicoccales > Geminicoccaceae > Geminicoccaceae bacterium. The sequence goes on from JACKIM010000001.1 coordinate 425,501, forward strand.
CGAAGACATGCGTCCCCGCAAGGACCAGCCATTCTACCATCTGCTCGCCGAAAATTCGGAGGCCTACTATATTGCCTATGTCTCCGAGCAGAATCTTCGGGACGATGCAACCGGAGGCCCGATAGGCCACCCCCAGGTCAGCGAGATCTTTGACGAGATCGAGGAGGGTCACTACAAGCCGAAGCAGCATTACGCCCACTGACTTCAACGAGCTGGCCTCAGCGCCAGATCATAGCCAGAGCCCCGCAGGCGGGTGTCGGTATCGGGCATTGCTGCGGGTATCGGAGGAAACATGAAATTCTTCGTCGACACAGGTGATGTCAACGAGATCCGCGAACTTGCCGAAACAGGCCTTGTCGACGGAGTGACGACCAATCCGACCCTCATCGCCAAGACGGGACGCGACTTCATCGAGGTCGTCGAAGAGATCTGCTCGATCGTCGACGGTCCCGTGAGTGCGGAAGTCGCCGCCACGGATCTTGCCGGAATGCTCGCCGAGGGCCGCCGCCTGCGCGAGATTGCCCCCAATGTCTGCATCAAGGTGCCGCTCACCTGGGATGGCCTCAAGGCGTGCAAGGCTCTCTCCGACGAAGGTACCCAGGTGAATGTCACCTTGTGCTTTTCCCCGGCCCAGGCCCTTCTGGCCGGGAAATGCGGTGCAACCTTCATATCGCCGTTCGTCGGCCGGCTCGATGATATCGGCATCGACGGCATGCAGCTTATCGCCGATGTGGTCGAGATTTACAGCCAGTACCCGTCCATCACCACCGAGGTCCTGGTCGCTTCCGTGCGCTCGCCCAACCATGTCATCGACGCGGCCAAGATGGGAGCGCATGTCGCCACTCTGCCCCCCAAGGTCCTCCACCAGCTCGCCATGCATCCATTGACCGACAAGGGCCTCGAAGCCTTCGTCAAGGACTGGGCATCGACCGGACAGAAAATCGTCTGACAGGCTGTAAAAAGCATCCTGGATCCATGGCGCCGCCAATGAAAGAAAGGCGGCGCGACCGTTCTTTGCGACCGTCGTTCACATTTGCCGGCAGAGCGTCCGGTGCCGCGTGGACAAGCGGCAGGCGGTACGCGCAGCCTCCCCCACCATTTGGGCGTTGTTCGTCAAACGAAGATGGTGGAAAGGAAGAAGAGGGTCAGCAGCCACCATGCCGCCAGGTGGATGACATATACGAATGCGCGAACACACCGGCTTTGGGCGCTGTAGACTCCATAATGCCCCAGGGAAACCGCCGGCAGGCAGACATCGAACGCGTAAGTGAGAAGACTGAACCCGCGTCCGCGATCGTCGGCATCCACCGCATTGAATCCCTGTACCCGGGTTGCACGACCATCCCCGAATTCCGACAGAGGCATCGACTCCAGCTTCCTGCGCTGCCGGTCCCACGTCCGGAAATCCCGAAACCCGGATGACGGGTCCCCTTCATCCTCCCGTGTCTTTCCAGGCCGGATATAGCCACGCGTGTCCCTGTAGAGCTTCAAAAGAACAGCGCATGGTCTGTGAAAAACGCACCATAACCCGTAGTGGTAGCTCAACAGGGTCCACCAGGCGAACAGGATCAGAAGGGGGAGCAACATGATCGCATATTCGGGATTGGTGCCGAAGCTCGACGGCCAGAGCGCTCCGTAGCGCACCCGTTCGACCACCCAGCGACGGGCAGCCTTGAACCAGCACCACAAGGGCGACGAACCGACGGTCTCGCCAGCGCCGATACAGAATTGACCGTTCGCGGCATCAGCCGGCCCGTCATCCAGGCCCGTCGCACCGGCTTCCCTGAACAGATCGAACGAACGGCGGATGGGCGGCCAGCCCGGCCACTCCGAAACCGGCTCGTAGATGATCTCCTTGGCCTCCTCCTTGAGCTCCCTGCCCTCGAAGAGCCGACCCCGGCTGAACAGATAATCCGCAAGCATGATCAGGATCTGGTACTGGTCGTGACTGTTCCGGCTGTCGTTCCCGATCAGGATCTTCCGCCATGCCCGGACGACATCGGTAATGACGTCGATATCGTTCACCGCCATTCCTCCGGCAGACCCGATCCGACCATCCTGCCCCGTGAAACCCCGGTCGGCTTCCCGGCCATAGACATCGCCGAGCTGGTCGAATTCCAGCCCCACACCCGTCCATCCCCATTCACACCCCGACATCGGCAATTCGATGTTCAGGACGGCAAGCCTCGCTTCCGACAGGTCCAGCGTCGTGCGCTTCCCGGACCAGTTCTCGATGCGCCTGTTGCAGCCAGGTCTGCGGGGATCCAGTGTCCGGCTCAGATCCCTGAGCCAGAAATCCCGATGCGTCCGGCCGTTTTCGTCGACCAGCCTGACGATCTGTTCCAGGCGATAGTCGTCACTCCACCGGCAACTCTCGCGAATGTTCAGCTGCGTATCGAGAACCGTGCCATTGAGCTTTATTCGTCCGGGCCAGGGCATCCCGGGCCATGCCGCCTCGAATTCCGATGATTTCATGTCCCCGCAGGCGACAGGTGTCAGGAAATCGGCCGATGTCAGCCGCGGCAGGTAGATTTCCGCCGGGCCTCGAAGACGGTTGTAGGTCAGGTCAAGAAGCGGCCTCCGCTTCACCTCGGTACCGGACGCATCGCTCGACACGATCATCGGTGGCAGGTTGTAGGGGGAAATCAGGAGATCGCCGTTGATCTGGTTACCACTGACCTCGAACCCGCTGAATCCCTTGAGATACCTATCCCTGTCGATCCATAGATAAGTGGAAAATATGTTTCCTTTTATCACAAGATATCCACGATATTCGTTCTTGAATAATGATATATTGAACAGATTATTATTTTCTATCGCCAGCAGGCTGGAAAACCTGTTGTTCGATACACTGAGCCTTTTTGCATCCCCATCGATGAAGAAGACGGTCTGGTCGAAAAAATTGTCATCGATCAGGATATCGCTGCCTTCGACAACCAGCTTTTGCCCATAGAACGCCGGCCAGCTTCTTCCCTGGACACTGTCCCGCGCAAAAAAGTCGTTATGCTCGAGAACCAGCCCATCAACGATATGCGTTTCGCGCATCCGCAGCTGGCTTTCCCTGGTCCCGTCGAACTCACGGTCAGGCTTCCGCGAGGGATCGACGAACCTGTTCCTGGCGAAATTGACCCCTCTGCCGAAACGGACATTCTCGATCCGGAGCATGTCGCAAAAACGGTTGCCCTCAAAGAGCACCGCCCCGCCGATGGTCGAATTGAGAAGATCGAAACTGCTCTGGAACTGCGACTCCCGGATTTCCAGGAATGCCCCGAAGGACGCATGGTCGATATGCAGGCCTTCGGCGAAATAGCTGTCCCTGATGCCAATCCCCTTGGGGAATTGAACATGACGGAAGTGGCGCGATACCGGCAGGTCGCCACCTTCGCCCGTCGTGCCGAGCCCGGCCATGAAGTCGATCTTCTCGAAGAAGATCGCCTTGTCCACGACCGACCAGTCTATCTGCTGGAGAGGACCGACCCGGAAATTCCTGAAATGCACGGTCGTTACCGGAGCACGATCGACAACCCCGCCACGTTCGATGAGCTTCACGATCTGGCGATTGTACAGGAATGGCTTGGCCATGCCCGCCATGCCCCTGTCGGGAACAACCGGTGCTGCTCCATCCTTCGATGAAAGACAGGCTGTTGCGTTACGCTCGTCCGTGATTTCAGGGAAACGACGACCGCCCGACCCCGAATCGATCGTCAGGGCACCTCCCTGAATGGAAATATCGAATGGGCAGGAAGCCACCTTACGACCGAGGATGGAACAGATTTTCAACCGGACGCGCCGTTCGTCGAAGCTCGTCTGGCCCCGAGCGTGTCGCATTTCACCCGCAACAACGGCAAACAACAACATCGGACAGGCAATCAGGATGATGCTGCGACCGAACCGCATCATCCGCCTGTCAGTTCGAGGAAACCCCATGATACACCTGCCACCCCGCACAGGAGATCAGGTCATGAACAACATCATTCCCGCTGGAAAACCGAAAGAACCAGCCTGCCGCCAGTCAGCGGCAGGTATTCGTTTCGGTACAGTTCTGCTGGTTCAGTTCGTCCACCGAACTCCCGTCGCCGGGACTTGCCCAATACAGCCCGCTTCCGGCCATCAACAATACAATCAGGAAGATGCCAGCCAAAAATTGACGGTTCATGATCCGTCTCCAGTATCGATTGTCTGATTAATCGAACTAGAGACTATCACAGATTTACCAAAATTCAAAACGGTTCACCTTCCCAAGATATCCGATATTCGTCAAAGGCGATCCGGAAAGTCCCGGTATAGCGCAAATCCGAGGTTTGCCACCTTGCCATAGACAGCCGCATGCAGGCTGGCGGCGGGTTGATCGTTGCGGGCAGCGACGGCGAAGGCGTTGTCGAGTTGCGCCAGATCGCGGGTTTCGATCATGATGTGGAAATCCCCCAGATCGAGACTGGAGAGGCCAAGCTTGCGGCGGGTGAGGCGCCATCCGTGAATGGCCCCCTCACGGCGCAGATGACCGAGCCAGGCATCGACGGCCGATGCGAAATCATGTGCAGCGACGCCCGGCAGCAGGTCGCAGGTGATGTGGTAGATATCCATGGCAGCCCCCTCAGACGCTGATATGACCTTCCATGACCTGAACCGCCCCACCCTTGACATAGACGTCGGTGACCCGGCCCGCCGACTTGATGGCGCGCATCTCGATGACGCTCGGACGGCCCATCTCGACCCCCTGCCCCAGGCGCCAGCACCAGCTTCCATCGACTTCCGGCCTCTGATGGGCCAGAAGCCCCGCAAGAGCGCCGGCGGCACTGCCGGTCGCGGGATCCTCGGAAATGCCGAACCCCGGCGCAAACAGCCGGGCACGCAAGTCGACATCGAGACCGTCAGTCTGGCGCGTGAAGACAAAGGCCTCGCGCCGCAACGGGTGACCGTTGGCCATGCCCTTGAACGATGCCGATGCAAGCACTTCGAGATCGCTCACCTCGATGATCGGAAAAGGCAGGCCCACTCCGGCGAAACAGGGGGCGGCGACGATCGCCCCGGCTTCGAGCCCCAGTGCGAGCATCGCATCGGCCCGGGTAAGCTGTTCCCCAAGGCGGAACGGCTGTGGCGCACGGAACTCGGCCATGCCCGCGGCGTCAAGGACCACCTCGACCGGGCCGGCCGTCTCCTCCAGCACCACCCGGCGATCATCGACACGACCAAGATCTGCCAGGGCAATGGCCGTCCCCACAGTGGGATGTCCGGCAAACGGCAGTTCCGCACGCGGCGTGAAGATCCTCACACGCGGGCCAAATCCCCTTTCGCTGGATGTGACAAAGGTGGTCTCCGACAGATTGAACTCCCGGGCAATATCCTGCATCTGCACAGTATCGAGCCCGTCGGCATCGGGCAGGATCGCCAGCGGATTGCCACCGAAGCGTTCGCTGGCGAAGACGTCATAGGTGAGGAACCGGTAGCGCATCACCCGTCGCGCCCCATCGCCAGCCGCAATGCATCGTCACCCTCCCAGAACGGCCGCGCCGATTCGGCGGCGGCCCGATCCGCCGTGACCGCGATGTCGTCCAGCCGATGCCGGTCGAGCCGGCCCAGGGCCCGTCGCGTGCGCTGCCGGGCAATCCACACATCGACGAGACAAAGCAGGCGCCATGCGAAGCGATTCCGAGTCAATTCCGATTCAATGGTCGAAAACCGATCAAGAACAAGCATACGTACCATCATCCACCCCTCGCTGACATGCGCACCCACATCATGCTTGCAGACAATTCCGAGTCAATATAATCATTGTCACCCTATCAATATGAGGCAAAATCCCGTGCTCGATGACCTGAAGATCGCCACCGGCACCATGCCCCGCTACCGCGCCCTGGCCCTGGCCATCGAGGAGCAGATCCAGGACGGCCGGATCGCCGGAGGCTACCGCCTGCCGCCGCAGCGACGCCTTGCCTATGCGCTCGATGTCACCATCGGCACCGTCGGACGCGCCTACGAATTGCTGATCCAGCGCGGGCTCGCCCGCGGCGAGGTCGGGCGCGGCACCTATGTCCTCGACCCGTCGGCCGGCGGCAGCCAGATCGGCGTGCACGGCACCGATGGCGGGAACGGCATCGTCGACCTGAGCACGAACAACCCGATCCCGACAGCGGCGTGCGAGGAATTGCGCGGATTGCTCGTGTCATTGCTTCAATCGCCGCGAGTCGATCACTTCCTTGCCAACTATCCCTCCACCATGGGTTCGCTGGCCAATCGTCGGGCGGCGAGTCAATGGCTGACGCATCTGGGGGTTTCCTGCCCTGCCGAGCAGATCGTCATCACCGGCGGAGCACAGGGAGGGCTCGCCGCCGCCCTCGCCGCCCTCACGCGCCCTGGAGACGGTCTCCTGCTCGAACAACTGACCTATCCGCGCTTCGCCTCGCTCGCCCGCACCTTCAGCCTGCGCCCCGAAGGTGTCGCCATCGACGCCAACGGGCTCATCCCCGAAGCGCTCGATTCGGCCTGCAGGCAGGGGCGCGGCAAGGTGCTCATCCTCTCGACCAGCATGAACAACCCGACCACCGCCATGCTCGACGAAGCCCGTCGACGCGAGATCGCGAGGATCGCCGACCGGCACGACCTGCTGCTGATCGAGGACGATGTCTACGGCCCGCTGGTTTCCGGCCGGCCGAGACCTCTCGCCACAATCGCACCGGAACGCACGGTCTACATCTCCAGTGTGTCCAAGTTTCTAGCCCCCGGCCAGCGACTCGGCATAGTGGCGGCACCGACCCGGGTCATACCCATGATCAACCAGCGCCACGCCGATCTTGCCCTGAGCGCGCCCAGCCTTACCGCCGAACTCATGGCCCACGCCCAGGCGCACGGCCTGCTGGAGAAGGCCGAAATCCTGCAACGCAAGGCGGTCGCACGGCGACAGGCCCTCGTCCGCAACCATCTCGTGCACGGTCACATTCTCAGCAATGCGCTCGCCCTGCATGTCTGGCTGGAAACACCGCCCGGCCTCGACCCCGACCAGCTTGTCGTGCGGCTCGCGGGCGAAGGGCTGAGAATCGCCTCGGCTCGGGAGTTTTCGACAACTCAGGAAATTCCGCGGGCAGTACGAATCTCCATCGGCGGTTCACTGGACGATACGGAGCTCGTTTCGGCGATCTCGCGGATCAACCACGCCCTCACGCTGCCTTCCGCCGGTGCGGCGATCTGACATCGCGAGCGGAAAACCGGCCGGCCCTTCCCGTCAGCGGTAGCAGCACAACAGCTTGAGCTCGACCGTACCGCCGTCGCTGGCGGCCTCGCCGACCGGCTGGAACCCTGCCTGGAAGCGTACCGCCAACCGCTGCGTCGGCATTCCGTTGGCCACGAGATAGTCGACCACCGTCCCCAGCCGGAGCAATGACATTTCCCAGGCACCGACGGAAACGCCGGCCTGCCGCGCCGCCTCGCCGGCGTGTCCTTCGAGCAGGATCAGCCAGTCACGATCCGCCGGAATCTCGGAGATCGTCCTCGCAAGGTCGAGAACCGCCGCATCGAGCCTGCCGCGCAGCTTGTCGTCGATGGTCGAGCTGTCCGCAGCGAATTCGATCTCGGACTGAAACACGAAACGGCTGGCCGACCCCGAGCCGATCGACGAGGACGAGGCCAGCGCCTCCTCCAGCCGCATGAAGTTCGCCCCCCGGTAGCGGGCACGGACATCGGCCTGATCCTGCATCGCCGCGGCCAGCCGCCTATAGAGGTCGTCGGCTTCGGCATCCCGTTCGGCCAGCCGATTTTCCGCCGACCAGAGCAGGCCGAGCAGCACGAGGCAGGCCACGGCAAGACCGCCGGCGGCAAGGCTCAGAGTGCGGCCGGAGAACAGCCAGTTCACATCGCGTTCGACAACCACCTGCGCCCTCGGGCGCATCGGCCGCTTGGGCTCTTCGACCGCAAGGCGTTCGGCATCGTACTGCATGCGCTTGCGGGCATCGCGAAGGTTGTCATAGGCCTCGCGCAACAGCCGGAACTGGTCGCCATTGGCGCGCTCGTTCCCCTGATCGGGATGAAAGATCTTCGCCCGTTCCCGAAAGGCGATGCGGATGTCTTCTGCACTGGCCGTCGGTGGAACACCCATGATGCGATAATAGCCCTTGGGGTCGGCAGCCGCCGGCATATGCTTCATCTCCTTGGCCTGTCGGGTCGGGGCGAATATATAAAGCGGAACACGGGCTCCACAAGCCCGGCCGGCTCCCTATTCGCCGGTTCGGCACGGTGCCGTCAAGATGCCGTCCCTCGCCGTTTTCGTCTGGCCAGATCGTGGTGGTGCCGATAAACCATTATCATGAAACGGTTTCGAGAGTCGCGACGATCGCAGGGAACGGCTTGAGGAGAGAAATGCCGTGTCACTTCGAAAGGCGTTCAGGCAATGGCTGAAACCCCGGACCGGTGTCACACGCCAGGCCGTGCGGGTACGGCCGGCACAGGCCAGACCACGGGATTTCCAGCGCAGTCGGGTCTATGGCTGGGAACGCGGCCATGTCCTGCCGCTTGCCTGCGACCCGCTGAGCCTCGACGGCTGCCGTGAGCTCGTGCATCGGGTCTATGCCGATCGCGAGGCCAACCGCCGTCACTGCCGGGACTGGACGCCACCCGAGGTGACCGACGGACGTGGCCGCCGGCATGCCTGCGGATCGAGAACGGTGATTAAGCTGCCGCGCTGGGCGCGCACGCCCGCGGTCGTCCTGCACGAATGCGCCCACGGCCTGTCGCATGACGGTCACGGCCCCGGGTTCGTGCGGACCTATGTCGAACTGCTGGTGGATTTCGCAGGGTTCGAACGGGCCTACCTCGAACGCACGCTCACCGTGGCCGGCGTGCGGTGCGACGCAGTGTCGGACGGATCGGCCACGGCTCCTCCCGCAACCTTCACCTGACGGCGCCATTCCTCCTTCGAGAAAAAAATCCCCTTCGATGACATGCTGGCGCCCATTTACCGGCAATTAACGCGCGCACGGTAAGATGTCCGCGTGATGATGCAATTCGAACTGACACCGAACGACAGCCTCAAGACGTTTCAATCGGGCCTGCCTGACGTCGGCCCCTTTGACTGTGTCTCGGAGCATGAAAACAGCCGCCGCCGCGTGCTGCTGCTGGGCCATGGCCTCGCCTGGGGCGAAGTGGCGGGAGCGGAGATGCCGCTGGTGGTCTCGTGGCGGGCGCGGATCGTCATGCGGCGGGACAACTGGAACGAGCCGGTCGCCGCCGGCATCGTCACCACTCTTCGCAACCGCATCAACACCATCCGCGGCCGCTGGCTGGTGGACATCCGGACCGAGGCACGCAGTCTTCCGCGCGCGGATGTCCTGAGCCTCGTGCGCGAGGACATCGAGCGCGGCGAGCTTCCCAACAGGTTGCTGTACAACCGCGGGGTCCGCAACATCGTGCTCGAACAGGTCGGACGCCTGCAAAGGCGCGTCGGCGTCGACCCTGCCTTCAACTGGCGCCGTGTCCGCGTCCATATCGACGCCACGTCCTGAGACGGGTTTGCGCCCGACTGTCAGGAGTCGCGGGTGCCGGAACTCAGTCCTGCCGTTCTCGGGTCAGCTCGCCCACCAGCGCCCCGACGATCAGCGCGACCGAACAGGCGCCCGGATCGATATGCCCCTTGCCGGCGTCGCCCATGGCGGCCGCCTTGCCGCGCATGGGAACCATGTAGCTGGTCCGGTGCAGCGCATGGCCGCAGACGGAAATGGCGAGATCGTCGAGGCCGTTCTCGTGTCCCTGGCCGATGGCCCTGGACAGCCGGTCGGACAATGGTTGCAGTACGTCGAACATGGTCTTCATGCCGACATCGACGTCCCCGTCGGCACGCAGACGCTCCACACCGGCTTCCAGCATCCGCGCGAGTTCCCGCGCTCCCGGCCGGCCCTGCGGTGCTGCTGACGCCATCGCGTCGACGACGCTTGCCATGTAGCGCCCCCCCGCTCCGCCCGCATGCTCGCGGAACAGTAGCGCGGTACGCCGCATGGCCGCTTCCAGCGGCAATGCCTCGATCCCGGCCGCCTCGCCCTGCACCGCCTCGATCCCGGCGAGCATGTTGCGACCATGATCGCCGTCGCCCAGCGCCTCGTCGAGCGCATCGAGTTCGTCACAATGCCTGCCCAGGGTTCCGGCGACCGTATCGATGAGGCGAACATACCATTCACCGCTCATTCGAGCCTCCCTTGATTGAAGCGGATCGTTGATGGTCTCCACTCTGGGCGAACGCGGCCGCCACTGGCAAGGTGGCCCGGTGTCGCTGGTCACTCCGGCCGGGGACCGATGTCCTCGCCCGGATCGCCGCGCATCGTGTAGCCGCCGTCCACAGGCCAGACCACGCCGGTGATGAAGCCCGAGTCGGGATGGGCCAGGAAGGCGATCACGCGGGCGACCTCCTCAGGCCGTCCCCAGCGGCCGACCGGCGTCCGTTCGGCGTAGAGGTCGTAGTCGAGCATACCGCGCTGCGCCCGATCACGAAGCACGTCGGTGAAGATGTAACCCGGTGCAACGGCATTGACCGTGATGCCATGGCGCGCATTTTCCATCGCCAGCCCACGGGTCAGCCCGTTCATGCCGGTCTTGGCCACGCAGTAGCCCAGCCGGTTCGGAAGGCCGACGATTCCCAGCACCGACGACAGGTTGATGATGCGCCCGAATCCCGCGGCCCGCATCGCCGGCACGCAGAGATGCGCGAAATGCGCGGCACCGCCCAGATGAACCGCGAGCATCCGGTTGAAATTGTCCAGAGGCTGGTCGTGATGCGGCATGACCGCCTGCGGCATGATACCGGCATTGTTGACCAGGACCGACACCGATCGGAGTTCGACGGAGATCCGCTCCAGAGCCACCCTGCAGGCATCCGCATCCGTTACGTCCGCCTGCGCCCCGCAAGCGCGGACACCGGCTTGTCCGGCGACATCAGCTGCCGCAGCCTCGGCGGCATCGCCATCCAGATCGACGATTGCGATGTCGGCCCCCATCGCCGCCAGCGCCCGCGCCGTCGCCAGGCCGATGCCGCGTGCGCCCCCCGTCACCAGCGCGGTCCGGCCCGCAAGCCCGTCTCGTGCCATTGTCAACCTCCCCTTGATGTCACCCGACAGATGGTAGCGAAAGACCGCAGGATGGGAAGTCCATCAAAGGGAAATCCCCGACCGCCGGTTCTCCCCGCGATCGAACCGCCGGCCATGCCCGAACGGGCAAAAACCGTGGCCGGTCATCCGCATGGGCCAGCCACGGCTTGCCCGGCGTGGTCAGGCCCGTTACATCAGCGTCAAGGACATCACACTCACAGCCGCATGGAATGTCATGGAAACGCGCGGAAATCTCGTCGACCTCATCGGCAACACCCCTCTTCTCCGCCTGCGCCACCTGTCGGACGAGACCGGCTGCGAGATCCTGGGCAAGTGCGAGTTCCTCAATCCGGGCGGGTCGATCAAGGATCGCGCGGCACTCGCCATTATCGAGGATGCCGAAGCGAGCGGCCACCTGCGGCCGGGGGGCCTGATCGTCGAGGGAACGGCCGGAAATACCGGCATCGGCCTTGCCGTGGTGGGCAATGCCAAGGGTTATCGGACGGTCATCGTCATCCCCGAAACGCAGAGCCAGGAAAAGAAAGACATGATCCGGGCCTGCGGGGCGAAGCTGATCGAGGTACCGGCCGTCCCCTACAGGGATGACAACAATTATGTGAAATATTCGGGCAGGCTGGCCGCCGAACTGGCACAGAGTGAGAAGAACGGCGCCATATGGGCCAACCAGTTCGATAACGTCGCCAACCGCAATGGCCACTTCAACCACCTTGGCGTCGAGATCTGGCGCCAGACGGAAGGCCGGATCGACGCATTCACCTGTGCCGTCGGCACGGGCGGAACGCTTGCGGGCGTCGCCATGCGGCTCAAGAAGGAAAAGCCGGGCGTCCGCATCCAGCTTGCCGATCCGATGGGTGCGGCCCTTTATCACTATGTCAGGCACGGTGAGTTGAAGGCGGAGGGAAGTTCGATCACCGAAGGTATCGGCCAGGGGCGAATCACTGCCAACCTGGAAGATGCCCCCATCGATGACGCCTACCAGATCACCGATGCCGAAGCCCTGCCCTATCTCTACCGGATCATTCAGGAAGAGGGACTGGTCCTGGGCGGGTCCTCCGCCATCAATGTCGCCTCGGCGGTGCGGCTCGCCAGAGAGATGGGTCCGGGTCACACCATCGTCACCGTCCTTTGCGATTATGGCTCGCGCTATCAATCCAAGCTTTTCAATCCGGCATTCCTGCGCGAGAAGGACTTGCCGGTACCGCCCTGGTTCGAAGGCTGAACCATCCGGTGCCGGCTGCGCCGCATCGCACCGCAAGAACAGGAGAAACGCGCCGATGGCCCTGTCATCGAACTCGCCACTGGTCACCACCGCATGGCTTGCGGAAAATCTTCCGGCGCCCGATCTGCGTGTGGTGGATGCCACCTGGTTCATGCCCAGTACCGGCCGGGATGCAAGGCGGGAATATGACGATGCCCATATCCCCGGTGCCGTCCATTTCGACATCGATGATATCGCCGACGAGAAATCCGACCTGCCGCACATGGTGCCAAGCCCGGTGAAATTCGCGGCGCGCGTGCGCAAGCTGGGACTGGGCGATGGCTCGCGCATCGTCGTCTATGACAACAACCTGTTCGCCGCCAGTGCCCGTGCATGGTGGATGTTCCGCCTGTTCGGCCATGACGACGTCGCGGTGCTCGACGGCGGGCTGGGCAAGTGGGTTGCCGAAGGGCGCGAGGTCGAGGACCTGCCATCACGTCCGACCGAACGGCACTTCACCTCAAGGCAGAACAATTTCCTGCTGCGTGACATCGACCAGATGCGCGGCAATCTCACCTCGCGGCGCGAGCAGGTGCTCGATGCCCGGCCATCAGGCCGCTTCGATGGCAGCGAACCCGAGCCGCGGCCGGGCCTGCGCGGCGGCCATATCCCCGGCAGCCGGAACCTGCCGGCCGGTGATGTGATCGCCGCCGACGGAACCCTGAAAACGGCAGCGGAACTGGCATCGCTGGTGGATACGGCCGGCATCGACATGTCCCGTCCGGTAACGACGACCTGCGGCTCCGGCGTCACCGCAGCCACGCTCGCCCTGGCCCTGGCCGTCATCGGCAAGAGCGATGTCGCCGTCTACGACGGTTCGTGGTCCGAGTGGGGAGCACAACCCGATACTCCGGTCGAACGCTGAGAATGCCGGACACGCCAGCAGAGGATGCGACCGGACGTCCCAAGGTCGTCGGGCGGGTGCAGGCGACGGTCAGCTATCTGGAAATGCTGAAGCGCCCGGTCTCCGCTCCCCTGCAACCGCCCGCCGAGGGCTGCGAAATCGTCAAGGCCATCCGGCCGACCGTCGCGTTCTACCGGTTTCTCTACGGGACCGTCGGTGGGCCATGGCTCTGGTGGTCACGGCGCTACCTGAGAGATGAAGAACTTGTCGCCATTATCCATGATGAGAAGGTCGACATTCGCGTACTCTGGGTCCACGGGGTCCCGGCTGGCTTCGTCGAATTCGACGGCCGCGAGGACGGCGAGGTCGAACTGGCGTTCTTCGGGCTGATGCCTGAATTCATAGGTCGCGGGCTGGGGCGATACCTGCTGGACTGGTCGGTCCATCATGCCTGGCGGCGGCCGATCCGGCGGCTTTGGGTCCATACCTGCGATCTCGATCACCCGCGTGCTCTCGCCGGTTATGAAAATGCGGGCTTTTCCCTCTTCGATCGCGAACAGTCTTACGAGAACTTGCTGGAAAACATGACACTACCACAACATGTAGCGGACAGGATAATTGAAGCGCCATAGATACTGGCCATCATCGTGTTGCTGCGCTACAGCATGCCTGTCCGGTGCGGAACAGGCGGCACGATCCTGCCACCGGGTCGATCACGCCTGTCAAACCGCATGGAGGGGATCAGTCAGGATTACGGCACAGGGGACGTCCCTGTGTCATGCGAGGAGCCATAGGCGATGATCAGCGAAGCCCGACAGGCTGACATTCTGGGTGAGCGTTTGCGTGACGTCGGCTTCAGTGATCGTGCCGTGGGCCTGATTCTCGAACAGGTCCAGAGCCTGCGACAGGAATTTCCACCGACTGGGCCGTCGACCGTAACTGCGGTGTCCCCGGGCCTCGACGAAGATGCGACGGCCTATGAGGTCGATCGCACGGTCGAGGTATCGGCCGAGGAGCAAACCGTGACAACCGGAGCACGTCCCCGTCCGGCACGTGTCGACACCCCCACGAGTTCCACGCCCGACGCCATCGACACCCCGGAAGGCCAGTTGATCGAGCCCGACCTGCCCGTGTTGGGTGCAGGGCTGATTGTCTGGGTCATGGTGCTGGTCGGCAGCTGGTCCGGGCTGAGTTGCTCGCCCACCCTTCTCGGAGTAGGCGAGGTCGAGATCGTCGGCAGCGGTTGCGGGGTATCGGCCCCCGGCTTGCTGAGTTTTGCCGGCCTTGTCACCGTATTGTGGCTGCTGGCGCCGGCAGCGTGGAATCCCCTGCGCAGCCTGCTGCGCCTGCCCCGCCTCGCCATCCAGCCGGCGCTGCGGGCCATGGCCATCTGGCTGGGCCTGTCTCTGCTCATCCTCACCACGCTGGTCATGGCCTCGTTGTCCTGAGCGGTACCGTGAACGGTCGCGGCCAGTTTTGAACTGATCCAATTCCGAACAGTGACGATTGGCGTTGAGATCCGCGCCTCTCGATGCGAGATCCTTGCGCATCGATTGCACACAAGCTCCGGAGAGCGCCCCATGCCGAGAGGCCGACTGAAACACTGGATCCTCGCCACCCCCCTGTTGCTGGCGGCGCTGCCGCTGCAGGCAGCCGAACTCAATCTCTACAGCTCGCGCCACTACGATACCGACGAAAAACTCTACAGCGCGTTCACCGAAGAAACCGGCATCCGGGTCAACCGCATCGACGGCGATGCCGACGAACTCATCGAACGCATCCGGCTGGAGGGCGAAAGCAGCCCCGCCGACGTGCTGATCACCGTCGACGCGGGCCGGTTGTGGCGGGCCGAGGAGGCCGGCATCTTCGCGTCGCTGCATTCCGAGGTCCTGGAAAGCAGGATACCGGCTTCCTTGCGCGATCCCGATGGCCGGTGGTTCGGATTCACCACCCGCGCACGCGTGATCGTCTACGACAAGGACCGCGTCGATCCCTCGTTGATCCAGACCTACGAGGATCTCGCCGATCCCGAACTCAAGGGACTGGTCTGCATCCGCAGCAGCACCAACATGTACAACCTGTCATTGCTGGCGAGCATCATCGAACATGACGGCGTGGATGCGGCCACTGACTGGGCCAAAGGAGTGGTGGGCAACTTCGCCCGCGCACCGGAAGGCAACGACACGTCGCAGATCGAGGCCGTGGCTGCCGGTCAATGTGGCGTTGCGCTGGCCAACAGCTATTACGTCGCCAGGATCATGAATGCCGGCGATGATGCCAGCAGGGAAGTCGCCGGCAGGATCTCCGTGATCTTTCCCAATCAGGCCGACCGCGGCACCCACATCAACATTTCCGGTGCCGGCATGATCGCCTCCGCGCCGCACAAGGACGAGGCCAGGGCTTTTCTCGAATTTCTTGCCAGCGACGAGGCCCAGGCACTGCTGGCCAATGGCAACAACGAATATGCCGTGGTCGAAGGTGTGAAACTCGACAATCCGGCACTGGACGAGCTGGGCTCCTTCAAGGCCGATCCCGTCAATGTCCAGGTGCTCGGCGAGAACCAGCCTCTGGCACAGATCGTGTTCGACGAGGCCGGATGGCGCTGATCTGAAGACCGGTATCGTCCGGGCACGGCTATATGGGATCGCGTTCTTCGGGCTCAGTCCCACTCCTCGCCGAGCCCGGCGATCCCGCAACCGAGATGGGCGACATCCGTGTAGCCCATCTCCATGAGGGTGACGGCTCCCAATGCCGAACGTCCCCCTACTGCACAATACAGCAGAATGGGTCGGTCCTCGCTGAATTGCGGATTGTACAACGGACTCGCCGGGTCGGCGACAAATTCGAGCAGCCCGCGAGGCACGTGGACAGCGCCCTCGATCATGCCTTCATCGATCTCCTCGCCTTCGCGCAGGTCGACGATGAGAACATCGGCAGAAGCGATCCACGCCCGTGCAGCGTCCATATCGAGCGACCGGACACGGGCGAGCGCCTCGGCAACCATCGCCAGGCTCGAACGGATCGCCATGCCAGCCTCCTTATCTCGTCGATTGCCTCCGGTGCGAGAAATTACAGTCAACACGAGCCATATCCGTTTGGCGACAGGCGCCCGATCAGGATGTCGTGATCGACAGTGGCAGAACGATGCCCCGCTCCTCCCGTTCATCGACGTCGACAATCTCACCATAGCCGAATCCGTTGAAACGGGTCTTGAGCGCTATGCTGTAGGCACCGGTGAGATCGAAGCGCACCCAATGATCACGAGCGATATCATTGGGAAGCCGATATGGGGTATAGAGCTTGTCCGTGGGGTCGCACGTCACCCCCATGATCTCGAACTCGGCGAGCGGCCCCGAAGGCGGATCGCCGTCGAGCGCCATCGCGGTAGCCGGAAAATGGATCCTGCCGGTCATCGATTCCGAAAGGGAGCCCCACACGCCTTCATTGACATACAATCTGGAACCCTTTCGCAGCAGCACACGAGCCAGAGTGGTGAAGGCCGGCGCGGCGATAGCTCTTCCGGGCTCGCACAGGATACGGGTCGCAGGAGGCAGGTCGAGTTTCGCTACCTCGTCGGCAATGACGGAAAAGATCGACCGGAGCGGCACCTCGACCGTCCCTCCGTAGGCAGCAGGAAAGCCGCCTCCCACATCGAGCGCAAGGACCGGTACCGCGGCCTCCCGCATCACGTCGCCGCACAACCGGATGGCCCTGGTCCATGCAGTCGGATCCGTCACCTGCGAGCCCACGTGAAAGCACAGACCCACGGAAAACCCCTCGAAAGCGGCCTTTTGCATCAGCGCCACCGTATCGGCGGGCGTCGCACCGAATTTGGCCGACAGGTCGTAGGTCGCATCCCCCGGTGTCGCCATGCGCACCATCACGGTCGTCGAATAGCGATCGCCGTGAATGGCTTCCTCGATCTTGCCCAGTTCATCCCGATGGTCGACGGCGAAGTGGTTGACGCCAAAACGGTGCGAAGCGGCATCGATCTCTTCCACCGTCTTGACCGGATGCATGAAGAACAGTTCGCTCTTCGGCGCCATTGTCCTCGCCAGTTCAATCTCCGGCATCGAGGCGACATCGAACTGATGGAAGCCGCAATCGACCAGTGTACGCAGCAATCTTGGCTCGGGATTGCACTTGACCGCATACATCGGTTCGCCGGGAAAATCCTTGAGGAAGGTCTCGGCGGCCCGTTGAAGACGCCCTTGATGCAGACAGTAGAGCGTGCCATCGGGGCGCCGCGCCCTCAGGGCCTCGAGCTCAGACCGATAGTGCATTCGACCGCCCTTGTTCAATTTCCGGTTGATCGAATATGTAACAGTTTGGTGTCAAAATCCATAGGAGGAAAACGCGAGACGTTGATATTCACTTGTGGCATATCGGTGACATGCCAATCAAACCGCAACTCCGCTGGTTCTATCCCATCGACTGGCCGCAAATCAGCCGCCAGATCCGTTTCGGTCGGGCGCAAGGGCGCTGTGAGCAGTGCGGGCGACCCGACAAGCGGGCAATCCGTCAACTGGTTGACGGACGCTGGTATGACGAGAGCGGCGGCCTCTGGCGCGACGATGCCGGCAAGGCCGCCAACTGGCCCGATGTCGTCGAATACAGCACGGTCCGTATCCGTCACGTACGCCTTGCGACAGCCCATCTCGACCATGATCCCGGCAATTCCCGGCACGAGAACTTGCGCGCACTCTGCCAGCGCTGCCACCTGCACCATGACCGTGAAGAGCACGTCCGCAGACGGCGGGTGACGGTCCTCATGCGGCGTGCCCTCGGCGATCTTTTCCACGGCCCCTACCGCCACGGCTAGCCCGTTTCGCTACCCGGCACCGCGCGGCAACCCATCGTACGCTGGTCGCGGAACATCTCTTATTCATAATCTGATGATTCGGGCAGGCAATTCCTTGACATCAATCATGTCTTGGCCTTGCTTTGCAGCCAAAGCAGCTCTCACCCGGTCACCGATGGATATTTATCTGCCTGTCGCCGAGCTATCGGTGAATCTGTTCATGATTCTGGGGCTGGGAGGCGCCATCGGCTTCGTGTCGGGCGTTTTCGGTGTCGGTGGCGGGTTCTTGATGACACCACTGCTCATCTTCATCGGCATTCCCCCGGCTGTCGCCGTCGGCTCCGTGTCGGCGCAGGTTCTGGCCTCGTCGGTCTCCGGCGTGCTCGCGCACATGCGCCGGCAGACCGTCGACCTGAAAATGGGGCTGCTGCTCACGGTCGGCGGCTCCATCGGCTCGGCCGCCGGCGTGTTCATCTTCGGCTGGCTGCAGACACTGGGCCAGGTCGATATCTTCATCTCGATCTGCTACGTGGTCTTCCTCGGCACCATCGGCGGCCTCATGTTCATCGAGAGCCTCAACACGCTCATCCGCAGCAAGCGCAAGTCAGGCGGGTCGCGGCGCAAGCTGCACCAGCACCACTGGATGCATGGCCTGCCGCTGAAGATGCGTTTCCAGCGTTCCAGGCTCTATATCAGCATCATCATGCCCTCGGTGGTCGGATTGCTGGTCGGTCTCCTCGGTGCCGTCATGGGCGTCGGCGGCGGCTTCATCATGGTCCCGGCGATGATCTACATCATCGGCATGCCGACCAACATCGTTGTCGGAACATCGCTGTTCCAGATCGCCCTGGTGACCATGATCACCACCTATCTCCACGCCTATAACAATTATGCAGTCGACATCGTTCTCGCATTGCTGCTGATCGCCGGTGCGGTTGTCGGCGCCCAGTTCGGCTCACGCGTGGGAGCCCTGCTGCGCGGCGAACACCTGCGCATCCTGCTGGCGCTGATGGTGCTGGCGGTGTGCGTCAAGCTCGCCTACGACCTCATCGCCAGCCCCGCCGACCCTTACTCGATTGCGGTCATCGCCCACTGAATCCGTTATCATTCCGGCAAAATCCGGGGGCGGTCGATCAGATCCCGTCGCGACGGTATATCGTGCGCCCGTCGACCAACGTGCGGTGGACCTTGCCATTGACCAGCCTCCCCTCGAAGGCGGTATTCTTCGCAAGACTGGAAAGTCCGGCCTCGCTGATCTTCCACGGCGCATCGGGGTCGAACAGGACGAGGTCCGCGGGAGCGCCGACAGCCAGCCGCCCGGCATTCAGCCCAAGCAGTTGCGCCGGTGCCCAGGTCATCTTGCGCAGCAGGCCAAGCAGGCTCATCTGCCCGTCATGGTACAGCCTCAGCGACACCGACAACATTGTCTCGATGCCAATGACGCCGCTGGCCGCCTGCGCGAACGGCTGACGCTTGCTGTCCTGATCCTGCGGGTCATGATCCGATGCGATGACATCGATCGTGCCGTCGCGCAGCCCCTCGACCACGGCCCGCCTGTCCACTTCGCTGCGCAAGGGCGGCGACACCTTGGCAAAGGTGCGATAGCCCTCCACCTCAAGCTCGTTGAGGGCCAGATGATGCGGCGTGGTCTCGGCAGTCACCCGCAGACCGCGGGCCTTCGCCTGACGGACCGCCTCGATGGCCGCGGCCGTGGAGACATGCGCAACGTGGTAGCGGGCGCCGGTCATCTCCACCAGGCGCAGGTCGCGCTCGACCATCATCACTTCGGCACAACGGGGGATACCTGCCAGACCGAGCCGCACGGAGGTGGCCCCGTCATTCATCACTCCACCACGCGCAAGGCTCGGCTCTTCGGGATGCTGGACGATCAGGGCATCGATGGACGTGGCATAAGCCAGCGCCCGGCGCATCATCTGGGCATCGGCCAGCGCCTTTGCCCCATCGGTGAAGGCGACTGCCCCCGCCTCGCGCAGCAATCCCAGTTCGGCAAGCTGCTGACCCGCTAGTCCCCTGGTCAACGCGGCATAGGGATAGATCTTCACTGAACGGAGCTGGCGGGCCTTGCGGGCAACGAACTGCAGCATCGCCGGATCATCGACCGGCGGGTTGGTACCGGGCAGCAGCGCCACCGACGTGACGCCACCGGCCGCTGCCGCGCGCGCGCCGCTTTCGAGGCGCTCCTTGTGTTCGAAGCCGGGCTCGCCGAACTGGGCCCGCATGTCGACAAGACCGGGGGCCAGACACAGACCGCCTGCATCGATCAGCTCGTAGCGACCACGCGGCGGCGCAAGGAAGCCGCCGATGCCGGTGATGATGCCCTGTTCCACCCTCAACTCGCCGATGCGGTCGAGACCGGTTGCCGGGTCCAGCAGGCGGGCATTGGTGATGAGACAACCCGTCGGGTCGCTGTCTTCTCTCATGCCATCCTCACAGACGACCGGAACGGAAGGGACCGGGCAGGACGGCCGTCATGCCGTCGCCCGCAATTGCCGGGTCAGCACGTCAAGGCAGGCCATCCGTACCGCGACCCCCATCTCGACCTGATCGAGCACGGCACTGCGGTCGATATCGTCGGCCACCACCCCATCGATCTCGACGCCCCGATTCATCGGCCCGGGATGCATGATCAAAGCATCGGGCCGGGCATGGGCCAGCTTGTCGCGGGTCAGCCCGTAGCGCTCGAAATATTCGCGGATGGATGGCACATAACTGCCCTGCATGCGTTCGAGCTGAAGGCGCAGCATCATGACGATGTCGACCCCCTCCAGCCCCTTGCGCATGTCGGTATGGAGCTCCGCACCAAAGGTCTCCATGGCCAGCGGCAACAGGGTCGGTGGACCGACCAGCCGCACCCTCGCCCCCATGGACAGCAGCAGGTGCAGGTTGGAGCGGGCGACACGCGAGTGCAGCACGTCACCGCAGATGGCCACGACCAGCCCCTCGATCCGTCCCTTGCGCCGGCGGATGGTGAGCGCGTCCAGAAGGCCCTGCGTGGGGTGTTCGTGACTGCCGTCACCGGCGTTGATGACGGCACAGCGCACATGACGTGCCAGCAACTCGACCGCACCACTTTCCTGATGACGCACCACCAGCACGTCGGGGTGCATGGCATTGAGCGTCATCGCGGTGTCGATCAGGGTCTCCCCCTTCTTGATCGAGGACCCGGACACCGACATGTTGACCACATCGGCTCCCAGCCTCTTGCCCGCAAGTTCGAACGAGGTGCGCGTGCGCGTCGAATTCTCGAAGAACAGGTTGATCTGGGTAAGGCCGCGCAACAGGTTGAGCTTCTTGTCGGTACGGCGGGACTGCTCGACATAGCCGTCAGCGCAATCCAACAGGTCCCTGATCTCGAAGGGCTGCAGGCCCTCGATGCCGAGCAGGTGCTCGCGTCGATAGGAAAGCTGAGGTTCGGCGGTCATTTCGGCCGCCCTTATGTCCGCGTTTCCACCACGTTGCAAGAGCGATCACACCTGCGGTTCCGGGGCACCCGAGACGATCAATGGTTCGCGGAACGCTTCACGACCAGATCGGCAAGCACGGCAGCTCCGAGTTCGAACGACCGGCATCGGGCGGCATGGTCGTGGATCATCGCCGTGACGATCACTTCGTCGGGACGGTAATGCTCGACCAGCCCCTGCATCTGGTGCCGGACCGTCGTCGGCGACCCGGTCGCCGAGCAGGACAGCGCATTTCTCGCCTGCGAGAGAATCTCGCCAGGCAGAAGGGATTCGATGTCCTCGACGGGTGCCGGAAGGCGTCCCGGACGCCCGGTGCGCAATCGGGCAAAGGCCAGCAGTTGCGACGTCCGCAGCCACTGCGCCTCCTCGTCGCTGTCCGCGACGAACATGCCGGCGGCCATCATCGCATGGGGGCGATCGAGCCATTTCGATACGCGAAATTCTCTCCGGTATGTGGAAAATGCCTGTTCGAGCATTTTCGGCGCGAAGTGCGACGCAAAAGCGTAAGGCAGGCCGAGATAGGCGGCAAGCTGGGCGCCGAACAGGCTGGATCCCAGGATCCATACCGGTACGTGGCTGCCGGCCCCCGGCACGGCCCGCACGGCTGCCTCCTCGGGCTGATCTTCGAGATAGGACAATATCTCCACGACATCCTCGGGAAACTTGTCGGCACTGTCGAAATAGCGGCGCAGGGCCCGGGCCGTCGTCTGGTCGGTACCCGGCGCCCGCCCCAGCCCCAGATCGATGCGGCCGGGGAACAGCGCTTCAAGCGTGCCGAACTGTTCGGCCACCACCAACGGCGCATGATTGGGAAGCATGATGCCCCCCGCTCCGACCCGCATGGAGCGGGTACGTGCGGCAACCTGACCGATGACAACGGCCGTCGCCGCAGAAGCGATGCCGGGCATGTTGTGATGTTCGGCCAGCCAGTACCGGTGGTAGCCCAGGGCTTCCGCGCGAACGGCAAGGTCAAGCGTATTGCCCAGCGCCTCCCCCGGTGTCGCTCCCTCGCTTACCGGAGCCAGATCAAGCAGCGAATAACGTTCCATGGCCAGCCCTTCCCGCCACAGGGGCTCGTGTCCACCCCGCGATCGTTCCTGTTCGACAAATGGCGATCAGGGTAAATTGGACAAGGTCCCCGATGAGATCATAACTGGGCAGCCGACCTGCAAAAGTCGCCGATCGTCAAAATGAGTCCTTGCGTTTGCGAATTTCGGCGAACACCTCGGCATTACTGGCCCGCTGCATGCCGAGACGGGCACGGATTGCCGGATCGCCGGGGCGCAGGAACGGGTTGGTCTGCCGCTCCAGCCCGAGAGTGGTGGGAATCGTGGGCTCGCCCCGCCGTCGCTCACCGTCGATTTCCGCCGCCCGGCGGATCAGCAACTCATTGTCCGGATCGACGGAAAGCGCGAACCGCGCATTGCTCAAGGTGTATTCATGGCCACAATAGACTGCGGTCTCATCGGGCATGGAGGCATATTTCGACAGTGAATGCCACATCTGTTCCGGAGTTCCCTCGAACAGCCGGCCACATCCCAGCGCGAACAGTGTATCTCCCGAAAAGAGCATCTTCGATTGCGGGAAATACAGGCTGATATGGCCGCGGGTGTGGCCCGGCGTCTCAAGCACAACGGCCCGCTGACTGCCGAAATCGAGATGATCTCCTTCTGCCAGCAATACATCCATGTCGGGAATACGCTGGCGCTCGGCCGCCGGACCGGCAAGTCTCGCGCCGGTTTCCGCCTTGAGTTCGGCGTTGCCGGCGGTGTGATCGGCGTGATGATGGGTATTGATGATCCAGTCCAGCTTGCGCCCATGGCGTTCGAGAGCTGCCAGAACACCACCGGCATCGGCTGGATCGACGACACCGCTCGTGTTCGTGACCGAATCGAACAGCAAAAACATATAGTTGTCACTAAGTGCAGGTATCAGTTCGACTTGCAACATGGCCACGGTTCACCTCCCTTTGACGACCCTCGCCGCCGATGGACTTGGCAACTGCCCATCGCGACGCCCAATATCACCCCCGGCGTCGGGCTGAAATCAAGGCTTGCACTCCTCCAAGGCAGTTCCTTGAGCATCGGCCGGTGCTCGCCTATGACAGTTCGCGGCTGTGAGAACCATGACACGGACGTCAAATGCGCCCTGACATCAGCCAGCTGATTTCCTTCTACGACAGCCTGTTGGGAGAAACTACCCGCAGGTTGATCAATGTCGAGCTGCGCCAGCTCTGGCCCGACGTGACGGGACGGGCGATGCTCGGGCTGGGCTTTCCGGGCCCGTATCTTGCCCCCTTCGACGAAGCCGAAAGGCGGCTGGCGCTGATGCCGGCGACCCAGGGCGTGACACGCTGGCCCATGCACGGCATCAACGCGGCTGCCCTCGGGCGCGAGGATGAACTGCCTTTTGCCGACTGCAGCTTCGAGTGCGTCCTCATGACCCATGCGCTCGAGTGTTCCCCGCATCCCAACCGCCTGATGCGCGAGGTCTGGCGCATACTCGCCGATGGCGGCCGCCTGATCGTGGTCGTCCCCAACCGCAGCGGGCTGTGGTGCTGGAGCGAACAGACGCCGTTCGGCTATGGCCAGCCGTTCACCAAGGGGCAGCTTGAACGCACGCTCCGCAATCACCTGTTCAGTATCGGGGGACAGCGCACCGCGCTGATCATGCCGCCCTTTCGCCGTTCCCTCGCGCGTCGCCTCACCATACCGGTCGAACGCATCGGCGTGCGCTACCTGCCGCAGCTGGCCGGCGTGCTGATCATCGACGCGCAAAAGCAGATCTATGCCGGTACCGCGCGCGTGGCGGCGCTACGGCCGTCCAGCCGGCGTTACCTTCCCGTGATCGAGAATCCTGTCGCCTGTTACAGACAAGATTGACCACGACGACGATATTTGATCAAATGGTCAAATATCGGATTTCGCAGGTTTCGCCATTCGCACAAGGGGAGGTGTCCATGGCCGCAGATCTCGGGCAACGTGAAATCGACATTCGCGCCGGTCGCCTCGATTCCGCTGACTATGCGGAGAATTTCGACGACCTGCACCCACCTCTCGACGGGCATGAGGCCAAGGTCGAGGCGGACCGCTGCTACTACTGCTACGACGCCCCCTGCATGCAGGCCTGTCCGACCCATATCGACATCCCGCTGTTCATTCGCCAGATTGCCACGGGAAATCCCGCAGGCTCCGCCAGAACGATCCTGACATCCAACATCCTGGGAGGAATGTGCGCGCGCGTCTGCCCGACGGAGACGCTGTGCGAGGAAGTCTGCGTCCGCGAGGTCAATGAGGGCAAGCCGGTCCGCATCGGTGAATTGCAGCGTTATGCCACCGATCACCTCACCGACCGCGACAACCATCCTTTCGAACGGGCCGCATCCACCGGCAGGCGTGTGGCCGTCGTCGGCGCCGGCCCGGCGGGACTTTCATGCGCCCATCGCCTCGCCATGCTCGGCCATGACGTCACACTGTACGATGCCCGCGACAAACCCGGCGGTCTCAACGAGTTCGGTATCGCCCGCTACAAGAGCACCGGTGATTTCGCCCAGCGCGAAGTCCGGTTCGTCCTGGGTATCGGCGGGATCACACTCCGGACCGGGCAGCGGCTGGGCGACGATTTCACGCTCGACCGGCTCAAGGCCGATCATGACGCGGTCTTTCTCGGACTGGGTCTCGGGTCGGTCAATGCCCTCGGTATCGATGGCGAGGATCTCGACGGTGTCCTCGACGCCGTGCGCTACATTGCCGACCTCAGGCAGGCTGCGGATCCCGCCACCCTGCCCGTGGGACGTCACGTCGTGGTGGTCGGAGGCGGGATGACCGCCATCGACATTGCCGTACAGACCCGGCTCCTCGGTGCTGAACAGGTCACCATTGTCTATCGTCGCGGCCAGGAACGGATGAACGCCAGCGTGTTCGAGCAGGATCTCGCCCAGACTCACGGCGTCACCATTCGCACCCATGCCGGCCCGGTGCGGGCCATCGGCGGAAGCGACGGTCGGTTGCGTGCGGTCGAATTCGAGTACATGAGCGAGAATGAGGACGGACGACTTTGCGGGACAGGCGAACGATTCACCTTGCCGGCTGACCAGTTGTTCAAGGCCATCGGCCAGTCCTTCGCCTCTGCGGAGGGCCTGTCGCTGGCCACGAACGGGGGCCGCATAACCGTCGATTCCGAGCGTCGCACCAGCGATTCGCACATCTGGGCCGGCGGGGACTGCGTTGACGGTGGCGAGGATCTCACCGTGACCGCCGTCGAGGACGGCAAGATCGCCGCCCTTTCCATCCATCGCATGCTGACGGGGGCCTGAACCATGGCCGATCTGCGCAACGATTTTCTCGGCATCAAGTCTCCCAACCCGTTCTGGCTGGCCTCGGCCCCGCCGACCGATCGCGAGACCAACGTGGTGCGCGCCTTCAAGGCAGGCTGGGGCGGCGTGGTGTGGAAGACGCTTGGCGAAGATCCGCATGTGGTGAATGTCAACGGGCCGAGATATGGGGCCATTCACAGCGGTGACCGCCGGCTCATCGGCTTCAACAACATCGAACTCATCACCGACCGGCCGCTGGAAGTGAACCTGCGCGAGATCAAGCAGGTCAAGCGCGACTGGCCCGACCGGGCTCTGGTGGTATCGTTGATGGTCCCCTGCGAGGAGGCCAATTGGAAGGCCATCCTGGCCCGGGTCGAGGATACCGGCGCCGATGGTGTGGAGCTCAATTTCGGCTGCCCGCACGGTATGTCGGAGCGCGGCATGGGCTCCGCCGTCGGTCAGGTGCCCGAATATGTCGAGATGGTCGCCCGCTGGTGCAAGGCCCACACCCGCATGCCGGTGATCGTCAAGCTCACGCCCAATGTCACCGACATCAGGCAGCCTGCCCGCGGTGCACGCAGGGGCGGTGCAGATGCGGTGTCACTCATCAACACCGTCAACTCGGTCATGGGCGTCGACCTCGACCTGATGGCGCCCGAGCCGCATGTCGACGGCAAGGGCACGCATGGCGGCTATTGCGGCCCGGCGGTCAAGCCGATCGCCCTGCACATGGTCTCCGACATCGCCCGCGACCCGGAAACCGCCGGCCTGCCAATCTCGGCCATCGGCGGCATCACCACATGGCGGGATGCGGCGGAATTCATGGCCATGGGTGCGGGCAACGTCCAGGTCTGCACCGCCGCCATGACCTACGGCTTCCGCATCATCGACGAACTCACCAGCGGTCTTTCGGAATGGATGGACGGGAAGGGCTACGCCACGACCGCCGATTTTGTCGGCAAGGCGGTACCCAATGTCACCGACTGGCAGTTTCTCAATCTCAACTATGTCGTCAAGGCGAAGATCCACCAGGAATTGTGCATCCAGTGCGGCCGCTGCCATATCGCCTGCGAGGACACCTCGCACCAGGCGATCACCAGCATGGTCGACGGCGAGCGCCGCTTCGAGGTGATCGACGAGGAATGCGTCGGCTGCAATCTGTGCGTCAATGTCTGTCCGATCGAGGGTTGCATCACCATGGAACGGATGACCGAAGGCACCGATCCCCGCACGGGGCAGCCCATCAGCGACAAGTACACCAACTGGACGGCCCATCCCAACAATCCCCAGCGCCAGGCGGCCGAATAGGCATCCTCCCCGCGCCATGGACAGGATCGGGCGACATCCCCGATGACGAAGACGGGTCTCGCCCATCTGGCCATGCTCGTCTTTGCCACGGCGGTCAGCACCTCGTTCACGGTGGGAGCGGCCATCACCCATGACGTCGATCCGCTGGCCCTGACGTTCCTGCGTTTCGTCATGGCGGCCGCGATCTTTGCCGGACTGATGGCAGGAAGCGGACATCTTGCGCGTCCCACCATCGGCGACATGGCTCGGTATGCGACCATCTCCATTTTGCTGTGCATCTATTTCGTCACGATGTTCTACGGCCTTCGCTGGGCCGACCCGGTGAGCCTTGGCGCGATCTTCACCCTCGCCCCGCTGTTCACCGCCGGCATCTCGCGCCTGCTCGTCGGCCAGCGGACCAGCCTTGCCGTCGCCGCCGGCCTGACCGTGGCCGCGAGCGGTGCCATATGGGTCCTGTTCGACGGCAGCCTCGAACGCCTGGCCGGCTTTGCCGTCGGCCGCGGCGAATGGATCTTCCTTGTCGGCACGATGGCCTATGCCACCTATTCCCCCATGGTACGGAAGTTGCACCGCGGCGAAAGCCTGCTGGTGATGAATTTCTGGGTCCTGCTGCTGGGTGCGGTCATGCTCGCCACCGTCGGCGCGTCGGCCATCGCCGACACCTCCTGGACCGCGCTGTCGTGGCGGGTCTATGCCGGCATCGCATGGCTCGCCGCCGTCAGCACGGCGCTGAGCTTTTCCATGATCAAATATGCCAGCCTCCACCTCCCCGCCGCCAAGGTCCTCGCCTACACCTATCTGATCCCCGCACTCGTCCTGGCCCAGACAACACTGCTGGGCGGCCCGCGCCCGAGTCTGTCCGAAGCCGCGGGAATCATGGTGATCACGGGTGCGATGCTGGTCCTTCAGCGGACAGGATAGGTTTCTTGCTCAACTCGTCACGTCGCACCGGTTCCACACCTCGACATCAGCCGCGCCCGGCCAGAGGATGTGGATCGTTTCGTCGTTGAGCTGGCGCATTTGCACATCACCTCCCGCCCCCGGTTCACCGGCGGGAATGATGTAGATGAAGGTATGGCGACCATAATCGCCTGGAATCCGGTTGCCGCCGGGCGTGACGATCGACGGGCCGTCGATGGTGAGCAAGCGACCATCGACGGCACACCAGTGGCCGTCGATGCGATCGGCACGGGCGGCGACGGGCAGGGCAAGGACGGCGACAAGAACGCACATCCCGCCGATGGCGAGACGGACGGACCTCGATGTCCGGCGAAGACGATGTCCTGATCGAGATGACTGCATGGCGGTTCCTCGGCTTGGCACCACCGCCGGAAGATCAGCTCTCCGGTTTGCCGTTGCTGCGGTAGCGCTCGATGATCGGCCGCGACTGCGACACTTCCTGGTCCCAGGGAAAAAGAATCCACGTGTCCTGGCTGACCTCAGTGATATAGGTGTCGACGATCTCACGACCAGCAGGTTTCGCGTAGACCGTCGCGAAGTGTGCCTTGGGCAGCATCTCGCGGACGATGCGTCCGGTCTGACCGGTATCCACCAGATCGTCGACGATCAACCACCCTTCACCGTCGCCATCCTTGCTCTTGAGAATGTCCGGCGCACGCTGCTGGGTATCGTCATAAGTGGAGATGCACACGGTATCGATGACCCGGACATCGAGTTCGCGGCTGATGATATGGGCCGGAACGAGGCCGCCACGCGTGATCGCGATAATCCCCTTCCACGGACCACCGGCGGCCAGGCGCCAGGACAGGGCCTTGGCATCCCGGTGAAGTTCCTCCCAGGAAACAGGGAAATAGCGCGTATAGGTCTCGCTCACGCGGGTTATCCTCAATGATGGCGGTGGGTGGGCGAAAGCTCGCGGCGCGGGCGACACTTGTCAAGAAGCAGCAGCAATCCGCCCTCCTCTTTGTCCGGGCAGGGGCTTGAGAACGGCTTGAAGGACGATCACTATACGGCGGAAACCACGGCAATGCCTTACCCGCAAGGAGATCTGTGCCCATGTTCGATGATGACGAGCCGCGCAGGAAGCCGGCAACCGAGCTCGGGCAATCGCTCGCGACGCACTCGGTCGACGAGCTGGAAGCCTATGTACGTGCGCTCAAGGCCGAGATTGTGCGGGTACAGGCCGAGATCGCCAAGCGCTCGGACGTGCGCAGCGCCGCCGAGGCGCTGTTCAGGAAACCCGGCGGCTGATGAGCGATGGCCTCTTATTGCAGCCGGTGTGGCGGCCCGATCCGGCAAGGAATACCCGACGGTGATGATCGCCAACGGGATATCTGCCAGGACTGTGGCGAAATTCACTATGTGAACCCGAAGATCGTCGTCGGTGCGGTCTGCGAACATGGCGACCAGTTGCTCCTCTGCCGCCGCGCGATCGAGCCGCGTACCGGCTACTGGACAATTCCGGCCGGTTACATGGAGATTGGCGAAACCGCCGAACAGGGGGCCATCCGCGAGGCGTGGGAGGAAGCCCGCGCCCGCATCGAGATCACCGGCCTCATCGCCTCGTACAGCGTCATTCGTCCGCCTCAGGTCCAGCTCCTCTATCGTGCCGTGCTGCTCGACGCGCAGGTCGCCGCCGGACCCGAAAGCCTTGAGGTGGGACTGTTCACCTGGGACACCGTTCCATGGGAGGAACTGGCCTTTACGACCGTGCGCTGGGTCCTCGAGCGCGCACTCGAACTGCGCGACCATGAGGGCGATCTGATAACGGTCGGTAATCCCGCCTGAACATCCGCTACCATGCGGTTCTTTCCGGACCGTGGATGGGCGACACCAAAACACGTTGTTGACAGGAAAGTCCGAATTGCCGAAGGTCCTCTTACCGCTTCGGCAACCTGCCGACGTGCAGTCTCTCTTTGTTGGGATCTGTTAAGCAATGCGACGACGATGTGATCGAGGAAGCTCCTGCCGCTGATGCGGACCGGATTTGACCGGCCCGGCAGTGGCCCGTCGATATTCCGTATGAAGCTTGCCTGAAGGACATCGCTCCATTGGTTCAGATTCGTCATGAGCTCGCCACCGATCTGTCTTCGGTCGAAGAGTTGCTGGACATTGCATTCGGCACTGGCCGGCATTCGAAGACGTCCTATCGCTACCGCGACGGCATCGACCCGATTGCCGGACTGTCACGGATTGCCGAAGACACGGACGGCGCGCTGATCGGCACGATCCGCTACTGGCCGATCGACCTCTCCGGTCACGGTCCTGCACTGCTGTTGGGCCCGCTCGCCATCCGCCCGGACCACCACGGCCGGGGCATAGGGCGTGCGCTGGTATTCAGCACACTCGCGGATGCCGAAGCCATGGGACATGAAATCGTTTTCCTGGTCGGCGATCCTGCCTATTACAGCCGCTTTGCCTTTGCCCTCGCCCCTGCCCGCATCGTCATGCCGGGAGAGCGGCCCGAACGGCTGCAATACCGCCTTCTGGGCGAGGGCCGACTGCCGGATGCGGCCTCCACGATCCTGCGCGCGAGGTGTCTTCGAGACAAGGTGGCCGCTGTGAAGCCGCCCGAACCCGCCTTTGCAGTCCGCTCTCGGGGCTGACGCGGATCAACCCGGGCTGTCATTGTCCTCCGTCCTGCCGAACATGCGCTGCGTATCGAAGGTCGGGAATTTCCCCCATCGAAGATAAGGGATGATGTTGGCATAATCGTCGGTCCACAGACGCTGGCCGGGCGCTGCATCTAGCGGCTGCCACGACTTGCCCAGTTTCAGCCGGTCAATGACCGCGCGGCTCCTTGCCAGCACCACCCACTGCGAGGAGCTGTGCAACCAGTCCCGACCGCCCGTATTGTCCCATAGAACGGAGCCGACAAGCCCGACCGATGCTGCGATATTGCTCACTGCAGGACGAAGATTGATGGTGCGGTTGGAGATATGGACCATCAGAACTCCATCGTCGCTCAACCTGGAGCGATAGAGCCCGAAGGCTTCCCTCGTCATCAGGTGGAGCGGGATGACATCGGAGGTGAAGGCATCAAGGATCAGCAGGTCAATCTTGCCTTCTTGGGCCTGCCGAAGTTCCAGTCGGCCGTCACCGATGCGAATGCGGGCATCCGGCGCACACCGGCTCAGGAAGCTGAAATAGCCGCTGTCGCGCGCAATGCTCACGACAGTCGGATCGATCTCGACAAACGTCCAGGGACCGGCCTCGGGCGCAAACCGGTAACAGGCCACCGAGCCGGCGCCAAGCCCGACGACCCAGCGTTCGACATGCCCGGTCCGCTTGACCATGGCTCGCATGACGTCTCCTAGCGGGCCATCCGGGTGATAGTAGGAAAGCGGTGTTGTCGCGAGTGCCGGATCGAGCGCTTCCACGCCATGCATCGTGGTGCCGTGGATCAGTTTGTTGACGATCTGTCCCGGCTTTTCCGAAGTCTGGTCCACGGTGTAGATACCGAAGAAACTCCGCTCGCGCAGCAGGACCTCTGGAGATCCGGCCCACCACAGGCCGAAAATGGAGCTCATGAAGATGGTTGCCAGACCGCGCGGAGCGTTCTTGAGGATCGTGCCGAAAACCGGCACCAGCACGAGGAAAAGCGGAAGCCATGAGAAATCGGGGTCGAGCCTGTTCAGCACAGGCTCCAGCAGGATCAGGATGGCTCCGCCTGCCAGATACAGCCACCAGCGCCGGTCCATCGACGGCGACATCGCCGGCAGGCTGCACAGACTTGCTGCGATCAACAGCGGCAACTCGTATTGACGCGAGAAGATCAGGGGAGCGATCAGGGTCGAGAACGTGCCGCCAGCGACGCCTCCTGTTGCCATTACCAGGTAGAAAAGCGTCAGGTGTTGTGCATCTGGCCGCAACGAAGCCAGACGCTGATGACATGCAAGCGCAAGGACGAACAGGAGCGCCAGGGCAACGACAAGTTCAAAGAGCCAGTTCAACGGCAGGCCGAAGGCGACAATTGCCAGCATGACCGGAATCGGCACGAGGAAGCGCAGGACGAAGTCGGCACGAAATATCGGCGATCTGGCAAACGCGATGATGAAGGTGAGCAGATAGAGGGTCAACGGGATCACCCACACCATCGGCGCCGAAACGATATCGGTGGTGATGTGGAGGGTCGTGGCATGGAGCAGTCCGGAGGGCAGTGCGGCCAGCAACAGCCAGGAGACGATGCCCGAAGCCCCGACGGCACCGTCGGGCATCCCGTGACGGGACACCGCAGTCTGGCCGGCGGGGCGCTCGTGACGCAGCGCCTGAATACCGCATGCTACCACGAGGGCACATAACGCCAGATAGATGACGGTCCACAGAACCGCCTGATGACGCAGTCCGATCAGTGGTTCGACAATGAATGGATAACCCAGGAGAGCCAGAATCGAGCCCGCATTGCTGGATGCGTACAGGAAGTAGGGATCGGCGGCATTCTCGTCATCGGTCTGCGAGAACCAGCGTTGGAGGAAGGGGGCGGACGCCGAGACGATGACGAAAGGCAACCCCACCGAGACCAGCATCAAACCCAGCAACCGCGCCGGCACCCACCCGGTGTCGGCGAAGGGATTGAGTTCGGGACGGGGCAGGATCGGTAACGCCAATAGTCCCAGAAGCAGTACCGTGCTGTGGACGATCAACTGGCGCCGGAGGGTCCAGCGCGCCGCCAGCAAATGCGCATAGAGATAGCCGGCCAGCAGTGCAGTCTGGAAGAACAGCATGGCCGTTGTCCATACCGCGGGACTTCCGCCATAAATCGGCAGGACCATTCGTGAGAACATAGGCTGAATGAGAAAGACGGCTACAGCACTGGTGAACAACGTGACGGCAAATATCTTCAACGGTCACCTCAACAGGTCCGACATACCCACGTAAAAGATGATCGACAAATGTCAAATTCATCTATTGGTTGAATATACCTATGCTCTTGCCTTCCGGTTTTGGCAAGAGTTCTGCGGTTGTGGAAATGGAGAAATTGGGAAAGAGCGACCGGCTGGATAAACCTCGCTCGTCACACGACCCGTCCAATCCGGTCCCCGATCAGAGATCGCGCAGGTATTGATAGGCCTCGATGATCGCGCGCAGACGCTCGCCAGCTCTCGCGTCGCCGGGATTGAGATCGGGATGGTTGGCCTTGGCCAGTACCTTGTACCGTCTCTTGAGTTCATCCTCGCTGAAGCCCTCGCGCAGGCCCAGCCGCGACATCATGTCCATGGTCGTGCGATCGGGCTGCTGTGCTGCCTGCCAGGCGGCCTGCTCCCGGGACTGCTGTCTCGTGCCCGGCTCCCTGAACAGATCGAACGGATCGTGGAAGATGTCGTTGAAGCTGCCCGATGCAAACGGCCAGCTCGGTCGATGCCATGTGGTATCCGCCCGCCGATGTTCCTCGACCTCTTCGTCACTCATCCCCTCGAAGTAATTCCACTTCAGATTATATTCCCGGACGTGGTCAAGACACAGGAGCATGAAGTCGCGAAGCTGGTCGCGGGTCCGGGGAGCGCGGAACTCGCCCGTCTCCTCACAGCCGGGCCAGTCGCAGCAATGCCGGGCCGTCTTGGACCCGGTTTCCTCAAGACGCAGGGCTTCGAGGCGCTCATGGAGGCGCGGACGGGCGTTTCGCGTAGTCATGGGCGGGAATATGCAATGCAGGGAGAGACGTTACAAGGCACGGAAACGCCGATCATGAACATGAACGCGAACCGCCCGGCACAGGCCTGTGCCGGGCGGTCGCTCGCAGCAGGAAAGCCGTCGCGGCGAAAGATCAGTCCTTCGTGCCGGCAACGAGCTTGTTCTGGCCGATCCACGGCATCATGCCACGCAGTTTCTTGCCGACCTCCTCAAGCGGGTGCTCGGCATGGCGGGCACGAATGGCCTTGAACGACGCCTGGCCGGCCTTGTTCTCCAGCACCCAGTCGCGAGCAAAACGGCCTTCCTGGATGTCCGCCAGCACCCGCTTCATCTCCGCCTTGGTCTCGGGCGTGATGATCCGCGGACCGGTCATGTAGTCACCATACTCGGCCGTGTTGGAGATCGAGTAGCGCATGTCGGCGAGCCCGCCTTCATAGATGAGATCGACGATCAGCTTCACTTCGTGAACGGTCTCGAAATAGGCCATTTCCGGCGCGTAGCCCGCCTCGGTCAGCGTCTCGAACCCTGCCTGGATCAGCGCGCAGAGGCCACCGCAGAGCACCACCTGCTCGCCGAAGAGATCGGTCTCGACCTCCTCCTTGAATGTCGTCTCGATGATGCCTGCCCGCGCGCCGCCGATGGCCGCGCCATAGGAAAGGCCGATATCGTGCGCATTGCCGGTGGCATCCTGATGGATAGCCAGCAGTGACGGCACGCCCGCTCCCTTCTGATACTCGGCACGGACAAGATGGCCCGGCCCCTTCGGTGCGATCATCAGCACGTCGAGATCGGAACGCGGCTCGATCAGGCGGAAGTGGATGTTGAGGCCATGGGCGAACATGAGGGCAGCGCCTTCCTTCATGTTCGGCTCAAGGTCTTCCTTGTAGATATCGGCCTGAAGCTCGTCCGGGGTCAGTACCATGACCACATCAGCCCACTTCGCCGCTTCGGCCGGGGTCATGACCTTGAGGCCGGCACGCTCAGCCTTGGCGCGGCTGGGGCTGCCCTCGCGCAGGCCGACCACAACCTCGGAAACGCCGGAGTCCTTCATGTTGTTGGAGTGGCCGAAGCCCTGGCTTCCATAGCCGATGACGGCGACCTTCTTCGACTTGATCAGGTTGAGGTCGGCATCGGCCTCGTAATAGACGCGCATCTTCGCTCCCATACGCTTTTGCTGTTCGGTATCGGGGACCCGCGCCCATGCGGGCCTCCCGGACAGTCGGTCAGTCTCCCCGGGGTTCCAGGATCCCCGCCCCGCGGCCGATGGCGACGACACCGGCGCGGCTCACCTCGGCGGGCTGAATCATGTTGATGAACGCATCGAGATCTTCGCTCGTGCCCGTCGCCTCGAAAATGAAGGATTCGACCGTGCGCTCGACCAGCCGCGCACCCATGAAGTCCGCGATGCGCAACGCGTCGATCAGTCGGTCGCGGTTGCCGAACACCTTGACGAGCGCGAGTTCGCGCTCGACGGGATGCCCTTCGATGGTCAGGTCACGGACCTGGTGCACAGGAACACACTTGTCCAGCAGAGCCTTGATCTGCTCGATCACGAACTCGGTGCCGGTGGTGACGATGTTGATGCGCGAGAGGGACCGGCCATGGTCGACCTCGGCCACGGTCAGGCTTTCAATATTGTAGCCCCGACCCGAAAACAGGCCGATGACGCGGGCAAGGACACCCGGCTCGTTGTCGACGAGAACGACAATCGTATGGCGTCGCTCGAATTCACTCATGATCTTCTTCTTACTCGGATTGGAGGTGATGACAGCTGGCGGCCCGCTTGTGTCAGACCAGTACCATTCCCGACTCCGAGATCGGTTCATGAGCTCCATTTTCCTCGGGACTCATCCGGATCTCATTATGCGCTGCACCACCCGGGATCATCGGATAGACGTTCTCCTTGCGGTCAACGATGACATCCGCGATCACCGGCTTCCTGATCTTGATCATTTCCCTGATCAGATCGTCGACATCGCCGGGCTTTTCCGCACGCAGGCCCACCGCACCGAAAGCCTCCGCGAGCTTCACGAAATCGGGCAGGCTCTCCATGTAGCTCTCGGCATGGCGGTTGCCATGGAAGAAATCCTGCCACTGGCGAACCATGCCCATGTAGGCATTGTTCAGTATGAACGACTTCACCGGCAGGCCATGTTGCATGCAGGTTGACATTTCCTGCATGTTCATCATCCACGACGACTCGCCCGCGATGTCGACGACCAGGGCATCGGGATGCGCGAGTTGCACGCCCATGGCCGAGGGGAAGCCATAGCCCATGGTGCCAAGTCCGCCGGAAGTCATCCAGCGGTTCGGCCGGTCAAACTTGAAGTGCTGCGCCGCCCACATCTGGTGCTGTCCCACCTCGGTGGTGATGTAGACGTCCTGATCGCGAGTGAGTTCGTAAAGCCGCTGGATTGCATATTGCGGCTTGATCGCCCCATTCATGTCCTGACAGAAGCGCAGCGAGTCACGCTTGCGCCATTCGTCGATCTGTCCCCACCAGCTTGCGATACGCGCAGGTTCATGGCTGTTCGACCGCCGCCGCCAAGCTGCCAGCAGGGCCTCCAGCGAACG
Source organism: Geminicoccaceae bacterium (assembly GCA_020638465.1). NCBI lineage: Bacteria > Pseudomonadati > Pseudomonadota > Alphaproteobacteria > Geminicoccales > Geminicoccaceae > Geminicoccaceae bacterium. Next base: position 461,758 of record JACKIM010000001.1, read on the forward strand.
CATCGCGTCACCAACGATCGAGATGTCGACCGCCACGTTCTTGTTGATCGACGAGGGGTCGATATCGACATGGATCTTGGTCGAAAGCGGTGAGAAACCGTCGATCCGGCCGGTCACACGATCATCGAACCGGGCACCGATATTGAGCATGACGTCGCAGCCATGCATGGCCATGTTGGCCTCATAGGTACCATGCATGCCAAGCATGCCGACGAACTGCCTGTCCGTGGCCGGAAAGCCCCCGAGCCCCATCAGGGTCAGGGTGACAGGATAGCCGGTCTCGCGAACGAACGCCGTGAGCAGTTCGGACGCCTTCGGCCCGGCATTGATGATGCCGCCACCGGCATAGATGATCGGCCGCTCTGCCTTGATCAGCGCATCGACAGCCCTTTCGATGGCATTCTGATCCGGCTCGACCCGGGGATTGTAGGTACGGCGATGGACCTTGTCTCTGCTGACATAGGGCGCCTCGCCCATCTGGATGTCCTTGGGCAGGTCGATCACGACCGGCCCCGGACGGCCGGAACGGGCGATCTGGAATGCCTCATGGACGACACGGGCAAGATCCCCCGGCTTCTTCACCAGGTAATTGTGCTTGGTGCACGGCCGCGTGATGCCCACCGTATCGGCTTCCTGAAAGGCATCGTTGCCGATCATGTGGGTCGGTACCTGTCCGGTCAGGCAGACGATCGGAATGGAGTCCATGAGAGCATCGGCGAGACCGGTGACCGTGTTGGTCGCGCCCGGCCCCGACGTGACCAGCACGCAACCGACCTTACCGGTACTGCGGGCATAGCCCTCGGCGGCATGGACCGCCGCCTGCTCGTGGCGGACGAGAATGTGGCGGATCTTGTCCTGCTGGAAAATCGCGTCATAGATCGGTAGTACGGCTCCTCCGGGGTAGCCGAATATGATTTCCACGCCTTGCTCGGCCAGGGCCGTGAGCACCACCTGCGAACCCGTCATCGACGGGGTGTCGACGGTTTTGGGCTCGGTCTTGTCGGCGGTCATTCTAGGTGCTCCAAAGCTGGGTTATTCGGGATTCCTTCTCACGTTCCAGCCTGGCCGTTGAATCCTGGGTATCGCATTCTGTCCTCATCCACAGGCTGAGACAGACCCTTGTTGCGGTGCGGCATTCCCCCGAGAAGGCCCCGCAACGTATACAGGAGACCTTGGTCGGTCAACACGAAGTGGGCGCATTCCCCGGCAGCCGGCAATCTTTTCAGGCAACACCACCATTTCCCGTCTTGTCCAGCCGCATCAGCACCTTATCGACCAGTCCCGGCGTGCCGCCAAATACTTCCATGACCACAAATTCCGGCATCTGGCGGCGAAACCACGTCGATTGCCGTTTGGCATACTGGCGGACACGGATCGAGGTCCGTCCGATCACCGCTTCGAGGTCCATGCGACCACCGACGAAGGCCGCAATTTCAGGAAGCCCGTGCGCCTTGCCGATCGGCAAGTCGAGCGCGTCCGGATAGGCTTCAAACAACGCCCGCGCCTCCTCGACGGCCCCGCCGGCGATCATGTTCCGCATCCGCCGTTCGATCAACCGGTGCAGAACGTCGCGAGGCGGCAGCAGAGCGATGCCGGCGATATTCACCGGATCGGTCGCGATGATGCGCACAGGGGCCTGCCGCTGCCATGCCGCCAGCGAACGGCCGCTCTGGCGGATCACCTCCAGCGCCCGCATCAGCCTCTGGGGATCGCCCGCATGCAGCCTCCGCGCCATGACCGGGTCCTCCGCCGCCAGTACCGCATGGAGCTCCGCCGGCGGGATGGCGCGCACCGCCGACCGCACCTCGCCGGCGATCTCCGGCATCCGTGACATGCCGTGCAGCAGAGCATGCATGTAGAGCCCGGTCCCCCCGACGAGGATGGGCAGGGCGCCACGGGCCTGAATGCCTGCGATGACCGGTGCGGCCAGTTCCAGCCAGCGCATCGCGTCGATCGGCTCGTCCGGCTCCAGAACGCCATAGAGGTGATGGACAGCCCTCGCCTCCTCGGCGGCATCGGGCCTCGCCGTCAGAATCGGTATGTGCCGGTAAAGCTGTACACTGTCGGCATTGACGATTTCCGCTATGACACCGCGCATGCGCAGGTGCCCGACCAGATCGATCGCCAGTGCCGACTTGCCGCTCGCGGTCGTTCCGCCCAGGACCAGCAACGATGATGACCAATCCACCAGCTTCCTCGATATCCGTTAGAGAACCCACCGCCATATGCCTCATACGGCCTTGCAGCGCAGAGCCTCTTTCGCATGAGCTTGTCAACAACGTTGCCCGGACCGCGCGCGGAAGGAGCCGCTGGCTGGCCGAGGGCATAGCAGCGGAAATCGTCACCGAAGCCATGACACCCCGAACTGCCCGCGACCTGTTCGGCCGCGATCTCGAAGCGCTGGGCATGGACGTCCTCGCCCTGCCGGCCAGACGCCGGCGCAAGAAACTGATCGTCGCCGACATGGACAGCACGCTGATCACGATCGAATGCATCGACGAACTCGCCGCATCCATCGGCATCAGGTCGGAGGTCGCTGCGATCACCGAGCGGGCCATGGCCGGCGCCCTCGACTTCGAGGCCGCCCTGACCAGCCGCGTGGCTCTGCTCGAAGGCGTCCCGCAGACGGCCATCGAAGAGGTGATCCGCGAGAAGTTGCGTCTGATGCCGGGCGCTCGCCGGCTCATGGCGACCATGCGCGCGCACGGGGCCACGACCGCGGTCGTCTCCGGCGGGTTCACCGCGTTCACCTCCCACGTGGCCCGGGTCCTCGGGCTGGACATCCAGCGCGCCAACAGCCTCGAGGTCCGTGACGGCCGGCTTACCGGACGCCTCGAAGGCCCCGTCGTCGGTCCGCGGGCGAAGCTCGACGTCTTGCGGGAACTGGCGGCCACCCATGGACTCTACCGGGAGGATACCATGGCCGTCGGCGACGGCGCCAACGACCGCGACATGATCGCCGAAGCCGGGCTTGGAATAGCCTACCGGGCCCGACCGGCCGTTCAGGCCGTGGCCGATCTCTGCGTCAATCATAGCGACCTCGAATCCCTGCTGTTCATCCAGGGATATAGCAAGGCGGAGATCTGCGAGGATTGATGCCCGTTCCGGGACAACCCGGTTCAGGGCCGGCCGGCGTGATATACATGGAACAACATGGACATCGGGCACGTTTTTGATCGTATCGAGATACTCTTGAATCGTTCCCGGCATAGGAGTAGATGTCGCCGCTTGATATTCTCAGGGACGACATTCTACCGAATTGGATCGGGAATGGTTGCGGGCATGACGGATCGTCGCGGACCGAGCGGTGATCAACCCGGTGACCGTCGGATTCGATCACTGCCAAGCAACCGGGGAAGATGATGTCCGCAACCCATGAAGCCTTGCGTGAACACGTCGAGGTCAAGAGTTCGTCCAACCGATCCTTCGGCCTCACCGTCGGCGGCATTCTCATTGTCCTGGGCCTGATTCGCGCGGCATTCTCCGATCATGGCCTCGATGTCTGGAGCATCCTCATCCTTGCCATTGGCGCGGCATTGCTCGCTGCCGCCCTGGTCGCACCCGACAGTCTCGCCGTCGCCAACCGCGCCTGGACGAAGCTCGGCCTGCTCATGGCCCGGATCATCAACCCGATCGTGCTCTTCGCGATCTTCGCGATCACCATCGTTCCCATCGGCCTGTTCATGCGGATGACCGGCAAGCGGCCGCTGGCGCTCAGCCCCGACCCGGAAGCCACCACCTACTGGATCGATCGCGGCAGGAGCGAGTCGTCGATGGCCGAAAGCCTGCGTAACCAATTCTGAGGTAAGATCTATGGATTTTCTCGCCGAGCTGTGGCGCTTCATGCGCGTCCGCAAGAAATTCTGGCTGCTGCCCATCCTCGTGGTCATGGGTGTGTTTGGCGGCCTGCTGGTCCTCACTCATGGAACAGCCGTCGCACCGTTCATCTACACCCTGTTCTAGGCGAAAGAGTTCCATGCATATTCTCGGCATTTCCGCCTTCTATCACGACAGTGCGGCAGCACTGGTGCGCGACGGCGAAATCGTTGCCGCGGCGCAAGAGGAACGTTTCACCCGGATCAAGCATGATTCCGCCTTCCCCACCCACGCGGCCGGCTATTGTCTCGAAGCCGCAGGCATCGACATGGGCGATGTCGATCATGTCGTCTTCTACGACAAGCCGTTCTTGAAGTTCGAACGGCTGCTGGAAACCTACCTGTCCTTCGTGCCGCAGGGCTTCACCTCCTTTCGCACCGCCATGCCGGTATGGGTGAAGGAAAAGCTCTTCCAGAAGAGCATGTTGAAGAAATTCATGGCGCAGCTCGCGGGAGCGGACAACTGGAACGGCAGCCTGCTGTTCACCGAACATCATCAAAGTCATGCGGCCAGCGCCTTCTTCCCCTCGCCCTTCGAGGAAGCGGCCATCCTGACGATGGACGGCGTTGGCGAATGGTGTACCACCAGCCTCGGCATCGGTCGCGACCGGCATGTCGAAATCACCCGCGAGATCCATTTCCCGCATTCGCTCGGGCTGCTCTATTCGGCCTTCACCTTCTACACCGGCTTCAAGGTCAATTCCGGCGAGTACAAGGTGATGGGCCTCGCTCCCTATGGCGAGCCACGTTTTGCCTCCACGATCCTCGAACACCTCGTCGACGTGAAGGAGGATGGCAGTTTCCGCCTCGACCAGCGTTATTTCGACTATTGTACGGGCCTGACCATGACCAACGGGGCCTTCGACCGGCTCATGGGCGGCCCGCCGCGCAAGGCCGATGAACCGCTGACCCAAAGGCATATGGATCTCGCCGCCTCCATCCAGGCGGTGACCGAGGAGGTCGTGTTGCGGCTGGCGCGCTCGATCCGCAAGGAAACCGGCCAGCGCCACCTGTGCCTTGCTGGCGGTGTCGCGCTCAACTGCGTTGCAAATGGCAAGATTCTCGCAGAAGGGATTTTCGACGATCTGTGGATCCAGCCGGCCGCCGGTGACGCCGGTGGTGCGCTCGGTGCCGCGCTCGCCGTCGCCCACGAGATGACCGACGCTCCCCGTCCCACCGGCCATGACCGCATGCGCGGCTCCTATCTCGGCCCCTCCTTCTCCAACGACGAGATTCGCGGCCGGCTGGAAAACGCGGGCGCACATGTCGAAATGCTCGACGATGCCGCCCTCATCGAGCGTACGGCCGAAGATCTGGCCCGGGGCCGGGCGATCGGCTGGATGCAGGGACGCATGGAATTCGGTCCGCGGGCGCTGGGCGGCCGCTCGATCATCGGGGACGCCCGTTCGCCCACCATGCAGAAACTGCTCAACCTCAAGGTCAAATATCGCGAGAGCTTCCGGCCGTTCGCTCCCTCCGTTCTGCGCGAGGATGTCGGCGACTGGTTCGAGCTGGATGCCGACAGCCCCTACATGCTGCTGGTTGCGGGCGTGAAGAAGGACCGGCGAAAGGCGATGACCGAGGAGGAACAGGCGCTGTTCGGCATCGACAAGCTCAACATCGCGCGCTCGGACATTCCCGCCGTGACCCATGTGGATTATTCGGCACGCATCCAGACCGTGCACGCCGACACCAATCCGCGCTACCATGCCCTCATCAGCCGCTTCAGGGAGCTCACGGGCTGCCCCGTGATCGTCAATACCTCGTTCAATGTCCGCGGCGAACCGATCGTGTGCACGCCCGAGGATGCGTTCCGCTGCTTCATGGGGACGGAGATCGAGCATCTCGCAGTCGGCAACTGCTACCTGTCCAAGCCCGAGCAGGACCCGTCGCTGAAGCTTGACTACTCCTCGGCGTTCGAACTCGACTGACAGCGGGTGGAATGAGATCGCGATGGGCCGCAAGGTTGCAACAGCCGCATTGGTGATCGTGGCGCTGGTGGCGAGCCTCGCCGTGGTGGAACTGGGCCTGCGGGCGATGGGACGGGTGCGCAATGTCGGCCCGAGCTTTACCGAATTCGATCCGGTCTACGGAAAGTGGCTGAAGCGAGATGCCACCATTCGTCGGACGACACCCGAATTCACCATGACACTGGTGACCAATGCGCAAGGGTTTCGCGGTCCCGATCTCCCGGAGAAGGTCTCGCGCAGTATCGTTTTCACCGGCGACAGTTTCACCATGGGTTATGGTGTGGATCAGGGACAGGACTTCCCCTCGCTGGTGCGCAAGGCGTTGATGGAGATCGACGGGGATCATACCCCAACGGTCATCAATACTGGCGTCGGGAATACCGGTAACGGGCGCACGCTTCGCTGGCTGCAACAGGATGCCGAACGCTACCATCCGGCACTGGTCGTCATTCAACTGACCGGGAATGATTTCGAGGACAACCTTGAAGAAGGAATGCTGTCACTTGGAGAAGATCGCCAGTTGCAGCAGCTCAGCCCCCACGACCCTGGAACCGCCCGCTCGGTACAGGCTGTGATCGACGATGTGCCGTTTCTGGCGGAACTGCACCTCGTCGGCTTCGCCCGCGAGGTGGTGCAAACCCTTCGCCAGTTCCGGGATATTGCCGACAATAGGAATATCCCGAATTCGAATAAATCCGCATCATCCGAAGATCCCGACAAGCTGACCTATGCCGCAGTGCGCGCAATCCTGTCACTATGCCACGAACGGGGATGGCCGGCGCTGGGCATGGCCGTCGACGTCGAGGAGCCCAGGCTGACACGCCTGCGGGCGCTGTTCGACGAGGACCGCACCGACCTGATCGTCATTCCGCTCAAGACTGCCCGGCCCGACCTGTACTACGTTCAGGACGGCCACTGGAACGAACAGGGACAGGCCTACGCAGCCGGACAGGTCCTCGACTGGCTTGCCGGCCATCCCGCCATCCTGCCTCCCCGGCCGTGACCGGGCAGGAGCTGCTCAGTCAGCCACCGGGTGTCTGGCGCATGTTGTCCGGCAGGAAGGTGGCAAGCTCCGGGAAGGCCACCAGCAGGGCGACCATCACCACCATGAGCAGGAAGAAAGGCAGGGCCGTCCGGGCAACATACGGGATCTGATGGCCGGTCATGCCCTGCATGACGAACAGGTTGAAGCCCACCGGCGGGGTGATCTGCGCCATCTCGACAACGACGACGATGAAGATGCCAAACCAGATCATGTCGATCCCGGCACCGCGAACCATGGGTTCGACGACTGCCATGGTCAGCACGACCGAGCTGATGCCGTCAAGGAAACACCCGATGACGATGTAGAACAGGGTGAGCGCCAGGATCAGCGCATGGGGCGACAGGTGCATGTCGGCGATCCATGCCGCCAGCGCCCGCGGAAGGCCGGTGAAGCCCATCGACAGCGACAGGAAGGATGCTCCCATGAGGATGAAGGCGATCATGCACGAGGTCTTGACCGCCCCCATGAGGCTCGTGCGGAAGCTGTTCCAGTCGAGCGACCCCTGGACCAGCGCCAGCACCAGCGCGCCGACCACGCCGAAACTCGCGGCCTCGGTGGCGGTGGCGAGACCGGTATAGATCGACCCCAGGACACTCATCACCAGCAGCACCACGGGAATGAGATAGCGGCTCTCCACCAGTTTTTCCCTGAAGCTGCGCCGGGGTTCCTCCTCCAGGGCGCTGACCTCCGCACGGTTGGTGAACGACCAGAAGGCGACATAGCCCATGAACAGGGCGGCCAGCGTCAAGCCGGGCAGGATGCCGGCGATGAACAGCTTGGAGATCGATTCGTTGATGGTCACGCCATAGACGATGAGCGTCAGCGACGGCGGGATCATGAGGCCCAGCGTGCCGGCTCCTGCGAGCGTCCCGATGATCAGGCGTTCGGGATAGTTGCGGCGGCGCAACTCGGGAATGGCCATCTTGCCGACCGTGGTCATGGTAGCGGCCGAACTGCCCGAGACCGCGGCAAAGATGGTGCATCCGACGATGTTGGTGTGCAGCAGCCGTCCGGGCAACCGCGCCATCCATGGGGAAAGTCCCCGGAACATGTCCTCCGACAATCGTGTACGGAACAGGATCTCGCCCATCCAGATGAACAGCGGCAGGGCCGTGAGCGACCACGAGGATGCCCCCGTCCAGATGGTGGTGATCATGGCATCGCCAGCGGGACGGCTGGTGAACAGTTCCATACCGACCAGGGCCACTCCCAACAGCGAAAGCGCCACCCATATGCCGGTCCCGAGGAAAAAGAACAGGGTGACCAGAAAGATGACGGTCAGATAGACCTGCTCCATGTTGCCTCCGGAGTTCCGCTATTGAGGGCCACGCCCCTTCCCGACAGAGATCCTAGTGACCAATGCCGGAATGTGCCAGCCGCGGATGATGCACGTTCCCCATTGCAGCTGGCACCATCCTCGCTCAGGCAGCGTTCCACACCGGCTTGCGTTTCCCGGTGAAGGCTTCCAGCCCCTCCTCGAATTCCTTGCCCAGGGCATTGTCGACGATCACATCGGTGGTCATCGCGTAGGCCGCCTCCATCCCCAGCTCCAATTGGGCGTAGAAGGCCCGTTTGCCCAGGGCCAGCACCGACGCGGGCTTGTCGGTGAGACGGGCAACCATGCGTCCGACCGCGTCATCGAGTTCGCCCGGCGCGACCACCTCGTTGACCAGCCCTTCGGCAAGCGCCCGCTGCGCATCGATGAAATCGCCGGTCAGCAGCATCTCCATGGCCAGCTTGCGCCCGACATTGCGCGACAGGGCCACCATCGGTGTCGAGCAGAACAGCCCGAACTTCACGCCGGATGTGGCAAAGCGGCTGATGTCGGAGCAGATGGCAAGATCGCAGGCGGCAACCAGCTGACACCCGGCTGCCGTGGCTATTCCGTCGACGCGGGCAATGACCGGTTGCGGCATCCGGGTCAGCTTCATCATCACGCGCGAGCAATGCGTGAACAGTGCATGGACCGGCCCATAGCTTCGATCCGCACCGATTTCCTTGAGGTCGTGACCGGCGCAGAAGGCCTTCCCATTGCCGGTGAGGACCACCACACGCACGCTCGCGTCGACGGCAAGTTCGTCTATCGCCCGTTCGAGCTCGGTCAGCAACTCACCCGACAAACTGTTGAAAGCTCTGGGCCGGTTGAGGGTCAACCGGAACTCCTCGCCGCGGCGTTCCTTTAGGAGAAGCGCTTCCTCGGTCATTTTCATACCTCGTTATGATGGCGGTCACTTTGGGGGTTGTCACGATTGGCGTTTCCGGCCCAATCTTACCATTACGCAACGTTGCGGGATCAGACGTGAGGAACGAACCGTGCAGATTTTCCGCCGGCGAGTCAAAGGTGCGCCGCGAATTATAGTCGTCGGCAATCTCAAGGGCGGCACCGGCAAGTCCACGATTGCGGTCAATACGGCCTGCGCCCTTGCCGACGAAGGGCACAAGACGGTCATCATCGACACCGATCCACAGAAGAGTTCGACGCTGTGGTCGAACGGCGGCCTGCTGCCGGCGGCCGTTGCCGAATTTCCGTTGCGCGACCTCAATGCCGCCGGCGAGTGGATCGAGGAACTCGACATCCTGCGTACCCGCTACACCCGGCTGATCATCGACCTGCCGGCAGTGGTCTCACCGGTTCTGGCCTCGGCATTTCTCGTGGCGGATGTCATCCTCATCCCGAGTTCAACCTCGGAAGTCGATGTTCAGGCGACCAAGCGGACCCTGCGCTATGTCGGACAGACGAGGCGCGAACGGGCCTCCGCCCCCCCCAAGGTGCTGATCGTGCCGAGCCAGGTCCAGAAGGGCTGGTTCAACGATGGCGGTGTTCGGGAGCAGCTTGAAGGCTTCGCCGAGGAAATTGCCAAGCCGATCCGCTACGACAAGACCTTCGGCCGGGCCTTCCAGGCTCGCCGCTGGATTGGCGAATTCGCCTCCGGCTCCTCCGGGCACCGGGATATTCTCGCCCTTGCGAGGCAGGTCGAGGCATCGCTCAAGCAATCGTCCCAACCGGCTCCCCAAATTCACCATGTCCGTGCACCCGCCTGACTGAATTATCAATCAACAGTAACAGTAACCGACGTCTTCAACACCGCACGGTGTCTGCCAGAATTCGGGCATTCGAAGGTTGAACATTATCTACCTTTGATGTTATTTTAGCTTCCGTTGTTTTTCCTATGATTTATAATTTCATGTTTGGGAGAATCATTGTGGCGAGATCCAGATTGTCGCGTCGTGTCGAGAAGATCCTCGATGAGGGACAGGGGGCGTTGCGCAACGTTATTGTTCAAAGGCGCATTCAGGACAGCGAGACCGTAGCCGCCCTGTCGAGGATCGGCGATGTGCTCACCAGAAGGCTGTTCGTCAGCGACAAGTCGCAGATGCTGCCCAATGGCGGCAACGAATCGGCCAGCCTCTCGGCTAACGGCCCCGATCGAAGCCTGCTCGGCCATTTGCGCGACCGGCTCGAACAGCATCGCCATGCCACGAGCGGCGTTCTCGACCGGGTTGCCGCCAAGGCAAGGGGCGAGACCCGCAAGCTGTGGATCGCCGACAGCATCGTCGCGGAACTCGACAAGGACGACGTGGCCGCACTCGCCGGGGCGGATGGCGGCGAGATTGATATCTTCGAGAACGCCAAAGTGTCGCTTCCGGCCTTCAATGCCAGTGGACTGCCGATGCAGGCGTCCGACGAGCGCGGCAGCGCCTATGGTCTCCAGCTTACCAACGCCCTCGCGGCCTGGGGTGCCTACGGCGCCCGTGGTGGTGGCGTCCGCGTTGCCGTCCTCGATACGGGCGTCGATGGCACGCACCCCGACCTCGCCGGCAAGATCGACGCGTTCCAGGAATTCGACGGCAATGGCAATCCCACCGGCAGCACCACGCCTCATGACAGCGACCGCCACGGCACCCATGTTGCCGGCACCGTGCTGGGCGGGAATGCCGGCGGCAGCTGGATCGGCATGGCGCCAGAAGCCCGACTGCTCGCGGGGCTCGTGCTTCCGGGCGGCAGTGGGACGGTGGCACAGATCCTGGGCGGCATGCAATGGGCCGTCGACAACAATGCCGATGTCATCAACATGTCGCTGGGCGGCCTGACGCTGGAACCGGATGTCCGCTCCCCCTACAATCAGGCGATCATCACAGCACTCATGGCCGGCATTCCGGTGGTCTGCGCCATCGGCAATGACGGTCATATCGTCTCCGGACCGCCCGGGAACGACCCGTTCGCGTTCTCTGCGGGGGCTACCGATTCCGACGACCGCGTCGCCGGCTTTTCCGGAGGACGCACCCATCGCTTCATCGACGATGACGGCGTACCGCCGACCTTCGATCCGTTCGTCTACATGAAGCCCGACGTTTCGGCTCCGGGGGTCGATGTGCTGTCATCGGTACCTGGTGGTGACTGGCAGCGTTTCAGCGGCACTTCGATGGCCACCCCGCATGTGGCCGGTGCCATCGCCCTCATCCTGTCCGCGACCACGATCCGGGAATCGCAAAACGGGACCGATCGGGCGTTCCTGCTGCAGGACCTGCTGGCAGGCACCTCGCGGGATTTCGGTGAGACCCGTACCGACCAGCGCTACGGAGCCGGCCGCATCGACGTCCTCGCGGCCATCGCCGAAGCCCATCGTCAGGGCTTCGCCTCCCAACCGGTCGCCTGACCTCCATGGGCCAACCCGATCCCGAGAAGATCACCGATGCCGAATTGCGACGGCTTGCCCTTCGCGGCGGCATCGGCCTGCGCAGCATCCTTGTCGCACCGTACCGGGCGGCCATGCCGGACGCGTCGCCGCAGGAGGCTCTCGACATCCTCGAGGCTGTCCTGCGCGCACGCGGCCTGACCGTCGCCTGCCGCCTCGATCAGGCCACCCGGCTCGTCGTCGAGGTCGACGTCGCGACACTGCTTGACCTGACGTCGCTGACCGAAGTCGGCCGGATCGACGACAACGGCATCGTCCGGGCCATCGACGGGAAATGAGGGAAGGAGTGAATATCCCCCGGCTCGTACCTGTTTAGTGAGTTGCCTTGCTTGAGGCGCGGCTTTTGGAGATGGCGGCTCGGCTGGAGGAGGTCGAACCGCGGGCGATCGCAAGCGGCCTGGTCGGTGCAAGGGGCATCAAGGATCTCGCCGGAACCGGTCCGGGGATGGCGGCACGGTGAATGAGTGGATCGATGTTCCGCTGGAGCGTTGCTTGGCGTGTGATACGGCCCTAGCGGCAGCAATGGACAGGGCGCTTACGCAGTGGATCGTGGAGGTTCCGCCGATCGTGTCGCGAATTGTACAGCTGACAACGCACCGCAATCATTGTACGGTATGCGGTCAGTCTGCGTCGTCGAGCCATCCCCTGCAGGTCTCTGGCGCGAGCGGATCGGCTTCGACGCATCTCGGGCCACGGGCAGACGATCGCAACGCGCTCCTGACCCGGATCAAGGCCGAGCCGCGCTCCACACCAATGAAACAAGCTGGTTTGTCGGCGAGCCGAAATCCAGCCTGTGGATTCTGACCAACAAGGCCGGGACTTATTACAAGATTGTCTCTTCGCGCAGCAAGGCCGCGGCCATGGAGCTGATGGGCGACTAGAGACTTTCCCGTTCAGGCGGAATAGCCTGAACGATCAGGAAATGCGTCAAAACAGACAGATAGAGCCAGTTTTCCGATTTCATCTAATCGGGAAACTGCTCTATCGTGGCGTTCTCGTTTCCTACTGCCTCAACATTTACGACGACCTGACGCCGAGCCAGCAGAACTGCTACGTGCATCACCTGAAGAAAATCAGCGGGGCCCTTGCCGGTGCCGATGCCGGATCGGCATGGCTTCTGGAACTGCGTGGCCTGCTCAAGGGTGCCATGGCTCTCAAGGCAGCCCAAGGCGATCTTCCTGCCGGTCAGTTCGCCAACACGCGGCGCGCCCTTGATGCCAGCGCCGACCGGCTTCTGGCCATCTCACGCCCGGGCGGCGGGGCGCGAATACGAAAACGCATCGCCAAACAGCGCGACCATCTCTTCGCATTCCTCGCATTGGTGGGTCAGATATTCGTGTTTGTCGGTGATATACCAGATGAGGCGAACAAGGTCGCAGATCCGACCGCCGACGGTTTCGAGAACACGGACGATATTGCACAGAGCCTGTTCCGTCTTGGCCGAGGAGGTCATGTATTTCGAACCTGCCATGGTCATTCCAGCCGATCTGGCAGCAGATATACAATGTGCCGTTGTTGCTGCGTATGCCATTGGCATAGCCTTTGACCGGCGGCCAGCCATCGGGCCGGATGATGTCATGCGCCAAGTGCATTGATCGCTTCATGTGGAATGGCCTGCAATTGAAAACGGCACCACCCTTTCGGGCAGCGCCGCTTCCTTTTCCCGCTACAGGGGCGATGGACTCGCCAGCACGCCGGCCTTTTCGAACCGGGACGCCGCCTTACCCATCCGCAATGTCGACATTCCCGCCATTCGGATGTTTCCACCCGAAAGACACCGGAAACTAGTTCTCGTTCTGCTCTTCCTGCTTCTGCCGGATGGCGGCACCCAGGATGTCGCCCAGCGACGCACCGCTATCGGAGGAACCGAACTCGGCCATGGCCTGCTTCTCGTCCTCGATCTGCAGCGCCTTGATTGACAGGGTCATGCGACGGCTCGTGGCATCGATATTGGTGATCTTGGCATCGACCTTCTCGCCAACGGCATAGCGGTCGGGACGCTGCTCGTCGCGGTCGCGAGAGAGATCGACCTTGCGGATGAAGCCGACGGCACCCGAAGATGTCTCGACCTCAATGCCACCCGTGGTGATTTCCTTGATCGTGCAGGTCACCCGGTCGCCGCGCTTGATGCCGGCGGTGGCCTCCTTGAACGGATCCGCCCCGAGCTGCTTCATGCCAAGGCTGATGCGCTCCTTCTCGACATCGACATCGAGAACGACCGCCTTGACCACGTCACCCTTGTTGTAATGCTGGACGGCCTCTTCTCCACTCTCCTCCCACGACAGATCGGACAGGTGAACCATACCGTCGATGTCATGTTCGAGGCCGATGAACAGGCCGAATTCGGTGATGTTGCGGATCTCGCCCTCGATCACCGTTCCGGCCGGATGGGTCTCAAGGAAGGAATCCCACGGGTTGGCCATGGTCTGCTTGAGGCCCAGCGAGATACGGCGCTTCTCGGGGTCGACCTCGAGAACCATCACCTCGACCTGCTGGCTGGTGGAGACGATCTTGCCAGGGTGGATGTTCTTCTTGGTCCAGCTCATCTCGGAGACGTGCACCAAGCCCTCGACGCCAGGCTCCAGCTCCACGAACGCACCGTAATCGGTGATGTTGGTGACCTGACCAGTAAATTTCGCGCCAACCGGATATTTGAGCTCCACGCCTTCCCAAGGGTCGGCCTCAAGCTGCTTCATGCCGAGGCTGATGCGCTGGGTTTCGCGATTGAAGCGGATGACCTGAACCTTGACCGACTGGCCGACACCCAGCACCTCGTTGGGGTTGTTGACCCGCTTCCAGGAGATGTCGGTGACGTGCAGCAGGCCGTCGAGGCCGCCGAGATCGACGAACGCGCCGTAATCGGTGATGTTCTTGACCACACCGTCGAGGATCTGGCCTTCGCTCAGCGTCGACAGCAGTTCCTCTCGCTGCTCCTTGCGGCTCTCCTCAAGGACTGCACGACGCGACACGACGATATTGCCACGGCGGCGATCCATCTTGAGGATCAGGAACGGCTCCGGCTTGTTGACCAGAGGAGTAACATCGCGCACCGGACGGATGTCGACCTGCGAGCCCGGCAGGAAGGCCACGGCTCCGCCAAGATCGACGGCAAAGCCGCCCTTGACCCGGCCGAAGATCGAACCGTCGACCTTCTCCTGTTCATTGAAGGCCCGCTCAAGGCGATTCCAGCTTTCCTCGCGGCGCGCCTTGTCGCGGCTGAGGACCGCTTCGCCCGTCTTGTTCTCGAAGCGTTCGACATACACTTCAACGGTGTCGCCAACCTTCACCTCGGGCGCCTGGCCCGGGGCTGCGAACTCCTTGAGCGCGACCCGGCCTTCGGACTTCAGGCCGACATCGACAAGCGCTTCCTCGCTGTCGATGGAGATGATCGTACCCGTGACGACGGTTCCCTCGATCTTGCCGCCGGCTCCGCCGAAGCTTTCGTCAAGCATGGCCGCGAAATCATCGATCGATGGGCTCCTGGCCTCGCTTGCGGCCGTTCCTTCAGTCATTCGTACTCCAAAATGGATCTGCTGCATGGCCATGAGGCCCGAAGCAGGGTTAGGGTTGCACAAACAGGCCCGGGATCATGCCGATGCACCGAGCTTCTCGTCGACGAGGTTCCTGATTGCCTCGAATGTCTGATCGACACTGAGATTCGAGGTGTCGATGACCGTCGCGTCTGCCGCAATCGTCATCGGCGCAACCGCCCGTGCCTCGTCACGACGGTCACGCTCCCTCAACTCATCGAGAACGCGCGCGTATATAGGCTTGTCACCCCGCTTTAGCAACTCCTCGTGACGCCGCCGCGCACGTTCTTCGATACTCGCGGTGATGAAGAACTTGAACCGGGTCTCCGGTACGATCACCGTACCGATGTCACGGCCGGCCACCACGCTGCCACGGTCGCGGGCGGCGATCTGTCTCTGGACGCCGAGCAGCGCCTCGCGCACGGCCGGTATGGCCGCAACGATCGAGGCCTGGTTGCCAATACCCTCGCCGCGCAGGCGGTCACCGTCGAGGTCCTCCGGTGTCAGGGCCTTCGCCTCGTCGACGGCAGCGGTCTCGTTGGCGGCAGCGATGCCCTTGTCGAGAAGGCGCCGTGCCACGGCCCTGTAGAGCAGGCCGGTGTCGAGGAAGCGCAGGGTATAGTGCCCAGCGAGCCGGCGAGCCAGCGTGCTCTTGCCGGACCCCGCCGGACCATCGATGGCGATGATCAGCGGGATGATGGGGCATGCGATCGGATCATGTCCGTCAGCTGCACCGTTCACTGTCCGGGTTCCCGGCTGATGGCTGCACCAAGTCCGTTCATGGCGGACTCGAAGCCCGGGAAGCTCGTGTAGATTGCTTCCGCACCCTCGACAGTCACCGGTGCGTCGCCCAGTCCGCCAAGAAGAAGGAAGCTCATGGCGATGCGGTGATCCAATCGGGCGTCGATGAGCGCCTTTTTCGTGGTTGTGCCACCGTGCACGATGAGGTCGTCGCCCTCGACCCCCGCTTTGACACCGCAGGCCGTGAGTCCCTCGGCCATCACGGCCAGGCGGTCGGTCTCCTTGACCCGCAGTTCGGCAAGCCCGCGCATGACCGTCTCGCCCGAGGCGAAGGCGGCCACGACTGACAGAACGGGATATTCATCCACCATCGAGGGAACTCTCGACGCGGGGACTTCAATGCCGCGCAGGTCTCGGGCCTCGACCGTGAGATCGGCGACAGGTTCGCCGGCCATCTCGCGTTCGTTGGCAAACGTGATGGATGCACCCATTTCTCGCAGGGTGGTGATGAAGCCGGTGCGCAGCGGGTTGATGGAGATGCGTTCGATGACGACGCTGCCTTCGGCGCGCAGGACGGCGGCTGCCAGCGGGAAGGCCGCCGATGACGGGTCGCCCGGAACCATGAAATTCTGTGGTGACAATTCAGCCTGACCCGTCACGCTGACCCTGAGTCGCCCGTCGGCCAGCGGCTCACTGTCGATGACGGCTCCCATTGATCGCAGCATCCGTTCCGAATGATCTCGGGAAGGAAGGGGTTCGATGACCGTCGTGCGGCCTGAAGCATGCAGCCCCGCCAGCAGGATCGCCGACTTGACCTGGGCCGACGCCACCGGGCTTTCGTATTCCAACGGCAGCAGTTCGGCACTGCCGCGCATCGCCAAAGGCAGTCTTGCGCCATGTCGGGTCATGAAGACAGCCCCCATGCGTCCCAGTGGCTCGGCAATTCGCTGCATCGGCCGGGAACGCAGGGAGGAGTCACCGGTGATGATGCTCGTCATCGGATGCCCGGCAAGGATGCCCATCAAGAGGCGTGATCCGGTTCCGGCATTACCCATGTCGATCACGTCGGGCGATTCGGCGAAACCGCCGACGCCACGTCCATGCACCGCCCACTGACCCTTGCCGGTACGTTCGACAGTGCAGCCCAGAAGGCGCATCGCTTTCGCCGTCGCCAGCACGTCCTCACCTTCGAGCAATCCGGAGATCCGGCTTTCGCCGACGGCGAGGCCTGCCAGCATCAGGCTGCGGTGGGAGATCGACTTGTCGCCGGGAACGCGGACCGTGCCCCCGAGCGCGCCATGAGGCTCGGCACGCAGCTGCATCGGTATTCTCTACTTTCAGTTTATACGGTTCAGGGAACCAAAGGGCCGCCGACCGGGCCTTTTGAACTGGAATTTGCTTTTGACAGGTCCGATCGATCATGGCAATTGCCGATTCCGCCGATGCCCGCCGACGAGGCGGGCCACTCCCCGCAATGTCATCAGACCCGGAGACGAATTTGCCGAAGCCAGAGTGGGGGACCAAGCGCACGTGTGCGAACTGTGGCGCGCGGTTCTACGACCTTGCCAGAGCGACGATCATTTGTCCCGCCTGCAGTGCGCCCTACGACCTCGAATCCGCAGGTCGGACCCGCCGCTCGCGCGGGACCTCACGTGTCGTTGCCGCTGCGGTCGAGGAGGAAGTGAAAGAGGTCGAGGAGGTCGACGAGGAAGAGATCGACGAGGAGGATGAGGAGGACGAAGATGTTGTCGCCACCGACGCCGAACCGTCGGGTGATTCCGATGACGATGAACCCGTGACCGACGACGAGGAAGACGAGGAAGACCAATCCTTGATCGAGGATGCATCCGAGCTCGGTGACGACGACGATGTATCCGAAGTGATCGACGGCGATATGACCGATGAGGAACAGATCTAGAATTTGAATTTTGCACTTGCGTCCGGGGCGAGCTTTGCTTATCCACCGGGCCGGACGGGGCCGTAGCTCAGTTGGGAGAGCGCCTGAATGGCATTCAGGAGGTCGAGGGTTCGACTCCCTTCGGCTCCACCATCATCCCGTTTCCCCCGCTAAAATCCGCTAAAGTCTTGAAAGGTAAGGTGGTTTTTGGTGTTCGATAGCCCTCGTTGCGGCTGTATGAAATCCGCTCGGAAAACGCCAGTCTGAGCACTGTCCGTTGCAGGGTGATGCGGCCGGATCTCCAGAGATTCCAGGGGTTTGCGAGAAATTTCAGGCTGAGTTCGATAAACTCCTCGAACCTGCCTTGCGGAAGCTCGCCGTCTTGCAGTTTTTCCGTCAGGGACAGGCGCCGGCGCTCCAGTTGCTCGATCTTTGTTTCGTAGGCCTTGACCACACTGTCGTTGGTCGCGGCGATGATCCGCTCGAGCAGGCGCTCGGTCTCCGCTTCAATGTCGGCGAGGTCCTTGCGGAAAGCCGCGAGCCGGGCTTTGGTCTGCTCGCTGCGCTGTTGCCAGGCATTCTTGAACATGAGCGTGGCCAGCTCGATCAGACGCCGCGTCGGTTGCAAGGAGCGGACGATTTCCTCGAAGGCACCCTCGATTTCCGCTTGCGG
The DNA here is from genome assembly GCA_020638465.1 of Geminicoccaceae bacterium. Classification (NCBI taxonomy): domain Bacteria; kingdom Pseudomonadati; phylum Pseudomonadota; class Alphaproteobacteria; order Geminicoccales; family Geminicoccaceae; species Geminicoccaceae bacterium. The sequence goes on from JACKIM010000001.1 coordinate 480,186, forward strand.
GATCGACTTGCGGCAACTCGGACAGCCGCGCGTGTCGCACAGATAGTACGGGTACTTCTTCGTCTTGCCCTTCGACCAGCAGGCGGTGAGGGGCTTGCCGCAATCGTCACAGAGGACGAAGCCGCGAAGGGGAAAATCCTCGCTGATGTTCTTGCGGGCCGGAGCCTTGGTGCCGGACGCGCGGCGCTCCTGCACCTTCTCGAAGGTCGCGAGTGAGACCAGCGGTTCGTGGTGTCCCTTGACCCAGTCGATGTCCCAGTCCGCGTGGCAGAGAAAGCCCGCATAGATCGGCCGGGTCAGCAGCCGTGTGACCTCCTGCTGGCGGACGGTGCCGTAGCCGTTCTTCGGGAAGGCGGGCCGGCTTTCGAGGAAGCGCTTGACCTCGGCCTGACTGTCCAGACGGCCGCAGGCGTAGGCTTCGAGAGCCTCGGTGACGATGCTCGCCACCGGTTCGTCGGGCACCAGCAGCTTGCCGTGGGTCGGAGTTTTGGCATAGCGATAGCCGACCGGCGCCTGAAACACCCAGTAGCCGTTCTGCATCCGCGCACGCATTTTCTGCGTGACCTGCCGCCCGTTCTGCTCGCGCTCCAGGGCCCCTTGCGCTGCCAGAATGGTCTCGATGAACTTGCCCTCGGGGCTGTCGTCGAACTTGAAATTCAGGCATTCGACGCGGGCCTTGCGGGCGCGGAACGCCTTTCTGAGTTGCAGATGAAACTCGGTGTCGCGGGCAAAGCGCTTGAGATCGTCGAAGATGACGACATAGCTTTTTTCCGGCTGCGCATCGAGATAGCTCAAAAGAGCGATCATGCCCGGACGCTTCATGAAATCGCCGCCGCCGGAGACATCGTCGGGAAACACGGCCTCGACCGCATAGCCATGCGCCTGCGCATACTCCCGGCAACGGGCTTCCTGCGATTCGAGGCCGTGACCGTCGCGAACCTGTTTCTTGCTCGACACGCGGCAATAAATGACCGCGGCCTGCTTTTCAGTGGATGGATGGGTCAATCCGGCCTCCTTTCTGACGGCTCGGGCGATGTCGCCGTTCCGTCGGCGGTTTCTTGTTGGTTGTGATCGGTCGAGCCTAGCATATCCGGCGCGGTGTTTGCGACAAACTCGCCGAAATCGCGCTGTTGTTCACAGGCCTGCTGCAGCGGGTGCAGGCCGAAGCCGAGATCGACGAAGGCGACCATGATCGACCAGAGGGTTTCGATGAACTCGCGTTTTTCCGCGTCGGAAAGATCGCTGTCTTCGAGATATTTTTCGTACAGCGCCCAGTCGATGGTGAGTGCCGGGCGTTCGGCGGTGGCGGACGCACAGGCGTGCGGTTCGCTGTCGTCTGGTTTATGAATAGCCATGGCCTGCAACTTATGAACTCGTCGGCCGCGATCCTGAGCCTCATCGCATGGCTCTCGGCCGCAACCATGAGTGTCGGCAAACTGGCTAGACATGTCGCGTTAGTAGTGGTAGCTTCTAAGGCTAGTTTATTGATCGAAAGTGCAATCGAAGGTGGTAGTCGATGGGCAAATTTCGGATAATGGTTGGTTGAGTGAGTTCCGATAACGCCGAGGAGCTATCGGGCCCTCTAAAAAACAAGCGGCAGAGGGGTGCGCCGTTAGTAATCGGAGCCGAAAGGAGCAAAGGTGACGACCGGCAGCTCACTACTCCAGACTTGCCGATTGCAGGTGGCAAAAGGGGAGGCATCCATGAGGAATTTCGAAAGGGTGTCACGCTGTGGGGTCGGCTACAACGATCGTTGTCCGGAACTGTCAGTGGCTTGCCAGTCGGCAGTCGCGCGGGCAAGCACAGCTTTCTCAAGACGATTTGTGGATCGATTGGATTTACCCTGCCAGTCGCGGGTTTCATTGCGTCGGTATTGTTCTCGCAGCGAGATAATGCGGCGCAGGCTGCGGCATTGTTCCTTGCATTTCCGCAAGCCGCGTATGGACTCGCCTTGGTGGCATTGCTAAGTAAATATCCCCCGGCAGAGCCGGGGGCTTTGGTTGAGAGCCGCTCAAAGCGGCGGTTTGCGGCGCTGCGCGGCCGCAATCCGTTCGCCGCCTGAAGGCGGCATGTTCAGGGTAACAGCGCGAGTTGATCGAGCCGGCGATCTTCCTTCTCCTGATTGCGAATGTAGTCGCGGATGACCGTTTCGTCTCGCCCGACCGTGCTGACAAAATATCCTCTTGCCCAGAAATGTTGGCCAACGAAATTGCGTCGGCGTTCGCCATAAACACGGGCTAAGTGAATGGCGCTCTTCCCTTTGATGAAGCCGACGACATTGGAGACAGCATATTTGGGGGGAATGGCGAGCATCATGTGGACGTGATCCGGTAGCAGATGACCTTCTATGACCTTGCTCTCCTTTTGTTTGGCTAGCTGTCGAAAAACCGCGCCGAGATGTGGGCGCAGGCCTGTATACAGCGTCTTGCGTCGGCATTTCGGGATAAAGACGACATGATATTTGCAGTCCCAAACGCTGTGACTTAGGCTCTGATACGTGTCCATCGCTGACGTTCCTTCCGTATGCGTGGTGGCAAACGAAAGAAACCCGGCGATGGACTGCCGGAAACGTCAAACTCGGGCTGCCGCCCCGGCATAGCCGGGGGATCTCCTATTTTAGTTTAGTCGATCGGTCCGAGACCCTTCATCTGTCATGCCCTCGCCCATGGCCCGGCTGACGCGTTCCGCCTCCTCGAACGAGGAGAAGCCGAACCACTGCTTGACCACCGCATTCTCCTCGATGGTCGCGGTCTCCTTCTCGCCATAGCGCCGCTGGATCTCGGAGCGGGACTGGGCGATCATGTGGCAGGTGCCACCATAGCCGCGCATGGTGGTGAGCGCGCCGATCAGCGCCTTCAGCGGAGCATTGGTGAACTCGTCGAGAATGTAGTGGACGGGTCCCGCCCGTCCGGTGAGCGTTGCCTCGACGAAGGATTGCAGATGCAGGGCGTAATGCGGACCCAGCCGCGCCATGTGACGCTGCGGGCCGACAATGAAGATGATGTACTTTTCGCGGATGAGCTCGGCATGTGTCAGGAATGCGTCCGCGCCCGCCCGGTGCAGCGGGCTGTCGGCGCTGTAGATGCGCAGGGCCTTGAGCGCCGCGCCGCGATGCTGGCCGTCATGTTCCTTGTCATGCTCGCGCATGTCGAGGATGTGGCTGGCCAGAGCCGCCAGAACCTCGTCGCCTTCCTCGACCTCGATCCGCGCGGCGGACAGGAGCGTGTTCGTATCGGCAATCAGTCCCCAGATCCCGCCGGGTGTGACAAGGGACGAATCCCGCTTGAGCAGCGAGCGCATGGCAAACTCGATGATCGAGCGCGGCTCGTCGCGCCAGTACTGGTTGCGGGCATCGTCGGGCGGATCGCTGATGAGCGCGTGATTGGCATTCTCGGCGGCAAAGACAAGCTCGCCATTGGCAGCCTGATACGCGGCAACCACACTGCCCAGCGGCGTGAGCGATACGGCGTAGGGATTGTCCCGGCCGAGCACGGCAAAATCGTCGATGATCGCCACCTTGCGGCCGTAGGTCCGGCAGAGACCGGCGCATTGCGCCGCGATCTCGCCATCCTTGGCGTCATTGACGATGATCGCCCGTTCGCGGTCTTCGATGAGCGAGAGCAGCCACGGCACGGCCCCGCTGGTGGTCTTGCGGCTGCCGGCGGCGGCCAGCAGCAGGGAATGGGCGGCGGGCCATGGCGCGAAGATCGGCTTGCCGTCGAAGCCCAGACCGATCACGCGGCGTATTTTGTCAGTCATCGGTCATGCCCGCCCGCCTGAGCGCGTTCCCACCCGCCAGTTCCGCCGGACGCAGGGCCTGCCCGCGCGCCAGCAGGGCCGCGATCTCCCGCTGGCGGGCATGGATGCGGACCATGGTGGCGATGGCGCGGACGAAAAGCGTGACCGAGGCCAGCCCCATGACACAGGCCAGCACGCCCATCGCCCACCACTCCGGCCGTGTCGGCCAGATGTTCCAGCCGAGAACGCCGGTCGCGACCGAACCGAGGAACTGGCCATTGACGGCCAGCACCGCGCTCCACGGGATGCGGGCGAGACGCCGCAGTGCATCCTGCTCGCTCATGATCCGGCGCTCCCGTTCGCGGACCGCGCGGCCGCGACGATCTCGCGGCGGATCCGGCCGAGATGGCGGTAGGTTCCCCACACCGCACCCGACAGCTCGCTGCCGCGCAGATCGCGGCTCAAAAGCTTGAGCTGGCCGGTGAGGAGCCCGGCGGTCAGAACAATTCCGGCCGCCACGCCCAGCGCGCGGATCTCGTTCTCAAACAGCAGATCGGCGAAGGACCAGGCAAAGCCGCCGCAGCCCGCCGCCAACAGCACGCTGCCCGCCAGAAGCGGGCGGCGGACAGAGACGACCGTGAGCGCGGTCAGCAGATAACTGTCGCGATGGGTGTGGACGGCATGGCCGTCGATGGTGACGGAGCCGAGGATCATGACCCGGCCCTCCCGGTGCTTGTCCCGGCCATTGAACAGGCCGGGCCGCTCAGCGTGCGCGTCAGTTCGGAGGCGAGATGTTTCATCGGCATTGGGGAGACGAGCCGGGCAGATCCAGCATGAAGGGCGAGCGCGACCCGCTGCTCCTCGATGAACACCGAGGAGGCACAGGCGCAGCGCGACCCGGCAGTGGCCGCCGCATGCGCAATGCGTTTTTCTTCGGCCTCATGCCGCAGACGTTCCTGCTCGCGCAGGACGACTGCACCGGGACCGCCGAGATCGGGATTGCCGATCTGGCGGCAGATCTCGTCCAGCTCGGGCATGATCCCGCCCAGCATCGACCGGCAGTCCGTGTCGGGCAGAACCGTCGGCGGTGTGCGTTCCGCCTCGACCTGCTGCTCAATCCCGCTACGGCATTGTTCCTGCCAGCCCGAGCGGGCGATCATCCGCTCGCCCACCAGCGGCCCGGTGACAAAATAGCTCACACCGGCCCAGGCGATGGCGGCGACAAGGGTGCCGCCGCCCACCGGCAGGCTGTCGGGCTGGAGCATCATGGCTCGTCCCCCGCGCCGCCGGTGCCGATGTCTGCACTGTCTTCGCTCCCACCCTTGGGCTCGTCCTTGAAGTAGCGGATGACCGGGCACTTGCCGTCGTCAGGCACGACCCGCTGCTTCGTCTTCAGGCCGATATACTCGCACAGCAGGTAGTAGCGGCCGCCATGCGCATCGCGGTAGGCGTAGTTGAACAGCAGATGCGGCGCACCGTCCTCGGGCGTGCCGGTGAGCAGGCTCAGGGCGGCCGCGAGCAATGCGGTGGCGTGCAGGCGGACGGATCTTGCTGGAGAGCGCATCACTCGTTCTCCCCGTCGAAGTCGAAGCGGCAATATTGCCGTGCATAGGCGGCAAGCTTGTCCGGCGTCGTGCCGAACAGGGCGGCATGATCTCTCGCGATCTTGTCCGGGGAGACGAATTGCGGCGCGCCCGGCCCGTCCTGCTGACCGAGATCGATGCGATTGCCGAAAACCGAACCGGTTTCCTTGCGCTGGAGGTAGCACCATTTCTTCGCGGACCGGTCGGCGATCAGATCGCTGACGGAGCCGTAGGCCGTGCCGGTCATGATCAGCAGCCCCGTTCCGGGCACCTTCTCCTCCTTGAAGAAGTTCAGGGTGCTCATCTGTTCGAGACGCCCCATCACATCGTCCCGGCGGGTCTGATCCCCGGTCTCCTGTTCGACCGGCGGCGGACTGGACGTCCGGGGCTGATCGAACGTCGCGCGGGTAAAATCCATCACGACAAGCCCCACGGCACCGGAGACCATGACGGTCGAAATCGCCGTAGCAACCATGAGACCGAGGACTCTTGTGAGCCTGTGCATAATCAGGATTCCTTCTTCTGATCAGTGGATTTTTTTGACTTGCGGCGGTCGCGGCGATCCTCTTGCGTCACCTCGATCTCACGGAACGCGGCGACCAGAATGATGAGCAGGCCGGCCGGCGCGATGCCGATGAACAGCGCCGCCGTCCAGTTGGTCATCAGCGGCTGCCAGTAGGTAAAGATCGCGGTCATCGGGTCTTCCGGACGCGGCAGCGCCCCGGTGATGTCGCTCTGATCCCCGAGTTCATCGAGAGCGGTGCGCAGCGTCGCTGTGACCGGCGCGATGCGGCCAGCGATGGCATTGACCTCGTCGGTCTGCGTCTTCTGATAGCCCGTTGAACCGGAGCTGCTATCGGCGAGCGAGGCTTCGAGGCTGGCAAGCGTGCTGTCGAGCGACTGCACGAAGTCGCGCTCGCGAAAGGCGGCAAAGGCCTCATCAGCACTGTCGGCCGCATAGGAGACCTCCGCCATGCGCTCGCGGATGGGACCTTCGCGATAGGTCGCCGCCTTCATCGCCCGCAGCGCCTGCGTCAACGGGTCCTGCAAGGCACCCATGCCGGCGACACCGGCCTGCAGATCCTCGATCAGCGCTTCGAGCAGGGGCGCGATCTGGCCATAAGCCGCCGAAACCTTGCCGTGCCCGCTGCGGCCCGACGAGCTGCCATAGGCGATCTCGTTCTGTTCGAGTTCGCGGAATCGCCTGGCCTGCGCACGCAGGGCCGGTTTGAGACGCGAGGCGATGGTCGTCCGCTCGACGGTCGCCGCACCGCGACCCTCATAGGCCTTGGCGACACCGACCAGCGACATCTGAGACGCCCGGCTTCCCGACAGGGCCAGCATGTTGAACGGCGCATCAATCCCCGCCATCAGGCTGACCATGATGCCGCCAGCAAGCAGCGCCGTGCGCAACTGCCGTCCGCTCAGCCGGTAGACAAGGCCGAACAGATAGTTCCACGTGATCCAGGAATAGAGCCCGACCGTCGCAGCAAATGCCAAGGCCTGGCCCTTCTGGATCAGCGTCGCGCCGGATTTCATCAGCGGCACGCTGACGCCGTAATAGGTCAGCAGCATCGATCCGGCGCTCGGGATCGCGAGAAGGATACTCGTGTAGCACTCTTTGTTCGCGACCTTCTCGGAGAGAACCTGCTCTTTCTCCACGGCGGCGTTCTTGCGCCGGCTGTGAAACATCCGTTTGAAGATCCTCTCGGCACGAATAATGAACGAATCCCGATCAACGCGTTCTGGATCTGTCTTCAACGAACGCGCCTTGCGCGGTTTTGGAGGAATGGACTTCAAGATCTGTGCTCCTTTTCCGGTTTCGAACCGGCGCCCCGGCCGCGTGGGATCGGGCCGAGATTGCGGCGGTTTCTGACGACCGCCGTTGGAGCACGGCTTTCAGCCACCGCTTCCTCGCGCAAATCTCGCGCACCGCTCTTGACAAGCCGGAGCGACATGGTTCGCCTTCAGGGCGAAGGGGATCTTGTCGAGGAGGACGGCCCGTTGATCGTGAACACACCTGCCGCCGTCGCATTTCTGGCGGCGCGCATCCGCGAGGTGATGGCAACAAAGCGCTATCGGCGGCGTCCCTGGTCACGGAAACGGATCGCCGATGACATCACCACCAGCGAAATGATCGAAGGCACGTTGTCGGACACGACGCTTGGACGCTTTCTCGATCCCGCTCAGCCGCAGCAGCCAAGTGATGCGACAGTGACCATGGTGGCCGGATTCCTGCTCCATCACCGCTACATGCGCAGGGAGGAACTAGACTGGATCGGGCAGACAGCCACACTTGGTTCAGGCCTCTCCCTGATCGACTTCTTCGACATTCCCGAAACCGGAAGCCATGCGAAATTCCTGGACGATCTGGGCGGCCATTATGTCGGCGTTCGCGTGAGCGAACCTTTCGTCCTGCAAACGCGTCTCATCCTGCATGGCATCACCGGGCAGCGTCTGCTCGCGGCGACCGAGATCATGACGCTCTTCCGGCGGCCGGGCATCGCAAGGGCGCTCTCGCAGGCGCAATTTTCGGATATACGTCCCGAGATCGCGCTGCGCCGGATCATCGACACATTCGATCTGCGATCCGAGCACGAACAGACGGCAACCGGATGGCTGTTCGCATCCACCGATCTGATGGCACTCTTTCTCAAGGCCTCGGATCGAGGCCGATCCTCGATTGTGAGCGTCGACGAGGTGACAGGCGACGATGGAGAGATCGTCAGCCTGACGGGCAGCCGCAATGACGGCTGGGTGTTCAAGGATTCGGAAGAGTCCGAGATGTCGGAACCGGCAGCGTTTCAGGCCCGGCCGGACAGGCTCATGCGCCGCCTTGCCATTGATCCACAGTTTTCTCGGGTGAATTCCTTTGAAAAGATTGCCTCGACAGGCGAGCGCAAGTTAGCCTCGAACATGAGGCAGCGGAGCTTTTTCGACACCGCCGCCGAGCGAGGAGATTTGGTCAACACCACCGCAAGAAAGCTGTTCAACGAAGCTGCGACCGCCGACGGGAAACTGGAAGTCGCTCTGGCGTGGAGCGAGTTGGAGCTGTTTACCAGCGCGCTCGAAAGCGGTGCGGATGCCAACATCACGCCGAATGGAAGCGAGGAGCCGCTCATATTCGGACTCGCGAAGAACGGTCGTCTCGAATGGGCCAGAGCGCTCCTCGAAACCGGACGGTGCCGGATGGTCAAGGACAGGAACGGATGTTTCCCGAGTTTCCACGCCGCCGTTCTTGCCCGCAGTGTCGCCGGGGTATCAGGGGCCGAGGATCTCGCTGCCAGATATGGCATGCTGCACGACCTGCTCGTCGCCGAGGAAGACCGGCAGAACGTGTTCGACCAGGGCTCGAAACCCGCAGGACCGTGACCATTCTCCCGGTTGACAGAAAATCCTGACTGACAATGACTGACCGCATGGCGAAACCCTTCATGCGGACGGGATCATGGCGGACGACAGCGATGATGACGATGACAATATTCGTCCCATCCGGAAATATCGCCCTGACAAGAAATCACTGGAGATGGCGAGACGGATCGCCGAGGCGCAGGGCCACGCCTTCGACCGTGAGGCCACGCGCGAACTGGGCGGCAAGCTGCACGATGTCATCTATGCCGATCTTGTTCGGGTGCTGGAGATCGATCCGGCAACGCTCGACTTCCGCTCGGGCGTGTTTCCCGAGGCACGGGCGTTCACGGCATCCAGCAAGGACGGTAAGCCGGCCGTCGTGCTCGACACGGTTTTCGAATTCTGGATGTTCTCACTCGCCCATCTCGTCTGCATCTGCACGTTCACCGTGCCCGAGGCGCATGAGCGACGGTCCATCGTGGCGAATGTCGAGCGTCTGTTCGAACTGTTCAGCTATTCGGGACGATTCGAAGATATCCGAGAGCATATGGAACCGTATATCGAACACCCTGAATATGGAACTGAGATCCTCAAACTATCAAATCTACTCACGCGCGGCATGACCGTCTTCGTTCTCTGCCACGAACTGGCGCATGTGCAGCTCGGTCATCTGGATACATCCGAAACCACAGCCGAGACGGAACTTCAGGCCGATGCCCATGCGGTCACGCTGTTCCGCCGCGTCAAGGACTACGGCCGCTCCGATAACAAAACCTACATCCATATCGACCCGAAGATGGCCGGTGCGCCCTTGATCCTCAGCATGATCTTTGAACTCTACGAGGCCTGGCTGACCTCACGCGGCGTTGTTCTCGGTGATGTCTCGAAACATCCACCGGCCTCGCAACGGACGGCGCAGTTGCAAAAACTCATGGGGTCAGAACTCAACGAGATTGCGCTCAACATCACCATCGGTGCGACGGAAGCCATCAAGGACATCGCGCGCTGGCTCGGGCTCCCCGCGCTCAAATAGACGCAGTGGGAAGTTTTGCGCTCTACAGACGAACATCATCCAGCCGCGGTTCCATACCGCCCTCGCGGCGCAGGATCTTCCGGGCCGCGTCGATGTCGGCGTCTTGACGCCGCTTTTCGAAGAAAGCTGCGGTTTTCATGGCCGAGAGCTTTTCGGCGACGGCCGTCACGACGAACTGGTTGATGCTCGTGCCATCGTCCTTACTGGCCTGCTCCACCGCCGCTTTGAGCGATGCCGGCAGGCGAAGCGGATAGGTACTGTTTTTCATGTCTTGATCCTCCTCAAGGCTTCTTGCGGCGAGATCAGGGCAATGCCGAACTGCTCCGGGGCCTTGCCGAAATCCCGTACATTGAATGTCACCAGAGCGTCCGCCTGTCCGTTGATCGCGGCTTCGAGAACCATCTCGTCGGCCGGGTCACGCAATTGCGGACGCCAGAGATAATGCGCCTCGACCGGATCGCCGACCGCGCACAGCGCGGTGACGACCGTGCGTACCTGCTCGATGCTCAGGCCGGATTCGATCCGCTGCGCCGGATCGGAGGTCACCGCCTCATATTCCAGCACCAGCGGTACGGACAGGACCGGCGTGAAGGCGCCATCGAACGCGCTCTCGATCAGTGCGGCAGACGCGCCTTTCGGGCTGCGCAGGGCCGCAACGACAACATTGGTGTCGAGGACATATCTCATCTCTTATAATGTAACGTTATATGTGATATCATTCAAGAAAAATAGTCAACCTCTGGGGCACGTCCTCCGTTGTCGGACCGGGTGCTACTCGGCTGCGCCTCACGGAACCTCGCCTTTGCCGAGTTTCCGTCATTCGGTCACGCCCCCTCGCGCGTGAAGGAAAGAAGGAGGCGGCCCAATCGGGCCGCCGCTTTTTTGCCTGGCGCGTGGCGGGGCCACGCTTGAACCCAACCTGCCAGCTTAATCGAAAACCGGCGACGCTTTCGCTGTGGGTCAATCATCTTCCGCCGCTTTGCGGTCTCCCGAGAAGATGATGGACCCATCGCCGGACTTCGATCTCCCGACCGGGTGCGGACCTCGCTGACGCTCGGGCTTTCCTTCCCTGTCTTTCGGTCGCTCGCCGCTGGGCAAGGGTTCATGCGCGGTCTTCTTTTTTTTCAAAGGTGGCTGACGCGGGAAACCAACCAAGCGAGGACATCATGAAAACCGATCTCTATCAACGCGTCACCGACAAGATCGTCGCCGATCTTGAAGCGGGCGTGCGCCCGTGGATGAAGCCATGGAACGCCGACCATGCGGCGGGGCGGATCACCAAGCCCCTGCGCCACAACGGCCAGCCCTATCAGGGCATCAATATCATCATGCTCTGGTCGGCGGCGGTCATCAAAGACTTCAACGCGCCGATCTGGATGACCTTCCGGCAGGCCAAGGAACTCGGCGGGCATGTCAAAAAGGGCGAGAAAGGCGAACTGGTCGTCTATGCCGACCGCTTTCGCAAGACGGAAGTCGACGAGGCCACAGGCGACGAACAACAGCGCGAAATCCCCTTCCTCAAAAGCTATACCGCGTTCAATGTCGAGCAGATCGAGGGCTTGCCCGAACAGTACTACGCCCTTGCCGAGGCGCAGGCCGATCCCGTGGAACGGATCGAACAGGCCGAGGCGTTCTTCGCCGCCACCGGGGCCGATATCCGCCACGGCGGCAACCGGGCGTTTTATCGTCCCGCCGACGATCTCGTGCAGATGCCGCCGTTCGAGACGTTCAGGGACGCGGAAAGCTACTACGCCACGCTGGCGCATGAATGCGTCCACTGGACCAAACACGAGAAGCGTCTTGACCGGGATCTGGGGCGCACGCGGTGGGGCGATGAAGGCTATGCCCGCGAGGAACTGGTGGCCGAACTCGGCAGCGCCTTTCTGGCCGCCGATCTTGGCCTCGATCTGGAACCCCGCGACGATCACGCCGCCTATATCGCCTCATGGCTCAAGGTCCTGAAAGACGACAAGCGGGCGATCTTTCAGGCTACGGCGCACGCCCAGCGCGCCGCCGATTTCCTCCACGGTTTGCAAGCGAAGACAGCCGACAACCCGGCCATGGCCGAGGCGGCATAAACGCAGGATGGCAGCCCCTTGCCCCCGCGAACCGACCAAAAAACGCGGGGGCTTCGGGGTGCAATTCCGCGCCGACAACGAAAACCCATGGAGACAAAAATGAACCTGCAACAGATCAGCCTCGACCAACTCAAGACCACCTCCGTCAATGTCAGGAAGAAAGGCGGCAAGGACATCGCCGACCTTCTGCCCAGCATCCGCTCGCTCGGGCTCCTGCAGCCCTTGCTCGTGCGGCCCAACTGCGAGGGTTTCGAGATCGTTGCCGGGCAGCGGCGCTATCATGCGCTGTGTACGCTGGCGGCAGAGACGGACGGCATAGCCGAGCCCGTGCCCTGCATCGTCATGGAGGACGGCGAGGATGCCAAAGCGATAGAAGCTTCGCTCGCCGAGAACCTCGCCCGCCTGCCCATGGACGAGATCGACCAGTACCGCGCGTTCGCGGCGCTCGTGAAGCAGGGGCTGGATGCCGAGGAGATCGCCGCGCGGTTCGGCGTGACAGAGCGGCTTGTCCGCCAGCGGCTGGCGATTGCCAATTTGCACGGGCCAATTCTCACCGCCTATCGCCGTGGTGAGGTCGACGCCTCCACCGTCCGCCTTCTGACCATGGCGACGACCACCCAACAAAAGGCATGGTGGAAGCTGCACCAGAGCGAAGACGAATGGGCACCAACCGGATACCAGCTCAAAAACTGGCTGTTCGGCGGGGCGCAGATTCCGACCGACAACGCCCTGTTCGATCTTTCCGACTATTCCGGTGCGATCATCGGCGATCTGTTTGGCGAGGAGGAATATTTCGGCGAGGCTGAGACCTTCTGGACGCATCAGAACGCGGCGATTGCGGCGGCGAAGGAACGCTATCTCGCGGACGGCTGGGCGGATGTCATCATTCTCGACATCGGCGAGCATTTTCCGGCGTACGATCATGTCGACACGGCGAAGGAAGACGGCGGCAAGGTCTTTGTCACGGCCGGGCGTGACGGAGCCGTGGCTTTCTACGAGGGGCAAAACTGTCCCGCAAGGACCCACATCCGCGCACGGGAGAAAGCGGAAAAATCGGGCGGGACGGGCGAAGCGGCAACGGTGAACAAGCCCGAACTGACCAAGGCCATGCAGAACTATCTGGACCTGCATCGGCACAGCGCCGTGCGCACGGCCTTGCTTGCCGACAGCGGTATCGCCCTGCGGCTGGTCGTGGCGCAGATGATCGCCGGATCCGATCTCTGGACCGTTCACGCCGAGCCGCAGAAAGCAGCGAGCGAGGCGATTGCGGAAAGTCTGGCGGCAAACGGAGCCGAAACCGCTTTTGCCGACGAGCACAAGGCGGTGCTGGAACGTCTCGGGATCGAGACCGGAGGCCGCGCCTCACTCGTCCCGCTCAAGGGCGACTGGCAGAACACGCCCGACCTGCACGACCTCTTCGCCTGCCTGCTGGCGATGAGCGACGAGGATGTCATGCGCGTTCTGACCTTCGTTGCCGCCGCGACGCTGGCCAGCGGCACGGCCATGGTCGAGGTTCTGGGCATGTTGCTCGGCGTCGAAATGGCGCAAGGCTGGCAGCCGGACGACACCTTCTTCGACCTCCTGCGCGACAAGCGGGCAATCAACGCCATGGTCGGCGAGATTGCCGGACAGGATGCGGCCAACGCCAACATCGCCGGGACGGCCAAGGTGAAGAAGAAAATCATCGGCAATTGTCTCGACGGCACGCGGCAAGCGGAAGTCGAAAACTGGCAACCGCGCTACATGGCCTTCCCCATGCGCGGCTATGTCGAGAACGGCGGGATCGCCGCCATCGACCGCTGGCAGGCTGTTCGCCAGCACTATGCGGGGTAGCCAACAGCGCACTGACCCGCCCGGCGTCCATCAGCCGGGCGGGTTTGTCTGTTCGCCAGAAAAAAAACCGCGGCCCTGCCGGGCCGCCTGTTTCGCTCGCCTCGCCTCATCGGGCGAGCGATGGGGAATGCGTTGGTCCACAGCCGCGAAATTTGCGCGCCGCGTTCGATGTGGTATCATGGCATCATGAGTGAAAACCGCGTCAATCTGAACGATCCGTCCTGCGAACCGACCGACGAAGACTTCGAGCGTCTCTTTCGCGCCGCCGGTGATGAGGTCCGCGCCGAAAGTGCCCGCCTCAATGGTCGGGCGGACGGCCAAACCGGGCAACAGGGCGACCGAGGAAAGCAAAGCCCGCATGCGCCGGGACCACGCTTCGACAAATCCTGATGGCCGGGCCGCTCAGACCGGTCATGACCGTCATCGCCGGGCCGAACGGGTCCGGGAAAACTACCCTGACAAAAAAGCTGCTCGGACATGAATGGACGCGCGGTGCCGCCTACATCAATGCCGACGAGATCGCCCGCGACCGTTTCGGCGACTGGAATTCGCCGCAAGCCGTTGTCCAGGCCGCCGAATACGCCGACAAGCAGCGCGCCACCTATATCGAAAACGGTGAGAACTTCGCCTACGAGACCGTCTTCTCGACGCAAAAGCGGGTCGACGATCTGACACGGGCGCATGATGCCGGGTTCTTCCTGCGCTTTTTCTTCGTCGCCACGGCCGATCCCTCCATCAACATCGCCCGTGTGAAACGCCGCGTGCAATCCGGCGGGCACGATGTTCCCGAGGAGCGGATCGTCGAGCGCTATCACCGCTCCGTCGCCAATCTCCTGCCTGCGCTACGGATCGCCGATCGCGGCTATGTCATCGACAACTCCGCCGACGACCGCGACTCGCGAATGCTCTTTCGCACCGTGGCGGGCTGGATCAAGCGGGTCTACGGCACGGAACTGCCGGGCTGGTCGAACGCCGCATTCTCCGCACTCCCTCGCGATGAGGCCGCACCGGGAGCCCTGCCGCGCCCGCCCGGCCCGTCTTGAAGCTGGGCAAATTCCACTCGACAGCGAAGTGACTGCCAATACTCGTCTGGATCAGACCTCCCGCCGCAGAGCCCGCGTCAGCGTCCAAGGCGCGACGTCGAACTCATCGGCAATACTGGCGACAGTGACGTGATCATCTTGCAATCGCCGCCGTGCATCGCGGAGCTGCGCTGATGAGAGCTTCGGCGGCCTGCCGATCCGCTTGCCGCGCAATCTTGCAGCGGCCAGCCCTTCTTTCGTCCGTTTGGAGATCATCCGCCGCTCGAACTCGGCAAAGGCCGCCATGACCGTGTAGGTCAGCATCCCCGCTGGCGTCGAGGTATCGACCTGCAGCGAGACAATCTGAAAGTCGATCTCGCGGGCGCGCAGCTTCTCCGCTTCGAGCAGCGCATCGACGGTCGAGCGGTAGGCCCGGTCCAGATCCCAGATCACCAGCGTATCGCCAGGCCGGAGTTTTGCGATCACGGCCTCATAGACGGGACGCGCCGTGGTTGCCGCCGACATTTTCTCGATATGCAGCTCATCGCACAGGTTTGAGAGGCCCGCGATCTGCCGATCGGGCCGCTGTTCCTGCGTCGAGACCCGCAGATATCCGATTTTTCTGTTCTTCATCAATATGTTGCCGTCCGGGTTGCGATCCGCGCTCAAGGCTCAGAATGGACCCTTTCCGTGCGTTCCGCTCCGGCTCCCGCCGAGGAGCAACCCGTCTCCACAACTGCCATGGAGAACAGTCAATTCCGAGAAGATTATAGCATATTCATGGTTGCTATGAAAAATTTAACGAAAACGGTCGGTTATGATGCGAGAAATCGCAGCCATATCAATGTATTCAATGGCCGCCATGGCGGTGAATGCTTCGCCATTGTCGGCGCAGGAAGCCATGACGGCCGGAAGTCTCGGTGATCATTTCACCAACCGAGAAGAATCCGCCTATCTGGCCGGGGTAATTGAAGGTCTCGGCTACGCCCGTTTCTTGAAGGATGACAAGGACGAAACGGGTATGAAGTGTATCAAGGACTGGTTTTACGACGGCGAAGGCACGCAGGCGAAAATCCTTGATGCGTTCGATCTTTACCCGGACTATCCGGTTGGTCCAATCCTCTGGGCACTCAGCAAACAGCAGTGCGGGGAGTGAATGACGCCGTTTGAAGCGACAAAGAGTGATATTCTGATCCGGCGCACTGATCGCGACCGGCAGGCGCTGGATCGTCTGCACCGCGACAAACGGGAGCGCGAGAAAGACGAAAAACGCCGCGATACGGAAGACGGTCTTGTCGACATGGCACTCGTCGCGATGCAGGCGCTTGAACAGGAACTCCGTGAAACCATTGAAACGTACCAAACCGCGACGGTGCTTGCGTTGGAGGAAAACCGCAAGGCTCTCGAAGAGATTGAGCGGCAGCGGCAGGAGATGCTGGATCGTGCCTACGTCATGGATGACGGTCGCCGAGTATTCAAATCCCGGGACGGCGAGCGTGTGTTCGACGAATTCGGACAGCAAATCGGCAAGGACGAACTCGACCCCGATATGATCCCCAACGACCAAGATGTGTGGGAGGATTTCGACGAATTCAATTCGGGAAGGGACCGCCTGAAAGTGGAACGCGAGCAACTCCTGGACTATCAGGAGTTTCTCGACGAAGGGGAAGCGAAGCTCGACAAGGGCGGATTAAGCGACAACGAGAAGAAGACACTACGTCAGGAACTCGAAAGTGCCATGCCGATGTCCGTCCGCAAGCAGGTCACCGCCGCCGATCCGACCAGGCCCGAAAAATAACACCGCCGACCTCGGCGCCGCCTTCCGTGATGTTGCCGTATCTCCGTCACAGTATGCGGCAAACCCCGCACTGGATCCCGCCGCACCGGGGATGTAGTATTGTTCAAAACTTTCGCCCCCTTGCACAGCGTCCTCACGCACAGAACCGCATAAAAGAAGAATTATTTACTGCTTTTGTTCTTAAATGTACGTGATATGTTCGTTTTGGAGGCGATCAGATGCTTTTTGATGCAGATGCGGATTTTATTGCTACTCTAGATAGCTTGACACTGGTCGAACTAATGAAGCGCCTTCTGCTGGCAGAAAGCCGTCTTGCCGGAATCTCGCTCAATGATGTCCATGTCCCTCTCCAAATTACGGTCCCCGACGGCGGGGAAGATGGGCGTATTGAGTGGAAAGGAGGATTGGAGCGCACAGACTATTTTCCTGCCAAATTCACGATCTTCCAATGCAAAGCCCAGAAACTAACTGCAACCAACATTAGGAAAGAGATACTCAAAGGAACGTCAAAGGGAAAGCCTGCAAGCCTTAGCGAAGCCGTATCCGAAGTTCTCTGTCGACGAGGTGGATATGTAATTTTCTGTCGAGAGCCCATGACCGGGGAAAAGCGCGCCGCCCACATCAAGACAATAAAGACAGAGATCGCTAACGGTGGGGGAGATCCTCAAGTAGCCGCAATCAATGTCTACGATGCGAACGCCATTGCTGATTGGGCAAATCGGCATCCAAGTGTAGCCCTGTGGCTTGCTTCTAAGCGCTCCGGCCGAAATTTGGCGGGATTTCAGACGCATGATTCGTGGGGGCGTTCGCCCGAAATAGAACCGCCTTGGAAACTGAGTGACAAGCCACAATTCAGGCCAATCAATCGCAACGTTCCCCTTGAAATGCGCAATGATCCAGATCTGAGTTCTTGGACATTCCCGCAGGCCTCGCGCGAAGTTCGCGCCTTTTTGGAAGCCGATGATGGCGGAATAGTACGGGTCTTTGGCCCATCAGGTTTTGGAAAGTCACGCTTCGTTTATGAACTTTTCCAAAGTGGGAATGACCTGGACGCGAAGATAGAAGCCGCGTCGCTCATCTATTGTAACGCTTTGATTCCCGGCGCTGAAGTCGCAAAACTTGCAATTGAAGCGGCAGATGCTCAGATGCCGTTAATACTGGCAGTCGATGAATGCGATGATGGTCTTCACCTCAAACTGGCAGATATTGTCAAACGAAGGGGATCTCTCGTTCGCTTGATCACCATCGATATCGAAACAAAAATCCGTCAAGCCACAAACACCCTGACCATCAGTGTCGAGAAGTCAGACGACGATCTTATTAGAGAAATTGCGCACGGTGTTGCGCCCTCTCTATCTGCGTCCGCACAGACCTTTATAGCTGAGTTTGCGGAAGGGTTTCCGCGGATGGCCGTTTTGGCTGCTCAACAGGAAGGCGACGGGCGGCGATCCCTCGATTCTGTTGAGCAAACTATCGAACGCATACTCTGGGGAAACAAATCCCAAGTGCCCGAGGCGCAGCGCGTTCTGGAGACAGCCGCACTCGTTGATTGGCTTGGTATTGAAGGGCGTGTAAATGAGCAAGCTCGGTTCATGGCCGCAGAAGTTGCAATGGTCTCGATGAATCTTTTCGTCGAACACATTCTCTCGTTCGCGCAACGTGGCATCATCACACGCAGAGGCGATTATCTGCAGGTAGGACCGGTCCCATTGGCCGCGCGCATGGGATTGATGCGCCTATCCGTCATGACACCCGGCCAATTAATTCGCTTTTTCGAAAAGGCAACCGACGAAATTCGATCCAGTTTTCTCAGTCGTTTACGATGGCTCGATACTTCGCCAACCGCCTTGACGTTTGCCGAGCTGTTGCTCCATGAAGATAAGCTCGGAAATTTCAACGAACTCAACTCCGAAAGCGGCTCAAAGATACTTGATAGGTTGGTGCATGTTGCGCCGTACTTGGTCAGTCAAACGGTTGATCGCGTCTTTGGCTCGCTTACGACGGAGGAATTGAAGAAGGTTGCCGGTGCTCGGCGACATCTGGTTTGGGCGCTCGAAAAGCTAATGTTCCGGGATGAAACGTTTGATCAATCGGTCCGGCTCCTGAAAAACTTGGCGGTTGCTGAGACCGAAAACTATGCAAACAACGCTACAGGTATCTTTCTTCAGATCTTTCAGTTGTACCTCAGTGGCACTGAAGTCGATCCACTCAGAAGGCTCGCCATTCTCGATGAAGGCCTCGCATCAACGAATGAGCACGAGCGCCGCCTCTGTGTAGATGCTCTGGGAAAGATGTTAGATACCGCTCATTTCAGCAGAGGCGGTGGCGCAGAGCGCATCGGAAGTGCTGATGCACGCAAGGACTGGCGGCCTAAGATCTATGGTGAAATTTGGGACTTTCATCGAGCCGCAATCAATCGCCTAGTTTCGATCGCCGTGAGTGACGAGGATCCGCATGCGATGCTGGCGAAGCAGCATCTCGGATCGCATGTTCGCGGTCTGTTGAGCAACGTCCCGCTGGCCGACATCAAAGCGATGATTGTGAAAGTGACTGAAAAGACGGGCTTCTGGCCCGAAGCTCAGGAGGGTATCTCTCATTGGCTTTACTTTGACCGCTCAAAAGGACTTCCCGAACATATCGGATCTGAAATTCGGGCGATGTATGATGAATTACTTCCGATCGATCCCGTCGACCTTGCAGCGCTCTACACGCACGGGTGGCCTGCGGATCTTCACAATCCTGACACGCAGTACGAACGCGAAACAACCATAGAGGCGACACGTGACTATGATTACAGCAGCCGCGAAGCTTCATCCGTAGCCCGGTATATTGTAAAAGACAAAAAGCTTCTCACTCGTGCGGTTGAGCGTATAGCTTATTCAAAAGGCCATAACACGTTCATTTTTGCCAAGTCACTTGTTGAAACGTGTCCAGAGCCGCGATATTTGGTGAATTTTACAATCAAATTGGCGGAAGACCGCGTAAACGCTATCAATCAGGATTTTTTCGGCGGCATTATGGCAGGTGCTGATGAACGCGATCCTAGGATTTGCTAACTAAATAGCTTTTTATTATGCGCCTGCATGAAGAGCAGCGCGGAGAGGTAGGCCATGCGCGGGCATTTGGTGGTGCATCGTGTTTTGCGGCGGGATCGGGCGAGATGATGACGGACGTTGGCGTTGAGGCTTTCGAGCCGTTGCGTGTGCATCTTGCCGGTGAAATGTGCGCCTTTCGGCAGCACGGCCGCGTAGGCGGCGAGATCGTCGGTGAAGGTGATGCGCCCCTGGGCTTGGGGAAACGATTTGAGAAAGCTCTTCAGGTCGTCGGCGCTTCGTCCGCCCACATGAACGCCGAGGATACATCTTGTGAGATAACACATCGATATCCACAGCCAGCATTCGTTTTTTTGGCATGAACGAAGTGCCACATCTCGTCGATCATCGCGATCTTCGGCGGCGGACCGGGCCTGCGCATCCGCTCGACCTCCTCGCCAAAAGCCCGGATCCATTTGAGAACGGCGACATTCGAAACACCCAGAACCCGCCCGATCGCGCGAAAGCCCATGCCCTCGAGATAGAGCTGCAACGCCCGACGTCTGATCCCGTCTCCCATCCCGTGCCTCGTACTGCGCGTATATTTGCAGCCGCACGACTTGCACAGCCAACGCTGAACCTCACCGATAAACCCCGCCTTCGTCCGGACCTCCGAACCGCATTTCGGACAATGCATCATATTCCCCCGCTCAGCCACTCTACGCGAGATGTAGCAAAAAATCAGCCGGAAGGCTATAACGTTAGCAAAGCCCGATCCTAAACTTGCGAAATTTCTCCTTCAGAAAACCCTCAAGTCTGAAAAACTCAGGTCTAAAGCAATCTCACTCCTCAAATCCCGCGCAACTCAGGAAGACGACATTGGTCTAGTGATCAATCTGTTAAAGAGTAAAGACATTGAACCATGGCAATGTCAAAACTTGGGACTTTTTCGCTTGGAAGAGGCAATTTTTTTGCCGTTGCTCAGAGAGCTCGAATCTTCTGGTAGCGACGGCATTTGGACAGTACTGGACGTTATCGACATTTACTTGTCTAGCGACCGCAAGCCATCCGCCAAACTGATTGATCTGGTGCGACGCGCGCTTCTTCAGCCACAGCTTATCGCCGATGGCCCAAGGAGCAATATGGATAGCCATCGCCTCGAAAGTTTGGTCGAGCGACTTGGGGCTCTCGACTGTATTGACAAGGATTTCGCCAGCAATCTGGCTAATCAGTGTCTCGGTATTTGTCGGCGAGATATCAACTCTAAAGTGTATTTTTTTTCGATCGTCCCGTTCGAAAGATTTTGGGACAGCTCATGTCACTGTATCCTGATCAAATTTGGCAGAAAATAGCCAACGCACTTACAAGTCAATGTCGACATGCGCGGCATCGCGTAAGAATGCTTTTGGTGGACACAGGCTACGACGATGACCATCTCGCGCGCGGTCTTACGTTCCACATCCCGGCTGAGGAGGTTCATACTTGGGTTCGAGCCAAGCCGTCGGAGCGAGCTGCTATAGCCGTCGAGTGGCTCACTATTGCGGAGCGCAAACCAGATGGAAGCCTTTTTTGGCATCCTGAAATTGTAGCATTGGTGGACGAGTTCGGCGATCAACCCGACGTCCTCTCGGCGCTAGTGGATTGAGCGAGACATTTACCTCCTTTTGGGCTATGTGTAGTCATGCGCAAACACCCCCTCCTTCAGCTTACTCCCGAAGCCCGCAAACGGCTTGAGGGGATCGTGTCTCATCCTTCGACACCGCAGCGTCATGTCTGGCGGTGCCGGATCGTTCTTCTGAGTGCCGACGGGCTGGGAATGACGGCGATCTGCGCGGCCAGCGGCACATCGAAGAAAACCGTCTGGCGCTGGCAGGCGCGGTTTCAGGCCGAGGGCGTTGATGGTCTGCTGCGTGAGAAGACCCGCCCGCCGGGGACGCCCAAAACCGATGCCGGCAAGGTGGCGGAGGTGATCCAGCTGACGCAGGAACCGCCACCTCACGCGGCCACGCACTGGACGTTGCGCGCGATGGCGGCAAAGGTGGGGCTGGCGGCCTCGACGGTGCGGATGATCTGGAAGGAACATGGCCTCAGCCCGCATCGCTGGCGGCAGTTCAAACTGTCGCGCGACCCTGAATTCGCGAAGAAGCTGAACGATGTCGTCGGCCTCTATGTTGCCCCGCCCACTCATGCGGTTGTGCTGGCGGTCGATGAAAAGACGCAAATTCAGGCGCTTGACCGCACCCAGCCCGGGCTGCCGCTGAAGAAGGGTCGCGCGCAGACCATGACCCATGGGGCCTGTCCGGAATTTCGTGTACGGGCGATGAATTGATCATGATTTTCAGGCGGCCCGGAGGCGGTCTTCGAAGAGAATGGCGAACTGTGCCTTGGCCATGGCCCATTCGCGTGGCGGCATTCTCCACTCCTTTTCGGCCAGGTTCAAGACCAGGAAGAGCAGCTTCATGGCGCTCTCGTCATTCGGGAAATGACCACGGGTGCGCACCGCGCGGCGCAGTTTGCTGTTCAGGGCTTCGATCGCGTTGGTGGTGTAGATGATCCGGCGAACGTCGTCGGCAAAGGCGAAGAACGGTATCACGGCCTGCCAGTTGCGACGCCAGGACATGGCGATGGCCGGGTATTTTTGCCCCCAATCGCTGGCATCGAACGCCTCCAGCGCCGCCATTCCGGCGTCGGCATCCTTGGCCCGGTAAACGGTCTTCAGTTCGGCGGCGACGGCCCGGCGGTCCTTGTAGCTGACGAAATCCAATGAGTTGCGGATCAGGTGCACGATACAGGTCTGCACTTGGGTCTGCGGGAACACGGCCGTGATCGCGTCCGGAAACCCCTTCAGGCCATCGACGATTGCGATCAGGATATCCTCGATGCCCCGGTTTTTCAGCTCATTCATCACCCGCAGCCAGAATTTCGCGCCCTCTGTCTGTTCGATCCAGAGCCCGAGGATCTCCTTCTGGCCGTCGAGCCGAACACCGAGCGCGACATAGACCGCCTTGTTGCGGACCATCCCCTCGTCGCGGATCTTGACCCTCAAGGCATCGAAAAAGACCAGCGGATAAAGGCTTTCCAGCGGCCGGTTCTGCCATTCGGCAACCTCGTCCAGGATGTCGTCGGTCACCGCACTGATCAGCTCGGGGGAGACGTCAACGCCATAAATCTCGTCCAGATGACCGCGGATCTCCCTGACCGTCATGCCGCGGGCGTACATCGAGATGATCTTTTCGTCGAAGCCCGGCAGTCGCCGGCGATATTTCGCGATGAGCTGCGGCTCGAAAGTCGAAAGGCGATCCCGCGGCACGGCAATCCCCAGTTTGCCGCTGTCCGTGATCACCGTCTTCTTGCCATAGCCGTTGCGGCTATTGCTGCCACCATCCGCCACCTCAGCGGCTAGGTGATGGTCCATCTCGGCATTCAAAACCCGCTCGGCGATCGAGCGCTTGAGATCATCCAATAACCCACCCTTGTCGAACATCGTCGACGGGTCACGGCCGGCCATCAACTGGTCGACGAGTTCATCCGACAAAACAGGCTTCTTGCGTGCTGGCATGTGATGGTTCCTCTCTTTCCATCATCATCGCCCGTACACGAAATTCCGGACAGGCCCGGTCATCGCGTCCGATGAGACCACCACCCGGATCGACGGCGTCACGAACTGGCATTGGACCTTCGTCACCGATCACACTGTCCTGCACGAGATCGCACCGCGCCGGGCCAGATCGGTGGCAGAAGATGTTCTGGGCGATCACCGTCCCGAAGTCTGGGTGTCGGATCGCTATGCCGGACAGCAGGAACTGGCGGCCTGCCATCAGGTCTGCCTCGCTCATGTCCTGCGCGACGTTCAATACGCCATCGACCGCGGGGATGAAGGCTTCGCACCTAAATTGCGCAAATTGTTGCGTTGGGCGATCCGCGTCGGTCGGCGACGAGACGAACTCAAGGACATCACACTGGCCCAGTACCACGCCAAGGCCGAACGCCAGCTCGACGCCCTCCTGGCGATCCCGCCCGCATGCACTGCCGCTCGCGAATTGCAGGCCCAGGTCAAGGCCTGGCGCGGCAAGTATTTCGTGTTCCTGACCGACCGCCGCGTGCCCGCCACCAACAATATCTGCGAACGCGAAATCCGCCCCTCGGTCGTCTTCCGCAAGGTCACAGGCGGTTTCCGCTCGGATTGGGGTGCACAGGTCCACGCCGGATACCGATCCCTCACAAGCACCGCCAAAACTGCAGGCCAAACCGCCTGGCAAACCATGACCGACCTGACCGGGCGCGTCCTCATCCAGCCCGAAGAACCCCTGTCACTGCCAACTCGGTGAGTAGTTACACGAAAATTGCCATTCGTTCATATCCTGTCACCGGTTACTTTCAGGAGGCGGTAACAGTCTCCAGAATCACGGGTGCGGGCGGGAGCAAGCCTTCCTTGAGCGTGAACGCCATGCCGACCATGCCGACGGCCTTTTGCGCAGTGGCCTCGTCGCGGGCGTGAACGATGGCGAGCGGATCTCCTGCCGCCACGGATGCTCCCCGCGCCAGCACCGATGACAGACCGACAGCGAAGTCGACGTTCTGGTCCGCGCGGACGCGCCCGCCACCGAGCTCGATCACGGCCAATCCCAGCATGCGAACGTCGATCGACCGGACATGGCCGCCGCGCGGTGCCGCCACGGGCCTTTGAACCGGTGCTACGGGCAGTCTGTCCGTATGATCGAGGATATCGGTTCCGCCCGACGCCCGCACCATGGCGCCAAAGCGCTCGGCCGCGGCACCGTTTTCGAGCGCACGGACGAGGCGGTCCCGCGCATCGGCAACGCCATTTGCGACAAGCAGATTTTCCCCCAGCGCCAATGTGATCTCGAGCAGGCGCGGGTCGCGATGGTCCCCGCGCAGGAACCTTGCCGCCTCGGCAACCTCCAGCGCATTGCCGGCATTGCAACCCAGCACCTGGTTCATGTCGGTAATCAATGCCGACGTGGGAAGGCCCGCGCCGTTGGCCACATCGACCAGCGAACGTGCGAGGGCACGGGCGTCGTCGGGGTCGGCCATGAACGCGCCGCTTCCCGTCTTGACATCCATGACCAGCGTCCGGGGGCCGGCAGCAAGCTTCTTGGAAAGGATGGATGCGGTGATCAGCGGCAGGCTCTCCACCGTGGCCGTGACATCGCGCACCGCATAGAGACGGCGATCCGCGGGCGCCAGATCGGCCGTGGCGCCAACGATCGCACACCCCACATCGCGAACAATGCGGCGGAAATGTTCCGTATCGGGAAACGTCACGTAACCGTCGATACTTTCGAGCTTGTCCAGCGTTCCGCCCGTATGCCCGAGGCCACGGCCGGAGATCATCGGCACGTAGAGGCCGCAGGCGGCCAGCAGCGGCGCAAGGATCAGGCTGACCTTGTCGCCCACTCCGCCCGTCGAATGCTTGTCGACCACGGGACCAGGCAGGTCCGACCAGTCGAGCACTGCACCGGATGAGCGCATCGCCAGGGTAAGGGCCACGGTCTCGGCCGTCGACATGCCGTTCAGAAAGATGGCCATGGCCAGCGCGCCGACCTGGCTGTCCGAAAGACGGCCGTCGGCGATACCGTGAACGAGCGCGTCGATCTCGGTGTTTTCCAGCGCCTTGCCGTCACGCTTCCTGCGGATGAGTTCCTGCGGCAGCATCATGGCCCGTCCCCGTCCCGTTCAGCGCACCGCCAGCAATCCATCCAGCAGGCTCGACGCGCCGAAACGCAGATGATCGCGGCTCACCCAGTCTTCGCCCATCACCCGGTCGACCATCGCGAGATAGGCAGCAGCCTCGTCCGGAGTGCGGATGCCACCGGAAAGCTTGAGGCCGACGCGCCCTTCGGCTTCCTGGACCACGGCCAGCAGCAACGCCGCCGCTTCAAGCGTGGCACCGACGGGAACCTTGCCCGTCGACGTCTTCAGCATGTCCGCACCTGCCATGACGGCCGAACGGGCGACTGCCGTGATCAGGGAACTTTCCCCAAGCGTGCCGGTTTCGACGATGAGCTTGAGTTTCACCTGGGGACCTATCGCCGCCCGGCAACATTCGACCAATTCACCGACAAGGCCGATATCGCCAGACATGACGGCCTTGAGTGGAGCGACCACGTCGATTTCGTCGGCACCGTCGGCTACCGCCGCCGCACTGTCGTCCGCTGCCTGAAGGATATCGTCCCCACCGTGGGGAAAAGCCACGACCGTCGCCAGCCTTACATTCGAGGAAGCGAGCCGTGCCCGGGCCTGCGGAACGTGCTGCGCATGGACACATACGGCAGCGACATCGGCAGTGACAGCCGAATTGCACAGGCGCGCGATATCCGCCTCGGTTTCATTGCCCGACAGCGAGGTCAGATCGACGAGCGGAACAATTCGACGAGCGGAGATGGCATCGGCCTGCGTCGCGCGCGCCCGAGCGACAAGGTTGTCAATGGTGTCACGGTTCGCCGCCTGATCAGTCATCATGAAAAAATCTCCGTGAAAGCGCCGATCAACCGGGCCACTCGCGGTACGGCCCGCTGGCCCTGCTCAAGAGTTTCGGCATGGCTGAGCTTGCCGGCATCGAGACCGGCAGCACGATTGACCACGATGGAGAGCGCGGCAAGCGGCAACCCGGCATGGGCCGCGGCAATCGCTTCGGCCACCACCGACATTCCGACCACGTCGCCGCCCAGAAGGCTCATCATGCGGATCTCGGCCGGTGTCTCGAACGACGGTCCCATCCAGCCGGCATAGATCCCATGTTCGAGAGGGATACCCGACGCCACTGATGCGCGATCGAGCAGGTTCCGCAAACGTCGGTCATAGGCCTCGCTCATGTCGGGGAAGCGCGGTCCGTAGTCGTCGTCGTTGACACCGGACAGCGGATTGATGCCCGTAAGATTGATATGGTCGTCGATGCAAACGATCGTGCCGGCGTCAAACCCGTCGCGAATCCCGCCGACTGCGCTGGTGAGCAGCAGGGCATCGACGCCAAGATCCCTGACCAGGCGGACCAGCCGAACCGGCGCCTTGATGTCGCCCTCGTAAAGGTGCGAACGCCCCTCGATGCAAACCACCGGAAGATTGCCGGCATGCCCGAGGACGAGACGGCGTCCATGCCCCTCCACCGGGCGGTCCGGACCGGGAAGCAATCTTGTCAGGTCGAAGCTGTGCGCCACATGGATCTGGTCCATGACCGGCGCAAGTCCCGACCCCAGAACCAGCCCCAGCCGTGGACGAAGCGCGTGCGCCGCTTCCAGCACGTCATCCATGGCGCCCGGAGCAGAACTCTGTCCTTCGCCTCCGCCACCGGATTTGACCAAATCGGCCGGCCCGAAGGCCGCGGGAAGCAGATCGCCGATACTCATCGTCAGACATTCCCCACTCGTGCCCACCATATGGACGGGAGCAATGGCAGTGGCGTGTTCGTACAGCAATTGCCTGCAACCGCCACAGGGCGCACATGGACGCTCTCCGCTGCCGGCGACAGCGACTTCGGCGATCCGGCTTTCGCCCGCGGCGATCATGGCCGATACCGCGCTACGCTCGGCACAATGCCCCAATGGATACGCGGCATTCTCCACGTTGGCCCCCGTGAATACGGTTCCCGATACTGTGCGGATGGCACAACCGACGGAGAACTTCGAATAGGCCGCATAGGCGCGGGCACGGACCCCGCGTGCAGCTTCGAGAAGATCGCTCATCGTTCCTTCACATAGGGTTGGCCGATGGCGCGGGGAGCGACCGCACGGCCGACAAAGCCCGCCAGCAGCAGGATGGTGAGCAGGTAGGGCAGGGCCTGAATGGCCTGTGTCGGAATTTGCCCGACCCCGGGAATATCGACGCCTTGCAAACGAGCCTGCAGGGCATCGGTAAAGGCAAACAATAGGCAGGCGAATACCGTCGGAACAGGTCTCCACTTGCCGAAGATCAACGCAGCGAGCGCCAGATAGCCCTTGCCGGCCGTCATGTCGCGAATGAACCCGACATTCTGCGCGATGGACAGATAGGCGCCGGCGATACCGCAAAGGAGACCGGTTACCATCAGCGCCTTGTAGCGCATGAACGTTACCGATATTCCGGCGGTATCCACCGCACTGGGATTTTCTCCCACCGCTCGCAAACGCAGGCCGAACCGCGTCCTGTACAACACCCAGGAGACCAGTGGCACGGAGAGGACAGCGACATAGACCAGGATGTTGTGCCCGCTGATGACCTCGACATAGAGAGGACCCAGGACCGGAATGTCGCCGATGGCCTCGCGGAACGGCAGTTCTACCGGCTGGAAGCGCGCGCCCGTGCCCTGGACCGGTACCCGTCCGGCCTGATGAAACCACGCGTCGGCAAGTGTCGGTCCAAGCCCGGCCACGGTGATGTTGATGGCCATCCCCGAAACGACCTGGTCGCCGCGATGGGTAATGCTGGCGAAGCCGTGGACCATCGCCAGGGACAGGGACACGATCACGGCGGCAAGAAGGCCGATCCACGCCGACCCGGTGGCCGCAGCCGCGGCGGCGGCGGCGAACGCAGCGCCCAGCATCTTGCCCTCAAGACCGATGTCGACCACCCCCGAGCGTTCGGAAAACAGGCCGGCAAGGGCGGCGAGGATGAGCGGCGTGGCGAGGCGGATGGTGCTGTCGAGCAGAAGCAGGAAGGAAAGATAGCCCGTATCCATGATCAGGCGGCTCCCGCAAGACCGGGTCGCATGAAGATCCGCCGCAGTTGTGGCCGGAACATGTGTTCGAGCGCGCCCGCAAAGAGAATGACCAGTCCCTGGATCACGACCACCATGTCGCGGTTGATCGCCGGCATGTCGAAGGAAAGCTCGCTGCCGCCCTGATACAGGGCACCGAACAGGAGCGATGCCAGCACGACCCCGACGGGATGGTTACGCCCCATCAGGGCGACGGCGATCCCGACAAAACCGTATCCTCCGGTGAAACCGAGAAGGAGACGATGCTGCGAGCCGAGGAGTTCGTTGAGCGCCATCATGCCCGCAAGCGCACCGGACAACGTCATAGCCAGCATGATCTGCCATTGTGGCGAAATTCCACTGTAGATAGCGGCTGGCTCACAGCGACCGACCACGCGCATATCGTAACCGCCACGGGTCTTCCAGACGAAAAGCCAGACCAGCACGCAACAGACGAGGGCGATGAGCAGCGAGGCATTGAGTGGCGAACGCTCCATGGAAATACCGAAATACGCGGCGAGTTCATGAAGAGGCGGCAACCAGATATTGGCACCGAAGGTCACGCTCTCGGGCGATTGCTGGCCCGGCTTTATGAGTACGTTCACCATCAGATAGGTCATCAACGATGCCGCGATGAAATTGAGCATTATGGTGGTGATGACCGTATGGCTGCCGCGGCGGGCCTGGAGCCAGCCGGGTATGAACCCGTAGACGCCACCGAAAAGGGCGGCAGCGGCAATGGCGAGCGGCACGCAAACGAGCGTGGGCCAATGGCCGAAATAGAGGCCGACCAATCCTACCCCGAGCCCGCCGATATAGGCCTGTCCCTCCCCGCCGATATTGAAGAGGCCGCAATGGAAGGCAACCGCCACGGCAAGACCGGTGAAGATGAAATTGGTGGCATAGAACAGGGTGTAGCCGACGGCTTCGCCGTAGCCGAAGGCCCCCTCCACCAGCAGGCGCATCGCTTCGAGAGGGTTTTCTCCCAGGATCACGACCACAACCCCGGATGCAAGGAATGCCAACGTCAGATTGACGAGCGGCAACAAGCCCAGATTCACCCAAGCCGGCAGCTTTTCCCCCTGCATGCCTTTCTTCCCGTCAAAGCACGTTCCTGTCGCAAGCGAGCTTACCAGCGTGCCAACGACATGGCGACAGGCACGATGCCCGGGAAAGGTGGCGGATTGCGATGACAGGCCGTACCGGCGCCTCGAACTACCGGTCCGCGATGTACTGAGAAATGATTCCAAATGGTCACGATGAAAATCGGCTTAGTTTCCGAGCCATTTACGTTTTCGAAAGGTTTTCAGGGCACATTCACCTTCGATGGGGTCTGTGAATGAAAGGAGTGCTTCAAATGAAGACCATCAAGAACCTCTTGAAGGACGAATCCGGCGCCACCGCAATCGAGTACGGCCTGATCGCCGCCCTCGTCTCGGTCGCGATCCTGCTCATCCTGAGCCAGCTCGGCGACCAGCTCGTGACGACCTTCACCAAGATCAAAACCCAGCTAGAGACCGCCAACACGCCTTGATCGGGAAGGGTCGGCGGCTGGACCCGCCGACCCGTCTCCATGATACCCGCAAATAGCGGAAAATTCTCTCCATCACACCGTCAGCTTCCGGAGCCTGCATTGATGACCCTTTACTGGAGTGAGGCGATAATCGCCATCATGGCACTCGGTCTTCTGGCGGTTTCGGCTATTTCGGATGTGACGAACCGGACCATTCCCAACTGGGCCTGCCTCGGAATTCTTCTTCTGTTCATTCCATTTGCTTTTTTTTCGCACGGCTCCGTTAACCTCGTTTCCAACCTGATCTCCTTTGCCGGTGTCTTTTCGGTCACCTTCCTTCTCTGGCGTTTCGGAATGCTCGGCGGCGGCGACGTAAAGTTGCTGAGCGCTGTCGCGATCTGGACCAGCGTCCAGATGCTGGGCCCGTTTCTGGTCATGGTGACCCTCACCGGTGGTATCCTGGCGATTGCCTACCTCATGCTGTTCAACTGGATCCCCTACCTGATTCCGTTTGCCGGAGTCCTCGCCACCGCAGTGTCGCCACCGCCGGAACCTGCGAATGAACCCGGATCCGGCCGGGACGAAGGAGACGGTTCCCCGCCGGCGAAGCTCCGCCTGACAGTACCTTACGGCGTGGCGATTGCCGTCGGCGGCGTTTGGGTCGTTCTTCAGCATGTGCCCCTGATTGGATAAGCCAAAATGCTTCAGCGCCTGATGATTCCTCTCATTGCCCTGATCTTCGCCGGCGCGACCGCCTACATCGCGCGCAACTGGATCGAGGAAAAGGACACGAAGCCGGCTGTAGCCACGGCCGCCCCGGTGCCGGAAGTCAAGTACAAGAAAGTGCTGGTGGCATCGAGTGCTCTCGGCATTGGTTCATTTGTCAAACCGGACAGTCTCGAATGGCAGAAGTGGCCCGATGTCGATGTTCCGGATTCCTATTTCGTCGAAGGCGAGCGATCCAAGACAGAGCTCGACGGCGCTGTCGTCCGCCTGCCCATTGTCGTCGGCGAACCGATCACCGAGGACAGCATGGTCAAGCCCGGCGACCGCGGATTTCTGGCGGTCGTGCTCGACCCCGACATGCGCGCCGTGTCGATCCCGGTCGACGAGGCCTCGAGCAATGCCGGCCTGATTTCCCCGGGAGACCGGGTCGATGTCATTCTCACCCAGAACGTGACCGTCAAGGGCCCGAAGGACGAGGATATCGCGAGGCGGGTCAGCGAGACCGTCCTGCAGGATGTCAAGGTCATTGCCATGGGCCGACAGATGGATCCGGCCGGCCTTGCGCTTCCCGACCAGCAGGGACGGAACTCCAACGGCCAGGCGCGGACCACGACGCTGGAGGTGACACCTCGCGGAGCTGAACTTGTCGCGGTTGCCACCGAACTGGGCAAGATCTCGCTGAGTCTGAGAAGCCTTGCCAGCAGGCGTACCCCGGAAGATCGGGTCGTGTCGTCGGTCCCTACATGGGATAGCGATGTCAGTCATGCCCTTCAACCCACCAATGGGAAGAGCTCTGAACTCGTGGTCATACGCGGCTCCAGCTCGTCTTCCGTCGATGTTCCAGCCGGCACCGGCAAGTGACAGGATTGAATACGATGTCCACCTCCAATCCCCTGTATGTTCTCGCCAGCGGCTTTCGCAGGTTCGCGTTCCTGCCTGTCATTGCGTTGCTCCTCGTCACCCCGCTGTCAGTACCGGCCCATGCCGCCGAATCGAAGTCGATCAAGCCGGATCCGGTGGAAAAACTCGAGAGTTTCGAGATCGAGCTCCGGTCGGGCCGCATCTTCCAGCTGGATGTGCCCGCCTCCGCCGTATTCGTCGCCGATCCTTCGATCGCCGACGTGCAGGCGCACTCGCCCTCACTGTTCTACGTCTTTGCCAAGAAGACCGGAAAGACGACGATCTATGCCGTGGACGAGCACGAATCGGTGATCTTCCAAAGGGACGTCATCGTCGTGCATTCGTTGAGCCGACTCAACGACGCATTCAAGAACGCCATTCCCGGTTCGGACATTCGGGCGACATCGCTCGAATCCGGCATCCTGCTCACCGGCTCGGTCACTCGTCCGGTTGAAGCCAGCGATGCGGAAGATCTGACAAGGCGCTTCATCGGCGATGACGAACTCGTTCTCAACCGCATAAAGATCCGCGGTGCCAACCAGGTGAATGTCCGGGTACGCGTCGCCGAGATTGCCCGCGATGCCGACAAGACGCTGGGAATCCACTGGGATGCCGCAGCGCAGTTCGGCGACATGAGCTTCAATCTCCTGACCGGGCGAAGCTTCCTCACCAACAACCGCTCCACCTTCACCAGGTTTTCGGACCAGGCCGGCGAGGCTGGCACATTTCTCAGCGGCTATTCCGGCAGCGATGTCGTCATCGATGGTCTGATCGACGCCCTGGAACGAGAAGGTCTGGTTGCTGTGCTCGCCGAGCCCAATCTTACAGCACTGTCCGGTGAAACTGCGAGCTTCCTCGCCGGCGGTGAATTCCCCGTTCCCGTCGGTCGCGACCAGGATCAGGTCCAGATCGAGTTCAAGGAGTTCGGTGTCCGGCTGGCCTTCACACCGACGGTCCTCAGCGATGATCGCATCAGCCTGAAGGTATCTCCGGAAGTGAGCGATCTCGACTTCGCGAATGCCATCGAACTGGTCGGAACATTGATTCCCGCCCTGCGCACCAGGCGCGCAGAAACGACGATCGAGCTGGGATCGGGTCAGAGTTTCGCCATTGGCGGCCTGATTTCAAACAGTACCCAGAACAACCTGCAGAAATTCCCGGGACTGGGAGACCTGCCGGTTCTGGGACCGCTGTTCCGCTCGACCAGTTTCCAGCGCAGTGAGAGCGAACTGGTCATCATCGTCACCCCCTACCTTGTAAAGCCGGTCAAGGAGAACGAGTTGCGTGACCCGACGGAGCAATATCGCGCGGCCACCGACCTGCAAAGAATACTGGAAGGCCGCCTTTCCAAGCCCGCCATCACTCCGGGCGCCCAGCCGCCGAGCATCTCGGCTGGCGGACGACTGATCGGCCCTGCCGGCTTCCAGCTCGATTGAGGTGACCCCGATGACAAATCACAACTCGGCACGCACGATTGTCCTGATAGGCCTGATGACCACGGTCATCGCCGGCTGCACGCCACCGGAAACAGGTGACAGATATGTCGGGCTCACCGCGATGGCCAGTCCGCAGAGCCAGGAAATCCTGAGGCGCCATTCCGTCTATTTCGCCACGGATTCATCACGGCTCTCGGACAGCGAGCGCGAAGCCCTGGCCATCTTCCTTCGCACATCGGCAAGTTCGCCCAATGCGAGAATCCGCGTTCTCGGTCATGCCGATGAACGGGCATCGGATACCTATAACCTTGCACTCTCGGCCCGTCGATCGGACGCAGTTGCAGATTATCTCCAGAGTATCGCGCAAAATTCGACGACGGTCGAACGTTCGTATTTCGGCGAACGCGCTCCCGCCGCCCTGGGGAGCAATCAGGCCAGCTGGCAGAAAAATCGCCGTGTCGAGGTTGTCGTCCAGGATTATGCCGTCCAGGTACCGAGTTGCCCGGAATTCAACGTCCAGACAGGCACCAACATGCGCAATGCCACTCTCGACGGACTGGGCTGTGCCAACGCGACCAATCTCGCGCGAATGGTCGCCAACCCTGCGGATCTCGCTCCCGACCGTCCCGTCCTGCCCTCCGACATCGGCGCCGGCGATGCACCGCAAACTGTGCTCGCGATCGAACGTTATCGCACGGGCAAGGTTATCGAACTGAAAGACGGAGGGGTTAGTCAATGAGCAACAGCCTGACGACAGAAAGGCTGGGCAATGACCACCGGGCTCAGTTCCGGGCCTTCATCGGCGATGATGAGACACGAGCCGTCGTTGATCAGGTGATCCGGGATCTTGTCATACCGCATGCGGCCGTGCACAAGGGTGGCATCCGCAGCTGCATCGAATTCCTCAGCGAACATCGTTCGCCACGAATTCTTCTGGTCGACCTGACCCAGTCTGATCTCCCCCTGTCGGACATCAACGAACTGGCCGAAGTCTGTGAACCCGGGGTCACCGTGGTGGCCATTGGCGATCGCAATGACGTGGGCCTGTTCCGGGAACTCATGAACCAGGGTATCAGCGACTACCTGGTCAAGCCACTGACGCCTGCCCTGCTGCAGAAGTCGCTCCTGGGCACCGTCGATGGGCCGTCCCGCCCCCGACAAACCAACCGGCTCGGGCGTCTCGTCGTCGTCCTCGGCTCCAGAGGCGGGGTCGGCAGTACCATGATCACGGCCAATACGGCCTACAATATCGCCGAGGTACGACGCCGACGAGTGGCCCTGATCGATCTCGATCTCCATTTCGGCACGATCGCATTGTCGCTGGACCTCGAACCCAGCCACGGCTTCCGGGAAGCGCTGGAAACCCCGAGCAGGATCGACGGCCTCTATGTCGATCGTACAATGGTCAAGTACTCCGACACATTCTACGTTCTGAGCGCCGAAGAGAACATCGACGAAACTTGCAATATCGACCCCCATTCGATCGAATTGCTTGTCCAGGAACTGCGCAGCAAGTTCCACTACGTGCTGGTCGACCTCCCACGTCGGGATGCCGGCGTCACTCGCAAGGTACTCGAAGAAGCCTCGAACCTGGTGCTGGTTTCGGATCTTTCTCTGAGTGGAATGCGCGATACCTTGCGCATTCTGCAGCTGATTCCGTCGACCAATGCCAGTTGCAACATCAGTCTGGTGCTCAATCGCGTCGGCGAGCATCGCTCGGGCGAAATCCCGATATCCGAATTCGAGAAGGGTGTCGGCCGAAAAGCGGATATCATCATTCCCTTCGACCCGAAGAATGTCGCATCGGCCACCAATGTGGGCCAACCGGTCGTTGCCCGTCATTCACTCGTGGGGCCGGGTATCGACCAGTTGTCCGAGGTGCTTTGTGGCGGTGGTTCGAAGCGCAAGCGCGGTCTCATCGGCCGCTTGATGGGAAAGAGAGCGAAATAGCATGTTCGGACGCCGGAATCTAAACGATGCCCCTGAAGCAGGCACGCCCAAGTCCAGAGGCACCGAGAACAAGGAACTTGTCCCTGCGTCCGCGAACAAGGTGCCACAAAAGACGGCAGCGGTCCCGCAACCGGCAGCACCGGCAAAGCAGGAGACCGCCTCGGCCGAAAAATCGAGCGTCAATGCCCGCAAGCAGGACGTGAACAAGGAGACCCAGCGCCGCGTCCAGGCGGTCTTGTACGACCGTATCGACGCCGGGAACGCCGCCAAGCTTCCCCGGCAGGAATTGCATCGCCAGCTCGTCGAAGTTATTGCTGAAATCGTTGTCGAGCAGAGACTTTCGCTGACATCGAAGGAACAGGACCAGCTCGCGACTTCGGTGGTCGATGACATGATCGGCCTCGGCCCGCTTGAGCCGCTGCTCAATGACGAGGCAGTGACCGACATCATGGTCAACGGCCCTTTCCAGATCTACGTCGAACGCAAGGGCAAGCTGGAGCTGACGGACATCAAGTTCCGCAATGGTGCTCACGTGATGAATATTGCCCAGCGGATCGTGACGCGGATCGGCAGGCGCGTCGATGAAACGTCACCGATCTGCGACGCACGTCTCGCCGATGGCAGTCGTGTGAATGTCATCGCTCCGCCGCTCGCCATCGATGGATGCTCGATCTCCATCCGCAAGTTTTCGAAGAAGTCGATTACCATCGACAGCATGGCAAAACAGAAGAACATCAGCGACGCCCTGGGCAAGGTCCTCAAGATCGCAGCCGCCTGCCGGCTCAACATCGTGATCTCCGGAGGTACGGGTTCCGGCAAGACGACGATGCTCAACGCCATGTCGCAACTGATTGATCCCGGCGAGCGCGTGGTCACCATCGAAGATGCGGCCGAACTCCAGTTGCAGCAGCCACACGTGGTTCGACTGGAGACCCGCCCCCCCAATCTCGAGGGGCAGGGAGAAATCTCCATGCGGGATCTCGTCAAGAACGCCCTCCGCATGCGTCCCGATCGCATCATCTGCGGCGAGGTACGCGGTCCGGAAGCCATGGATATGCTGCAGGCCATGAATACGGGTCATGATGGCTCGATGTGTACGCTGCACTCGAACAACCCGCGCGAAGCCATCACGAGAATGGAAAACATGATCATGATGGCTTCGGGCAACCTTCCGCCGAAGGCCATTCGAACGCAGATCAGCGGTGCCGTAAACCTGATCATCCAGGTCTCGCGCATGCGCGACGGTGTCCGACGCACGACCTATGTTTCCGAGGTGGTCGGCATGGAAGGCGATGTGATCGTCATCCAGGACCTGTTCAAATACGAATACCAGGGCGAAAGCCGGGACGGCACACTGCTCGGCGATTTCATCGCTGCACCGGTCCGTCCCCACTTCATGAAGCGGGCCGCCTACTTCGGTCTCGACCGCGCACTGGCTGCGGCCATGACTTCAAACTAGGGCGTCGGGAGCTCAGGGCGTTGAATCAGGACCTTGTTTTCTACATAGCAATCAGCATCGGCAGCTTTTCGCTGGCCTGGATCGCTCTTTCGCTTGTCACCGGCGCAGGCGGGAAGAGCAGCGGGCAGTTGAACAAGCGCATCGTCCGGGTCAGCGAGAGATCGACCGCTTCCGATCCGTCATCGCAGAATGTCCAGACTGCCCAAGCCTTCGTGCGCAATCATACGGATGGCATTCTGGCCCTTCGTATCCTGCAGTCGATGATTCCCCGTGCCGATCAGCTGCAAAAGAAGTTCCAGAGAGCCGGCCTGAGCTGGTCGGTTCAGAATGGCATCACGATCTGGGCCATCCTGGCTGTTGTCATCAGCGTCGCATTGTTCGTTTTCCTGAGGCTTGAGCTCATCCTCTGCCTGCTCGGAGGGATGACGGGTGCACTTATCCTGTTGTCGATGTACGTCAAGAGGCGGGCACAAAAGCGGGTGACGGCTTTCGTTTCCCTGTTTCCCAATGCGATCGAACTCATCGTTCGCAGCGTGAAATCCGGGCTGCCCGTCGCCGAAGCCATGGCGGCGATCGGCAAGGAGATCCAGGAGCCGGTTGGCAGTGTTTTCACAGAGATTTCGAGCAATATCCAGATCGGCATGGAATTGTCCGAGGCCCTGTGGACGGCATCGGGGAAACTCGACATCCAGGAATTCAAGTTCTTTGCCATCAGCCTGTCGATCCAGCAGGAAACGGGTGGCAATATATCTGAGATTCTACAAAATCTTTCGACGATGATACGACGTCGAGAACAGGTAAAACTCAAGATAAAAGCAATGTCTTCCGAAGCAAGAGCATCAGCCATGATCATAGGTTCATTACCTTTTGTCATGTCTCTTCTGATCTATGTTGTCAATCGTGACTATATCATGATCCTGTTTACCGATTCCCGCGGCTGGATTGCGCTGGGCATTGCCGGAACCATGATGTCGATGGGCATTCTCATCATCGCAAAAATGATCAGGTTCGAGATATGAACGCCATGAGCCAGCTGTTCAGCGGAAACTTCGGATTCAATGAAATCCTGGTTGCCATCATCGGAATTCTTACCGGCGTCAGCTTTCTGTTCTTGTGGATGGCGCTCGTCGAACGCGATCACAGCAAGAAGCGCTCGAAGATTCTGGAACGCCGCCGGTCCGAGATCCGCAACCAGCGCCAGGAAAACCGGCAGCGTCGTGCGGCGGGATCGTCGATCCGGCTGGTCCACAAGGTTCTCGCATTCGCCAATCTGAAGAACATCAACGAACATACGGCACTTCGCCTGCGCATGCAGCAAAGCGGCATCAAGGGCAACAATGCCGTCGCGATCTACCTTTTCGCAAAACTTACAGCGCCCATGGCGCTGGGTTTCGTCTCATTCATCGTCATCACTGCAAGCCACATGTTCGAACAGCAGATGGTACGCGTCAGCATAACCATGATGATGGTGATCCTGGGGTTCTACGGCCCCGATCTCGTTCTCAACCAGAAGCGCAAGAAGCGCACCCTCGCACTGCAGAAATCGCTGCCTGACGGTCTCGATCTTCTGGTGATCTGCGCCGAATCCGGCCTGAGCCTTGACAGCTCCCTCAACCGCGTCGCGAATGAACTGGGCGATTCGGCACCCGAGCTCAGCGAGGAATTGTCACTGGCCTCGATCGAACTCAACTTTCTCCCCGATCGCAAGCAGGCGTTGACCAACCTGGCGGAACGAGTCAACCTTCCGGCAATACGGGGCGTCGTCAACACATTGATTCAAACGGAAAAATATGGCACACCCCTATCCCAGTCGCTCCGCGTCCTATCCGCCGAGTTCCGCGAAGAACGCATGCTCAAGGCGGAGGAGAAGGCTGCTCGCCTGCCGGCGACGCTGACCGTTCCCATGATCGTCTTCATCCTTCCGACACTGTTCATCGTATTGGCAGGACCGGCAGTGATCGATATCTCCGACACGATCATGAAATAGACCGGGAGTTGCCGGCAAGGTCGATGCGGGACACCCCGCACCGGCCTTGGAGGTCGCAAGCCCACCCGATGCCTTGCCGATCATACCACCTTGTGGGAAATCTCGCCTAGGGCATCAATACCGGCATGCATGGTCTGCCCGCGCTCAACGGCCGACACTCCCGATGGCGTTCCGGTCATGATGAGGTCGCCGGGCATCAGCTCGAACAGTCCGGAAAGGTAGGAAATCATCTCGGGCACCTTCCAGATCATCTGTCCGAGATCGCCGTTTTGCCGGGTTTCGCCATCGACCTTGACCCAGATGGAGCCCTGCTTGAGGTGACCGACAGCGCTTGCAGGCGAAATCGGACCGCAGGGTGCGGAATGGTCGAAGGCCTTGGAAATTTCCCAGGGCTGACGACGGTCCTTGCAGCCGTCCTGCAGGTCACGGCGGGTCATGTCGATGCCAACAGCATAGCCGAACACATGGTCAAGTGCACGGTCAACCGGGATGTCCCTGCCCCCTTCTTGCAATGCGACAACCATCTCCACCTCGTGATGGACATTGGAGGTCCGTGACGGATAGGGGAAATCCGCGTTGTCCAGCAGAAGGTTGTCCGGGTTCTTCTGGAAGAAGAACGGTTCGGAGCGATCCGGATCACCGCCCATCTCGACAACGTGCGCCGCATAGTTGCGCCCCACGCAATAGATCCGATGCACCGGAAAGCGGGCGTCGCTGCCCTTGATGGCGATGGTGATTTGCGGCGCGGCGGCAAAGGCAAGCTGCATCAGTCATACTCCCCACAATGGTTCGCCTCTTGTTATCGAATATCGGCGTCATCACTCAAGCACTCTCCTCCCGCCATCGTTCATCTCCCGGACTGCCTTACCCCTCGGACAGCTCCGAAATTTCATCCGGTGACGGCGAACCGCAAGAAATGCCTTGAGTGACAGGCAGGATGCGTTCAGCTATGGAGCGACTCCGCAATCAAACAAATATTCCAAGGCAGGAAACCATGCGCCGCGAACGGAGTGCGAAAATCGTTGCCACATTGGGCCCGGCCAGTTCCACCAGGGAGCGCATTGCCGAACTCGCCGCGGCCGGCGTCGATGTCTTCCGGCTGAATTTCAGCCATGGCAGCCACGACGACCACAAGGCCCGCTTCGATGCCGTCCGATCCGTGGAGGCAGAGCGCAATCGCCCCATCGGCATTCTGATGGATCTGCAAGGCCCCAAGCTGCGGGTCGGACAGTTCGAGCAGGGCAGGGTCGTCCTCGCCAGGGGAGCTCCCTTCCGTCTCGACCTCGATCCCGCCACAGGCAATCACGAGCGGGCCTGCCTTCCCCATCCGGAGATCTTTGCAGCGATCGAACCCGGAGTGGAACTGCTGCTGGATGACGGCAAGATCCGCCTCAAGATCATGGACTGCGGCGAGGATTTCGCCGAAACCGAAGTTCTGGCCGGTGGCGGACTTTCCAACAACAAGGGCGTGAATGTTCCCAATGTGGTGCTGCCGATCGGAGCCCTGACGGACAAGGACATCCGCGATCTGATGTTCGGCCTTGAGCTCGGAGCTGACTGGGTGGCACTGTCGTTCGTCCAGCGACCGGAGGATATGGCCGACGCACGACGGCTTGTCGCCGGCCGCGCGGCGCTGATGGCCAAGATCGAAAAGCCCGCGGCCATCGACCGGCTCAACGAGATCATCGACCTTTCCGACGGCATCATGGTGGCGCGTGGCGATCTCGGGGTGGAAATGCCCCCCGAAGTCGTACCGGGCCTGCAAAAGCGCATGATCCGTGCCTGCCGCGATGCCGGCAAGCCGGTGATCGTCGCCACCCAGATGCTTGAAAGCATGATCTCCTCACCGGCCCCGACGCGAGCGGAGGCCTCCGATGTCGCCACCGCGATCTACGATGGCGCCGATGCCGTGATGCTTTCGGCGGAAAGCGCCGCCGGCGAGTATCCCGTCGAGGCGGTGTCGATGATGTCGCGCATCATCCAAAGCGTCGAACGGGACAGCCTCTATCGATCTCACCTGGAGGCCTATCATACGGAGGCCGAGCGAACGCCGGCGGATGCCATCACCCTGGCCGCGGGGCAGGTCGCCCATACCATGCAGGCCGGCTGCATCGTCACTTATACGACCTCGGGTGCGACAGCGATCCGCGCTTCGCGCGAGCGGCCCGACCGCCCGATCCTCGGGCTCATCACACGGATGCCGACGGCCCGCAAACTGGCGCTGGCCTGGGGAGTGCATGCGGTTTTCACCGAAGATGCGCACGATCTCGACGAGATGGTCGCCCTGGCGCGCAAGTACGCCCGCGATGAGGGTTTTGCCGCGCCCGGCAATTGCATCGTCATCACTGCCGGCCTGCCCTTCGGGACACCGGGGGCAACGAACCTCTTGCGCATTGCCTGGGTGACCTGATCCGGCCTCCCGCGTGTCATGCGCCGTGAGAATGGAATTTGCTCCCCCTTCGCGATGAAGTCGATGTGGTAACACCACCAGCATCCTCGCAAGGAATCTTCGCGAGGATGCGCAGTCATGTCGCGGTTCATCCACCTGCAGGCGACCAATGTGACAGAATTGGTCGATGTCATTTGCTTGCCATCAACCGTTACGCATCGACACATCCCTTCCGCTCGACAACCTGGCGAACCGATTTTCATATTCCAGAATGGACAATCTCGCGTGGCATGACCGGCGATGACACGGAAATGACACTCGATAGTCACATTTCCACTGTTGAATACAAAAAAATATTTTCAACCTACAGGTAATGAGAGGCGAACGTCCATTCGCGAATTGGCGCTATTCTGGATGCTTTCTCCCACCATACTGCGCGAACAGGAACACCGGCCGAAACTCTTCGGAATAACAAATAAACATACTTTCACTTAAAGTATACATCCCGGCCATTCGACAACGTCAACCACACACAAAATGTCACAGATTGTCATCTTCTGAATAATTAATGTTTGACTTGACGATTTTCGATGATGACGGTTAATAATCGACAAATCACAATTCCAATTCCGAGAAAATCAACCAGTGCGAGTGATCCGTACATGCTGACCATTTACCTGCCCTCGGCTCCTGGGTCGTTTCGCAGTTTCGAAGGCGTTCCGTCCATGAGATGACTTCACTCCGGCTTTCCCGACAATCCGCCCTCCCGACATGCCCATGACGAATGGGGACGGATCTTTCCCTTCAATTGGCGAGGAATTCATCGATGCTACGACCCAGCAAAAAGCTCGCTCTTGTCATTGAGGCTGTTGTCGACATTGCCTTGCGCTCCAGCGATAGACTGGTTCAAAGCCAGCATGTCAGCGAACGGATGGGGTTGCCCAAGCGCTATCTCGAAGACGTGATCCAGCAGCTTGTGCGAGCCGGCATCCTCAAAGGCGTTCGCGGGCCTCACGGTGGGTATCGTCTCGCCGATGACCGCCGCAACATCACGGTCGGCCGGGTCGTGGCGGTGGTCGAGGGTCTGGAAGTCGAGGAACTCGACGTT
This sequence comes from Geminicoccaceae bacterium, assembly GCA_020638465.1. Taxonomy (NCBI): domain Bacteria; kingdom Pseudomonadati; phylum Pseudomonadota; class Alphaproteobacteria; order Geminicoccales; family Geminicoccaceae; species Geminicoccaceae bacterium. Next base: position 521,814 of record JACKIM010000001.1, read on the forward strand.
GCCGTTTCGCAATCTCCACTTGGAGCCAATCTGATCGGCCCGTTCTGGATGGAGATGAAGGCGGAACTCATGGATATCCTTGAATCGATCACCATCGAAGATCTTTGTCGTCGGGCAGAAGCAATGGAATCGAAAGAACACAAGCGCCCCGAACGGGTCATCGAAGCGGTAGCCTGACCTTCAGGCAACAAGTTCCCTGGCCGAACGATCAACGGAATTTGCTGATCGTTCGGCCTTGCCAGCCCGTTGGCTTTATCCGGCAACACCGGCATGTCGACCAGTTTGCCGGTCTTCCGCTGGTGAATCCGGAAGCTCGTTCCATCATATTCAACCGGCCCATGTTTACCGGAGGCGAACCACCGGTTTCGTCATTCTTCGCAACGAGATATCAATCTCGTCATCGCGCCATTCCCTTCCCCGGCTGCAATCCCGCCTTGTGCCAGGCATCGGGCGTTCATGACCGCCCGCCGAAACCGCACGGCTTGTGATGGTCGACGTGATGGTGTCATGTTCGGTGAGCTGAACATCTTCACCCGTGCATGAATCCGGCGACCGGCCCTCGCCGGCGCGGTCGTGTCCAACAGGAGGGATTCCCATGTCAAGAGAAGTGCTGGAGCGGGCGATCGATATCGGGCGCGGGCTCTCGCCGGCCGATATCGTTCTCAAGGGTGGACAATTCCTCGATATGGTAACGGGCGACCTGCTGCATGGCGATATCGCCATCGCCGGGGACCGGATCGCCGGCACCATGGGAGACTATGACGGATACCGGGAAATCGACATTGCCGGGCGTGTCGTCGTGCCCGGCTTCATCGATACCCACCTGCATGTCGAATCCTCGCTGGTCACTCCCCTCGAATTCGACCGATGCGTCGTTCCGCGCGGGGTCACCACCGCCATCTGCGACCCGCACGAGATCGCCAACGTCGCCGGAGCCGAGGGCATCCGGTATTTCCTCGACTGCGCACTGGAAACTGTCCTCGACCTGCGCGTGCAGCTTTCGAGTTGCGTGCCTTCGACCGACATGGAGACCTCAGGCGCACAGCTGGATTTCGCCGATCTGGAGTCCTTCCGCAACCACCCGAAGGTGATCGGACTGGCCGAATTCATGAACTACCCCGGCGTGCTGGCAAAACGGCCGGATGTGATGGACAAGCTTGCCGGCTTCGAAGGTTGGCACATCGACGGGCACGCACCGCTGCTGTCGGGCAAGGACCTCAACGGCTACATCGCCGCCGGCATCCGCACCGAACACGAAGCGACTTCCGCCGACGAGGGACTGGAGAAGCTGCGCAAGGGCATGCACCTGCTCATCCGGGAAGGTTCGGTCTCCAAGGACCTGCACGCGTTGCTGCCCCTGATCACCATCGTCCATTCCCCATTTCTCGCATTCTGCACCGACGACCGAAATCCGCTCGATATCGGCGAGGCGGGACATATCGACTACATGATCCGCGAGGCCCAGGCCCATGGCGCACCTGCCCTCGCGGTCTACCGGGCCGCCAGCATCTCGGCGGCCCGTGCCTTCGGACTGCGTGACCGCGGCATGGTGGCACCGGGCTGGAGAGCGGATCTGGCCGTCATCGACAGCCTCGACGGCTGCCACGCCGAGCTGGTCGTCAGCGCGGGCCGCGTGGTCGACGACGACCTGTTCGCCCGGCGCCGAATCGTGGAACCGGTTGCGCGCAACAGCGTGAGGGCGAAGCCTGTCGAGGCGCATGATCTCGAACATCGCTCGAACGTGCTCGAAACCCACATCATCGACATTCAGCCTGGACGAATCATCACCGGGCATCTGGTCGAGCAGATCAGCTGCGAAAACGGTGTGAAACATCCTGATCCACAGCGCGACATCGCCAAGATCTCGATCATCGAACGTCATGGACGCAATGGCAACGTCGCTTCAGGGTTTGTCCGCGGCTTCGGGATCGGGCGGGGTGCCATAGCATCGACCGTCTGTCACGATCATCACAACATCGCGGTTGTCGGAGTTGACGATGCCGACATGGCCATGGCGGCCAACCGCCTGATGGCCATTGAGGGCGGCTTTGTCGTGGTCGAGGGAGGCAAGGTGATGGCCGAGGTCGCACTGCCTATCGCCGGCCTGATGAGCCTGAAACGCTTCGAGGAGGTCCATGCCGAACTGGTCGAATTGCGCGGTGCGGCGCGGGCCCTGGGCGTGACGCTTGAAGAACCGTTCCTCCAGCTCGCATTCCTCGCACTGCCCGTCATTCCCCACCTCAAGATCACCGACCGCGGCATGGTCGATGTCGACCGGTTCGATTTCATCCTGTCCGACGAGGGCTGATTTGGCGAAACATCGACGCGCGCTTCCGCGTCATGCGCGAGACGTCGCTATCGTTTAGCCCCTTGAGCGAATCGGACATGGATGGCAAGTCTACCCGAAGTTCCGTGTGAAGCGAGGCACGACGGCAATGTCTGGACGACGGATCGGCCATCTCGTGGTGGCGGCTGTCATCGTCGCAAGCTTGAGCGGCAGCGCTCATGCCCTTGAACGTTATCGGGCGATGTGGGCACTGGGTGACGGCCTGAGCGATGATGGCAATCTTTGGAACGACTGCACGGGCCGGACCGAACCGCCGGTTGCGCTCGGCTACGACAGGGGGCGATATTCGGACGGGCCCGTATGGGTCGAACGTCTGGCCGAAATTATCGGGCTGGACCCGGACGACGACAACGACTTCACCGATCTCGCCTTCGGCGGTGCCTACACGAATCTCTACAATCGCAACATTTCCCCTTTCGATCAGGAACCTGCGACCTGTCGTGGCGAAACCGGCATGCTGGCCCAGGCCGCGGAAGCATCGGTGAGCAGTCTCGAAAGCCGCGATCTCGTAACGCTGCTTGCCGGCGCCAACGACTATTTCGCCTGGCTTCAGGCGGACGAACCATCGGTGCAGGCCGACATGAGCTGTGTTGGGCAGGGGCTGGGCCCGCTGGACGGCAATGGCGCCCCATCATCCGCCAACATTGCCCGGTGTGCAGCCCTTGTCGTGGGTGACATCGCCAAAGGTATCGCCGAGCTCCATGATGGCGGCGCACGAAACTTCATCATCGGCAACCTCCCTCATCTCGGGAATACGCCTGAAGGCAGGAAACAAGGCCCCCAAGCCGCGGAACTGCTCAACGAGATTGTGGAGGCCCACAACCGGACCCTTGCGGCCGCGATCGGCATTCTGGGCGAAACCTACAGGGACGCGCGTTTTACCCTCCTCGACCTCTCCGCCTTGTTCGATGCCTTCCTTGCGAAGCCGGGTCGGTTCGGCCTGACCAATATCACGGTCCCGTGCCTCACTCCCGGCATCACCGGGCAACGCATCCCGACGAAGGTCTGCGCCGACGGCCAGTCAGGCAGAACACTGTTCTGGGATCCTATTCATCCGACGCGGCGAATACACGATCTGACCGCGGTATATGCCGCGACGACCATGGCTGCCGACAGGATCCTGCCCAAAGGACTGAATCATCGACAAGCGAGGATCAATGCCAGGGCGCTATGGGTAACGGGAATTTATGCGACCTACGGACGGATCTTCCTGCGCATGGCACCGCACCAGCTGATTTCGCTGCTTGCGATGCGCGGCCGCTGAATCACTTCAAACGCATCGGGTGTCGGCGCCCAAACGCGTGCCTCATGCTCATGCCCCTTCACAACTTCGTTGTCGATTGGTGCGGACCAGGCCATGATCGGTCGGCGTGATCGGGTCCGGTCATGCGTAACCGGAGCCCATCTCGACCATGCCTTCGACCGATACGCTGCTCGCCTTCGCGATGGCTACCCTGACCATGGCCTTTTTCCCGGGTCCGGCCATGCTCTACACGGCCGCGCAGACGGCCGCACATGGACGCCGGGCAGGTCTGCTGGCTGTTCTCGGCATCCATCTGGGGGGATATGCCCATGTGATTGCAGCCGCCCTGGGATTGTCTGTACTGTTCAGGCACGTGCCCATGGCCTTTGTTGCGGTCAAGTTCGCGGGTGCTGCCTATCTCGTCTGGATGGGGGTGGGCATGTTTCGCCAGGGCCGCGACACCGTTGCCGGCGAGAGGCCGCAACGCAACCGCCGTCGCGCCTTTATACAAAGTGTCATCGTGCAATTGCTGAACCCCAAGGTCGCGCTGTTCTATCTGGCGTTCCTGCCCCTGTTCGCCGATCCGGCCGCCGCTCTGCATCTGCCACTGCAACTCCTGATCCTCGGTATCATCGTCAATCTCACTTTCGCAATGGCCGATACGACGGCCGTGTTCCTGACCGACCGCATCCTTCGCATGACCCGCCACCGGGTCGGCGGCATGCAACTCTTGCGGAAGGCCGGCGGCGCCATCCTTGTCGGCCTTGGCATCCGCATTGCATTCATGCGCCCCTGAACGTTCCCTTCCCGGCGATACCGGCTGACTGCCGGCCGCTGTCACATTTGCCCCCTTGGGTTGTCGCTATCATGGGGCTATGAAACGACTATCTTGAATTCTCGGGGTGGGAGGGAACATGGCCTCGGTCACAGTCTTCGACAAATCACGGCTGCCCAGCCGTTACAGTACGGTCGGTCCCGACAGGGCACCGCATCGGTCCTACTACTATGCCATGGGCCTTTCCAAGGACGATATCGACCGGCCGTTCGTCGGTGTGGTGACGACCTGGAACGAAGCCGCCCCCTGCAATATCGCCCTTGCCCGTCAGGCCCAGGTGGTCAAGCACGGTGTCGCGCGCGCTGGAGGCACTCCCCGCGAATTCACGACGATCACCGTGACCGATGGCATTGCCATGGGCCACCAGGGCATGAAGAGCTCGCTCATCAGCCGCGAAATCATTGCAGACTCCACCGAGCTTACCGTCCGCGGCCATGCCTACGATGCGCTCGTCGGTCTCGCCGGCTGCGACAAGTCCCTGCCGGGCCTGATGATGGCGATGGTACGGCTCAACGTACCCGCGGTATTCATGTATGGCGGGTCGATCCTGCCGGGCCGGTTCAAGGGTCGTGACGTCACCGTGCAGGACGTGTTCGAGGCCGTCGGGCAGCATGCCGTCGGCAACATGTCCGATGAGGACCTGGAAGAACTTGAGCGCGTCGCCTGTCCGTCGGCGGGGTCCTGTGGCGGCCAGTTCACCGCCAACACCATGGCCTGCGTTTCCGAAGCCATCGGCCTCGCCCTGCCCTATTCGGCCGGCACGCCGGCACCGCTGGAGGCCCGCGACAAGTGGGCGGAACAATCCGGCGAGGCCGTCATGGAGCTGCTCTCCCGCAATATCCGCCCACGCGACATCGTCACCCGCAAGAGTCTCGAAAATGCTGCGCGCGTCGTCGCCTGTTCCGGCGGTTCGACCAACGGTGCCTTGCATCTGCCGGCCATCGCCCATGAGGCCGGCATCGATTTCGACCTGCACGAGGTCGCGCGGATCTTCCGCGAGACGCCCTATATTGCCGACCTGAAGCCGGCCGGCCAGTACGTGATGAAGGACCTCGCCGAAGCTGGAGGCGTGCCGCTCATCATGAAGGCGCTGTTCGATGGCGGCCTGCTGCATGGCGACTGCATCACCGTCACTGGCAAGACGATCGCTGAAAACCTCGAAAGCGTGAAATGGGATCCCGAACAGAAGGTGGTCCGTCCGGTATCGAATCCGATTACCACTTGGGGCGGCGTCGTGGGCCTCAGGGGCACGCTGGCACCGGAAGGAGCCATGGTGAAGGTCGCGGGCCTCAAGAGTCTCCAGTTCTCCGGTCCCGCTCGCGTGTTCGAATGCGAGGAAGACGCGATGGAGGCCGTGCAGGCTGGCAAGTACGAGGATGGCGAGGTCCTGGTGATCCGCAACGAAGGCCCGAAGGGCGGTCCGGGCATGCGCGAGATGCTGGGCGTGACGTCGGCCATCTATGGCCAGGGCAAGGGCGACAAGGTGGCGTTGATCACAGACGGCCGCTTCTCCGGTGCCACGCGTGGTTTCTGCATCGGCCATGTGGGTCCCGAAGCCGCCGTCGCGGGCCCGATTGGTCTCCTGCGCAACGGTGACATCATCGAGATCGACGCCGCGGCAGGTACGATCGATGTCAAATTGAGCGAAAGCGAGCTTGCCGAACGCGCCAAAGCCTGGAAACCGCGGGAGACCGGGTATCCCTCGGGTACCTTGTGGAAATATGCCCAGACCGTCGGTTCGGCGGAAAAGGGAGCTGTCACCCATCCGGGGGGTGCGGTCGAGACGAGGACCTACGCCGACATCTGACCCTGCCCGGCAGGCAATGGTTAAGGTTCGTTCATAAGGATGTGCGCAGGACGGCCCGGAGCGATTGTTCCGGGCCGTCGCCTTTTGTCTACTGACGATACATTCCTCCTTTCATCCTTCCTTGTGGAGCACATCCCTTGTGGAGCCTGTCCGACTACCTGCCTGAACGCGCGCAGTGGGGCGATGTCATCGACATGATTGCCGCCGGCCTCGCCTTTCCCATTGCCGTCCATGCCCTTGCCGCCATCGGCATCACGGTATCCCCCGATTTCGACTGGGTTGTCGACCGCCTGCCCTATGGCGCAGTTGCCGTCGCTTTGGCCCTCAAGCTTTTCCAGGACATATCGGAGAGCGACATCGACAGTTCGCGCCGGTTGCACCAGGTCTTCTGGAGCTGCTGCGTCCTGCCTCTCGCACTGTTCTGGGTCCTCTTCTTTCAAGGTCATGCGGATGCCATGTCGCCCGTTCTCCTGTTTTCGGGCTGGCTGGTCCTGATGCCATTGACCTTCATCCCGCGCTTTCTCGTCATGGTGTGGATGAATTCGGAAACTCCTGTCGGAGGAAAATGACCGGCCGCAAGGGTTGTACAGACGCGGCTACGAAACTATACCGCTTGGCGCTAACTCAACGGGAGCGTCAGGACCATGGAGTGGTTTACCGAGACCTTGTATCCAAGCTGGCAGCAGCGCCTCGGGATCGAGGCGGTCCTCTATCAGGAGCGCACCGAACATCAGGATCTCGTTGTCTTTCGCAGTTCGGCCTGGGGCACGGTGCTGGCTCTCGACGGAGTGGTGCAGACGACCACCGGCGACGAGTGGGCCTATCACGAGATGCTGGTGCATCCCTCGTTGATCGCCCATGGCCGTGCGCGCAGCGTGTGTATCGTTGGTGGCGGAGATGGCGGAACCCTGCGCGAAGTGGTCAAGCACGAATCGATCAATCGCGTCGTCATGGCGGAACTCGATCCCGGTGTCATCGAGTTCTGCAAGAAGCATCTTCCCGGCCTTTCCAATGGTTCATTCGACGACCCGAGGCTCGAACTGCGTTTCGGCGACGCCGCGGTCTACATGGCGATGGACGACGAGAAGTTCGATACCATCATAGTCGATTCCACCGATCCGCACGGTCCGGGCGCAGCGCTGTTCACCCAGTCATTCTACGAGGATTGCCGACGCAAGCTGAACGATGGCGGCATCCTCATCACGCAATGCGGCGTGCCGTCGGTGCAGCCGGATGAACTCGGCATGACCCAACACCGCCAGCGCGCCGCCGGCTTCGGTGATGTCTCTTTCTATCTGACCTGCGTACCTACCTATGTGGGCGGCATGATGGCTCTGGGGTGGGCCTCGGACGATACGACCCGCCGCAAGGTGCGAGTCGACACGCTGATGGGCCGCCCGATCCCCAAGGGCCTGCGGTATTACAGTCCCGAGGTCCACGTGGCAGCTTTCGCGCATCCACTCTGGATGGAAGCCCTCGCGAACAAGACCTGACCCGACGGCGGCGGCAATGCCCCGCCCGGTAACTAACGGTTCACAGCCGTGCTATCGGCGCTGACTTCCGGCATCCGCGATATCGCTCAGCCTGATTCGGCTTCGCTCCAGTTCAGACTACCCCGTTCCTCAATGAATCGGCGGATCTTCGCCACTCCCTCGCCGGTCCTGATATTGGTGAACACGAACGGACGTTCACCGCGCATCTTCGAGCTGTCCCGCTTCATGACTTCAAGCGAGGCACCGACCATGTGGGCGAGATCTATCTTGTTGATGACGAGCAGGTCGGAGGCGGTGATACCGGGACCACCTTTTCTAGGGATTTTATCTCCCGCCGAGACGTCGATGACATAGATGGTCAGATCGGCGAGTTCGGGTGAAAAGGTCGCCGCAAGATTGTCACCACCGGATTCGACAATGACAAGGTCGAGATTCGGGAAACGTTCGTTGAGTTCATCAATCGCAGCGAGATTCATCGATGCATCCTCGCGGATGGCGGTGTGCGGGCATCCGCCGGTCTCGACGCCGATGATGCGATCCGGGGAAAGTGCGCCGGAGCGGGTGAGGAACTGCGCATCTTCCCGCGTATAGATGTCGTTGGTGACGACGGCGATCTCATAATCCGCGCGCATCGATTTGCAGAGCGCATCCGCGAGTGCCGTCTTGCCGGTGCCGACAGGACCTCCGATGCCGACACGCAACGGGCCGTTGGGGCTCTTCGTCATGATCTGAATAACCTGGTGTGCTGGGTTTCATGGAGCATGGAGGCAAGGTCGCTCATCATCACGCAACTGCCAAGATCGTCGAGGCTGCATGACATGAAGGCTTGGGCAAGTTCCAGAATGCGGCTTTCGAAGGCAGCGCAAACGATCAGACCGTCCGTTTGCCCCAGGGGAATCATGCGCACGCCCGCGGAGACAAGGTTGGCGACAAAGGCATGGAGATAGGCCTGAACGGTATGGAGAAGACCTATGCGGGCCTGGCGGGCGGCAAGGCCGACGGCGACGGGATAAACGAGTTCGGGATGCGGGTCGAACACGGGATCGGGCCAGACCTGCCGGACCGCACGCATGAACGCCTTGCCCTGGCCGAGGCTTTCCGCCCGGAGTTCCGCAGTGGTCTGGAAAGCACGGGCCAGTTCGTCAAGTCCGGCGATGTCATGACCATCGAAGACCGTCTTGATGAAGATGGCGTCATTGCGCGGCGTTCCATGCTCCAGAAGATCGGTCAGCCAGGCATGCAAGCTGACACGGTCACTGACCCAGCCCTGATCGATCGCAGCTTCGAGTCCGTGACTGTAGGTATAGGCGCCCACCGGGAACGCTGGAGAAAGCCACATCATGAGGCGCAAGAGCGCGACGTCAGTCATGCCGATGGTGGTGTGCGTAGGCGCCGCCTTCCGGTTCGAAGGGAGCGGTCACATTTCGGAGCTCGCACCCCAGGCCCCGAAGCATGCGCTCGATGACATGATCCGCGCGAATGCGCATTCTTTCGCCGAGGATCTGGGTAGGCACGTGCCGGTTTCCCAGGTGCCAGGCGATACGCAACGGATCCCCGCTTGCAATCTCCACAAGCTCCTCAGGCACGGCCCTCACCTCGACAAGACGCCCGTCCTCCAGTTGCAGGCCATTGCCGTCCCTGAGGTTCGGTGCCTCGGACAAATCGATGAGGATACACTCGCCCATCACGGTCTCGACAACGTGCCTGCGCTTGCGGCGGGCTTCGAGGTCAAGGATGACCGTGTCCGCGGCACCAATGGCATCAGGAAGAATGACCGCAACACGAATCATGTCGCGGATCTCAGAACCGTCGCCCCGGTTTCTCTGGTTATCCATGTTTTCATGAGCACATGTCCGCAGGCTATATCACGCTATTGTGAAACAGGGATACACTGGGAAAGAAAAAGTGAAGAAGTGACGAGCAGGCTTCGGACCTTCGCATTTCAACTGTTCCGGTCCCGTCAGAACAGGAAGTACCTTTGGGCCATGGGCAGCACATCCGCCGGCTCGCAGGTGAGAAGTTCCCCATCGGCTCGAACTTCGTAGGTTTCGGGATGAACCTCGATTTCCGGTGTCCTGGCATTGTGTACCATCGAAGCCTTGGAGATCCCGCCGCGGGTATTCTCGACCGGCAGGAGCATGCGTTCGAGACCCAGACGCTTTCCGACGCCGTCCTGCAGGCTGGCCATTGAGACGAAGTGGACGGCGCTGGCATTCATGGCCTTGCCGAAAGCACCGAACATCGGCCGGTAGTGAGCCGGTTGAGGGGTGGGAATGGAAGCGTTGGGATCGCCCATGGGCGCCGCAACGATAGTGCCCATCTTGATGACAAGGTCGGGCTTGACGCCGAAGAAGGCAGGCGACCACAGAACGAGGTCGGCGAGCTTGCCCTTTTCAACCGAACCGACGTGGGTGGACATGCCATGTGCAATGGCGGGATTGATGGTATACTTGGCGATATACCTCTTGATACGAACGTTGTCGTTCGCCCCGGTTTCTTCCGGCAGCATGCCACGCTGACGTTTCATCTTGTCGGCAGTCTGCCAGGTGCGGATGAGGACCTCTCCGACACGGCCCATGGCCTGACTATCCGATGCAATGATCGAGAAGGCCCCCATGTCGTGAAGGATGTCTTCGGCCGCAATGGTTTCCTTGCGGATGCGGCTTTCGGCGAAGGCAACGTCTTCGGGAATGTTCGAATCGAGATGATGGCAGACCATGAGCATGTCGAGATGCTCATCAATGGTGTTCTTCGTGTAGGGTCTCGTCGGGTTGGTCGATGAAGGAAGCACATTGGCTTCGCCACAGACCCTGATGATGTCGGGAGCATGGCCGCCGCCGGCGCCTTCGGTATGGAAAGCGTGAATGGTGCGCCCCTTGAAGGCGGCCGTGGTGTTTTCGACGAAGCCCGATTCGTTGAGCGTGTCGGTATGGATCATGACCTGTATGTCGTAGTCGTCGGCAACGGCCAGACAGCAGTCGATGGCAGCGGGAGTGGTCCCCCAGTCCTCGTGCAGCTTGAGCGCACACGCGCCGGCCAGAATTTGCTCTTCGAGCGCCCTCGGCGTCGAGGCGTTGCCCTTTCCCGAAAAGGCCAGATTCATCGGGAAGCTCTCGGCGGCCTGGAGCATGCGACCGATATGCCATGAGCCGGGCGTACAGGTTGTGGCATTGGTACCGGTGGCAGGGCCGGTGCCTCCACCGAGCATGGTGGTGACGCCCGAGTAAAGGGCTTCATCGATCTGTTGCGGACAGATGAAGTGGAGATGGGCATCAAAGCCACCGGCGGTGAGGATCTTGCCTTCGCCGGCGATCACTTCGGTCGAGGGACCGACAATGATATCGACGCCGGGCTGGATATCCGGATTCCCGCCCTTGCCGATCCCGGCGATGCGGCCGTCCCTGATGCCGACATCGGCCTTGACGATGCCCCAATGGTCGATGATGAGCGCATTGGTAATGACAGTGTCGACGGCACCGTCGGCACGGGTGATCTGACTTTGGCCCATGCCATCGCGGATCACCTTGCCGCCACCGAACTTGATTTCCTCGCCATAGATCGTGCGATCCTCTTCGACTTCGGCGAAGAGTTCGGTATCGGCAAGGCGGATCTTGTCGCCGACTGTCGGACCGTACATGTCAGCATAGGCTGCGCGACTGATCGAATAGGCCATCAGTCCAGTTTCCCCATGACTTTCCCGTTGAATCCAAAGACTTTGCGCTCACCGCGAAGAGGTACGAGCGTAACTTCCCGGCTCTGGCCCGGTTCGAAGCGCACCGCCGTGCCGGCGGGAATGTCGAGTCTGCGGCCGCGAGCGGCATCACGATCGAAGGCAAGCGCCGGATTGGCCTCAAAGAAATGGTAGTGCGAGCCAACCTGTATCGGGCGATCGCCGGAATTGGCGACCTTGATGATGATAATGGGCTGTCTCTCGTTGAGAACGATGTTGCCCTTGGCCGTAACGACTTCGCCGGGGATCACGTGGCACCTCCCAGTTGCTTGTAATAGAACGTGGTGTCACCGAGGCCGCCATGCGGCTGGTAGGCATGGCCGGGAACTATGCCGACCAGTTGCCAGCCCATAGTTTCGTAGGGTGCGCAGGCCGCGGAGCCGGTCTCGGTATCGAGCAGCAGCAGCGTCCTGTTCATGTCGAGCACCTTGCACTCCAGCAGGGTCATCAGTGCCCGGGCCATTCCGCGCCTGCGGGCGGACGTCTTCACAAGGAGTTTTTGTACCTCGCCGCGATGAACAGCGTTTGGCTTCCATGAAAATGCAGGGAGGAGTGAAGCATGCTTCTTCATGGCATTGCGGGCTTTCTAGCGGATCGGTTCGTGGACAGTGACAAGCTTGGTGCCATCCGGGAAAGTGGCTTCGACCTGGACGTCATGGATCATCTCCGCCACGCCCTCCATCACCTGCGCGCGGGTAAGGACATGCGCTCCGGTTGCCATGAGCTCGGCAACCGTTCGACCATCGCGCGCACCCTCGACAACGAAATCGGTGATGAGGGCGATGGCCTCAGGGTGGTTAAGTTTGACACCGCGCTCCAGCCGCCGGCGCGCGACCATTGCCGCCATGGCGACCAGAAGCTTGTCTTTCTCACGCGGTGTAAGGTTCAAGGCTGTCCTCCTTCATTCCTTGCGAGATCAGCGAGCAGCGAGGCGGCGATAGCGGGCATGAAAGAACCGCAAAGCCTGTTCCGGCCATGTTCAGCATGCCCATACCCTCGGCACGCGCAGCTCCAGCAACATCATGAATTCCTGCAGTCGCCTGCGCAAATCGGCGATATCCATGGCCAGAAGACGTCCGACCAGCATGTCGCCAAGAACGCTGCACGACGCATGGGGACGAACAACGTCCGACAGTTTTGCAGCGCCGCGACATGCGACCAGAACCGTCGCGAAACAGGTTCGCCCCTGTGCCACCGCCGGCCGCTCCAGCAATGCCTGCAGATTGCCATCCAGCCTGAATGTATCGGCGAAGACCAGCTTGCCTTCCCGTCGGATCCGCCAATGTTCGCGGATGCGGGCGCTCCGTACTGTCTCGCCCATGGCATGACGGCCAATCATCCAGCTCTCGACCGCGACGAGGCGGGCATCGGCGGCAAGATCGGCCTCGAACTGCCGCTCGATCGCCCCGCCATCGAAGAGAATGGTCTCCTGAGGCAACCAGTGCGCGCTGGCAGCCTCTGCAATGGTCAGGCGATTGGCGACATGCGCAGTACCACCCGACGACCTGTAGATGCGCTCGGCCGCCTGCGTGGCGACCGTAGCCGCAGTCCCTTCGCCCCAATGGCAGGAGAATTCGAAGCGATCGCCGCCGGTAAGACCGCCAGCGGTATTGAGCAACACGGCTTCGGGACAGCCCGGATTATGCACGTCCGGCAGGCGGATCCTGGCGCATCCCTGCTGCTGCAGACGGTCGAGAACAGTCGCAGGTCCGCGGCGCTTGAAGGCGAGTTCCGCCCGCCCCTGCGAACGCTGAAGCCTAGACGGTGAGATGCTGGCGGACATCGGCTTCATTCATCTCCGCACGCGTTCCCTTCGCCACCACCTCTCCACGGTCGAGAACAATGAAACGGTCAGCGAGGTCGCGGGCAAATTCGAAATACTGCTCGACCAGCACGATCGTCATGTCACCCCGATCACGCAGGCCCGCGATAACCATGCCGATGTCCTTGATGATCGACGGCTGGATGCCCTCGGTGGGCTCGTCGAGAATCAGGACCCTGGGGCGGGTGATCAGGGCGCGGGCAATGGCGAGCTGCTGTTGCTGGCCACCCGAAAGGTCGCCGCCACGCCGGGCCAGCATGTCCTTGAGCACCGGAAAGAGCCCGAAGATCTCATCGGGAATGGTCTGCTCCGAGCGCGCGAGCGGCGCATAGCCGGTTTCGAGATTTTCCTTGACGGTCAGCAGTGGAAAGATCTCGCGCCCCTGAGGCACGAACCCTATTCCGCGACGCGCCCGTTCGGCCGGGCGCAGCTTCCGGATCGGCTCGTCGGCCAGCATGATCTCGCCGTTGCGGATCGATTCCAGGCCGACGATGGCACGCATCAGGCTGGTCTTGCCGACCCCGTTACGTCCCATCACGCAGGTCACCTGACCGGGATCAGCGGTAAATGACACCTTCCTGAGGACCTGGGCGGCACCGTAAAACAGGTCGACGGCTTCGACTTCCAGCATCTTTCAGCGCCCCAGATAGACTTCTATGACGCGCCGGTTCGCGCTGACGCTGTCGATGGAGCCTTCGGCGATGGCCGCCCCCTCGTGCAGGACGGTCACCCGGCAGTCCAGGGCGCGCACGAAAGCCATGTCGTGCTCGACCACGACCACGGCATGCTTTCCGGCAAGGGATCTCAAAAGCTCGGCCGTGTGCTCCGTCTCCGCATCGGTCATTCCGGCGGCCGGCTCGTCGACCAGCATGAGCTTGGGCGCCTGGCACAGCAGCATGCCGATCTCCAGCCATTGCTTCTGGCCATGGCTGAGGCTGCCGGCCGGGTCGAAAGCGCGGGCTTCAAGACCGATGATCGCCAAGGTTTCCTCCAGCATGTCGCGGTCAGTGCGACTCAGGCGTTGCCAAAGACCGAGGAAAGGCCGCCTGTCGCCAGCCATGGCCAAGTCGAGATTATCCCAGACGGTATGGTTCTCGAACACTGTCGGTTTCTGAAACTTGCGGCCGATGCCGAGTTCGGCAATCTGCGCCTCGTCGTGCCGTGTCAGGTCGACGCGGCCGTCATATTCGACCCGGCCGGTATCAGGGCGGACCTTGCCGGTAATCACATCCATCATCGTGGTCTTGCCGGCTCCATTGGGGCCGATGACCGCGCGCAACTCACCCCGCTCAATGTAGAAGTTGAGGTCGTTCAGGGCTTTGAAGCCATCGAAGCTCTTGGTCACACCCTCGATATAGAGGATATGGAGGGAATTTCTGCCATTGCCGTTCATCGGTTCAGCGCCGCCTCGCGCATGCGGGCCTTCTCCTCTTCCTCGTAACCGGGTCGTGTCTCCCGCATCCACGCGAGCAGGGAAGCAAAACCACCGGCGATACCTCTGGGGAAGAAAAGGGTCACGGCAATGAACAGGAAACCCAGGGCATACAGCCACATTTCGGGATACTGGATGGTGAACCAGCTCTTGGCGGCGTTGACCACCCCCGCACCGATCACCGGGCCGATCAAGGTGCCACGACCGCCGACCGCCGCCCAGATGACAATCTCGATCGAATTGGCGGGCGAGAACTCCCCGGGATTTATGATCCCCACCTGTGGAACGTAAAGGGCGCCGGCAACGCTTGCCATCAGGGCCGAGACCGTGAAGACGAACACCTTGTAACGATCTGCATGATAGCCGAGGAACCGGGTACGACTCTCACCATCGCGGATGGCGATCAGGACCCGGCCCAGCTTGGAGCCGACGATAGCCCGCGCTGCCATGTATCCCAGCGCCAGCGCAATCGCCGAGGCGGCGAAAAGTGCTGCGCGGGTTTGCGGCGCCTGGATCGAATAGCCCAGAATATCCTTGAAATCGGTCAGGCCGTTATTCCCGCCAAAACCCATGTCATTGCGGAAGAAGGCGAGCAGCAGGGCAAAGGTCATGGCTTGGGTGATGATCGAAAAATAGACGCCTGTCACCCGGCTCTTGAAGGCGAAATAGGCGAAGACGTAGGCCAGCAGTCCCGGCACCAGCAACACCATCAGGGCGGCAAAGGCGAACTGGTCGAATCCATGCCAGTACCAGGGCAGTTCCTGCCAGTTGAGGAAAACCATGAAATCCGGGAGATCCGTATTGCCATAGACGCCACGGTCGCCGATCTGGCGCATCAGATACATGCCCATCATGTATCCTCCCAGCGCGAAGAAGGCACCATGGCCCAGCGATAGTATGCCTGCATATCCCCAGATGAGATCGATCGATAATGCGAGAAGGCCATAGGTGAGATATTTCCCCCAAAGTGTGACCTGATAGCTTTCGAGATGCCAGGGGTGCGATGCCGGCAGTTCAAGGCTCGCGTAGGGCACCGCAAGGGCGATCGCGGCAAGCGCGAAAACAAAGATCCAGCCGCCGGTATTGAGATGACGGGTCAGCAGCATGTCATGCCTCCACCGCGCGGCCACGCTGGGCGAACAGACCCCGGGGGCGCTTCTGGATGAACAGGATGATCAGGACCAGCACCAGGATCTTGCCAAGCACGGCGCCGGCATAGGGTTCGAGGAACTTGTTCAGGATACCGATGCTCATCGCACCCGTGAGCGCGCCCCACAGATTGCCGACCCCACCGAACACGACGACGAGAAAGCTGTCGATGATGTAGCCCTGGCCGAGATTGGGACTGACATTGTCGATCTGGGACAGCGCCACCCCGGCAAGACCGGCGATGCCGGAACCCAGACCGAACGTGAGAGCGTCGATCCAGCCGGTGCGGATACCCATAGCCGATGCCATGTCGCGGTTCTGGGTAACGGCGCGCGAGAACAGGCCGAAACGGGTCTTCTTGAGCAGAAACATGAGCCCGGCGAAGACCAGGAGAGCAAATACGAAGATCCAGATGCGATTCCATGTGAGCATGATCTGGCCGAGTTCGATCGAACCGCTCATCCAGGACGGATTGCCGACCTCGCGATTGGTTGGACCGAAGATCGAGCGTACCGCCTGCTGGAGAATGATCGAGATGCCCCAGGTGGCAAGCAATGTCTCCAGCGGTCGGCCGTAGAGCCAGCGGATGATGCAGCGTTCGATGGCGATACCGGTGAGACCGGCGACAAGGAAGGCCAGCGGAATGGCGATGAAGAGCGACCAGTCGAACAGGCCGGGAAACGTACTGCGAATGAATTCCTGAACAACAAAGGTGGTATAGGCACCAAGCATCACCATCTCGCCATGGGCGAGGTTGATGACGCCCATCACGCCGAAGGTAATGGCAAGACCGATGGCGGCAAGCAACAGCACGGAACCGAGCGACAGCCCGAAGGCAATGTTCTGCCCGGCATCCCACAGGGCGATCTCGCGCTGGACTGAGGCCACGGCTTCGGCAGCGGCAGCGGCAACCGGCCCCTCGCCATTGCCGACGCCTGAAAAGAGCGCATTGGCATCCAGTGTGCCCATGCCGGCCACGGTAGCGACCGCTTCCATTCGCGCATCTTCCGGCGCCTGAGGATCGCGCAGCAGGGCTGCAGCACGCGCGGCCTCGAATGCAGTCTTGATGTCAGGATTGCGCTCGGCGGCGATGGCCTGCTCCAGCGCAGGCAATTCCCCGGAGCCGGCGCTGCCAAAGAGGTTCCTCGCGGCCGCCATGCGCACGACCGGGTCGGGGCTTTGCAGGGTCAATGCGCTCATCGCCTCGTCAATGGCGCGACGCAATCGGTTGTTGACCTTGATCTTTTCGAGTTCTCCCGATCCGGTATTGCCCAGATCGGCCCCGCTGATGACATCCTCGATGGCGTAGCCGTCATCCTTTCCCGAAGCGAAGACGATGCGGTCATGAGCCGGCTGCAGATAGAGTTCGCCCGAGCGCATCCGACGAAGGATTTCGGCCACACCCCGATGGCCGGTTGCGGCAAGCGCTTTTACGGCCCCGACCTTGTCGCTGTAGCTGCCTTCTGCAAGGGCCCTGACCTTGACCGTGATATCGGGTTCCTGGGCCATGGCCGGCAACGCCACAAGGGCGAACAGCAGGGATATCATTCGTAAGATCATCGTGTTTCCGTAAAAGGGGGAGCGGCCCGAACGAAGGGGTATCCTGGGAGGGTGGGACGCCGCCTCCCTTCGGGCCGCAAGCCGTTCAACCAGTGGCGATCGTGACCGATCGAGCCTACTGGTAGGTCGGGGTTTCGCAGCCACCGCAGACCCACGGCCATGTCCAGTCCGCAGTGAGCTTTGCACTCTCGGGGATGAAGTCCGACCATGCATCGCCCTTGACGACGCCTTCGGTCTCCCAGACGGTCTCGAACTGACCGTCATCCTGGATCTCTCCGATCAGCACGGGCTTGGAAAGGTGGTGATTGGTGTTCATCACGGCGATGCCACCGGTCAGATTGGGTACCTGCTGGCCATACATGGCCTGGCGTACGGCATCGACATCAACGGTCCCGGCCTGCTCGACTGCATGGACCCACATGTTGAAGCCGATGTAGTGTGCTTCCATCGGATCGTTGGTGACACGATCGTTACTGCCGATGAACTTGTGCCAGTACTCGATGAATTCGGCATTTTCGGGCGTATCGACCGACATGAAGTAGTTCCACGCGGCAAGATGTCCGACCAGTGGGGCAGTATCGATGCCGGCGAGTTCCTCTTCGCCGACCGAAAAGGCGACGACCGGGATATCCTCGGCCCGGATGCCCTGATTGCCCAGTTCCTTGTAGAAGGGAACGTTGGCATCGCCATTGATGGTCGAGACCACAGCCGTCTTCTTGCCGGCCGAGCCGAAGGTCTTGATGTCGGAGACGATGGTCTGCCAGTCGGAATGACCGAAGGGTGTGTAATTGATCATGATGTCGTCTTCGGCCACCCCCTTGTCCTTGAGGTACTGCTCCAGAATCTTGTTGGTGGTGCGCGGATAGACATAGTCGGTACCGGCCAGGATCCAGCGCTCGACCCCTTCCTCATTCATGAGATAGTCGACGGCCGGTATGGCCTGCTGGTTGGGCGCCGCACCCGTGTAGAAGACATTGCGGCTGCTCTCTTCGCCTTCGTACTGGACGGGATAGAACAACATTCCGTCAAGTTCCTCGAAAACCGGCAGGACCGACTTGCGGGATACCGACGTCCAGCAACCGAACACCGCGGCAACCTTCTCCACTTCAAGCAGTTCGCGTGCCTTTTCGGCAAAGAGCGGCCAGTCCGATGCCGGATCGACGACCACGGCTTCGATCTGCTTGCCGAGCAACCCGCCCTTGGCATTCTGCTCCTCGATCAGCATCAGCATCACGTCCTTGAGCGTCGTCTCGCTGATGGCCATGGTGCCGGAAAGTGAATGCAGGATACCGACCTTGATCGTATCCTCCTGCGCCCCAGCGATCGCGGAAGTGCCGAGCAGCATGCCCACACTTGCGGCGAAGATCCTCTTCAGAGCCATGTTTCTTTCCTTCGGTGACCGGAAGTCCTCGATCACCGGGAAGCAATTGCCGTGCCATCCCGCTTCAGTTCGATGTTTTCGGACAGAATGGGAACATGACTGCCTAATTTTTAATCTATCTTGAAACATATGCGCGTAAAGTAGGCATATATTCGAACCATGTTCGACGTCATGCCGCCGCTGATGGAACGTACCGGGCCGATGCGGCCGCCGTTGGATGCGGTCGGGTCTTGCCAATCATCCATTAATTCTATAAATCATGAAATATGGAAAAGAATTGCGCAATCGCCTCTCTGTCCGCCCTCGCCCATGATATCCGGCTGGATGTCTTTCGGCTGTTGATCCGGGCCGGTCCCGAAGGAATGGCCGCCGGTGAAATTGCGGCGACGCTGGATATCAGGGCCAACACGCTGTCGAACAATCTCACCGTTCTCAGCACGGCGGGTCTGCTGCGCGCGGTGCGTGAGGGCCGCTCGATACGCTATTTTGCCGAGATGGAGACGATGCGCGGACTGCTTGCCTTCCTGATGCAGGATTGCTGCGGCGGCCGCCCCGAATTGTGTCAACCGGTTCTCGACCAGATTGCCTGCAATTGCTGAGAACTGCCATGGCACACCCCATCCATGATGTTTCCCATCTGTGCACCGGGAACTCGCCCCGATCGATCCCGGCTGACGCAGTCCCGAATACACGCGTTACGGACCGACACCGCGCTTTTCGGGAACGAACAGTCTTTCAGCCGGAGCGAAGAGAGAGACCATGCTCCCGAACCCCGCTTCAGAGGATCGACGATGACCGATGCAATCGATGTTGAGACGAGTGTCATGGGCATGTTCGAGCGCTGGCTGACTCTGTGGGTCGCGCTGGCGATGGTCGCCGGACTGGCGATCGGCCGGGTTGCGCCGGGTCTGGTCGCAGCGGTGGCAGAGGCCGAGATCGCCTCGATCAACCTTGTCGTGGCGGTCCTGATATGGGCCATGGTCTATCCGATGATGGTCAATGTCGATTTCGGCGCCGTGGCCGGAGTTGCACGCCAGCCGCGGGGTCTGCTGATCACGCTGGCAGTCAACTGGCTGATCAAGCCGTTTACCATGGCACTGCTGGCGGTTCTGTTCTTCGATCATGTCTTTGCCTGGTGGATCGCTCCCGAAGATGCGCAGCAATACATTGCCGGCCTGATTTTGCTGGGAGCCGCCCCCTGCACCGCCATGGTGTTTGTCTGGTCGCAACTGACGCGCGGGGATGCGGTCTACACGCTTGTTCAGGTTTCGGTGAACGACCTGATCATGGTGGGGGCCTTCGCGCCCATCGTTGCGTTGCTGCTGGGCGTGACAGAGATCGAAGTGCCGTGGCAGACGCTGGTCCTCGCGACCGTGCTGTACGTCGTGCTGCCGCTTGCGGCAGGGCTGCTGACACGGCGCCTGTTGGGAACTCAGCCTGCAATCGACATGTTCTCGGCACGTGTCAAGCCATGGTCTGTCATCGGCCTGATCGCCACGGTGGCCATCCTGTTCGCGCTGCAGGGCGATGTGATCCTCGGCCGGCCGTTCGTCATCGCGCTGATCGCCATTCCGATCCTGATCCAGAGCTATGCGATCTTCGCGATCGCCTATGGTGCGGCCTATGCCCTCGGCGTTCCGCACCGTATCGCCGCTCCGTGTGCCATGATCGGCACGTCGAACTTCTTCGAACTGGCCGTGGCGGTGGCAATAAGCCTCTTCGGCCTGAACTCCGGCGCGGCACTGGCAACCGTCGTCGGTGTGCTGGTCGAAGTGCCGGTGATGCTTTCACTGGTGGCCTTTGCCAACCGCACGCGCAGCCGCTTTCCGGAAGTCCAGTCATGATCGTCATTCACCACAACCCCGACTGCGGCACATCACGCAATGTGCTTGCCATCATCCGCGCGTCCGGTGCCGAACCCGTCGTGATCGACTATCTGTCGGAAGGCTGGACCCGACCGCAACTTCTGGCGCTCTTTGCCGCTGCGGGCCTGAGCCCCCGGCAGGCGCTGCGCGAGACGAAATCGCCAGCGGCAGATCTGGGCCTGATGGAACCAGGCGTGAGCGATGACATTCTCCTTGATGCAATGGTCGCTCACCCGGTCCTGGTCAATCGCCCCATTGTCGCCTCGCCCAGGGGCGTACGCCTGTGCCGTCCGTCCGAATCCGTTCTGCCGCTGCTCGATAGCCCGCCCATCGGGCCGCTTTTCAAGGAGGACGGCCAGATGATCCTGAATGAAAAGGGCGAAGTTGTTGCCTGACCCGTAGAATGTCAACGCCGGTCAGTTTTCCCCCTGCCGCTCCTGACGCATCGCTCCCGGAGATGACAGCGATGCCGGTCAGGTCAGCCTTCCACCTGCAACAGGGTCTTGATGGCGCGGCGTTCATCCATGGCCTTGTAGCCCTCGGCGACCTCGGCGATGGGCAGGGTCAGATCGAAGACCTTGCCGGGCTGGATCCTGCCCTGCAACACGCGGTCCATCAGATCGGGCAGGAAGCGTCGGACGGGAGCCGGGCCTCCGAGCATGCGCTGCTGGTTGAAGAACAGTTGCTGGCCGTCGAAACCGACACCATGCGGCACGCCGACAAAGCCGATGCTCCCCCCTGGTCGGCACACGCCCGTCGCCTGTTGCATGGATTGCTCCATGCCGACGGCCTCGATCACCGATTCCGCGCCGACGCCATTCGTCAGTTCCATGATCCTGGCGATACCGTCCTCGCCGCGTTCCTCGACGATATCGGTGGCGCCGAATTCGCGGGCAAGTTTCTGGCGGCTGTCGTGACGGCTCATGGCCATGATGCGACCGGCACCCATTTGACTGGCGGCCAGCACGCCCATGAGGCCCACCGCACCGTCGCCAACGACGACCACCGTGCCGCCCTCACGCACATTGGCAGCGACAGCACCATACCAGCCGGTGCCCAGCACATCCGAGACCGCGAGCATATGCGGGACCATCTCCGGGTCAGGCATCTCTTCGGTGGGCACAAGGGTGCCGTCGGCCAGCGGCACGCGGGCGTAAGGTGCCTGTGCGCCGGTCATGAACTCACGCTGCATGCAGGAGGACTGGAAGCCGAACTCGCAATGCGGACAGGTATTGTCCGACAGGCAGAAGGAGCCGACGACGAACTGGCCCGGCCTGACAGTGCGAACCTCGGATCCCACCTCGACGACAACGCCGCAATATTCGTGCCCCATATGGGCTGGACCGTCCTGCGGCTGCAACCCGCGCCAGGGCCAGAGGTCGGAGCCGCAGATGCAGGTTGCCGACAGCCTGATGACGGCATCGGTGGGCTTGAGGATCTTCGGGTCCGCGACCTCTTCATAACGCACATCGCCGGGGCCGTGCATCACGGTAGCATACATGGCAGGTTTCCTCCTGGTTAGCGATTGACACGCGCCTGGGCGAAAGCGTTGTAGCGAGCGCCGACGATCTCGATCTCATCCAGAGCAGTCCGGATGCGGGCAAGGTCGGCAGGCGACAGCGCAACTTTTGCCGCACCGAGATTTTCTTCCAGCCGGTGCAACCTGGTCGTGCCGGGAATCGGCACGATCCACGGGCGTTGCGCCAATAGCCAGGCCAGCGCGATCTGCGCGCGCGTGACACCCTTCGCCTCGGCGATCCGACCGATCTCATCGACCAGCGCGCGGTTGGCAACGCGGTTTTCCTCCGAGAAGCGGGGAATGGTGGAGCGGTAATCCTTGTCGCCGAAATCCGTCGATGCATCGATGGCGCCGGTCAGGAATCCCTTCCCGAGCGGGCTGAACGGCACGAAGCCGATGCCGAGTTCCTCCAGCAGGGGCAGGATCTCGCCCTCGGGCTCGCGCCACCACAGCGAATATTCGCTTTGCAGCGCGGCAACCGGCTGGACGGCGTGGGCGCGGCGGATCGTATCGGGGCCGGCCTCGGACAGGCCGAAATGCAGCACCTTGCCTTCGGAGATCAGGTCGCGGACGGCGCCGGCGACATCCTCGATCGGAACGTTCGCATCCACCCGGTGCTGATAGAAGAGATCGATGCGGTCCGTGCGCAACCGCCCGAGCGCCGCCTCGCAGACCTCGCGAATGCGTTCGGGTCGCGAATCCTGTCCCTTCATGGCGTCGCCATCCTGGAAGCCGAACTTGGTGGCGATGACGACGCGATCCCGGATCGGTGCCAGCGCCTCGCCGACCAGTTCCTCGTTGACAAAGGGACCATAGGCTTCGGCCGTGTCGAAGAAGGTCACGCCTTGCTCATGGGCGGCACGAATCATGCTGATACCATGAGCGATGTCCACCGCTGGACCGTAGCCGTAGCTCAAGCCCATGCAGCCATAGCCGATGGCTGATACCTCGGGGCCATCCCGGCCCAGTCTGCGGGTTTGCATCTGCGTTCCTCTCTCGGACTCAGGCGCCGTATTCGGCGTCGGTGACGTGCTCCATCCAGGTAACAACCTTGCCCTCCTGGACTTCCTGGACGGCGTAGTGACTCATGCCCGTGTCCGGCGAGGCGCCATGCCAGTGTTTCTCGTCCGGCGCGAACCAGACGACGTCGCCTGGCCGGATCTCCTCGATCGGTCCACCCTCCCGCTGCACACGGCCACGACCGAAGGTGACGATCAGGGTCTGGCCCAGCGGATGCGTGTGCCAGGCGGTGCGCGCACCGGGATCGAAGGTGACATGGGCGCCCTGCACCCGATCGGGCGCGGAGGGATTGAATTGCGGATCGACCCGGACCTTGCCCGTGAACCAGTCGGCTGGTCCTGCTGCCGAGGGCCTGGTTCCTGCACGAAAGATCTCCATCTCCACTCTCCTTCATTCCGCATTGTGCGTGGGTAGAGCCGCAAACCACACCCACACTCCCTTCGACCGCTTCAAGATAGGCCGTGCCGCCCGGCACTCGAAATGCTAGATCAAGAATGAGCCTATCTTCAGGAGATATGAATGCGACGGGAGGAAATGGGCGACCTGATGGCGTTTCTGGCCGTCGCCGAGGAGCGCAACTTCACCCGTGCCGCCGCCCGGCTGCAAACCTCGCAGAGCGCGGTGAGCGCCGTGGTACGCAGGCTGGAGGAACGCTTGGGCGTTCGACTCCTCACCCGCACGACCCGTGCCGTCTCCCCCACCGAAGCCGGTCAACGGCTGGCCGATACCCTGCGCCCCGCCCTCGACGGCATCGAGGCGCAACTTGTCATGCTGGACGAAATGCGCAGTCATCCGGCGGGAACGATCCGGCTGTCGGCGAGTCGTACGGCTGCGAGGCAGATCGTCCTGCCGACGGTCAATCGCCTTCTGGCAGAGTATCCGGACGTGAATATCGAGATCGCCGTCGATTCACGCTTCGTCGATATTGCCAGGGAAGGTTTCGACGCGGGTATCCGACTTGGGGAAAGTCTCGACAGGGACATGATCGGCGTCCGCATCGGGCCTGAACTGAGAATGGTTGTCGCCGCCGCGCCGGATTATTTCCGCGATCGCCCCGCACCGAGGACACCCCATGACCTGACCCGCCACAACTGCATCAACCTGCGCATGCAGTCCGCCGGCGGACTTTATGTCTGGGAGTTCGAAAGGGCCGGTCGGCCGCTGAATGTCCGTGTCGACGGCCAGTTCACCTGCTCGGATTCCGATCTGGTAGTCGAGGCGGCGCTGGCTGGACGCGGGCTGGCCTGCCTGCCTTCCGATCACCTCGGTGCCCTTGTCGATTCCGGCCGGCTCGTGCGCGTGCTTGCCGACTGGTGCCCGCCATTTGCCGGCTACCACCTCTACTACCCGAGCCGGCGCCAGATCACACCGGCCTTCCGCCTGCTGGTCGATGCGCTGCGCTGGAGGGAATAGGCGATCCATCCCACCTCTGTGTAAATCCCGGGGAGAAATTGGCCCACCTCGCTGATCCGAACGACACGGACACGGCCCTCATCACGAGGTCTCGCACCGCATCCATCATCTCCGCCGAGCGAAAACGACCTCATTCGTGCGGTGTTCGACGCTTTCAGGTTCCTGCAGGTCCGTCAGATCAGATCCGGATACGGGCGCTGAGGTCTGCCCCGTGAGCGGAACGCCGACCATCCGCATCTCTCGGCCACCGGATAGCGATCCCGAACCCGATACCCGCTCCATGACGTTACGATATATGGGGCCATAGAGGCTGAGGCTGGCCAGACGGAAATGCACGGCGTCGCCATCGTCGTTTCGTCTTGAGCGCGAGATCTGTTCGAGGTCGGCGATCTCCATGGCCTCGACAGGATCGAGCACCCCCGCACGGTCGGCAAAGATGCTCGCGAGATCGAGGCGGCCCTGCATGGCATAGCCGAGAGCCAGACCATTCAGCGCGTCGAGGGATTCACGATCCCTGCGCAGGACCTGCCTGAGCTGTTCCATGCCGCGATCGACATTGCCGGCATCGAGATCGGCCCGTCCGCTCCGGGCGAGCTCGCTCAAGGTCGTTCGCTCCTGTTCGGACAAGCCATTCCTTTCGCTGAGGAATCCACAGCCGGAAAGGGCCAGAAATGCCCAGACCAGACCGAGCAGGCGCAGGTTCATCGTCTTCCATCCTTTCAGGGCTGGGGGGCAACTCGCCTTCCATGCCGGAAACGCGGCATGGCTTTCTGTTTGCCTGAAAGGTATCGGATCATGACATGGTGCGGACGTTCTCCATCCCGAGGTACGAAACTATCGTCCCGAACCTTAACCAATGCCTATGGAATGCGAGGAAACTGAATGATTTGACCATCGGTACACGATCCCGAACGGTATCATTTCCTCTCGTGGAGCTGATCAAAGGCCATGGCGATCCGGCTTGCCGTCGTTACCCAGCACAACCCGCCGAATGTCCACGCAAGCCATGGGAATGCCCCCGGCCAGAGGCACAGGGCGACGAGGAAACCGATCGTTTCCGTCCCTTCCGTCAACCCTCCCAGATAGTAGATCGACTTGTGGCCGCGCCGGTCGGTCGAAAGCTGCCGCCTGGCCGCCATGATCGCAAAGGCGAGGAACGATGTCCCGGTCCCGATGAATGAAAAGATGAGAAAGCTCGCCGCGAGCCCGTTCGACGATGGATCGTACAGGGCAAAGGCGAACACCAGACCGGAATAGAAGATGAAGTCGAGCGTGATATCGAGATACCCCCCCAGATCCGTGGCGCCCTGGATACGCGCGATAGCCCCATCAAGGCCATCCGCAAGCCTTCCCGCAAGCATCAGTCCCAACGCAATCCCGAATGCGCCGAAAGCCACCGCGATCATGCTACCAAGACCAAGCGCAAAGCCCGCCCAGGTGATCGTATCGGCGGCGATGCGACGCTTGTGGAGCTGCCGGGCCATGCCTTCCAACGGCGCATCAATGAGGCGACGCATCCACGGATCGAGCATGATGAGCCGGCCCGAACGTCAGCTGTTGGAGGATTTGTCGATACGAATCACGCGCGGATCACATGCGGGAGGCTCGCCCGGGTCACCGCCATCCGTGCGGTGATTGTCGGCAGTATCGTCATCGCCGCCGCCATCCTCGCCATCGGCCATGCCGACGGCCGAAGGTGCGGCCGCATAACGACGTGAATGCAGATAGGCCACGGGCAGGAAGAACGCATAGCCGCAGCCGATGAGCAGCAATGTCGCCCACGGCTCCGTGACGAGGAACACGAGCAGCATGCCGGCTGCGAGCAGTGTCGGGATGACGAAGGCCTGCGATACTCGCAGCTTCTTGATCGAGTAGGTAGGAACGCGGCTCACCATCATCACCGCCACGAACGTCAACACAACGGCATTGAGATACCAGTTGCGCGCGATCTCATCGCCATGGACGAACGATCCGACCATGGGAGTCAGGGCAAGGCCGGCAGCAGCCGGAGCCGGTATGCCGGTGAAGAAATGGTGCATCCAGGCAGGCTTGTCGGGGTCGTCGAGTTCGGCGTTGAAACGCGCGAGGCGCAGCGCACAGCAGGTGGCAAACAGCATGCCGAGCGCCCAGCCGATGGCGCGCACGTCATGCAGGACCCAGAGATAGATGACGAAGGCGGGCGCAACACCGAAGCTCAGGAAGTCGGCAAGGCTGTCGAGCTGCTCGCCAAGCTTGCTCTCCAGCTTCAGCAACCGGGCGGAACGGCCATCGAGACCATCGAACACGATTGCCGCGACGATCAGGCCGACAGCCAGCTGCCAGCGGCCGTCAAGCGCATAGCGCATACCGGTAAGACCTGCGCAAAGCCCCAGCACGGTGAACATGTTCGGCACCAGCGTGATCAACGGCTTGGGCCGAAGACGGCGGCGGCGAATACGATTGGCGAGTGACTTGTCCATCAGCTGGTGCGTCCCCGGCGCTGGGTCTGGCTGCCGTCCAGCAATGCAATCACCGTTTCGCCGGCAACCGCACGCTGGCCAGGCAACACGAGCGGAATGGTTCCCTTCGGCATGTAGATATCACATTTGCTGCCAAAGCGTATCAACCCGACACGTTCGCCGGCCCGAACATCGTCGCCCTCTTTGCTGAACGCGATGATGCGGCGGGCGACGAGACCCGCGATCTGCACCAGGCCGACGTCGCGGCCGTCCCGTGTCGCGATGCGGAAGGACTGCCGTTCATTCTCGTCGGAAGCCTTGTCGAGCGACGCATTGAGGAACTTGCCCTTGTGATAGGCAACCTTCGCAATCCGCCCGATGACCGGCGTACGGTTCACATGAACATCGAACACGTTCATGAACACGCCGACGCAGGGCAGCGGAACACTGCCCATTTCGAGCTCGGGCGGGGGTACGCGCGGCTCGACATGCTGGACGACACCGTCCGCCGGACTTGTGACGACAGCCGGATCGTCAACCGTGGTTCGATGAGGATCGCGGAAGAAATAGGCGCACCAGGCGGTGAGCAGCAGGCCGACCCAGAACAGCGGCGTCCACAGGTAGCCAAGGACGACGGTCACCAGAAAGAAGATGGCAATGAACGGCCAACCCGCCGGATGAATGGGCACCAGAAGCGAGCTGGGCGATCCCGGATCTTTCATTGTTCCTCGTTTCTCTTCGGGCTCAGGGACGGACGAAAACGCCATCCACCTGCAATTGCCGGGCGAGCTTGCGCTCGAAATACCCCGGAATGATCATATGGAGTTCGAAACCGAGCGACTCCATGCGGGCAATGGCCGACCGCCACGCCTGTTCGCCTTCATAAACGGGCACAAGGGCCATTTCCAGCTGGACGGACTTCATCCGGTCGATGACACCGCGAGCACCATCGAGCACCTGGGGTTCGAAGCCCTGAACGTCGATCTTGAGGTGGCCACGGGAAAAGGCCGGCAGATCGATGCTGTCGAGTCTGTTCACGACCACGTCGAGACGTTCGAGGACCATGGAGCTCGGTGAAATATCGGCAAGCAGCCGCGATTGCGGGAGAATCGAACTCATGTCGCTCTCGCTCGAATGCTCGATGACGATCATTCCTCCCTCGTCACCCAGTGCCATGGGTGGAGCGACATCCCAGCGATCGTCACCGGAAGCGGCCCGCGACAATTGCGCATGGGCCATGGGCAGCGGCTCGAACGAAAGGATGCGTCCCGGATAGCCGAACCGGCGCAACATCGAGCCATATTGGCCGACATTCGCCCCCACATCGATGACCAGGTCAATGGCATGGAATTTCAGGATGGCGGCAAGCTGGGCCAGAGGGTCCCGGGGCTTGCGCCGGGCAGCCAGATCGAAGCCCCCCACCCCGGCGACCCACTGCAACCAGTTCATGATGCAGCACTGGCCAGTTCCCCCCGCCGCAACGGCATGTCGTCGGGGAGACCGTAGACCTCGACCTCGCGATCGACGCCACGCAGATGATAGGAACCGATGCGCGGCAGGAACATGCGCATACCCTCGCACATGGCGACAAATTCCCCCGATAGCAATAGTTCGCGGCGGAGATCCTTCGTCAGTCCATCGAGTCTCGCAGCGACGTTGACCGCCGGACCGATCACGGTGAAGTCCAGACGGCTGACCGCACCGATATTGCCATACATGACGTCGCCCACATGAAGGACAAGACCGAAGCCGACCTCGTTCCTGCCCTCGTCGCGGCGACGCGCATTGAGTGCCTTCATGCCCTCTATGGCCTTGATCGCCGCCGAAAAGGCGCGCTGGCAGGCTGCCCGGTTCTCCAGCGGAAAAATCGCCAGCATCGCATCGCCCATGAACTTGAGAACCTCGCCGCCTGCTTCGAGGACGGGACTGGCCATCGTATCGAAGTAATCGTTCAGGCACTCGATCAGTTCATCCCGGGCCAGCGATTCGGACAGATGGGTAAAGCCCCGCAGGTCGCAATGCCAGATCGCCGCCGTGATGGTTTCGCCGCTGCCACGCTGGATATCGCCGGCGAGAATGCGTTCTCCCGCTCGCGTCCCGACATAGGTATTGAGCAGGTTCCTGGTGATGCGTCGGTTGAGCCGTACCTCAAGGACCATGCCGAGGACCGGCATCAGATCGTTGATGATCTGCAACTGGTCGGTGGTGAAACCACCGTCTTGCCGGGTTGCCCAGCTGGCCGCATGGATGGTGCCGCTGACGAATTCCATGGGCATGACCACATAGTCGACCATCCCTCGTTCTCGAAGTTCATCATAGATATCGTATCTGGCCGCACCGTCGGGCAGCGGAATATCGAGGCGTTGTCGGATCGCCCCCACTTCGCCTGCGAAAATGGGGCGCAGCGGACTGTTGAGGAACGCATCCGACGACAGACCGCCATGCACATACATGGTCAGTTGCGCCATCTCGAACCCGGGCTCCCACTGCACCGATCCTGCCTGGAACTGCGGATGCAGGGTGCGCATGTGAACGCTCGCCCGGTCGACAGGCACGCCATCCTCGACCATCCTTTCGCACAGCTCGCCAAACAGGTTGTCGAAGAACGGCTGGGTGCGGGTTTCGAAAACGAGCCATTCGAGCGACCGGCTCCGGGATCTCGGCCACAGGTTCCGGGTACCGGTCATCCGTTGCGCTGCTCCAGTTGTTCGATGCGCAACCGGGCATCGGTCAGGTCCTGAGTGGTGTGATGCAATCGCGAAGCAAGCTCATGCATGATTTCCATTCCCACTTGCGGGAACTGTGTCACCAGATTGAAGAACCCGTCCTTGGAAACACGCATGGTGACAAGCCGGCTGCGGGCGATGACCGTCGCCGTTCGCGGAACATCGCACAGGATGGCAATTTCGCCGACGAGTTCGTTCTGCCCGAGGCTGGCCACCTTGATGCGCTGATCCGGTGGCACGTCCACCATGATGTCGGCATCGCCTTCGAGGAGGATGTAGGCGGCATCGCCGACATCTCCCTGATGGAACAGGACGTCGCCGGAGTCGTATTCGAGGTGTTCACTGGTGAATGCCAGAAGCTTCAGTTTGGCCGGATCGATCTTGCTGAACAGGGGAATGTTGCGAAGAATTTCAACCTCACGCTGCAAGCTCACGGTGACACCTCCCTGTTCGCGGACTCACTGGCCGACCAATGCATGATAGGCACTCCCGTCATGATCCAGACTGGCGACCGTTCCCTTTTCGGCGATGGACCCATGATCCATGACGATCACGTTCTTGAAGTTCTTTGCGATCTGCGGTTCCTGTAGTGCCCAGATGACCGTTCGGTTGTCGAATGAAGACAGCACATTTTCAAGGACGACGCGAGCTTCCGACCGGTCGAGCGGACCCGTTGCGTCAACAAGTATGAGGACATCCGGCTCTTTCATCAGGGCTCGCGCAAGCCCGAGCTTCTGCCGCTGCGGTGCCGACAGCAACCCACCACTGACCCCGCATTCGAAACGGATGCCCACCGCGATGATGCGATCGCGCGTATCCGCCTTTTCGAGAATATCCCCGATCAGCGTCAGAATCTTCTCGCGTGCCTGCGCCTGCCCGTAGGCAACACGGCCGAACAGGATATTGTCCTGAATCGTCGTCGCGCGATTGTACTGATCTGGATCGAAAAATTCGATCACACCCTTCAGCTCTTCGGGCAGGTTCTTGCGGAAAGCCGCACGGGCCTTGAGAACTTTGCCCTGCAACTCTTCTCCGATCAGTTCGAGCCGGTGTCTGGCGACGATGAACTTGAACGGCAGGGAAAGGAGCTTCGCACGATCGTCCTCATTCAAATGGTCAAGATGATTGACGTCGGCCCTGCTTACAAGCGCGCGATATTCCGGCAGGTCTTCGGCATTGATGAAGCTGAACTCCCGGTAATATTCATGATCCGGTGACAGGTCAGCGAACAGTTCGACCATTGTCGAGGCCAGATGATAGCCGGCCTCAATCAGGTCATCGGTCAGGTTTTGCCCGTCGAGCACACTTCGCACATACCGGTTCCCCGCAAGGTGCTCGATGTCGAAGGCATCGCTGGTTGTCGTTCCGAAAATGAGATTTTCACCCAGGGTCGCATTGGTGTTGTAGCGTGCGAGATCAAAGGGCTCGACCAGTCGCGACAACCGCGGATCTTTTTCAAGGCGCTGCCGCATCTCCCTGCGCGCGTCCAGCAGCAGGGCTTCCAGATCGTTGTCGTCGGGTTGCCGCAGGCTCGACCTCAGGCCGATCGAGTAGGCATCATGATCGAGCCCGACCAGCTTGAGTATCTCGATGATGCGCGGCAGCTTCTCGTCATCGGACCGGATGCCGATCGAGGCGAAGTCCGTCCAGTCGTCGAATGGAAACAGCGGCGAGTTGCCGGCCCGCGCCGACTCGAGCAAGTAGGCCCCACGTTCCGGATCGTCCGATTTTGCGACCGGCCGATTGCACAGACCATAGAGCATGTTGTCGCGAATCGAACCACGGAAGATCTGGGTTGGATTGCCTACAAACGCGATCTTTCTGCCTGCCTGGAATTCCGGCAGTTCGGTAACATCGACACCGCCATACAGGACCCGGCCGCTCGATGGATCGAGCAACCCGGCCATGCACAGGGCAAGCTCCTCCTTGCCGGATCCCGACGAACCCACGATGGCGATCGTTGTCGGCAGGGTAAAGTTAGCCGAGCAGGAATCGAGGATGACGCCTCCGTCCTCGTCCTGCAACCCCAGGCCGTTGATCCGTACATCCTTCCTGAAATCCGGCCCGGGTGCCGCCGGAACGGCTTCGGCGCTCTCCGGCTCGCGCAAGCCCTGCGGCATGAACTGGGTAACGACCTGATCGTATTTGATCCGGACATCGTAGACCATCTGATAGAAGGACAAGAGCTCTTTCCACGGAGAAGTTATGTCCTTCTGCGCGCCAATGACCGCGACCAGCGCACCAACGGTAAGCTGCCCCTGAATGACAAGGTATCCACCGATAGAATAAAAGAAAAACGGACCAATCTGCGAAAGGAAATTATTGAGAAATTTTATGAGAAATTTCTTCTTGTATATTTCGAAACGAAGATTGAATACTTTCGATAATTCACTTGAAAAGCGCGCGCGTTCGAAATTCGATGCGCTATTGCCACGAATATCCCTGACACCAGCGGCCGACTCGCTGATCTTTTCCGCATTGCGGCGGACCTGGTTGACCCTCTGCTTGCCCAGCTGGTTCACCTTGGCCTGCAACTTGGGAATGATCCAGATCTGCAACGGATAGAGAGCCGTGGCGGCGAGCCCCAGTACCGGATCCTGAACGAACATGAACGTCAGACTGATCAGCAACGTACCGCCCTGCAGGCCCGGTGTCGTCACCGCCTCGCCCACAAAACCACCCAGCGGCTCGACCTCTGCATTGATCATCTGCACCAGCTCGCCCTGGCTGACGCGCTTGAGATGCGGTAGGGGAAACCGCAGGACATGGTCGTACAACTGGTAGCGCAACCGTCGCAGCATCCGCTCGGACACGACGCCGGCATAGACATTGACAACATATTTGAGCCCGCCACTGGCGAGCACGGTCGCAAGGAAAAGCCCGCACAGGGTCCACAGCAGTTCCATCCGATCCCACTGATAACCGAAAAACTCAGGAGACGGATCGGTGCCCAGAGCCCGGTTGATGATGAGCTTGGGCAGCTCCAGAGCGGCATACCCCAGCGGGAGGGTGAATGCGGTCAGCGCCAGGATCACGACCTGCTGCTTCCAGGCATAACGCCGCAGGAATGCGAAAATGGTCGGTTCCATCCTACCTCACCCCTGTGTGCGGGCGATGAACGGCCCGCACGACGATGTCGGGTCGATTGTAGAGGTATCGCCCGGGCTAACCAAGGCGGCGGTACATCACATACGCGTCGACCAGACCAAGCCGGGGATGCCGGAACGCATCGGGAATGGTGCCGATGACGATGAAACCGAGACCGCGCCAGAGCCGCACCGCGACGGCGTTACTGGCAATGACAAAGTTGAACTGCATGGCCGCATATCCCAACGCCGTCGCTTCCTCGATGGCGCGCCCGCCCATCCAGCGACCGATGCCGAGACCACGCGCCCGTGGCGACGTCACGAAACCGGCATTGCAGATATGGTTGCCGCCACCTTGCTGGTTTGGCTTGACATAGAATGTCCCCAATGCGGTTCCTTCGTCATTTGTGGCGATCCATGACACGCGCGGCGATTCGATCCATGCGGCGAGCGCCGCCTCGCGGCTCATATCGCGATCGAGCGCATAGGTCTCACCGTCACGGATCACCGGTTCGAGCATATCCCACAACGCATCGCTGTCGGCCGCCGTCGCGCGCCTGAGATGAAACGACATTATCGAGGTGCCATGCGCAAGGCGCCGTCGAGGCGGATGACCTCCCCGTTGAGCATGACGTTTTCGGCGATATGCTCCACAAGTGCAGCATATTCTCCGGGATCGCCAAACCGACCGGGAAACGGAATCGATGCCGCGAGGCCCTGTTGTACATTCTCGGGCATGCCCAACAGCAGCGGCGTGGCAAAGAGCCCCGGCGCAATGGCCATGACCCGGATGCCGCGACCGGCCAGCTCGCGTGCCGCCGGAAGCGTCAGGCCGACGATGCCGCCTTTCGACGATGCATAGGCAGCCTGCCCGATCTGGCCATCATAGGCCGCTACTGACGCCGTATTGACGATGACACCGCGCTCGCCCGTTGCCAAAGGTTCGAGATCGTTCATGGCGGCTGCCGCAACGCGCAACATGTTGAATGTGCCGATGAGGTTGACCTCGATCACCTGCCGATAGGCGTCAAGCGGCATCGCACCATCACGGCCGACGATACGCCTGGCCGGACCGATACCCGCACAATTGACCAGCAATCGCGGTGCTCCGACGTCGGCGACAATCTCCGCCATCATCGCCTCGGCAGCCAGTCCGTCCGACACATCCAGCTCTTTGGCAATTATCCCCAGACGTGTCGCTTCGACGCCCGACTTCTCGCGGTCACAATCCACCAGAACGACACGAGCCCCTCTGCCGACCAGCATCTCCGTCGTTGCGAGACCGAGACCGGAAGCGCCGCCAGTCACGACTGCAACCACACCATCAAGCTTCATTTCTCCTCCCCGCCAACGTGAAAAGCCGCCCGGCACGCCGGACGGCTTTTCACATTTCACCAAGACGCGGTATCAGGCAAGCTTCTGCTTCACCTCCGAGATCGCGCTTTTCATGACAGCCTGCGCACCGTCACCACCAAGATGCTCCGTGAGGATCTGGCGTGTCGTCTGGACGGCGAGATGCGCCGCACGGGTGCGCACATCACGCAAGGCCCGCGTTTCCTCCTGGGAAATCCGTTCGAGGGCAAGCTCCTCGCGACGCTTGAGTGCATGCTCCATCTCCGCCTTGAGCCGCTCCTCAAGACGCTTGGCCTCGCTCTGCGCATGCGCGACGATCTCCGCCGCGGCATTCTCGCCTTCGACCAGCTTTGCCCTGTGCTTGTCCAGCAGCGCACGGGCTTCCTCATGGAGCCGGTTGGCCTCGTCGAGTTCGGCGCGTATGCGCTCCCCACGCCTGTCCAACCCTCCGATGACCATCGAGCCCAGAGGCTTGCGGATCAGGAAAAGCAGGCAAAGCAATGCGACCATCAGGACAATTATGGGCATCATGCTGCGTTCTCCCGAACGACGGCCAGCGCACGCCTGGCCTCATCCACGCCGACCTTGACGCCGATCAGCCGTTCAGTTGCGGCCTGAGCTGACTCGACGGCGACATTTTCGACCTCGGCCATCGCCCGCGCACGTGCTTCCGCGATGCGTTTTTCCGCATCGGCGACCTTCCTGGCCATGGCTGCATCGACCTCGGCCAGCCTTGCGGCCTGCTCTTCGGCTATGCGATCACGGATTTCCTTGACCTGCTTCTGCGCCGCGGCATGAGCCTTCGCGAGACTGGCTTCATACTGCTCGTAGGCGGCTTCGGCCTCGGCACGCAGTTCCGCCGCTTGGTTAAGATCGCCGGCTATACGTTCCTCGCGCTGACGGATGATGTCCGACAGCTGCGGCACCGCCTTCCTCGAAACGATCCGGTACAGGACCACGAAAAAGACGACCAGCCAGAAGACCTGCGGGAGGTAGGTGCTGACGTCGAGCTGCGGCATGCCACCCGAATGCTCGGCACCGTTATGAGCCTCGGCAGCGGCGGACACTTCCTGGGCCGTTTCGGCAGCAGCGACCAGCCAAGGCACGAGAGCCACG
This sequence comes from Geminicoccaceae bacterium, assembly GCA_020638465.1. Taxonomy (NCBI): domain Bacteria; kingdom Pseudomonadati; phylum Pseudomonadota; class Alphaproteobacteria; order Geminicoccales; family Geminicoccaceae; species Geminicoccaceae bacterium. The sequence continues at coordinate 557,149 of JACKIM010000001.1, forward strand.
AAGGCTCCCATGACCATGGCACCCGCTGTACGAAGATAGCGAGCCATCATCTTCATCCCTTCGCTTCGATCATCGGGCAACGCCTCCGATCAGACACAGACGCTGCGATGGTGATCGAGCGCCGATCAGCCGAAGAGCAGGATGAAGGCGACGACGAGCGCGAACAGGCCAATGGCCTCGACGAGCGCAAAGCCGAGGAACATGATCGGCTGAAGCTTGTCCTGGGCGGCCGGATTGCGACCGAAAGTGGCAATACTGGTGGCGATAACGTTGCCGATACCGATGCCAACACCCGCAAGGCCGATACAAGCCAGGCCAGCGCCGATCATCTTGGCTGCTTCAATCTCCATCTTGTCACTCCTTTTGCGACGTCGAAGTTGGGATATCCGGTTGGAAGGAACTCTGAAGTCAGAGTACAGCGATGACTCAGTGCAGATGCACCGCGTCGTTCAGGTAAATGCACGACAGGACAGTGAAGACATAGGCCTGCAGGAACGCGATCACGATCTCAAGACCGGTGAGACCGACGGCGACAAGGAACGGCAGGATGCCGAATACGCCCATCGCAAGCACGAATCCGGCGAACGTCTTCATCATGATGTGGCCGGCGGTCATGTTCACCGCAAGACGCATCGAGAGACTGAACGGACGGATCAGATAGGACAGGATCTCGATGGGAATGAGCAGCGGATAGATGAACATCGGCACGCCGGCAGGTGCGAACAGGCTCAGGAAATGCGTTCCGTGCCGTGCAAAGCCTATCACCGTGACACCGCCGACGATGCACACGGCCATGACGAGAGTGACGATGATGTGACTGGTGTAGGTGAACGTACCCGGAATCATGCCGATGAGATTGCCGAGCAGAATGAAAAGGAAAACGGACATGACAATCGGCATGTAGCGCATGCCTTCCTTGCCGACATTGTCCATGATCATGCCCTTGACGAAGTCATATATGACTTCGCACAGCGATTGCATCCGGCCGGGGACGATACTCGCTCCATCGAGACCGCGCTTGAACAACCATGCTGCCACACCGACGGCAATGGCCATGAACAGCGCCGAATTGGTGAATGAGATGTTAAGGCCAAGCGGTTCGAAGACCATCGTCATGATCGGCTTGACTTCGAATTGCTGAAGTGGACCTGCCAACTTACCCTTGCCCCATCATCAGTCCGACATGCCGACACAACTGCATCTCGGACGTTCATCCTTCACCGGAGCAGATTTCGATCCATCGCGATCGGCATCATGCCCTGCCTCTCCGGACCGCCCCCCCTGGTGCACACGGGTAAACCACCCATATGCGCCGGGCTTCAGCGCTCGTTGCCGGCCTCCGCCTGCTCCGCGCGCTCGCGATCCAGCCGCTTCATGTAGCGATACGCATTCAGCGTGCCTGCTGCCGTGCCAAGAACAAGCATGATGATGAGGAACACCGGTCGTGTGTCGAGCCACCCATCAAGGAAGTAGCCCAGGACCACGCCGAACAAGACACCTGCAATCAGCTCGATACCGACATGCAAGCCTGCATGAGCCGACGACGCATTCCTGCGCCTGGATTGGGCGTCCTCATCCCTGCTGCCCGGCTGGCTCGCCTTCAGGCGCTCCAAACGTGCATCGAAGTCGACAAAATCGGGCTTGCGATCATCCTCGCTCATCGAGCCTCACCGCGATACCGGCGCCAGACACATCGCCCGCCCCTCGACCCGGCGCGAAACTAGGTGCGGCTCTTACCCCTGTCAAGAATGCGCGGCACGATCGTGGACGAGTAAAACAGCGGGTTGTTCGGGAATGACAGGTTATGCGGCACTATGCCCTAGATCCGATCTCCACCGCCTCGTCGAGGGCAACGGATACGAGACGCGATACCCCGCGCTCGATCATGGTCACCCCGAACAGCCGGTCCATGCGCGCCATGGTAAACGGATGGTGGGTAACAACAACGAAGCGCGTCCTTGTCTCCCGGGCGATTTCCTCCATCAATAGAACGAAGCGCTCGACATTGGCATCGTCGAGGGCGGCATCGACCTCGTCCAGCACGCAAAGCGGGCTCGGCTCGCTCAGGAAAAACGCGAAGATCAGCGCCAGTGCAGTCAGGCTCTTTTCTCCACCCGACAACAGTGAAATGTTCTGCAGTTTCTTGCCCGGCGGCATGGCTTCGAGTTCGAGGCCGCAATTGAGCGGATCGTCGAGATGGGTAAGGCGCAGATGTGCCTTGCCACCCTGGAACAGCTTGCCGAACAACCGGCGGAAATGATCATCGACCTTGACGAAGACCTCGTTCAGCCGCTCGCGTGCCTCCCGGTTGAGAGTCGAGATGCCACTCTTGAGGCGATCCACCGCATGCCGCAGATCCTCTTCCTCGCGGCGAAGCCCGGCCAGTTCCGCCTCGCGTTCATCGGCCTCGATGGCGGCCCGCAGGTTGACCGGCCCCGCCCGTTCGCGTGAGGTGACGAGTCGTTGCAGCCGCTCCTCCATGGCCGGAACATCGGCATCGGCAAGCATTTCGGAGATGGTTTCCTGTCCGAGAAGATCGTCGACCGGCTTGTTCAACCGGGCACGCGCATGGGCAAGTGCGGCATCGACACCGTCCTGCAGGCGCTGGCGTTCGGCACCTGCCAATGCCATGGCCTCATGGCAGGCTGCCAGCCGCGCCTCCGCCTGCCGGCTGGCTTCGGTACATCGGGCCAGCAGTCCCTCGGCAGCCGCCAGGGCCTCCTGTTCCCCGGCCAGCGCAGCGGTCAATCGCTGAAGTTCGGCCACGATCTCCGCATGACGGGCTGCCGGGCCGCTTTCGGCCCGATGCCGTTCGAGCTTGTCCCGCGCCTGGCTCAGGCGCGCAACGAGCGGCTCACGGGACCGGACCGCATTCTCGCGGGATTCGATCAGCCTTGCGTGCTCCGCCTTCAGGGATGCGATGCGCTGTTCCAGCGCCGACAGGCGGGCGGCATGGCGGGCGGCTTCCTGGCGAACTGTCTCCAGCTCGTTGCGGCGGGCATCAAGCCTCGCGGCATGAGCGTCCCGATCCTCACGGAGCCCGGTCAGTTGCATCTCGATGGCCGAAAGTTCTCCACCGACAGCATCGATCTCCGCATCGAGTTTTTCCGCGTCCCGGGTCAGTGTCGTCGATGCGGTGCTGCGATGCGCCTTTCTCACCTCGGCTTCGCCACGACGGCGTTCGAAGGTGATCTCGGCCCGGGTGACGGCTTCGAGCAGTTCCGTCTCTCGCCCCCCCTCCTTGTCGGCTTCCTTGCGGGCAGTTTCGAGGCGGCCTTCGACCGAGGCCAGCCGATCGCGCTGCGATGCAAAATCCCGCTCGAAATGGCGAACGGTATCCGCAGCCCCCTGATACCGGGCCTCGATGGTCTTCAATAGCTGAGGATCTTCCTCGCCCAGCTTCTGCCGTTCGTCATCGAGCACGGCCTGCTCGCGTTGCAAGGCATCACGTTCCTCCACCAGGCGGGCGCGACTGGCACCCCCAACCTCGATCTCACGGGTGAGCTGGTCGCGCTTCACCGTCTGCGTGCGGAACTCCATCTCCAGCCGGCGGTGCTCGGCACGAACCTCGGCAAGCTCGCCTTCCAGCCGGTGCAGGGTTGCGCGACTTTCGGCACCGTGCGCCTGCGCCTCCATGAGCGCCTGCCGCAACGCCGGCATTCCGGCCGCGAGCACGGCGAGACGACGACGCTGCATCACCCGCAGCTCCCCGGGGTCCTCCTCGCCGGGCAGGCGCACCAGACCATCCCACCGCCACAGCCCCCCGTCCTGCGTGACCAGCCGCTGCCCCTGGGCGAGTCCCGGTTGCAGTCGCGATGCGGTCTCCGAATCGGGACATACGCCCACCGACTGGAGTCGCCGACGGAGGATTTCCGGCACGTCGAGATGACCGGAAAGCGGTTCGACTCCCGCGGGCAGGGCAAGAGTGGGCAGTTCCGGGTCGAGATGCCTCCAGAACCCGCCGGACGAATCGCCATTCTCGACCCGCAGCAGCAGGTCATCGCCCAGCGCTGCCGCAAGAGCTCTGCCCCAGGCTTCGGGCACATCGAAACTGTCGATGACCGGATGGCCATCGTCGTCACTTTGCAGCGACCTGAGGGCGGCGTCCTCGGCCAGCGAGCGTTCGAGTTGCCTTTCGGCCTCGCCGACCCTGGCTACAGCGATCTCCCGCCCCTCCACGGCAGCCTCGCAGGCTGCGGTAAGGCGTCGCTCGGCCTCTTCCCTGTCGTCGAGTTGCGCCTTCAGGGTCGCGCACTGGGCCGACAGCCGCTTGTGGGTCTCGCCCCTCGCCTCCAGCGCCAGCGCCGAGAATTCCCGCTCGATGGCCTCGATCCGCCGGCCAACCCTCTGGCCTTCACGGTCGAGGCGGGCCAGCTGGTCACTGCGCGCCTCGTGCCTCTGACGGGCCTGCCGCAGCTCCACATCGACTTCCTGTCGTGCCGATACGGCAGAGGCAAGCTGCTCGCGCCCGCTCTCCACCCTCGAACCCAGTTCCTTCTGCTGGACAGCCAGCGCCTCGGCCCGTTCCATCGCCTGACGCCGCGTCCGGCTCGCCGCCTCATGCTCCGCTCGCGCCTCGGCAAGCCTGCGGCCGGCAACCTCCACCAGCGCATCATCGTCCACGGCAACCAGCCGTTCGAGCTCCTGAGCGACGTCGGCACGGCGGGCCCTGAGCCCGGCCAACTGGCGCGCGAGGCTTTCATGGCGGGCCTCGGCCGTGGCCAGTTCCCGTTCCATCTCCTGCAAACGAAGACTGTCTTCACCCGATTGCCGTGTCAGTGCGGGTTCGATGTCACGCAGTTCGGCGAGCCGGGCACCAACCTGTGTCATTTCTTCACCGGCCGCCGTGGCTTCGAGGTCACGCTCGGTCAGCATCGTTTCGGCGCGCTCCGCATCCCTCCGGTAGGAATCGAGCCTTTGGCGAAGTTCCTCGACCTGCTCGGCCAGCATGGCAGTTTCGCGTTCATGCTGCTGCCGGCCTGCCTCGACGGACGAGAGGCGCTCCTCGGCCCGCACCGCGAGGGCCGACGCCAGCGATACGGCCTCGCGCCGGGCAGGAAGCGCCTTTTCGGCGACACCCCGGGCCTTCTCCGCCTCACTGGCGGCATGTTGTCCCCGCGCATGCTCGCGGGTCAGTTCCTCGTGGCGCACACGCGTCGTCTCCAGCGCCTCACGGGCCTCCTTCAGCCGCGCCAGCGTAACCATCGCCTCAAGTTCGCGGATCTGTTCCTGCAGCTTGCGATAGCGCTCCGCCTGCTTGGCCTGACGGCGCAGCTCGACCAGCCGCTCATCCTGACCGGCAATGCGGTCCGTCACCCGTTCGAGATTGCGCTCGGTGGCGGCGAGCTTGAGTTCCGCCTCGCGCCTGCGACTGTGCAGACCGCCGATACCGGCCGCATCCTCCAGCAGGCGGCGACGCTCCTCCGGTTTCGCCTCGACGACGAACCCCACCTGCCCCTGACTGATGATCGCCGGGGAACGGGCACCCGCGCCGACATCGGCGAACACCAGATGCACGTCGCGCGCCCGGACCTCACGGCCATTGATCCGGTAGGCGGAACCGGCACTGCGGCTGATCCGCCGGGCGATCTCCAGTTCCTGCAATTCGAAGGGGGCACCGGCCTCCGCCAGCCCCGGCGCTCCTTCGACGGTTGTGTCTTCACCACCCGCAACAGCCTGCTTGCCGGCCGTTGGCGACGGGACGCTCACCGGCTTTTTGACGAGAAGCGAAACCTCGGCAATGTCGTAGGCGCTGCGCAGGGCCGAACCGGCGAAGATGACATCGTTCATCTCCGACCCGCGCAGGCCCCGTGCGGAGCTTTCTCCCATCACCCAGCGCAGTGCCTCGACGATATTCGATTTGCCGCAGCCATTGGGACCGACGATGCCCGTCAGCCCCGAACCGATCTCCAGCTCAACCGGATCGCAAAACGACTTGAAGCCGCTCACACGCAGTCGCGAGAATTCCAACAGGCACCGTCACAAGATCTTGGGAAGATGTCGCGACGCTATCACCATATGCGAGAAAGGCAATGGGCTCTTTCACTTCAACCGAAAGCTTAACAGGACATCGGCCATCCCCGCCGAATTCGCACGGAAATCATGGTTCAGTCGAGGAGGTCGTCGAAAATTTCAGCGAACTCGTCAATCGGCCGGTCGCCGGAATAGGTCTCGCCATTGATGATGAAGGTCGGGGTCGAATTGACATCGAATTCCTTCACGCCGTCGACACGCATCTGCAGGACCGCATCGCCCATGGCCTTGTCGTCGAGGCACGCTCTCGACTGGTCCGGCGAAAGGCCACCCAGTTGCGCCAGCTGGATGAGTGCCGCGATGGGATCGTCAGCCCGCGCCCATTGTTCCTGGCTGGAGAACATCGCATCGATGAAGGAAAAATAGCGCTCGTCGCCCGCGCACTGCGCAATGACCGATGCGGCCAGGGCGATCTGGTCGAGCGGAAACTCGCGTACCACCAGCTTCACCTTGCCGGTGTCGATGTACTGTTCCTTGATGGCCGGCAGGGTTCCGGTGTTGAAGGCCGCGCAGTGGGGACAGGTCAGGGATGCATATTCAATCATGGTGATCGGTGCATTCTCGTCACCCATGACATGCTCCCCAACCTCGGCGGCCGATGTCATGGACCCCGTCGCCAGCACGATGATGGCAGCAAACCAGCTCAGGCCTTTTCGCATATCGTCTCTCCGATCATGAACTATCCCTCGACCTTGTCCTCATATGAGGGCTGGAATCTCATCGTCCAAGGGAAGCGCGCTGCAAATCGCCCTTGAGCGCACGCGCGCGTGCCTGCTCGTTCGCCGACAGGCGTCCCCGGACACGATCGGCACGCTCCTGCCCGCGGTCGTAGCCCCCCTCGGCCGAAAGCTCGTAGAGGGCCAGTGCCAGCGCCGGGTCGGATGACCTCAGCCTTCCGCGCTCATGCAGTTCCGCGAGCCGGAAATATCCCTTGGGATTGCCGGCCAGACCCGACCGGCGATAATACGCGGCAGCGTCGTCGAAGTCCTGCAACTCCGACTTGTCACTGTAGATGTCTCCCAGATAGAGCAGCGCGCGGTCGTCGCCGAGTCGCAGGGCCTGTTCGAAGCGGGTGATGGCCCGACGCATGTCCTTCGGCACGCCTTCGCCGCGATAGTAGATCTTGCCGAGATCGTATGCACTTGCCGCATGTCCCCGGTCGGCAGCCTCCGCGAAATAGCGGGCGGACTTGACCGGATCGGGTTTCAGATTGCCGGCACCGTCGCGATACAGTCGCGCAAGGTCGACAATCGCCATGTCGCGGCCGGCTTCGACCAGCTCGCCATACATGCGTGCTGCCCGTTCGCCATCCTGCGGCACCCCCTTGCCGTCGCGATACATATCGGCGAGACGGTTCCTTGCGCCCTGATCGCCATTCCGGGCTTCCTGTTCGAGCGTGGCAGCAACGATGGAATACCAGCGACGCGCGGCTCCGGGATCGCGGGGCAGCGCATCCCCCTTGTCATAGCGCTCCGCCAGTTCGATCTGGGCCGGCAGGTAACCGCTATTCGCGCTGGCTTCCAGTGCGGCGATCGCCTCCTCCTCGCTGCCGCTGCGTTCGCTAAGAGCGAGTGTCGCCAGTTCGAAGCGGGCCGGTTCGTCCCCCTTTTCGGCGGCACGGCCGAACCATCGTGCCGCGTTGGGAATGTCGCGCGACAGGCCGTCCCCCGACCTGTAGGCCCGCCCGACCTCGCGCATGGCCACGGGCGAGCCAGCATTGGCCGCCGCCAGATACCATGCCACCGCCTCCTCGCGATCCTCGGGACCGCCCCTTCCGTCTTGCAACATCCTGGCCAGCGATATCTGGGCGTCGACAATCCCCGCCTGCGCAAGACGACGGTACTCCGTTCGGGCCGACGCGAAGTCATGGCGGCTTTCCGCATCGCGCGGTACCCGCAACAGGTCACGCTGGATGGCCGTGGGTTCATAGGCGGGCCTGCACGCGACAAGCGACAATGCGAGAGCCAGAACCGTGGCGGCTGCCGAACCCCTCATGCCGTCGCCCCGCCACGCCCCTTCAGGGTCCGCCCCAGGCCGGAGAGGGCACGATGGAGGGCTTCGGACTCGATACCCTTGAGATTGTCGGCAAGTTCGGTTTCCTGCTCAGCGGTGAGGATGGCACGCGGCGCATCGGCTGCCTGCTGCGGCGGGCGCGGCAGGGTGCCCTGGAGGATGCGGATGTGACGTATCGCATCGAAGCCGAAATAGTCGTTCACCCGCTCCACGAGCTGGCGGGCATGGTGCTGCAGTTCGAGCGCGGCCCCTCCGGATGCGCGCAGGAAGAGCACGCCCTGTCGACGGGTTCCCTTGCGGAAGTCGATGGCCAGCGGCTGGCACCGCGTGGCCAGCGCCCGACCGACGATCACCGGCCAGTCGTTGAGAATGGAGGCCTGCGCGAAACCCCGGCGCCGTGCTGCCGGCGACAGGAGGTTGGCGACGAGGTGCGACATCGGGGTGGTGACGTGGGTTCGCGGTCCGCCCGATGGCCGCACGTGCTTCTGGTCGTTTTCATCCATCACAACTATCGTCCCTTTCGTCCGGGAGTCCTTGCATGTCCTGGCCCGCCTTTCACACCACGGACCATGTTCATGCCGGAATTCGTCGCCCTGCCCGCAGCCACGACCACACTGAAGGCTGCCCTGCTCGCCTGGTATGACCGCCACAAACGCGAACTTCCATGGCGTGGATCATCGACAAAGAGAGTTGATCCATACCACGTTATGGTCAGTGAGTTGATGTTGCAACAGACTACCGTCAAGACCGTAAAGACTCGGTTTACGGGATTCATTGAGCGATTTCCGACAGTTGCCATTCTGGCATCGGCGCCTGAAGATGATGTTCTCCATGCGTGGCAGGGGCTGGGCTACTATCGCCGTGCGCGTGCGTTGCGCAACGCCGCCAGGGTGATCGTCGACCGGCACGATGGCGAAGTGCCGGCGTCGGTGGAAGCGCTCCAGGCGCTGCCCGGTATCGGCAACTATACCGCCAGAGCCATCGCCGCGATGGCATTCGACATCCCGGTCATTCCGGTGGACGGAAATGTTCGACGAGTGTTGACCAGACTGGCGGCCGTCGACCTGCCGGCGGCAAGGTTGGCAAGGCCCGTGGAACGACTGGCTGATGCCCTTGCCTCCGACCTGCGCCCGGGCGATTCGGCGCAAGCGCTCATCGAGCTGGGCGCCTTGTGCTGTCGACCGCGAAGCCCCGAATGCGGCACCTGCCCGTGGAAGGACCATTGCATCGCTCATGTCCGGGGCCTGGCCGGCCTGCTGCCCCGGCCTCCGATACGCAAGGACAAGCGTCACCTTTTTGCCACAGCGTGGCTTTTTCGTCGCGACGATGGTGCGATCCTCCTGCGCAGGCGACCGAAGGACGGACTCCTTGGCGGCCTGATCGAACTGCCGACCTCGCCATGGATCGAGGAAAACACCATGGCGGGGCCAGGATGGGGCGGCGATCTCGCCCTTGTCCCCGGAACGGTGACACACGTCTTCACCCACATCCGCCTTGAACTGCACCTGATGCGCGGACATTGCGAGGTGGCGGCAGACGGTTTCTTCCACTCCGCAGACCATCTCGATGAACTGGCCTTACCGACATTGACGAAAAAGCTGCTGCGTCACGGTGGCATCGACTGCTGAGCTGCCCCGCCATCAGGAATCCGGCCGGAAGGCATCCTCGACATGAACGATGCGCCATTCGCCGACCGCAATCAGGTCGAAACGCAGGTCGAGCCGCTCGACGGATGGAAAGCGCTGCATGAACACCTGCGCGGCGCGCATGATCCTGCGGCACTGACGCCGGTCCAGCGCCTCCAGCGCCCGATCCAGATGCCGGCGACGCTTCACCTCGACGAAGGCGACAAGCCGTCCCCGGCGGGCGATGATGTCGATCTCCCCCTGCCCGGTGGCATAGCGCCGGGCGAGAATCCGGTAGCCCTTGAGCCTCAGGAACCAGACTGCAACGGTCTCCGCCCTCCGCCCTGCCCGTTCGCTGCGGTGCCGTTCGAGAGATGTGGGCGCCATCCTGTCCTCACGTCTTGAGCAGAAGGGCACGATCATACAGCAGATCGCGCGAAATGCCGGTGGCCCGCGCCACAATCGCGGCGGCGCGGCCGGGCTTGTTATCGATCAGCGCCCGGCGCAGGGCCTCGTCTATCTCTTCGTCGCCCGGCATCGGCCGCGCCTCGTCGCCGGCAGCGATCAGCAGGACGATTTCGCCGCGAAGCGCCGGTCCCGCGGCGATTTCCGCCGCCAGCGCGTCGAGCCTGCCGGTACGCACCTCCTCGTGAAGCTTGGTCAGTTCTCGCCCGATGGCAGCCTGTCGCGGACCCAGGATCCCGGCACAATCGGCAAGCGAAGCGCTGATCCGCGCCGGCGATTCCAGGAAGACCAGCGTCGCATCGAGGGATCGCAATGCTTGCAGCGCACTCCGGCGCTCGGTCGCACGTGACGGCAGGAAGCCCGAAAAGAGGAAGCGGTCGGTGGGCAGGCCGGCGATGGACAAGGCCGACACGACGGAACAGGCACCGGGAACCGAACGTACTGGAATACCTACTTCGCGTACCGCCCGCACGAGCTTGAACCCCGGATCGGCGATGCATGGCGTTCCGGCGTCGGATACCAGCACCATGCTCTCGCCCGCCAGCAGACGCTCGATGATCTGTGGCCGCATCCGTTCGCCATTGTGGTCGTGATAGGGCAGGAGCGGTCGTTTCAGCCCCAGCAGATGCAGCAATCGTCCGGTCACCCGCGTATCCTCGCACAGGACCAGATCCGCTGCGGCCATGACCTCGCGCGCCCTTGAGCTGATGTCGCCGAGATTGCCGATCGGCGTGGCCGTCACATACAGCCCCGGCGCGAGTTTACTTGTCGAAGTGTCTGCATTAGCTTGATGAACACTCGCAGCGCCGGTTTCGGCGACGTTTGTCGTGTCATCACGCCTCTTGCTCCGGACGAGGTCTCGCGTGTCATTCCGCTTCCCAGCCAATGTTCTGCCCATCCTGCCGCTATTCCTTCTGGTGACGGCTTGTGCCCCATCGCAGAGGACTGCGCCACCCATCCAGCCCCAGTTGACGCCGCCTCCATCGGTCGCCAGCGCCGAACCCGCCAGGCCCGTGCGCACCGGACCGGTCACCGTTGCCCTGCTGCTGCCGCTTTCGGGCCAGACCGCGGCATTGGGACAGGAGATGCTCAACGCTTCGATGATGGCCATCTTCGATGTCGGCGAGACCGACATGCAGGTCCTGCCGTTCGATACCGGGGGAACGCCCGAGGGTGCGACCGAAGCCGCCCACCAGGCAGTCGAGCGTGATGTCGAACTGGTCCTCGGTCCGCTTTTCGGCGCATCGACCGCGGCAGCCGCCCCGATCGTCCGCGAGGCCGGCCTCTCGATGATCTCCTTTTCCAATGATGCGCGGGTCGCCGGGAACGGTGTCTATGTGCTCGGTTTCCGGCCTGAGGAGCAGGTCGAGCGCGTGGTCGCCTATGCCCGCCGGCAGGGCCTGTCGCGGATCGCCGCAATCGCCCCGGATGACGCTTATGGCGCCCGCGCCATTGCCGCCTGGCGCGCGAATGTCGACCCCGCCGAAAGTGGTTCTCTCTATGCGTTCTACCCCCCCGACGAGAATGAGCAGGCGCGGGTGATCCGCGAATTCACCCGCTACGATGCGCGCAAGGCGGCCCTCGAAAGCCAGGTTTCGCGGCTGTCGGGCAGGAGCGACGCCGCCTCGCGCGGCGAACTGGCGCGGCTGCAGCAGCTCGACACGCTGGGCGATCCGCCCTTCGACGCGATCATGATCGCCGATCACGGCAGCCGGCTCAGAAGTGCAGCCGCCCTGCTCGCCTATTACGATGTCACCGCCCGGAACACCCGGTTCCTGGGCACGATGCTATGGCAGGCCGATCCGCGCCTCCTGATGGAACCCGAATTCCAGGGCGGCTGGATCGCCAATGTCGCTCCGCGCGACGACGAGATCTTCTCCGGCCGCTACGAGCGCCTCTACAGCGCGAAGCCCAATGCATTGGCGGGGCTGGCCTACGATGCCACGGCGCTCGCTGCCGTGGTCGCGCGCACCGACCGGACGTTTTCCGCCGACTATCTGACCGATCCGGCAGGCTTCATCGGCCGTGCGGGCATCTTCCGCCTCGATCCGGACGGGCTGGCCGAACATGGGCTGGCCGTGCTTCAGGTCAATCAGGGAACGACCACCGTTCTTGAGGATGCGCCGCGCAGCTTCAATGAGACACAGCTAACGCAATAGGCGACAAATTTATAAAACATCTCATCGCAGGTGTTTATTTTTTCAAGATTTTCCTATATGACATATGGAGAATTCAACCAAAAGTTATCGAGATACGAGTGCAAACCAAAGACGGATCAGGCAGCTCTGCGGACACGACAACGGTTGCGACCCGTGGCTACGGCCTGCAGGAAGGCGAGCAACCCTATCTGCGGCTGGTCGAGGTCGAGCCGGAGCTCGCTGATCCTCTCCTGCTGTTGATGTCGCGCCGGCAGCCGGTGACTGTCCGTATCCTGATCGTCGACCACGACGAGGCCGATTTTTATCTGGTCCGCCAGCTTCTCGAACGGGCCGTCGACACCCGGTTCGAGATCGAATGGGCGCGCAATGGCGATGCGGCCTTGCGCAAGTTCAAGAACACCGTGTTCGACGTCTGCCTCGTCGAATACCGCCTGCCCGGCATCGACGGCCTCATGCTGGCGCGCCAGACCCACGCGCTGGGTCACCGGCTGCCCATCATCCTCATGAGCGGTGAGCCGGACGAGAACACGGGATACGCAGCGCTCGAACTGGGCCTGGCCGACTACCTGGACAAGGAGGAGCTTGAGGTGGACCGGCTGGAGCGGCGCATCCGCTTCGCCCTCGCGCGCGAAAGCGGACTGGGACGGCTCGGCTATCTCTGCCACTTCGACGAGCTCACAGGCCTCGCCAACCGCACGCTGCTCAACGACCGCTTCGCCCGTGCACTGGCCGCATCGCGCCGGCACCACACGCGTACCGCCGTCATCGTCGTCGACCTCAACGGATTCAAGACGATCAACGATACCCACGGGCACGCGGCCGGTGACCGTGTACTCAAGGCCATTGCCGAACGGCTGGGGCGGTGCCTGCGCGAAACCGATACCGTTTCACGCATCGGGGGCGATGAATTCGTGCTCCTCGTCGAGAACCTGCGGCAGACCGATGATGTCGTGGTCGTCGCCGTGAAGGCGCTCGAGATGATCAGGCAGCCCGTCTACTATCGCGGCTGCTCCATCGACGTTTCGGCGGCCCTCGGCGTCTCCATCTATCCCGACGACGCCGGCGATCCGCCAGAGCTCCTGCGACTGGCCGATACGGCGATGTATCGGGCAAAACGGCAGGCGATCCCATGCTGCCGCTTTCACGATCGCGCCCTCGATCGCAAGGCCAATGACGACAGCCTGCTGGAGTGCGACCTGCAGGAAGCCATCCGTTCGGGATCCCTGTCCATCGAATACACTCTTCAACGGCGGCTCGACAATGCCGGTGAAATGGACATGGACGCGGTGATCACATGGCCGCATCCGGAATTCGGGCTCCTGCCCTGCAGCCGTTTCTCCCGGCTTGCCGAACAAGGCGGCCTCGTTGAAATGCTCACCGAGTGGATGATCGACACCGCGATTACCCAGATGGACCAGTGGTGCAGGCAGGGCAACCGCCATCGGCGCATCACCCTGCCCCTGCTGTCGCGCCGGCAGCTGGCATGGAATGCCATCGTCGACCGCATCACGGCCCGTCTGGATGCCCACGGTATCGCCCGCGACCGCATCGAACTCGCCATCGATGAACATCTCCTGCTGGACGAAATGCGGGCCGGCGGTGAGACATTCGGGAAATTCGCCCAATCGGGCCTGCGCATCGCCGTGGCGGAGTTCGGTTCGCATACGGGTTCGCTGACCCTGCTTCGCGACGCGCCGTTGCAGACCATCCGCCTAGCCCGCGAACTTCTCGAACATGCGGCCGGAGACAGACATCGGCGGATGTTCGTCGACGCGACCATCGGCCTGGCCCGCAGGCTCGGCTATGCGATCGTGGCGCCCGATGTCGACGAGCCTGCCGTGCTCGACATGCTCGCCTGCTACACCGGTTGACGGGCACCGCCCTTGCGCTGCGGCCTGTCACGTTCAGGCTGGAAGGCCCGCCATCATGTGCCGGCCACTGTCGATCGCGATGCACTGCCCCGTCATGCTCGGCGTTTCCATGATGAAGCGAACGGCCCTCGCGATCTCGCCGGCATCGCTGCGAATGCGCAACGGCGTGCGTTCCACCCGGTCGTCAAACCCGGGATCGCGACCGTCGTCGGGAGGCATCACCAGACCGGGTGCCACGGCGTTGACGCGAACGGCCGGGGCAAGGTCGCGGGCGAGGATCATGGTCGCCGCATGGAGCCCCGCCTTGCTCAGGTCATAGGAAAGATATTGTCCCGTCGGGGAAAGTACCCGCTGGTCGATGATATTCACGATCTGCCCCGCCCGTCCCGGCGGAAGGGCATCGTGAAACATCGAGCAGAGCAGGAGCGGCGCTTCGAGATTGACCGCCATGTGCTCGCGCAGGTTCGACAGGTCGAAGCCGGCCAGCCGGTCGTTGCGAAAGATCGCGGCATTGTTCACCAGCATGTCGATGCCGCCGGCCTTTTCGCAGGCGCGCCCGAAGGCCGCGCGCAGGGCATCCGGGTCCGCCAGATCGGCGGGCATGGCGATCACCTCGCGCCCGAAACCGGCGACCTCATCCATGACCTGCAACGCCGCCTCGTCGACCTGACGTGAATGGAGAACGATGTCGAGCCCGGCACGCGCCAGTTCGAGCGCAATGGCCCGGCCGATGCGTTTCGAAGCTCCCGTCACCAGCGCTGTCCGCGGATGCGGTGAAATCGTGTCCGGACGTTTCATGTGAACCTTCCTGCCATTGCCGTGTCATCATTCCCCATGTCCCGATCGACTTCATCCGGCTATGGAAAACGGAGCGGAACATTTCCATCGTCGTTTGCAGTGCGTTGACCGGTCGGAGGAAACTCGGGATGAATTTCGTGGTTGGCGCGGCCGCCGTCTGGGCTGCGGCGGCGGGCGGCCTCTATCTGCTTCAGGACCGGCTGATCTTTCCGCGCGATGCGACCCCCGCTCCCGTCCACCCGCTGCCGGACGGTACCCGGAAACTGGAACTGCGCACCACTGACGGTCATGCGATCCACGGTTACCTGCATCGGCGGCCCTCCCGCAATCGCGATCTCCTTCTCGTGTTTTCCGGCAATGCATGGAATGCGGCGGACTGCTTTACCTTCACCACACAACGCCTGAACGATATCGATATCGCGGCTTTCCACTATCGGGGTTATCACCCGAGTGAGGGGAAACCCGGTCAGCAGGCCCTCTTCGACGATGCCCTGCTGATTTACGATACATTGGTGAAAAGTCTTCAGCCGGCCAGGGTCTACACGATCGGGTTCAGTCTCGGCTCCGGCGTCGCCGCCTGGCTGGCCTCGCGCCGCCCGGTTGCCGGCCAGATTCTCGTGACTCCGTTCGACTCCATCGAGGAGATTGCGCGACGGCGATATCGTGTCATTCCGGTGAGCATGTTGTTGCGCCACCCGTTCCGCAGTATCGAACATCTCCGTTCGGTCGATATCCCCACAGCCGTCATCGCTGCCGGAGATGATCGCGTCGTGCCACCGGAACGCACCCGGAGACTGATGACGGCATTGAGAAATATCGTCATGTACGAGACCATATCGGACGCCAGCCACAGCGGTATCTACGATATGGAGATCATCGACAGACTGCTCGCAAACGCGCTCGCTGCAATCTCCGGTCGTCCATTGGGGAATTTCGCCAAACCGTGAATTTCTCAATCATTGGTGGGTGCGACGAGACGATCGAAAACCGGGCGTTGCCACAATCCAGCCAAACTGTAGGATCCAGCCCTCAGGATCGTCGAGGTGTGGGAATTGTCGGCTTCGTTGAAAGTATTCAGTCAGGGAAACGTTCGGGTCATATTGCCTGCGGGTGACTGGAACCTGTCGGCGGTTGCCGCGATCGACCGCGAATTGCGCAATTTGGTCGATCCGCTCGTCAAGGGCGGCAACGGGGCGACCGGCCAGGTCCGCATGGCCATGGAGAGTCTCGGCAGGCTGGACACGGCCGGGGCTTGGCTGATCGCCCGTACCATCAAGGAACTCGAAGCCGCGAACATTCCGGTCGAACTCATTGATGCCGATGACGAGCAGAAGGCGCTCATCGACCTGGTGCGCAATGGCGTCGCCTGCGAGCCGTCACGGGATCGTGAAGTGCACGCGATCAAGCGCGGCATCGAACATCTCGGACAGGCGACCGTCCGCGCCATACAGGAAGGTTACACCCTGATCGCGTTCTTTGGCGCGGTGGTATGGACACTGTTTGTCAATTTTTTCAAACCGTCGACATGGCGCATTACGGCGATATTCCACCACCTCGAACATACCGGCGTGAACGCCATCCCGATCGTCACGCTGATGTCGTTCCTCATCGGCATCGTCCTGGCGTATCAGGGCAGCAGCCAGCTGACCCAGTTCGGGGCCGAGATCTTCACGGTCAACCTGCTGGCCGTTTCGGTATTGCGGGAACTGGGCATCCTGATGACCGCGATTGTCGTCGCCGGCCGCTCGGGCAGTGCCTTCGCCGCGCAGATCGGCATGATGAAGGTCAACCAGGAGATCGACGCGATGCGGGTCATCGGTCTCGACCCCCTCGACGTGCTGGTAATGCCACGTCTCATCGCCCTGATGATCGCCCTGCCGCTGCTATTCTTCCTGGCGATCGTGTCGGCTCTCGTCGGCGGCGCCCTGGTCGTGGTCTTCGGCCTCGACATTCCCATGGTCCAGTTCATCCGGCAATTGCAGAGTGCTGTCGGAGCCGAGGCGCTGTTCGTCGGTCTCGTCAAGGCGCCGGTCTTCGCGTTCCTGATCGCCCTCGTGGGCTGCTTCGAGGGATTGCAGGTCGAGAACAATGCCGACAGCGTCGGCGTGCAGACGACCAAGGCCGTCGTGGTGACGATCTTCCTCGTCATCGTCGTCGATGCCATCTTCTCCATCCTCTTTTCGGTCCTGGGTATCTGAACGCATGTCTTCGCAACCCGTCATCCGGATTCGGGGCCTGCGCACCCGCTTCGGTACCAAGGTCATTCATGACGATCTCGATCTCGATGTCAGGCGCGGCGAGGTTCTGGCCATTGTCGGTGGATCGGGCACGGGCAAGTCGGTCCTGCTGCGTCACATCATCGACCTCACCCGGCCCGATGCCGGCGAAATCACCATCTTCGGCCAGCAGATGATCAAGCTGAACCGTGAGGACCGGCGCCAGTTGAGGGCACGGCTCGGCGTCCTGTTCCAGGATGGCGCGCTGTTCAGTTCGATGACCGTGGCCCAGAACATCCAGATACCGCTGAAGAACCACCTGAAGCTCCCGGAACACCTGCTGCACGAGATCGCCGGCCTCAAGCTCGAACTTTCCGGGCTGCCGGCCGACGCAGGTGGCAAGTATCCGAGCGAACTCTCGGGCGGAATGCGCAAGCGCGCCGGGCTGGCGCGCGCGCTGGCGCTCGACCCCGAACTGCTGTTCCTCGACGAACCCACGGCCGGCCTCGATCCGGTCGGTGCCGCCGAGTTCGACGCGCTCATCCGCTCCCTGCAGGAAAATCTCGGTCTCACGGTCGTGATGATCACCCACGACATGGACAGTCTTGCCGCAATCTCGGACCGGATTGCAGCACTCATCGACAAGAAAGCCACAGTCGGCACGATGGAAGAGCTCCGCGACATGCCCGATCCCTGGTTAAAAGAGTATTTTGGCGGACCCCGCGGACGCGCCGCGGCCATCAGTCACGAAAGGGGGAGTCACTGAACCCATGGAAAACCGTTCGAGTTTCTTCCTTGTCGGTGTCTTCGTGCTGGTCAGCATGATCGGCCTGATCGGTCTCGCCTCATGGCTGGCCAAGCGCAACATCGACAAGTCCTACGATCTGTACGAAGTCGCGTTCTCCGGTTCCGTCAATGGCCTGCAACAGGGCAGCACCGTGTACTACCGGGGCGTTCCGGTCGGGCATGTGCGCGATATCCGCATCGACCCGGAGAATATCACCAAGGTGCTGGCACTGATCGAGGTCGAATCCGAGACGCCGGTCAAGAGCGACACCACCGCCGAGCTGACGATGCAGGGCGTCACCGGTCTTGCCAGCATCGAATTGCGTGGCGGGTCCAACGAGAGCGCCAACCTCGAACCCGGCCCGGATGGCAAACCACCGAGGATGAACGCCGCGCCATCGGCCATCGAGAAGTTCGTCGAATCGACGCCGCAACTCCTCGCACGGGCTTCCGACCTGGCCGAGCGCCTCGGCAGTCTCGCATCCGACGACAATTTGAAGGTGATCTCGGCGATCTTCCGGAACGCGGAGAAGACGATGGCCAATCTGAGCGAGAACAGCGGCAAGTTCGACAAGGTCATCGACAACACCATCACCGCCACCGAAGACCTGTCCGAAGCAGCCGAGAGTGCCCGGCAGCTCATGCCGCAGTTCGCGGCGCTGGCGACGACCCTGAATGCGCAAACCGAGTCCATCGGCACGGATGCCAGCGGAGCGCTCGCCGAATTCAACGAGGCGGCCAAGGCGATGAAGAACCTGGCCTGGAGACTCGACCGGACTGTGGAAGGTATTCAGAGACCACTTGATGACTTTGGTCAGTCAGGTCTCTATGATTTCTCCGAGATGGTGAGAGAAATGCGCCAACTGGTTGCATCCCTGACCCGTATAACAAAGGAATTCGAACGTGATCCTGCCGGCTTCCTGATCGGCGGCAGCCAGAGGGGGTTCGTGCCGAAATGATGATGCAGCGACGACAGGCTCTGGCAGTCTTCGGCACCGCGATGCTCGGCGGCTGCAATGCGCTCCAGTATGTCACCAACCGCGAACCGCCGACACTGTTCGAACTCACGCCGAAGACGACCTTCGACGAATCCCTGCCCAGGACCGGCAGTGCCATCGTGATCGATGCTCCGACGGCAACGGCAGGGCTCAACACCGCGCGCATCGCCCTTCGTCCGGACGCGACCCGGCTCGAATACTATGCCAATGCGATCTGGGTCGATGTCGTTCCGGTCATGGTGCAGAATCTGCTGACCGAATCGCTCGACTCGACCGACCGGGTCGATGCGCTGTCGCCGATGGAAGCGTCGGGCATCCGCGCAAACTACTCGTTGCGCATGTATATTCGCGAATTCCAGGCGGAATACGACGAGGGTACCGACAAGCCGCCGATGGTCCACGTGAACACCGAGGTCCGGCTTCTGGACATGCCGAGACGGGATTCGCTGGCGACCGTATCGTTCGAGCAATTCGAACGCTCGAAGGGCACGAGCATCTCCGAAGTCGTCCTTGCCTATGACGAGGCGCTGGGCAAGGTGCTCAAACGTCTGGTCGACTGGACCATCAAGAGCATCATCACCGCGAACGAGGCCGGCAGTACGGACTGAGCCCGGCGGGCCGACCTGGCGTCATGCCATCGGGGATTTCCCCTGTCCCTTAACAGCGTGTTAACATCGGCCGGGGACAGGGAGAACGGCAGGCATGGAGGCTCACAGGGCCCGGTAGTCCTCCCATGTCGGATCGGGGATCGAACGGTAGGCGTTACGCAGCGCTTCCGACCAAAGCTCGCGGATGTTCTGGAAATACAGGTCATCGAAATCGATCCGCCGGCGTAACGCGACGCGCAGGGTGTCACGGCGGTAGACCAGAAGGTCGATCGGAAGGCCGACGGTCATGTTGCTGCGCAGCGTGCTGTCCATGGAGATCAGTGCCAGCTTGACACCATCGCCCAGCGTGGTCTCGTACTTGGCCGCCCGGTCGAGAATGGGCTTGCCGTATTTGTGTTCGCCGATCTGCAGGAACGGGGTGTCCTCGGTCGTTTCGATGAAATTGCCGGCGGAGTAGACCAGGAACATGCGCATGCGGCGATCGGCAATCTGGCCGCCCAGCAGGATGGAGACGTCGAACGGCACGCCCTGGGCCTTCAGCGCTTCGCCATCGCGCTTGAAGACCTTGCGGATGGCCGCTCCGACGAGTTCCGCCGCCTTGAACATGCTCGGCACGGTGTAGAGAGTCACGTCATCGGGATCTTCGCCTTCCGCCAGAAGGCTCATGACGGACTGCGAAACGGCAAGATTTCCGGCCGTCATGGCAACGATCAGCCGTTCGCCCTCGTTCTCGAAGACATGCAGCTTCGAGACTGTCGACACATTGTCGACGCCGGCGTTCGTACGGGTATCGGCCAGCATCACGAATCCCTCGGCGAGATCCAGCCCGATGCAGTAGGTCATTCGAGTTCTGCTCCGTTATTCGCGTCTTTACCGAAGTCTGGCAACTCGGCTTTTGGACAACATCTTATTGTTGGGACTGTGCCATCTGGACTTGCACCCGCACTTCGAGGCTTTCCTCACCGGCGCCACCCCAGATACCGCGAACGGGCGCCGCCGACCAGTAGTCAAGGCCGACCGCCGTGCGTACGTAGAACTCGCCCGGGCAGACATTGTTGGCGGGGTCGAACCCGACCCACCCCAGTTCGTCGACAAAGGCCTCGGCCCAGGCGTGACTGGCATCCTCGTCGTGGTCCGTGCCGGTATACAGGTAACCGCTCACGTAGCGCGCGGGAATGCCCATGATGCGTGCGCAGGTGATGAAGACATGGGCATGGTCCTGACAGACCCCCGCCCCCAGGGCCAGTGCCTGGTCCGCCGTCGTGCGAACCTGAGTGGCACCGATCCTGTAGTCGATGCGCTCCCGCACGAGGTTCATGAGCTCGTGCAATCGATCCAGCGTGGGCGCCCTCGATACCCTGCCGGCAAGGTCTTCGAGCGCCTCGGTGGGGTGGGTGAGGTCCGTCGAGCGCAGGAAAAAAACCGGCGGCAGCGTGCCATGGCTGACACCGACGATGCCGTGGGTATTGCGCGTCTCGACTTCGCCCTCGACGAAAATCGCCGTGCGCTCGCGGGCCTTGCGCATGGTATGGACATGGATGACGTTGCCGAAGCCGTCGGACGTGACCATGAGCGGACGCCTGTCCTCGCCCTTGATTCGCCAGTTGACGATGTCAAGGCCATCGAAAGGCCGTGGTGTCATGCGCACAAGCTGCATGGCGTGAATTACTACACCCGTATAACTGTAGACTGTCCGGTGGCGAATGTGCAGTTTCATGCCCGTCTCAAGTCAGGTGAGATAAAACGTGGTGATTTCTTCGCCCAATACGGCAATTCGATCAATATGATCGGTCAGAAATTCGTGCAACCCCGTCTTGAGGATATCATCGATCCGGCCATAGCGCAGCCCGGCATGCTGCACGCCCGCCAGCCGGTGACATTCGCCGCTGCGACCGCCATGGGCATTCTGCAGGCGGTCGAGCGTGCTCGTGACCTGTTCGCTGCATGCGCGCATCGACCGGGGCATCTCCGGCCGCAGGATCATCATCTCGGCGATGTTCCAGGGACGGATACGATCCTTGTAGAGGACGTGATAGGCCCGCCGGGCGGAAACGGCGCGCAGCACCGAGACCCACTGGTAGAAATCGACCACACCGCCGACCTTCTCGTAGCTGGGAAGGAGAATATGATATTTCACATCGAGGATGCGAGCAGTGTTGTCGCTGCGTTCGAGGAAGCAGCCCAGCCGCAGGAAATCGTAGGCCTGGCTGCGTAGCATGGTATTGTTATATGCGCCGTTGATGAGTAGCGCGCGCATCTTGATCCAATCCAGCGTCGGCCCGAGACGATCGCTGCCGAAATGCCCGCCTTCGAGACGCCGGGCCTCCAGATAGGTGCTGTTGATGGCATCCCAGGTATCGCTGCTGAGGGCGCTGCGCACGGCGCGGGCATTGGCGCGCGCGGTTGCCAGGCTCGCCAGGATGCTCGACGGGTTGTCGCGGTCGACCGACAGGTAGTCGATCACCGCATGGGCGGTTACCTCGCCATGCTTGGCGAAGAACTCGTCCTCGCAGCCGGCGGCGATGATCGCGGATTTCCACTCGCCCGCCCCCTCGGAGGTCGGCAGCATGCTCATGTGCTGGGCGACTTCGATCAGCCTGGCGACGTAATCCATGCGCTCGATGTAGCGGCCCACCCAGAACAGGCTGCTTGCGGTACGACTAAGCATCAGCGACGAGCCTCTTTGCCGGTATCGGTGAGAACCCAGGTATCCTTGGTGCCGCCACCCTGCGAACTGTTGACCACCAGCGATCCTTCCTTGAGCGCCACCCGCGTCAACCCTCCCGGCACGATACGGATTTCGGAACCCATGACGATGAACGGGCGCAGGTCGACATGACGCGGTGCAATACCGTTCTCGACAAACGATGGACAGGTGGAAAGCGCAAGCGTCGGCTGGGCGATGTAGTTGCCGGGATCGGCCTTCAGCTTGAGCCGGAAATCCTCGATCTCGGCCCTGCTCGCATGAGGGCCCACCAGCATGCCGTATCCTCCCGAACCGTGCACCGCCTTGACCACCAGCTCGTCGAGGTGCTCGTGCACATAGGCCAGACTGTCGGCCTCGCTGCACCGCCAGGTCGGCACATTCTTGAGAATGGGAGCTTCCCCCAGATAAAAACGTACCATTTCGGGAACATAGGTGTAGATGGCCTTGTCATCGGCAATCCCCGCGCCGACGGCATTGGCGAGGGTCACGTTGCCCGCCTTGTAGGCGTGGAACAGCCCCGGAACACCCAGCATCGAATCGGGGCGGAACACCAGCGGGTCGAGGAAGTCGTCGTCGACCCGCTTGTAGATGATGTCGACCCGCTTGCGGCCCTCGGTGGTGCGCATGTAGACGACCAGGTCGTCGACCATCAGGTCGGCTGCCTCGACCAGCTCGATGCCCATCTCGTCGGCCAGGAAGGTATGTTCGAAATAGGCGCTGTTGTAGGGCCCCGGGGTCAGCAGCACGACGGTCGGATCGTTATCGCAGTTGTTCGGCGCCACGGAAGAGAGCATTTCCAGCAATTCTTCCGGATAATGCGACACCGGCGCAATGGCGTGGCGCGAGAACAGTTCCGGGAACAGCCGTATCATCACCTCGCGGTCCTCAAGCATGTAGGACACACCCGACGGCGTACGGCAATTGTCTTCGAGAACGTAGAAATCCTCGGGCCCGACCCGGACCATGTCGATGCCGGCGATATGGGTGTAGACATCGTCCGGGACGGTGACCTGCTCCATCTCCGCGCAGAAACTCGCATTGTGCAGCACGAGGTTCTCGGGCACCACGCCGGCCCGGATGATCTCGCGCCCGTGGTAGATATCCTTGATGAAGGCATTGAGCGCCCGGACGCGCTGCTCGAGCCCGCGTTCGAGGAATCCCCACTCGTTCGCATCGAGCACCCGTGGAATGATGTCGAAAGGAATCAGCCGTTCCGGATCCCCCCCTTCGAAGTAGACCGCGAAGGTGATGCCGATGCGCCGGAACAGGGCTTCCGCATCGAGGCGCTTGCTTTCGAGGATCTCGGGCGAGGTGGTTTGAAGCCAGGTACTCAGGGCCTCGTAGGCAGGACGACATTCCCCGTCACCGGCCATTCCGCGCATTTCATCGAAAACCACAGGACATTTCCTCCCGTTCGGGGCCATTTGCCACCTTGCTGGCAATGATGATCAAGCAAAAGCCATGCCTGTCAACGGACAAACACGGCGCGCGCCCCCACAACCCGCTTGCGGCCCTTGCCGCTCGACTTCAGGAGTGCAAATGTCACAGCATGAACCGTATCGCCGCTGCCGTCGGGTTGATCATGCTGCCGCTTTCACAGGCAATGGCAGCCTCGGTCATGCCGGTGACGGATCTCGCGATCGTGCTGGCCATCGACGGTTCGTACAGCGTCGATGACCGCGAGCATGCCCAGCAGATCATGGGCACCGCGAGCGCGTTCGCGTCGAAGGACGTCCGCGACGCCATCGACGCCCTGCCGCACCGGCGAATCGCCATCACGCTGATCCAGTGGTCGGATCAGGACAGCCAGGTGACGTCGCTGCCATGGTCGGTCATCGAGGGCGGCACGGGCGCGCTGCAGCTTGCCGACCGGATCGCCGGGATCGAGCGCGAGACCCGCGACGGCGGAACCGCCATCTCGGCTGCGGTGAGCTATGCACTGCTGGCGCTGGAACGCTGCCCATGCATCACCGACCGCCGCATCATCGATCTGAGCGGCGACGGCCGGCAGAACGCGGGACCGCCGCTCGACCTGGTACGGCAACGGGCCGCCGGTCTCGGCGTGACCATCAACGGGCTCGCCATCGCCAATGAGGTGAGCACGCTGGACTATTATTTCGAGCGCCGGCTCATCACCGGATCGGGAGCCTTTGTCGAAAAGGCCCGCGACTACGGCGACTATGCCCGCGCCATAAAGCGCAAGCTGTTGCGCGAACTCTCCGCGGGAACCGTCATGAACGCTCCACGGCCCGGCGATCCCGCAACGGCGCCGCGGAGGTCCTGAACGATACGGCCGTCAGCCTTCGCCGCCCGCCTTCTTCTGCAACAGCTCTCGGGTGGCGATCGAAAGCTGGATACCCAGTTCCTTGAGCTGGTGTTCGGTTACCGCCGAGGGGGCGCCCAGCAACAGCTCCTGTGCCTGCTGATTCATGGGGAACGCCGTCACCTCGCGGATGTTCTCCGTGTCCGCCAGCAGCATGACGATGCGGTCGAGCCCCGGGGCGATGCCGCCATGCGGCGGGGCACCGAACTGCAGCGCCCGGTACATGCCGCCGAACTTCTCCTCGACGACCGCGAAATCGTAGCCGGCGATCTCGAAGGCGCGCTTCATGATGTCCGGGCGATGGTTGCGGATGGCTCCTGACGACAGCTCCACGCCGTTGCAGACGATGTCGTACTGATAGGCGAGGATGTCGAGCGGATCCTTCTGCGCGAGCGCCTCCATGCCCCCTTGCGGCATCGAGAAGGGGTTGTGCGAGAAAATGACCGCCTTGGCCTCCTCGTCCCACTCGTACATGGGAAAGTCGACAATCCAGCAAAACCGGAAGATGTCCTTCTCGCACAGGTCGAGTTCGCGCCCGACCCGGTCGCGGGCAGATCCCGCGAACTTGTAGAACTTCCTCGGATCGCCCGCGACGAAGAACGCGGCGTCACCGTCACCCAGGCCGAGTTGTTCCCGGATGGCCGCCGTTCGCTCCTCGCCGATATTCTTGGCAACGGGACCGGCCCCCTCGCCGCCATCGCGCCAGAAGATGTAGCCGAGGCCCGGCTGCCCCTCCCCCTGTGCCCAGCCATTCATGCGGTCGCAGAACGCGCGGCTGCCGCCGGTACGGGCCGGGATCGCCCAGACCCGGTTCTTCGCGTCCCTGTCCAGCAGGCCGGCGAACACCTTGAAGCCCGACCCGCGGAAGGGCTCGGAAACGTCCTGCATCTCGATCGGATTGCGCAGGTCGGGCTTGTCGGTCCCGTACTTGCTGATCGCGTCGCGATAGGCGATCCGCGGAAATGGCCCGGGTACGCTCCAGCTGGAGAATTCCTCGAACAGGCCATGCATCACCGGCTCGACCGCGGCGAACACGTCGTCCTGGGTGACGAACGCCATTTCCAGATCAAGCTGGTAGAATTCGCCGGGACTGCGGTCGGCCCGTGCATCCTCGTCGCGAAAGCACGGAGCGATCTGGAAATAGCGGTCGAAGCCCGACATCATCAGCAGCTGCTTGTACTGCTGCGGTGCCTGCGGCAGGGCGTAGAAGCGACCCGGATGGACACGCGAGGGGACGAGATAGTCGCGCGCGCCCTCGGGGCTGGACGCCGTCAGGATCGGGGTCTGGATCTCGGTGAAGCCGATCTCGACCATGCGACGGCGGATGCTGGAGGTCACCGCCGACCGCAGGCGGATCTGCCGTTGCATCTTGTCGCGGCGCAGGTCGAGGAAACGGTACTTCAACCGCGTCTCCTCGGGGTAATCCTGCTCGGAGTTGACCTGCAACGGCAGCGTTTCGGCCTCGCTCTCGATGATCAGCTCGTCGGCAACCAGCTCGATCTCGCCCGTGGGAAGATCGGCATTGACGGTATCGTCGCTACGCGCCACGACATGCCCCGTGATCGTCAGGACGCTCTCGTTGCGTGCCCGCTCCGCCTGCTCGAAGAACGGCTTTTCGGGCTGGAAGACGATCTGGGTGAGTCCGGTGTGATCCCGCAGGTCGATAAAGAGCAACTGGCCGTGATCGCGTTTTCGGTGTACCCAGCCGCTGAGTCGGGCCGTCGAACCAACGTCGTCCTTACGCAGTTCGCCGCAGCGATGTGTTCGATAGCGGTGCATGGAAGCTTCTCTGCTCGAAGAGGTCCAAGGGAACGGATGAACATCCCGTCGAAATCCGCCGGTAAAGGTCACGAAGCCCCTGCTCGTGTCAAGCATCGCAGCGAGGGGTGGCGCCCATGACCCTCATCCAGGACAGCCCGTCCGTGGCCGATGTCTGCAACCGGCTGCGCAAGGAGCCCTTTGTCACGGTCGACACGGAATTCATGCGCGACCGGACCTATTGGCCGCAACTGTGCCTTGTGCAGCTTGGCGGCGAGAAGGAAGCCGTGGCCATAGACCCGCTCGTGCCGGGAATCGACCTTTCCCCACTGGTCGATTTTCTCCTGGATCGGACGGTCATCAAGGTCCTCCACGCCTGCCGCCAGGACATGGAAATCTTCTATCACCTGTGCGGTCGCGAACTGCCGCGACCGATCTTCGATTCGCAGGTGGCGGCCATGGTCTGCGGTTTCGGCGAGGAAGTGGGTTACGAGACGCTGGTCAACAAGCTCGCCGGCGCCCGCCTCGACAAGACCTCCCGCTTCACCGACTGGTCCAAGCGGCCACTGAGTGCCAGGCAGCTGGCTTATGCGCTGGGCGACGTTACCCATCTGAGACTGATCTTCGAAAAGCTGGCCAAGCGCATCGAGCGGGATGGCCGGGCCGGCTGGGTGGAGGAGGAGCTTGATGCCTTCCTTGACCCGTCGCTCTACGAACTGGCGCCTGCCGACGCATGGAAGCGCTTGAAGTTCCGCTCGCGCGAGCCCCGGTTCATCGGACTGGTGCAGGCGATCGCCGAGTGGCGCGAACGCAAGGCACAGACAAGGAATGTGCCGCGCAATCGCATCCTGCGCGACGATCTCATCATGGAACTGGCTGCCAACCGCCCGAAGAGTGCCGAACAGCTACGTGACCTGCCGCGCATCAATCTCGACCGCGAGAGTGTCGCCGAAATCGTCGCAGCCGTGGAGGAGGTCATGGCCAGGCCGGCGGACCGGCTCCCCTCCCCCCCGGTGTCCGAACCGACGCCGCGCGGCGTGGGGCCATTGACCGACCTGCTCAAGGTGCTGCTCAAGCTGTGCGCCGAGGAGAGCGACGTGGCCCAGCGCCTCATTGCCACCAGCTCCGACCTTGAGGCCCTTGCCCAGGACGACAATGCCGACATCGGTGCCCTGAAAGGCTGGCGGCGCGAGATCTTCGGCAACAAGGCGCTGGCGCTCAAGCATGGCCGATTGGCATTGGCGGCCAATGGCAACCGGATTCGAATCCTTGAACTGGATGATTCGAACGGCTCCTGATCCTTGATGCAGTCCTTCAGGTTGCAATACTTCGGCGATACGCTATCTTGACGCGCATGGTCAGGAATGACGTCACTGCGCTCGTCATCGGCTCGAAGGGGATGATCGGCCAGGCCCTGGTGGCAACCGGACTGGCGGGCTGCAGTCATGCCGCCCTCCGCGACGGGATGGACATTCCCTCTTCACTGCGCACTCTCGTTCACGCCGGGCGCGACCCCAGGCTGGGAACGTCCGACTACGACATCGACAATGATATCGAGAATGTCGCCGCACGGATCGCAGTGGAGCGCGACCTCCACTACATCATGCTTTCCAGCCGCAAGGTCTATGGCGACGCCCGCTCGCCCATCACCGAGGAAACTCCTCTGCGGCCGACAGATCTCTACGGTCGACAGAAACTGGCGATGGAAGAACGCCTGCGGGAGCGCCTCGGCTCGCGCCTGACCATTTTACGCATTTCCAACGTGTTTTCCCTGGAACCCGGCCGCCGCAGCTTCTTCGGCATGATGCTCGACCGGCTGGCGGGCGAGGGGGAAATCCGCTTCGACATGTCGCCCCTCACCGCCCGCGACTTCATCCCCCTTGAACTGGCCGCCGACATCATCGCCGCCATCGCCGTCGCACCACCCGGCGGCGTCGTCAACATCGGCTCCGGCGTACCGCTGCCCACCGGCGATCTCGCCCGCGCGGTCATCGACGGCTTCGGCTCCGGCCGGCTCGTCAGCACCGACCTGACCATCCGCGATGCCTTCGTGCTCGACGTCGCCAGCATGTATGCGCTGACCGGCCTGCGGGTGACCCGCCAGCAGATCCTCAACCATGCCCGCCGTATCGGCGAAAGACTGCGCGCAGACCGCCTGCCGGCGGATTGACCGTCAGTCCGGCCGTCGTGCCGCCAACCGCCCGGACGGCCGTACCAGGAAGTCCTGTGCTTCGACCAGCAGCAGTTCCCCCGACCCCGCCTCGCTGGTGATCCGCACCAGATCGACCATCGCCGACACCGCCAGTTCCAGCGCCTCGCACAGCGAACCGGAGCGCAGGAAATGCCCGAGGAACAACGCCGCGAAACTGTCGCCCGTGCCGCTCAGCGCGACCGGGACCCTGTCCTGCCAGACGATCCGGCACTCGTCCGCCGCCACCACGAGCGTACCCAGCTTGCCCGGCCGTTCCCCGACCTCGACACTGGTGACGACCACGGCCTTCGGCCCCATCCGGCGCACCTCGTGCGCGGCGGCCACCATGTCTTCCAGACCTTCCGGCTCCCGTCCCGTCAGCACGCCGAGCTCGAAACGGTTGGGCGTGACAATGTCGGCCCGCGGCACGACCTCGTCGCGGAAGAACGCGGGAATGGCCGCATCGACGAAGAACCCGCAATCACTGTCGCCCATCACCGGATCGCAAAGATAGAGGGCCTGCGGTACCTGCCCGCGCAGGCGATCCAGCGCATGCAGCACCGAACGCCCCATGCCCGGATCGCCGAGATAGCCGCTCAGCAGCGCGCGGCAATCCGCGAACGCCCCGACATCGGCCATGCCGTCGATGATGCCGCTGACGTCGGCGGGCGACAGTTCGATGCCTCGCCAGCGGCCATATCCCTTGTGGTTGCTGAGCGTGACGGTATGCACCGGCCAGACCTCGAAGCCGAGCCGCTGCAATGCGAACACCGCAGCCGAATTGCCGACATGGCCGAAGGCCACATGCGACTGGATGGAAAGAACAGCTTCGCTCATCGGCACCTCGGGATCCGCGTCACCCGCAGGCAACCGCGATTGGCTCTTGCATGTCGTCCTCATTCGGCGATCGTGGGGCAAGCTGCAACGGAGATCCTGTCATGCTGCTCGACCCCAGCGAAATGCGCCAGAACTACGATCGCGACAAACTGCTCGAAGACATGGTCGATCCCGACCCCATCCGTCAATTCGCGGCATGGTTCGAGGATGCCCGCAAGGGCGAACTGATGGAACCCAATGCCATGAGTCTTTCCACCTGCACCAGCACCGGCAGCCTTTCCTCGCGCATGGTGCTGATGAAGGGCTTCGACGAGCACGGCTTCACCTTCTTCACCAATTACGACAGCCGCAAGGGCCGCGAGCTCGCCGACAATGCCCGCGCCGCCCTGCTGTTCTGGTGGGACCGGCTGCATCGCCAGGTGCGCATCGAGGGCCGGGTCGAGCGGGTCGACACGGACGAATCCGACAGCTATTTCTCCAGCCGTCCGCATGGAAGCCGCATCGGGGCGACGGTCTCGCCGCAGAGCAGGGTGATCGATGGCCGCAAGTGGCTGGAGGATGAATTCGCCCGGACGGAAAAGGAATATCCCGACGATGTTCCCCGACCGGAGCATTGGGGCGGCTACCGGGTCGTTCCCGAAATGATGGAATTCTGGCAGGGGCGAATTTCCCGCTTGCATGACCGCCTCGCCTACAAGCGGGTCGGCGGCGGCTGGACCATCGAGCGCCTCGCACCCTGATCCGCCGCCGCCTTGCTCAGGCCGACCGGCTCGCCTCGATCGCGGCTGCGAACTCGGTCGTGAGCTGGTCGATGTTCTCGACTCCCACCGACACCCGGATGAAGCCCTCGCCGATGCCGAGCGCCTCGCGCCCTTCCGGCGTCAGCACCCGGTGCGACGAACTCGCCGGATGGCTCAGCGTCGTGCCGATGTCGCCCAGCGTCGGCGCGAAGGCGATATGCTCGGCCCGGCGCAGGAAGGCGTTGACCGCCGCCCGGCCACCCGCCAGCGTGAAGCTCACCATGTTGCCGAAATGCCCGGCATTGCCGCCCAGCAACGCCACCGCACGGGCATGGTCGGGATGGCTCTCCAGCCCGGGATAGAGCACGCTTTCCACGCCGTCCTGCGTGGAAAGGAATTCTGCCAGCCGCTTCGCATTGGCCAGTGCCCGCTCGAATCGCAGCTCGAAACTGTACAATCCCCGTTCGGCCAGCCAGCAGTCGAACGGGCTGCCGGTCAGCCCCCAGGTCACCGCCGCGTCGCGAAAGGCGGTGTTCCTCTGCTCGTTGTCCCCGACGATATAGCCCAGCGTGACATCGGCATGCCCGGCCAGCAGCTTGGTCACCGAATGAATGACCACATGGGCACCATGCTCCAGCGGGCGAAAGGCCAATGGCGTGGTGAAGGTGTTGTCCACCGCCAGCACCAGCCCGTATCGCTCGGCGATCCGCGCCAGCCCCTCGATATCGGCGATCCGCAGCGTCGGGTTGGACACCAGTTCCACCAGCAGCAGTCTCGTCTCCGGCCGGATCGCCGCCTCCACCTGCCCGGGCCGCGTCGCATCGGCCAGCGTCGCCGCGAAGCCCATGCGCGGCAGGTCCCGGGTCAGCAGCCGCTGGGAACGACCGTAGAGCTGGTCGCCGGCGACGACATGGTCGCCCGCCTCCAGCAGGCCCAGGAACAGCGCGGATACCGCCGCCATCCCCGATCCGGTGATGACCCCGCCCCTTGCTCCCTCCAGCCAGTCGATCTTCTCCGCCAGCATGGCGGCATTGGGATGCCCCTCGCGGGCATAGGTGAAGCCCTGTTCGCGCCCTTCATATTGCGCGTCCAGTTCGTCGGCATCGGTGGAACGGTAGACCACCGACGGCCAGATCGGCGTGACCACCGGCCGCGACACCGAGACCGGCACCGCCTGCCGCCGCACGAGGGAACGGGGATCATGCGTCACCTGGGTTGTCCTCTCTCACATCGGGATATTTCATCATTCCAGACCTTCTGCCACCGGCGATACGTCCCGCTCCATGGCCATCGCCCGTTCGGCAAGACGCGGGGCTTCCGGCGGACAAATTTCCAGAAGTGGGTCGAAACGTAAATATGCTGACTGCTGAAGGCCAGTTCCGGCATGGCCGGCAAATTCCGGAACTGCAAGCGCGGAGAGGGGTACAAGATTGCGAAAATAAGTTTTTATTCCTTGACTCTTGTGCTGTCTTTCCATCATAACCTCCCCCCATGTCCCACACCCCCACCACACCCCCCATATTGCCGCGCAAACTCGCCGGCCGGGTCTTTCGCTGGGGCGCGCCTCGCTTCCTGAAGGTGTGCTGGCTGGTGGCGACCGGGCGGCGCGGCGTGCTGTCGGGGCCGGCGGTCCGGCTCGATGTGGCGGAGGTCGACGGGCTGGAACATCTGCCGCATGTGGCGGGTGTCCTGTCGGCGATGCGGGCGGGACTATCCCCACATGGCGGACATGGCCTTCGGGCGATCCTCCACCGCCTGCTGCTGTTCCACTCCCGCGACTGGTTCCGCCAGTTGCAGGACAACTCCCTAGCGCAATCCGTCGCATCGGCGGATGGTGCCGAAAGGGCATGGCTGGATCGTGCCGGACGCAGGGGAATGGGGAATGTCATCACCTCGCTGCTGAAGTCGGTGGCCAGAGGGATCGATGTGCCGGATGTCTGCCCGGTGCCATGGTCGCTCACGGAGGACACTCCCGGGGCGGCGAAACCCGCAAGGGCGAGGAAATCCCGCAGCGAGGAGGAAAGGCTCCGCGCAAGGGGACGGTCCCGCCTGTTGAAAAGTCTCCACGAGCATATCCTCGACGCGATGATGACGACCCCGCAGGCGGGAGCGTTCGCCATCTTCGCGCCGGACGAGTTGCGCCTCATCCGTGCGCTTCCGCCCGGCGATTTCCCCGACCTGCCGCCGCCACCCGTGCGGCCCGTGTCGGCGACGCGGCCGCTGCCGGTCTGCAAACCCCATCCGGTATTCGGAAAATCGCTCTCCGGCATCCCCTGACGCCTTCGTGCGAGTCGATTCTACAGTGGAAATGATGGAATTGAGCTGCACGGACCCACTGTTGTTCTGGCCAAATGCCGCGACAAGGGCTAGCAGCATGGGACCTGCGTAACTTCGAAGGGATTTCCTTCGTGATGAAACCGGCAATCGCGGCCCTTGCCGCTTGTGGACTCCTGCTGGCTCCGACCCTGCACGCGGCTCCGTCGCTGCCGGGCATTTTCGGCAAGGATGACCGGCGGGTGGTCAAGGAGGACGAGCAGAAGACATGGAATGCGGTGGGCCGTCTCAACCGCCAGGGTGGCGGCTTCTGCACGGCCGTCCTGATCGCGCCCCGCGAGGTGCTCACCGCGGCGCACTGCCTCTGGGATGCACAGCGCAAGCGGTGGCTGCCGCCGGAGGCCATCCATTTCGTACCCGGATACCGGCGGGGACAGTATCTCGGCCATGCCCAGGGGACGAGCTTCCGCCTGTCGGACACCATCGAGATGACCGATGACGGCAGGCCGGCCGATCCGGTCGATGACTGGGCGGTGGTCAGGCTCGACCTCAACCTCGAAGACGGTGCCGGCATCCATCCGCTCCAGTTGGCCGGCCCCAGCGCCCGCGCGGAGCTTCGCGAAAACACCGACCTGACGCGGATCGGTTACAGCCGCGATCGCCCCTACCTGCCCGCGATCGTCGATCATTGCCGGGCGCTCGGCTCGATGGAACATGGCCGGCTGCTGCTTCATGACTGCGACGCGACCATGGGCGATTCCGGTTCGCCGCTGCTGGCCAGGCGCAACGGCACGATGGTGGTGATGGGCGTGCATTCGGCGGTGGTCCGCTTCGGCAATGACGAGGCGGGCGTGGCGGTCTTCGTCGAGCGGCAACTGCCGGCCGGGGTGCTGATGCCGAAGCCTTGACCCGCTTCGACCGGACATGTTCATATCCGGCGATTGCGCCGGCAACGCTGGCCTCGACCTTGTCGGCGAAGTCATTGATTCTCGACTACAGGCAGGAATATCAACCCGGAAAGGCAGGATGTCATGATTACCCGACGCAAGGTCCTGGCCGGAACGGCTGCAACCGCGGCCACCGCCACCACGTCCGCGGCCCTGTCGGCGCTGCCGTCCGGCGTCGCCCGCGCATCGGCACCGCTCCTCGGTCCGTCACGGCCGACGGTCTACCGCTTCCGGCTCGGCGATTTCGAGGTGACGACGCTTCTCGACGGCGCGATCCGGCTCGGCGGACCGTTCCCGATCTTCGGCGCCGACCAGACGGCCGAGACGGTGGCCTCGTTCGCCGCCGAGAACCACCTGCCCGCGGACCGCATGGAGATCGCCTTCACCCCGGTGATCGTCAATACCGGCAGCCAGATCATCCTGTTCGACACCGGCAATGGTGCCGCCGGCCGGCCCGACGCCGGCAATCTCCACGACGCGATGGCCCTGGCGGGCTACGGCGCGGACCAGGTCGACACGGTGGTCATCACCCACATGCACCCCGACCATATCGGCGGGCTCATGGATGGCGAGCAGCCCGCCTTTGCCAGGGCGCGCTACGTCACTGCCGCCGCCGAGTACGATTTCTGGTCGAACGGTGACCGGCTGGCCGACGAGGCCACCCGGGACAATGCCCAGCTCGTGCGCCGCAATGTCATGCCGCTGGCCGAAAAGACCACCTTCATTGCCGACGGCGACAGCGTCGCTTCGGGGATCACCGCCATCGATGCCGGCGGCCATACGCCCGGGCACATGGCCTACCACCTCGAAAGCGAGGGGCGCCGGCTCCTCCTGTGGGCCGACACGGCCAATCACTATGTCATGTCAGTGCAGCGTCCCGAATGGGAGGTACAGTTCGACATGGACAAGGAGGCCGCGGCAGCGACGCGCAGGACGCTGTTCGAGATGGCCGCATCCGACAACATTCCGGTGACCGGCTATCACATGCCGTTCCCGGCAGTGGGTTATATCGACAAGATGGCCGAAGACTTCCGCTGGGTGCAGGCCAGCTACCAGATGAACCTGTGACAATGACAGTGGAAACACGGGGAATGGGAACGCGCGATGAACGGTCTTCGCGCTGCCTGCCCCGGCCTGCCCGTCCGTGACGTCGGAACATCATTATCCCAACATCGGGAAATTACCTATTTTAGTAATGCCAAGGCATCATCGGAGCATTTCACGCGCAATATGTGGTTTACAAAACGCGCGCTCATGGCCATCCCTCCTCGCAGGTCCCGACAAGCCATCGGGCGATGCGGGTGGCTGGCCCACACGCAACAAGCTGGAACCATCAGGAGAGGAATGGCATGGCCATGAAAACCTTTACATCAGCACTTGCAGGCACGGCGCTGGCCGTCCTGTTCGCCACCGGCGCGCTCGCCGAGACCACGACCCTGCGCATCCAGTCGCATTATGCGCCCGAGACCCCATCGGGCAAGCTGGCGGCCGAATACGTCGACAACGTGCAGACCATGTCGAACGGCGAGATCCAGATCGAGATGTTCTACTCGTCGTCCGTGGTGAAGACGGTGGAGACCTTCGACGCCGCCGCCACCGGCATCCTCGACTGCGACATGACCGGCGGTGCCTACCAGACCGGCAAGGACCCGGCCTTCCAGTTCGTCGGCGATATCATGGGCGGCTACGACACCCCCTACCAGCAGCTGTCGTGGCTGTACTACGGCGGCGGTCTCGAAGCGGCCGAGGAACTGTACAACCGCTTCGGCATGGAACTGGTCGGCTGGTGGATCTATGGCCAGGAAAGCCTCGCCTCGGCCAAGCCGCTGCACACCGTCGAAGACCTGAAGAACTGGAAGTTCCGTTCGCCCCCCGGCATGGAGACCAAGATCTTCGAGAACCTCGGCGCGAAGCCGGTCGTGATGGACTTCACCGAGGTGTTCACGGCACTCGAGTCGGGCATCATCGACGGCGCGGATGCTTCCGGCCTCGCCAACAACATGGGGCTGGGCCTCTACGACCTCGTCAATAATGCCACCTATCCCGGCTTCCACTCGATGCCCGCCGACCACCTTGCCTGCAACAAGGCCAAGTGGGACGCCATGCCCGAGAGCCATCGCCGCATCATGAAGGTGGCCATGGAATCCCTGGCACTTCGCACCGCCCTGACGTTCGACAAGAAGAACGCCGAGGCTGCCGAAAAGCTGACCGCCCAGGGTGTGGCGCTCGACAACTGGTCGACCGAGGAGCGGCAGAAGTTCCGCGAAGCCGCGCAGGCTGCATGGACGGACTTCGCCACCACAGATGCCGCCAAGGCCCTGCTGGCAAGCCACATTGCCTACATGAAGCAGCTTGGTCTCGTGAAGGAATAATCTGACACAAGGAGCGATTCGACAGTTGTCGAATCGCTCCTGCCGTCAAGGGCCACCGATAACAAAGGGGAGGATTGGCGCATGGTCGAACATGAACGTACCGGGTGGGTCGACCTGATCACCTGGAGTTTCAGCCGCATCGCCATGTGGGCGACAGCCTTCATCGTCGCGATCATCTTCTACGAAGTGGTGATGCGCTACATCTTTCAGGCGCCCACCCTCTGGGTGAACGAGATGTCGTTGTGGGTGGCCGGCGGAATCTACCTGACGGCCGGGCTCTATGCCCTGCAGCAGCGCAGTCACATCCGCATCTTCATCCTCTATGACCTGGCACCGCGCTGGATGCGCAAGCTGTTCGACGTGCTCTCGGTGTTCTGCGTCTGCGTCTTCGCCTTCGCGGTCATCTGGGGAGGTTTCGGCGAGGCCCGGGACAAGTTCATGCGCTGGGAGACCTTCGGAACGGCCTTCGATCCGCCGATCCCGGCGACCATCAAGCCGCTGATCCTCATCACCCTGTTCCTGCTCGCCCTCCAGTCGATCTCCAATCTGATCCACGACTGGCACAAGGACCCGGAAAGCCACGATCCAGCAGACGATATCGAACTGAGTGCCGACGAGATCGCCGCCCTTCGACGCGTCGGCGAGGGGAAATAAGCAATGCTCGATATCGGAACCATCTCGGCCATCCTGCTCTGCGGCATGCTGTTCCTGCTGGCGATCGGCATGCCCCTCGGCTTCGCCTCCGGCTTCCTTGCCGTCGTCGTCATGGTCCTCAAGTTCGGACCGGACCTGCTGTTCAGCAAT
Source organism: Geminicoccaceae bacterium (assembly GCA_020638465.1). Lineage (NCBI taxonomy): Bacteria > Pseudomonadati > Pseudomonadota > Alphaproteobacteria > Geminicoccales > Geminicoccaceae > Geminicoccaceae bacterium. The sequence goes on from JACKIM010000001.1 coordinate 593,674, forward strand.
TTCGGCACCGGGCCGCTCAACATCCTGGCCCAGCGGCTCTACGGCATCACCACCGACTACGTGCTGGTGTCGGTTCCGCTGTTCATCTTCATGGCGACGTTGCTGGAGCGCTCGGGAATCGCGCGCGACATGTACACCTCGCTCAACATGTGGATGTCGCGCACCCGTGGCGGCATTGCCGTGGTCACGGCCGTGATGGCCATCGTCATGGCCGCGATGTCGGGCATCATCGGCGGCGAGGTCGTGCTGCTCGGGCTCATCGCCCTGCCCCAGATGCTGCGCCTCGGCTACAACCAGAACCTGGCCATCGGCACGATCTGCGCCTCGGGTTCACTCGGCACCATGATTCCTCCCTCGATCGTGCTGATCTTCTATGGCCTGATCACCGAAACCTCGATCAACGCGTTGTTTCAGGCGGCGTTCCTGCCAGGCTTCATGCTGGCAGCCTGCTACATCATCTACATTCTCATCCGCACCCGGCTGCGGCCGGAAGAAGCCCCGCTGCCCGAGCCCAGCGACTCCGACATGACCGGTGCGCTGAAGGCCCGCTATGGCATCGCACTGATCGCTCTGGTCCTTGGCGGCGGTGCGGCGGTGATCTGCCTTCGCTGGTTCTTCCTGCACAATTTCGGCACCATCACCGACGAGAGCGTGCTGGTCGACCAGCAGACACTCTACCTCTATGGTGGCATCGTCATAGTCTCCGCGCTGGTGATCCTTGCCGGCATCGGCCTTCGCACGACGCTGGACGCATGGGAGATGGGCAAGGGTCTGGTCGCGCCGCTGCTCATCGTGTTCGTCGTCCTGGGCTCGATCTACGGCGGCATCACGGGCATTACCGAGGCGGCCGGCATCGGCTCGATCGCGGTGCTGGCACTGATCGTCCTGCGCGGCGAGTTCAGCTTCAACCTTCTGCGCGAGGCGTCGATGCGGACCTTCAAGTCCGTCGGCACCATCATCTGGGTGACATTCGGTGCCACGGCCCTCGCCGGCGCCTACACCATTGCCGGCGGTCCGACCTACGTGGCCAATCTCATCATCGGCTACGACCTGCCGACGATGGGCGTCCTGCTCGTGATGATGACGGTCTTCCTTTTCCTCGGGGCCTTCATGGACTGGACGGGCATCGTGCTGCTGGTCATGCCGGTGTTCCTGCCGATCGTGCTCAAGCTCCCGATCAACGAGCTCGGACTGACCGGCGGCCTCGCCAGCGAGAGCTTCGTGCGAGTGTGGTTCGGCATCCTCTTCTGCGTCAACATGCAGGTGAGCTTCCTGTCGCCTCCCTTCGGCCCGGCGGCGTTCTATCTCAAGTCGGTGGCGCCGCCGCAGATCACCCTGCCCGACATCTTCAAGGGCTTCCTGCCGTTCATCGGCATGCAGATCCTGATCCTCATGATCATCCTGTGCGTGCCGCAAATCACAACGGTATTCCTGTAGTACAGGCAGCGGAATACGGAGCTGGACGGGCCGGGGCATTTCCCGGCCCGTTTTCTTTTTCAACGTTGAGAATTTTGCCAGTTGGGGTGAATCCACGGTTCGTCATTGGCTGCCGGAAGGGGATCCTTGCCAAGGATATGATCGGCCGCCTTCTCGCCAGTCATGATCGACGGGCCATTGAGATTGCCGTTGGTGATACGCGGGAAGATGGAGCTGTCCGCCAATCGAAGACCTTCCACACCGATCACCCGACATTGCGGGTCGACTACGGCCAGCGCGTCGCCGGCGTCACCCATGCGGCAGGTTCCACAGGGATGGTACGCACTTTCGACATGCTCCCGGATGAACGCGTCGAGTTCATCGTCCGACTGCACCGCCTCGCCGGGCTGGATCTCGTGGCCGCGGAAGGGCTCGAATGACTTCTGGGCGAAAATCTCCCGAGTGAGATGGATACAAGTACGAAAATCCTGCCAATCCTCGACTGTCGACATGTAGTTGAACAGAATCGAAGGTGGATCAGCGGGATCGCCGGATCGCAGCTTCACACGACCGCGACTGTTGCTTCGCATCGGCCCCACATGCGCCTGAAATCCGTGCCCCTCCGCCGGTGCGGTCCCGTCGTAGCGGATCGCCGCCGGCAGGAAATGGTACTGGATATCCGGCCAGGCCACCCCGGCTTTCGAGCGGATGAACGCGCAGCTCTCGAAGTGATTGGTCGCTCCGTGCCCGCTTTTCAGCGCCAGCCAGCGAAGGCCGATGAGCGCTTTCGACAAGGGGTTGAGTTCGCTGTAGAGGGTGATCGGGCGTGTACAGGCCATCTGGATGTAGAGTTCGAGATGGTCCTGCAGATTCTGCCCCACGCCCGGCCGGTCGGCGACCACCTCGATGCCGTGTTCGCGCAGGTGCGCTGCGTCGCCGATGCCGGAGAGCATCAGCAGCTTGGGTGAATTGATCGAGCCTGCCGCCACCACCACCTCGCGGTTCACCCGGACCGTCTTCGGTATCGTTCCCTGCACGAGCTCGACACCGACGGCCCGCCTGCCCTCGAACAGGATGCGACGACACAGGGTGCGGCTCATCAACGCGACGCGGGGACGTTCGAGCGCCGGACGCAGATAGGCGTTGGCCGTGGACCAGCGGCGCCCGCCATGAACCGTCATCTCCATGGCCCCGAAGCCTTCCTGCTTCGAACCGTTGTAGTCGCCGGTCAATTGATAGCCGGCATCGCGACCGGCATCGACGAACGCCTGATAGAGCGGGTTCGCCCGCTGCCCGCGCCGGACGTGCAACGGGCCGTCCGTGCCCCGCCACCCCTCCTCGCCGCCATGACTGGTCTCCATCCGGCGGAAGTAGGGCAGCACATGGCGGAAGCCCCAGCCCTGCGCGCCCATCGCCTCCCAGCCGTCGAAGTCCATGGCATGGCCGCGCACATAGACCATGCCGTTGATCGAGGACGAACCGCCGATGACCTTGCCGCGCGGACACTGCAACCGTCGCCCGCCCAGATGCGGCTCGGGGTCCGACCGATATCCCCAGTCATAGGTGGACATGCCCATGGGATAGGAGAGCGCGGCGGGCATCTGCACGAACGGCCCTGCATCGCTGCCGCCATATTCCACAACGAGAACACTGTTTTTCCCGTCCTCGGACAGCCGGCAGGCCAGGGCGGAGCCGGCACTGCCGGAGCCGATGATGACATAGTCGACACGATCGAGCGCCATGCGGCAATCTCCAGATGGCAAATATCCAGCCCGGGACAGGAGCTTCCGCCCCCGGCCCCCTCCTTCCTGCGGCGCGACCGGGTTCAAGGTCAACCGGCTGCCGGGAACTGCCACGCGACGAGCCTGGAAGTTTATCAAAAATTTACCGTGGATTGCTACCATCGGCCCGATCCAAGATGACCGGAGATCGCCGTGTTGCGCCTGGAACCCGCCTGGAACGATCCCCTGTGGCAAGCGCTCGACGCGATGCCGCTGGAGGTGGACGACCGGCCGCTGAGTTTCATCCGCCGGCTCGCACACGAGAACAACTGGTCGCAGAACCATGCGAAGGCCGTCATCGGCGAGTACAAGAGGTTCATCTATCTGGCCATGCGCGCACCGCATCCGGTCACGCCTTCCCAGGACGTCGATCAGGCATGGCACCTGCATCTCACCTATTCGCGAAACTACTGGGAGGAGATGTGCGCAGCGATCCTCGGGCGGCCGCTGCATCATGAACCGACCCGGGGCGGCGACAACGAGAAACGTCGTTTCGACGAACAGTACAAGCGCACGCTCGCCAGCTACGAGAGGGCTTTCGAGGAAGAACCGCCGCGGGCCCTCTGGCCCCTGCCCGAAGACCGTTTCCGCCATGGTGGCGACCTCGTCCAGGTGCACCGCTCGCGCTACTGGCTGATCCCCCGCCCCGGCCGCGCACTGGCCGCCGGCATCGGACTGGGACTGTTCGGCGTCATGGCGACGATAAGTACCGTCCATGCGGAGAATATCAGCGAGTCGGGAGAAAGCTGGCTGTCGACGAAAACCATGCTCATCATCGCATTGGGCGCTGCCGGACTGCGGCTGCTCTGGCAGGCGGTCGTCGGCCGGAGCGGCGACGGTTCGGGCGGTTGCGGCGCCGGCGCCGGTTTCTTCGGTTCCGATGACGATGGCTGCGGCAGCGGCTGCGGCGGCGAGTGACCGGAGGGCCGCGGTTGCGTCAGGCTGGCTGAGTCGCCATAGAAGCCTCTGACCTGATCAGTGGCGGAAAGGGCCGATCATGACCTCGACTACCGGCGGACCGAATCTCAAGGCAGCGATCATTCCGGTCACGCCCTTGCAGCAGAACTGTTCGCTGCTGTTCGACGAAGCCACGAAAGAAGGCATCATCGTCGATCCCGGTGGCGATGTCGACCGGATCCGGAACGTCCTCGACCGGACCGGCGTGACGGTCTCGACCATCCTCCTGACCCACGGGCACATCGACCATGCGGGCGGAGCCATGGAACTGAAGGAAGCGCTGGGCGGCGAAGCGCCGATCCTCGGTCCCGGCGAGGAGGATCGCTTCCTGCTGGAAGGACTCGCCCTGCAGGGACGGCAATATGGCATTGCCGGAGCACGCGATTGCGAACCCGACCGCTTCCTGAAGGAAGGCGGGGAACTGGTCCTGCTGGGCGAGAGTTTCGAGATCCTCCACTGTCCCGGGCACTCGCCGGGCCACCTGGTCTATGCCAACCGGCGGATGAATTTCGCCTTCATGGGTGACGTGCTGTTCCAGGGATCCATTGGCCGCACCGACTTCCCCTACGGCGATCATCAGGCGCTGCTCGACGCGATCCGCGACAAGATCCTGCCGCTGGGCGACGCCATGGCGTTCATTTGCGGCCATGGACCCGGCTCCACCATCGGAGCCGAGCGCGTCGGCAATCCGTTCCTGCAGGACATGTAAGTCCCGCCGGCTGCTCAGTCGAGGGTGACGCGGCGTCCGTTGAGTGCCTGTGCCGGTCTCGCATTGTGCGGCGGCATCGCTGCCGCGAGGTCGCGCAGATTGTCGAGCGAGGTGGTCATCGGCTGGTCGAGCACATGCCAGGCGACACCTTCCGAGCAGGGCGGTGTGGTCAGCGAGCCCGTGTAGCGGAAATAGTCGTGCCGCGGCGGCAGCAGGTCGGCGGCATTGACGAAGACGCCCGGCACCACCGCCGGCGGCCCCTCCGGCGGCTTGTACGCCTCCATGGCGGCCAGGACCGGATTCATCGGCCCGGCATCGATCATCACGCCGACGACGGCCAGTTGCCCATGGCGGTTCTGGTGAACCAGATGGACTTCCATGGGCGCACTCCTGCCGTCGACGACATGCTCGCTCGGTGCATGGATATGGAACTGGAGGAGCTCGTAGCGCATGCCCTCGATATCGAGCCAGCTTCCGGGCGCATAGTCGATCTGCAGGGTATGGCCATTGTTTCGGATCTGCAGCGGCACCCGGCCGTAGTGGAACTGCAGGTCTTCATGCACACCGCGTCGGGCCGAAGCGAGATCGATCGGCGATTGCGCCTTGCCGGTGGCACATGCCTTGTAGTCCGGGGAAAGGTCGCCCCAGTGTTCGGGTCCGTCCGGCCCGGAGTAGCTCCAGTGGCCGCCGCCGCCCCCTTTCGATGCACCATGCGACGACGGCGCCTCGTGCTTCGGCGGTACGCCATGGCTGTCGAGTCCGGTGAGCTGCATCGGCTCGGAACGTTTCCCCGGCTCCTGGCCACCGGCCGAATAGCGATAGGGATCGGGTCCGACATCGATCCGGTCGGCCGAGGCAAAGATGCGATCCGACTGATAGGACGCCGCGGGCGGCTGCATGACCGGCGCGGGAGGGTCGGCAATCGACATGCGCCGGACGGGTGCCGGCGGCTGCCCATACATGTCATAGGTCATGGGCTGTTGCTGACTGCCCTGGCCAAACATGGGCATCATGTTGGTCGAACAGGCGCTCAGGAGCACGAGTATGGCGCCAACGCCGGACGAACGGCGAACCCACATGACAACCTCACCGACATGATTCAACTAATGGTAGAATAAATTCATTTTTTGTCTTCATCAAGTTAATTTTGATTGTGGTTTCGAGGCCACACAAAATTTTGGAAACCTTGCGATTGAATCGTCCGGTTGCCCATCAACGCGGTGAAATTGGGCGAAACCGATAAAAAAATTGCAGCATATCGCCTAAATTTCGCTTAAAAGATCTGGTCTTGTCGTATTCATCATATTGAACATGTGGGTGCGATGGCCAGTAAACCTACCGTTTTTTCAACCAGAACGTCAGGCGCCGGGCCCATGAACCGTATCTGTGACAACGACGTCATCAATCTCGATGTCTTTGTCGGATTCGCGCCCGAGGAGCGTTCGCTTGCCGATGCGCTGATCG